>JAWKOK010000070.1:0-26590 GCA_041391205.1 Caldilineaceae bacterium
GGTAGAGATGGAGCCCCAGCGCCAAGACTGCGAGCAGGTAGAAGAGCGTCGTCGGGATGGACTGGAAGCCGGCCACCACGTTGTGATATGGATCGCCGGGAATGAAATCCCGCGCCACGCCGGGCGTGCCCCACGTGAAGTGCATCAAATGAAAGATGATGAAGAAGAAGAGCACCAGCCCGCCCCAGCGAATGGTCTTGGCCGCGTAGTTGGCCGCCACCGTGCGCTTGACGGTGTAGTTGGTGGTGCGGGCTTTCCGCGCCTGTTGATAGAGCGAGACAGCCGCCCACACGTGCAGCACCACCGACAAAATCAACACGATCCGCAGCAGCCAGAGCAGATGGGTGTGGCTGAAGATGGGCGCACCCAATTCACGCAGGCCCTCGGCGTAGGCATTGAAATAGGCCGCGCCGTAAAAGATCTTGAGGTTGCCGTACATGTGGAAGAAAATGAACCCGATGCCGACCAAACCGGTCACGGCCATGATGGCCTTCTTCCCGATCGTAGACCGGATCAGCGGCGATGAAAACGTTGCCTGCATAGACATTGGCCTCCTCAAACAAGGTGATGTAGGAATCTATCCGGAAGTTCGGTTTTGAGCCGACCGCGTCCGTGCGACCGCCTTGCTCGCGAAGGAAGTTTTCGGATAGACAGCAAATGAGAGGGTACAGACGCCGGACAGCCCCGGCGACCGTGCCATGCTATTCTAATACAGTTGCGGCGTGGTTACAACTAAAAATGGAAGAGGGAACACATTTTTGTGGTCCGTAACGACGCCGCCGCCAGTCGATGGCGGCTTGCTCTGCGGCACGGCCCTGAGCACATTTGCGCCCAAGACTATACACGAAAAATTCGCAGACGCTTGTAACATTCTTCACAAAGAGACCCGCAACCGGCGTTCATGTCCGGCGCGCGGGGACAAGGATGGCTCCCTGCCAGGGCGCCAACGTCACGTCCACGGCCTTGCGTGCCTGGTAACGCGTGCCGCTGACGACATCCAGCCACACGCCGGGCTTGGGCACGTGCAACGTGGCCGTTTGGGTGCGCGCGTCAAAGTTGAGTGCGACGGCGACGTGTCCGCCCTGATCGCTCCAGCGGTCGTAGCGCACCAGCTTCTCTTCGGCAAAGTCATTGTCATAAAAATGGATGTGATCGCTGCGCAGGGCCGGGTTGGTGCGACACAGGCGGATCAACTTTCGCACTGCGTCGTAGTAGGCGCGATGGCGCGGCTCGTCGAGTTTGTCCCAGTCCAAGGGCAGAAAATCGATGGTGCGGGGAGTGTCCTCGCCGAATTCCTGGCCGGCGTAGAGCATGGGGATGCCCGGCGCTGTGACGAGCGCGATCAGGCCGAGCATGGCCTTGCGCAGCGCGATCTCGGCCAGCGTCAGGCCGCCGGGCCGCGGGATGTGACGCCCGCTGTAGTACTTGATCTCGTGCTCCGGGCGCACTTCGTCGTGGCTGCAGGTGAAGTTGACCAGTTGGGTGGCCGCGCTGTAGCCGTCGTCCCGGAAGCCGCCGATGGCCCGGAAGATGTCCTGCTGTTCCCACTGCCAGCGCTGGTTGATGACGTCGTCCACGGTGTGATGAAAGCGACCGTTCCAGACCGCGTCCAAGGGCGTCTCGTGCACCAATTTGGCGGCCGTCTTGTCCGGATGGGTGCCGTCCAGCTGCCAATACTCGCCCAGCAGGATGCAGTCGGGCTTGGCCTGTTTGGCGGCCCAGGCGATGGCGCTGATGCCGTGGTACGGGTTGAAGCCCGGCGTCATGGGGTTGCTCGCGTCGTAGTCCACGCCGCAGACCCAGTCGAAGCGAAAGCCGTCCACGTGATACTCACGCAGCCAGTAGCGCACCGCATCCTGGAAGTAGCGCGTCGTATCCGGCCGGAAATGGTCCCAGTCCAGCCCGCCCCACATGTTGACACTCTGGGGCGTGTGGTGGAAGAAGGGGTTCCAGTTGGCCAGTTGCTGCCCCTCCGTGTCGTACATGGGCGGATAGTAGTGGTAGTACGGGTGCTCGCCCCACGCATGATTGAAGGCCACGTCCAGGATCACGGCGAGCCCGTGGGCGTGGCAGAGGTCCACCAGCCGCTTCAGGTCGTCACAACTGCCGTAGACCCGGGCGGGCGCGAAGTAGAAGACGGGGTTGTAGCCCCAGCTTGACTCGCCGGGAAAGGCCTGGATGGGCATGAGTTCGAGCGCGTTGACACCCAACTCAGCCAGGTAACCCACGCGCCGCTGCAGATCCCGGAAGGTGCCGTAGACGGGATGGTCGCGCCGCCATTCGCCGCCGAAGTCGCGCACGTTCAGTTCGTAGATGACCAGTTCGCGCAGCGGGGGCGTCCGCCACGCCGCGTCGGTCCATGCAAAGGGGCGCGTTTGGGCGGGGAGATGGGCCCACGGGCCTTCGTGGTTCCAGCGTAACTCGCGCGCATAGGGGTCGCCGACCCAGGCGTGGGCCTGCTCGTCGATGGCCACGAAGTAGCCGTAGCGCGTGGCGCCGGGATGGCGCAGGGTGGTCCACCAAGTCCCCCGGCCGTCGGTCACCAGCGGATTGGCGCGCGTTTCCACTCGTTGAAGTCACCCACCAGGCTCACGTAGGGCTTGTGGGGCGCGCAGCACAAAGGTGACCGTGCCGGAGCCCAAGAGGTCGGCATGGACGCCGCCGTGAATGTCCTGGGGCAACAGGCCGTCGGCGGACGTCGGCGGTGAAATTGGCAGGTTGGGATGGATCATGGCGTCCAAGAAGCGACGTGTGCGGTTGAGCAAAAAAACGCCCTCCCGTGGGTAAAAAACGTCTTGCTTCGGGGAGGGGCAAGCGACGTGCTGAGTTGCGCCGTCAATCTGCGCCGGCGGCCGTGCCCGCTAAGGCCGCCGGCGCAGACTGACGGGTCAAGAGTCAAGTCAATGACAGGACGAGCTTAGCCCATGTTGCCGATGAGCGCCTGGCCGAACTCGCTGCACTTGAGCAGGGTCGCACCGTCCATCAGGCGGTGGAAGTCGTAGGTGACCTGCTTCTCGCCGATGGTCTTCTCCATGGAGTTGATGACCAGGTCGGCGGCTTCGTTCCAGCCCATGTGGCGCAGCATCATCTCGCCGCTCAGGATCACCGACGACGGGTTGACCTTGTCCTGGCCCGCGTACTTGGGCGCGGTGCCGTGGGTGGCTTCGAAGATGGCGCGGCCGGTCTCGTAGTTGATGTTGGCGCCGGGCGCGATGCCGATGCCGCCCACCTGGGCCGCCAGCGCATCGCTGATGTAGTCGCCGTTGAGGTTGAGCGTGGCGATGACCTCGTATTCCGCCGGGCGGGTCAGAATCTGCTGGAGCATGGCGTCGGCGATCACGTCCTTGACGATGAGGCCGTTGGGCAGCACGTGCCACGGACCGCCGTCCAGCGGGGTGGCGCCGAACTCCTCGGCCGCGACCTTGTAGCCCCAGCCCATGAACGCGCCCTCGGTGTACTTCATGATGTTGCCCTTGTGCACCAGGGTCACGCTCTTGCGGTCATTGTCGATGGCGTACTGGATGGCGGCCTTGACCAGCCGGCCGGTGCCCTCTTCGCTGACGGGCTTGATGCCGATGCCGCTGCTCTCGGGGAAGCGGATCTTGTTGACGCCCATCTCCACCTGGAGGAAGTTGATCACCTTCTTGACGTCGTCGGTGTACGCTTCCCACTCGATGCCGGCGTAGATGTCTTCGGTGTTCTCACGGAAGATCACCATGTCCACCAACTCGGGGCGCTTGACCGGGCTGGGCACGCCGTTGAAGTACTGGACCGGGCGCACGCAGGCGTAGAGGTCCAGCCGCTGGCGCAGCGCCACGTTGATGCTGCGGATGCCGCCGCCGACCGGCGTGGTCAGCGGGCCTTTGATGGCGACCAGATACTCATCGATGGCGTCCAGGGTCTCCTCGGGGAGCCAGATGGCCTCGCCGTAGACCTCGTTGGCCTTTTCGCCGGCGTAGACTTCCATCCAGGAGATTTTGCGCGTGCCGCCGTAGGCCTTCTCCACCGCGGCGTCCAGCACGGGTTGGCTCGCAGCCCAGATGTCCACGCCGGTCCCGTCGCCCTCGATGAAGGCCACGATGGGGTTGTTCGGCACGTGGAGTTTGCCGTCGCGGAGCGAGATCTTTTCGCCGGTATCCGGCACCACAATCTTATCAAATGCCATTTCTGTTCCTCCTACGTGGAATAAAGACTTGGGGACGACAGTCCGGGCGCCGACCTGCCGTCGGTGCGTCGCGTTGATTGTGACGAACCACAGGTGGCGCGGAATGCCGCCGATTTCAGGATAATGCAAGCAAACCGGTTTTACCGGTCGGGAATGTCTCGTTCGACGGTCTCCAGCCACGCCGGGTCGGAAGCGGTGAAGACTTCGCCGGACCGGTCCCGGCTCCACGGGCCGACCATCCAATAGATCATGCGCGCCACCGCGTCGGGCGTGCGCAGACTGCCTTCGGCGTGGGCGACGTGAAACCGGTCAAAATCGAGGCTGCTGCCGTCGGTGTCGACACTGCGAATGTCGTCCTGCATGTCGGTGTTGACCAGGCCCGGATGCAGTGCGTTGACGGTGATGGGCGCGTCGCGCAATTCCAATGCCGCGGTCTTGGTGAGCATGTCGAGACCGGCTTTGGCGGCGCAATACGCGCTCCACCCGGCCACCGGATGGGTCGCCGCGCCGCTGCTCACGTTGACGATGCGCCCGTAGCCCTGGGCCTGCATGACCGGTAGCACGGTGCGCATGAGATAAAATGGACCGACCAAATTGACGTGGACATTGTACGCCCACTCGTCCAAGTCAGCCTCGGCCACCTCGTCAATGGGCCAGATGATGCCCGCGTTGTTGACGAGGATGTCGATGCGGCGAAACTGGTCCAGCGCCACTTCGATGATGGGTTCGATGCTCTCGGGATCGCTCACATCGGCCGGCACGACTTCGGCCTGGCCGCCCTGCTCGCGGATGAAGCGCGCCTGTTTTTCCGCCAACAATTCGTCGCGCGCCACGAGAATGACGCCGGCGCCGGCCTGTGCCAACTGCATCGCCGCCGCCGCTCCAATTCCCCGGCTGGCGCCGGTCACAATCGCAACTTGTCCCTGAAGTTTCTTCGCAGCCATGGACAGCAAGTTTACCAGACTGGTTTTGAATGGTCTATTTTCCAAAGGGACCGCGGATTTATTTTATGTCAACGTTGGTCTGGGAGGTTCGGCACAAGAACGGGGCGAACGAGGACAAGGATCGGTGCCGCTCAATGTGGGACGCGCATCTCAGTTTCTGGCGACGAAGGGGTCGGTTCGTTGAGTTCGCACGAGGGCGTGCGAACTCAACTAACAGCGTGGCGAGATCATGGGTTTCGTAGGTTCGGCAACCTGCCGAACGATCCGGTTGACCAGAGATGTCACGCTGGTAGCGATGACCTACAAAACTGTTGAGTTCGCACGAGGGCGTGCGCACTGGACGGACGTCCACCCCGAACCGGTGATACACTCCATTTGGGGGCGCACGCTGGCGAGTCCTTTGAGGCTATGATAGACTCTCGATGTCTCTTGGACCCGACAGCCCAGCATTGAGCACGCGTCTTCTATGACCGACTACGCCGATTCCGCAACTGACACCTGGCTGGTGGCCCGTGTGGCGCAGCAGGACGAAGCCGCGCTCATGAAGCTCTATGCGCGCCACGGGAGTCTGGTCTACGGCACGGCGTTGCGTGTGCTGCGCTCGCCCGGCCCGGCCGAGGAGGTGACCCAGGACGTGTTCCTGCGCGTCTGGCGCCGGCCGGAGCGCTGGAACCCGGCCTTGGGCGCGTTCCCCGCCTGGCTGACGACCATCACGCAACGCCGCCATCGACCGGCTGCGCAAGGAGCAACGGCGGGCACCCTTGGCGCCGGATGCGTTGGAGGATCTCCTGCACCAGTTGGGTGACGACGCCGCGACCGGCACGAACACCTGGTTCGACGTACAGACGGTCATTGCATTGCTCCAGGAACTGCCCGAAAACCAACGGATTCTGGTTGAACTGGCCTTTTACTGGGGGTACACCCACAGCGAATTGGCCGAGCAACTGGACCTGCCGCTGGGAACGGTCAAAACTCGGCTGCGCGCCGGACTCATCAAGTTGCGTGCACTGTGGGAGCAGATATGATGCCGCCGCACCATCGGACGAATTCGGGGCGGACTACCGATCCGGCGGCAAGTTGGAGCACAAGGCAATCCGACCCGTTAGGTCTCGGCGTTAGTAGTATGGACTGCATGTTGCGGATAGAGTGACATGCCGTAGAGGATCGCAGCAGGGCAAGCAGCAGTGGGCTTATGGACGAGGAAGACGTGACAGAAGAATCCGGCATGCAGATGGAGGAGACGCGCGGTCGCCTGGAAGCGCTGCTGCCCGCGTATGCCATCGGTGCGACCGACGAAGAAGAAACGCGCTTTGTTGAAGAGACGCTGGTCCGGTTCCCGGAGTTGACTGCGGAGGTGGAACGCTTTCGTGCGCTGGAGCCGGCGCTGCTGGCGTTGACGCCGCCCGTCGCGCCGCCGCCCGGGCTGGCCGGCAACCTTCACGCTGCGGTCATGCGGGAGCGCACACCGGTGCACGCATCCGCGCCGGTGACATCCGCACCGGTGGCACGGGAGGCGCAGTCGTGGCGAAGTTGGTTCGCCGCACCGGGCCTGCGCTGGGCGTTGGGTCTGACCATCGCCGGGCTGTTGCTCTTCAACGGTTGGTCGCTGGTGCAAAACCGGATGCTCCAGCAGCAGCAAGCAACGCTTCTGGTGCAGATCGCCGAGCAGCGGGAGGCCATCGGTCTGCTCTCCGACGACGCCGTCAATCGCACCGAGATCTTCGGTGTGGTCGACGACGGCGAAGCCAAGGTGTCGGTGATCTGGAACGATGCGTTTTCGGTGGCCATTTTGTACGCCGAGGGTCTGCCGCAACTGGCGCCCGACGAGGTCTACCACGTCTGGCTGATCGACGGCGAAGAGCGCACCTGCGGCGGCCTCTTCGATGTGGACCAACTGGGCACGGGCACGCTCATCATCCGGCTGCCCGACCGCTTGGATCGTTACAGCGCCATCGGCATTACCTCTGAAGCCGCCGACAATACCACCGCACCCACCGTGCCGCCCATCGTGCGCGGGCCTATCTGAGAAAAGACCGGACGCTCGCCCCGAGGAGATGGGAGCGAGCGTCCGGGTACGTCCGCGCTACTTCTGAAGCAGCGGCAGGAAGACCGTGTTGCCGTCTGCTGCGACCGTGCGAATTTGCGTCGCAACCTCGCTTCCGTCCGCGGCGATATAGCTGTTGACCTCGACCAGCGAACCCACCGTCACCAGTCCGTCCGTCTCATCCAAATCCGTGGCGTCGCTCACCTGGAAGCTCTGCCCGTCGACAACCCAGACCTGGTTGGCCACCGCGGCGGCGTTGACATCGCCATCGTCGATGCGCTCCACGTGGCCGCGATGGATGCGGTCACCGGCGCCGGGCGGCACCAACGTCTCGATGGAGACCAGGTAGTTGCTCGCGCCGTCGGTGGTGTAATAGGCCTTGACGAACGCACCCTGGACCAACAGGCCGTGGCTCTCCTTGAACATGGTGGAGGCGTCGGCTTCCAGCAGCGCGCCGGAGATGTTCCACTGGCCCACGAAGTTGCGGTTGTTGTTTGCATCGGGCGCGGGTAGCTCGTCCACAAAGCCGAAGAGCTTGCCTTCAGCGGTGTTGGCATTACAGCCGTTGGCATCGGTCTTGATCAAGCGGGCGATGCGCTGGAGATCCTGGTCCGTCCAATAGCGCACGAGGACGCACGTGCCCTCCTCGAACAACCCCTCGACCTGGTAGAACTTGGTCGAATCAGTGGCCGTGTAGGCGATGTCGCCGATGGTCCACGGGCCGATGGGACCCATGCTGCCCGCCGGGAAGGTGCCGATGATGCCGTAGGCGAAGCCCGCGGCGTGGGCGTTGCGATGGCGGTCGCGGCTGCCGTGGTTGTCATCCCGCTCCCGGTCGCCGTGATCATCGTTGCCGTGCTCGTCATCGCCGTGATCGTCGTCATCACCGCGCAGCCGGCTTTCGATCTCGGTGGCGAAGCGCGTGCCGGCCTGGTCGCCTTCCAGTTCCTCGTAGAAGTGGACCTTGACGATCATGCCCAGTTGGAAGCCGCCGTTGTCCCGCTTGAGTTCCGTGTCCGCAGTGACCTCGAACTCCTCGCCGCCGATCTGCCACGTGCCCAGGAGTTCATCGGGGAACGCCTGAAGCTCGCCGTAGAGTTCGCCGCGCACCCGGTTGGGATCGCCCGCATCGTCGGATGTGCCGTCGTCGCCGGACGCGCCGCAGCGATAGGCGTGCTCGGTTTCCAGCTTCAGCGCCCGGTTCTCGCCGTCAACCACCACGTACTTCACCTTGACACAGGCGTCCGTCTCAAAGGGGCCGTGGTCGGACTCGAACCGCGCCTGCTCGTCGGCGATGTACATGATGTCATCGATGAGCCATTCGCCGAGCGTGCCGCCCACGGGCATGCTGTCGACCAATCCGTACGCCCGTGCGCCGTCGCGGTCGTCGGGACTCTCGCTTTCCGCATTGTCGTTGTCCGTATTGTCGCTGTCCGTGCTGTCGTCATCGCCGTTATGGCCGCACTTGTCCGCGGGCAGCGTGCGCATGGTGTCCACCACATCGGCGTCGTTGTCCTCGTGGTAGCGGACTTCGGCGCACGCATCGACCGCCAGCGCACCGGCGCCCTCGTCGAACTCGGTGGCGTCTGTCGTCACATACTCTTTGCCGTCAATGGTCCACGTGCCGACCATGGTGTCGGTCGGGCGCGCCGATGAGGTCGCGTTCTGTTTCCCCGTCGTCGGCCAGTGCCGTGCCGCTGACCAGCAGCAACGCGAGCAGCAGCGCCAAGCCGGAGACCAACCGGGTAAACCGGCGATATCGCAGTTGACTTGTTTCTTGCATCCCATTTCCTCCTGTCGAATCGTTGTATACATGCGCTGTGACCGGGACGGAGTGGCCACAGCGGCGCGGGAACGCACACCTGTTGTATCACAGGGCATGGACGGAGAAGGGGACGGATGCCCCACGGCAAAACCATGAAAACTGCCCGAACGGTCGACCGTCCGGGCAGCGCGTGTTTGGCGTATGGGAGCAGTAGAAGTCAGCCGCAGGTCATTGTAGGCGAATCGTGGGCAGGAAGACCCGGCGCAGATCCGCGCCCGGATCCTCGGGCCGCGTCACATCAAGCGCCGCGGCCGCGTCCAACAGACCGCCCAGTTGACCGGCGTGGGCCGGATTGAGCGCGTCGATGTCCGCGGCCGCCGCCGTGAGCCGGGACGCGATCTGAGCCGGCGCGGCCGTCGGCTCCGCCTGACGCACCAGGGCCGCCGCGCCTGCCACAAAGGGCGCCGACATGGAGGTGCCGCTCCAACTGGCGTAGCCGCTGCCCTGGGGCCCGACAATGGTCGAGGTGATGCCCACGCCCGGCGCGGCGATGTCGACCCAGCCCGCGCCGTAGCTTGCGAACGACGCCTTGACGTTGGCGCCGTCCACCGCGGTCACGCCGAGCACGTCGGGATAGCCGGCCGGGTATTGGACGGCGGCGGAGTTGAGGTTGCCGGCCGCGGCCACGACCACCACGCCCTGGGCCACCGCCTCGGCGATGGTGTCGCGCAACACCCGTGAATCCGACTCCGCGCCCACGCTCAGGTTGATGACGTCGGCGCCCTGGGCCACGGCCCACTCGATGGCGTAGGCCAGGGTGAACATGTTGCCGCGGCCGTTGCTGTCCAAGACGCGCACGGGCAGGATGGCGGCGTCGGGTGCGGCCACGGCGACGATGCCGCCCACATGGGTGCCGTGTCCCCAGGCAATCCCAAACCCCTCGTCTTGGGGAACATCGTCGTCATCCACCATGTCACGGCCGGGGAGCACTTTCCCGAGCAGCGCCGGGTGCTGTAGATCGATGCCCGTATCCAACACCGCCACGGTCACACCCGCGCCGTTGTAGGCGCTGTGGGCCGCGTCCAGGTTCACTTGGCGAACGGCAGACTGGGTTTGATAACCGAGGGGATCCACGCCGCCCCAGCCCCATGTCTTGTACCCTTCGCCCACGGGCACGCTGTTGACGTAGTTGAACTCGGCCCACTCGATGCGCGCATCGGCCACCATCTGGTCGATGATCTGTTGCTCATGGTCGTCCTCGTCGATCACATCGTCGTCGACCACCGTGAAGAGATAGATGCTGCCCGAACGCAGCAGCGTCGACGTCGCCTGCATGCCGTATTCGGCCGCCACCGTCTGCGAGACAACGTCGGTGGACGCCAGACGCACGACGATCTCGCCGCCGCGGAATTCATCGGGGCGCAGCCGGTCGGCATCGACCGTGCAGCTCTGGGCATCGCGCAGGCGGCCGCGCACTTCGACCCATTGGTTGGCGGCCGGCACACCGTAGTCCAGGGTGGTCTGGGCGCCGACCACGACCGTCAACTGCGTCTCGCTGTCAAGCTGGATGATCCACGTCCCCAGGCCGTCGCCGTCCGGGCGGCTGACGACCACGCCGTTCCAGCGGTCGCGGTTCACGTCGAGGCACGGGTCGACGTAGGTCTCGCCGCCGTGATCGTCGCTGCCGTCGCCAGGCGTGGCCGTCGGCGTCTCCGTGGGTTCGGGCGTCTCACTCGGTTCAGGCGTGCTCGTGCTCTCATCCTGCACACGGATGCGGGTGGCGAGGATGCTGCCGTCGCCGCGTCGCTGTCCATCGACGCGCACGGTGGCAGCGGTTGCCGGCAGCCCGGCGTCGAACTCGGTGTTGCCGTCTGCGTCGACGGCGTAGGTCTGCGCGCCGTCGTCCACCATGTAGCGTCCCAGGCCGTCCGCCGTGCCGGGGACGGCCGTCACTACGCCTTCAATGGTCACGTCGCCCTCATCGGCCGCCAAGGGAGATGCGACCAACAGCAACAGGATGGAGAGCGCCGCCAACGCCAGGCCGAATTGCCACGCAAACCGGGGGCGCGCCAAACGACGCAAGCGGACGTTGGACGTGTAGAGTTGACGAAGATTGTTGCTCATGGCATCAGTCCTTTTGTTCAGATTCGGTCAGCCGATCACCTGGAAAGGCGCCCAAAAATAGGGGTGTGCCCCGGCATGGATCGCCTCGACCTGGGCAGCACGCAGCGCCGCCGCGGCCACGTCAGTGGTTGACCCGGCGTGGGCGGCAGCATCCTCCTGGCGCAGGTGCGCATGAAAACGCGTCATGAGCGCCGCGCCTGTGGCATCGTGCACATTCCAGCGGCTGACGACCAGCGTATGCGCGCCCGCGGCCAGGAAGCCGCGCGCCAGGCCGATCAGTTCGTCGCCGCCGGTGGGCCGGGCTGCTCCGCTCTCACACGCGCTCAAGACCACCAGGCGCGCGGCCAGCGGCAGGCGGTAGAGCTCGTGGACATCGATCCAGCCGTCAGCCAGCTTCAGGGCCGAAAAGAACGGGTTGTCCCGACGAAAGAGCCCGTGGGTGGCGATGTGCAGCACGTCGGCCGCAGCGGCACGGCGCAGACCGGCCGCGCCCGCCTCGTCGGCCACGAAGAGATGCGCGTCCGGTGCGGCCCGGGCCACCGTCTCCGCTTCCAGGCGGGCCGCGGGAATGGACGGATCGTCCACGGCCAGGGCGGCCACGGTGCGCAGCGGGCCATGCACCGCATCCTGCCAGCCACGCGCGGCCAGGGTGGCGCTGGGCGCATAGGTGCAGGTGACACGCTCCAACAGGTAGCCGTCGCCCTGCCACAGCGCATGGAACGGCACTTGGTGGAGCAGGCCGAAGGGAATCCACGTGACCTTGCGCCCGTCGAGCCGGTCCGCAAAGGGCGCGACCAGCAACGTATGCAGGCGTCCGAGCACGGCGCGCATCTCCACGGCCATGCGGCGCAGGCGCGCCTCGCTGCCACCGGGCACTTCCATGCGCCCCAACTGAAAGTGGAACTCATCCACCGCGTCCTGGAGCGCGGCCACACGCGTGAGATTGCGCTGGAGCACGGCGTCGTCTGCCGTCACCACCAGCGCCATGACCTCGTCCGCGGCCACGTAGTAGATGACGGCCACCTGCGCGGCGGGCATGCGGCGCTGCAAATCGGCGAGCGGCAACGGCTGGGCCAGGGGCAGTGACGGCGCGCGCCGCAGTTCCAGCCGCGCCAACTGGGCTTCGGTGCGCTGGAGTTCCTGGCTCAACTCCACAAAGGGATGCCGGCTCCCCTCCTCGCCCAGCAGCCGGTTGTAGAGCCAGTTCAAGCGGCGGCGTAGCTCGTCGCGCAGGGCCGCGTCGTCGCCTTGTGTCGCACCCGCGTCTTGGGTCTCATCCTCTGCGGCAGCACCCTCTGCAGTCGCATCCTCTGCGGCCGCGTCCGTCACAGCGAGCAGTTGCTCCAACAGCACGCGCGAGCGCAGGCGCTCAATGGTGTCGAAGACCGCGCCCAGGGTCGCCGTCGACGGTGCGGGCTGGGCCAGCAGGCTGAGGATCAAGTCGCTGAACAGGGCGTCCTTGTCCAGCAGATAGGATGCGCGCATCTGTTCCAACGTCAACGTCGCGCGCTGGCGTTCCAGGCGTGCGACCGCGTCCTGGAACGCGGCGCGCGCGGCCGTCTCGTCGCCTTGGGCACGCGCCACCCGGCCGCGAGCATAGGCCACCTGCACCGCCAGGTCGGGCGGCAGCGCGGCCGGCGCACCGATGGCGGCGGCCTGGGCGAGGCTTGTCGCCGCGCCGGCCACATCGCCCAGTGCCAGGTGCGCGTCGACCTGGACCAGCGTCGCCTGCACGCGCGAGGCCGTGTCCCAGGCCGTGGGGGCGGCGGCGTCAGCGTCACCGTCACCCGCCGGCGTGGCCAGCATGGCGGAGACGTCGGCCAGGGCCGCGGCCGCATCGCCAGTCGCCAGATCCAGTTGCGCCAAGATCAAGCGCGCCCGATTGCGCCAGTACGGGTTGTCCAGTTGCCCCCACAAATCCAGCGGCGGCAGCGGCGGCGGCGCGGGCCGTGTCGATCTCGCCCTGGGCACGCCAGCGCGGCACGGGTGTAGAGCGTTTGGGCTAGTTCAAACGGCTGGCCGGCCTGGCGAAAGAGATGCTCGGCTTTGTCCAGCAGACGCGGCCTCGGATGGAGGTTCAGAGCCAGATAGCCCAGCGCCCATTCCAACAGCAGTTCGTCGGCCAGGCGCAGCGCCGGCGTCGGCCGTTTCCACCGCCAGTTCGCTGCCCAAGAGGTCGCGAGCCGCGGCTTCAAACTCGGCCAGCGCCGGTGCGAGCCGGCCCGTGCGCACCAGCAGGCGGCCCACATTCGTGCGCGTGCAGCCCCTGGTTGACGCTGTCTGCGGCGGCGGCGAACAGGTCGATGGCGGCGCGTAGGGCCGTTTCCGCCGGGTCGATGGCGTCGAGAAAGGTGAAGGCGCTGGCTTCGTTGAGCAGCGTGTGGGCCAACTCGGTCTGCTGCTCGGGTCGCAGCCATGCCGGCAAGCCGCGCACGTGCCCGGCCGAAGCTCGCCAGGGCGGGCGCGCTGCGTCGCGCAACGTCTGCACGGTGCCCAAGTTGCGCCACGCGCGGCGCTCAGCAGCGCGGCGGCAGCGTCATCTTCCCCGGCGTCATCTGCCCGGTCCTGTTCGAGCCCGGTCACGGCCGCGCGCGGCCCCTTCGGCCTCGTCCAGCCGCCCTTGCATGGCCAGGATCTGGGTCAAGCCGAGGTTGGCCCGGGCCGCGGCGGTGGAGTCACCTGCGTCAGTCCACAGCGTCTGCGCCCGGCGCAGGGCCGCTTCGGCTTGGTCAAGCCGGCCGCTTTGCGCCAGCACACGTGCCCGAGCATAGGCCAGATCGGCCTGGAGCGGCGCACTCGCGTCCTCCGCCGGCACGAGGGCCTCGGCCAGGTCCAGCCAGCGCGCGACCGCATCCGGCGTCTGATCGGCGCGCGGCAGGGCAGCCGCGATGAGTGCAGCCGCCGTCTCCACGGGCGCGGGCGCGACGGCAGCGCTTCCGCCAGCGCGGCGGCGAAGTCAAGGGTGCTCCAGCGGGCCAACGTTGCGGCAGGCAGCACAGGAGCGCCGGCGTCGCTCATGAGATCTCCAGTTGCTCGATGACCTGGAGTTGGCCGCCGGCGGGCACGACCATCACCCGGTAGGCGCCGGGCGTGACGGCGTCCAGGCGGAAGCGGCCGTCGGCGCGCGTGGTGGCGATCTTGGGCACCGACGTGCGCCCGGCGTAGAGTTCGATCATGGCGGTGGAGACGGCGCCCGGGTCGCGGGGGATGAACTCGCCTTCGATGCGGCGGGTGGCGCCGGTGGCCGACACCATCAGTTCGATGTCGGCGTCGGCGGTGGTGTAGAGCAGGCGGTAGTCGACGGCGGCGCCCTGGCGCACGGCCCCAAGTTGCGTGCGGCTGTCCCATGCCAGCAGCGCGGCCACGGCCTGTTGCGCGCGGGCGATCAATGACGGCCCGGTGTCGATTTCAGCGGCCAGCGCATGATAGCGTGCGCGGGCCTCCGCGCTGGGGTAGCCGCCGCTACAGCCGCAGATCGTCGAGCAATGTGCGCAGTTCGGCCAACGCCGTCCGGCAGTGCGCAGGTGAGCAGATGGTCGGATTCAGCGGAAGTTGCCTCTGTCGTCCCGGCGTCCGCCGCGCGGCCAGCGACATAGATTCGTTCATCATCAAGGTGTGGCATCGGTCATTCGTCCTTTGGATGAAAAGGCTCTCTGGCAAAGAAGAGGCGCGCCCGGGGCAGAAAAATACATGAATTTTCCACCCGGTTACAGGAGCGACTGACGGTCAAAGCCGAGGCCGGCTCAGAATCTCCCGCAGTTGCTGAAGAGCAGCGCGTGCGGGTGGGGCCGATGCTGCCTTTGGGAATGTCCAGGTTCGCCGCAATGTCATCGTAGCTCGGCTCCTGTTCATCCAGGAAGAGCATGGTCAGCAGTGTGCGACAGCGGGCTTGCAGACGGGTCATGGCCTGGGTCAACGCGCCCTGGCGCTGCCACAGGTCGAGCAGTTCGCCGATGGAGGGCATGGGCGCGGCGTGCATGGGTGTGGCCGGGGTTTGGGCGGCCGTGGTCTGGGCGGTCGAGGCATGTTCGGCGGCGAGCTCGGGGTCGTCAAGCTCTTCTTCGCGACGGCGCATCTGCACCGCACGCCAGGCTGGCGCGCCGGTCGTCGTGGCCAGCCAGCCCGGCAAGCGCTCCGGGTCGTCGATTTCGGCCAGGGTGCGCTTCAGGGCGAGGAAGACCTCTTGGGCCACATCTTCCACTTCGCCGCCGCGCAGACCATGGCGCAGCGCCACGGCATGGACCAGCCGGGCGTAGCGGTCCACCAGCGTGCCAGGCCGCGCGCCGCCGCGGCGACAACGGGCGATCAATTCAGTCGTCGTCACTTCGGTCAGGGCAACCATAACACCATTCCTAAGCTCCGTACTTCACGTTTCGTAGTGATGACTTCAGTCATTCCAGCGCAGCCAAACGACTGAAGTCGTCACTACGGGTCGCGGCGTGGATTTACTGAAAGGCCCAGGCTTCAACACCATCGGCAGGGACGCATCACCTACGGCCGGTCCGCATGCTCAACACAAAACCGGGTCTCCATTCTTAGCCAACCTGGTGACATGGGCAAATTAGCGGTATGTCGGGCCGTGATGTTGGTCTTTGGGCCAAGTTGGCGTAAGATAGAAAGCTTGTGTGAACTGGTTCACGATCACGCGTGTTTGGCGTGCTGCGGCCGACCGACAGCGCGACATCATGCGCCGATCGTGTGCCATTCCGGCCATGCCGGAAGCGTCAACGCCGACGTTCAGGCGCAAGTCCGCCGAACCAAACTAACAGGGAGTCCGTGATGACATCCATGATTTTCTACACCCATTCCGGTTGGCGCTACGTCGTCATCCTCGTCCTCATTGTCGCCATCGCCATGATGCTGTTCGGCTGGCTGGGCAAACGCAAGTGGGGCGACTGGGACCAGCGCATCGGCATGATCACGCCCATCGTGATCGACATTCAGTGGCTGCTGGGTTTGATCCTGTGGACGACGTGGCCGGCGCGCATGCAAAGCAATGTTCTTGAACACATGGCGACCATGACGCTGGCGCTCATCACTGCGCACATCGGTTGGTCGCGGGCCAAGAAGGCGACCACGGATGAGGGTAAATTCCGCATTGCCGCTATCGCATTTATCGGCGCCGGCCTGTTGGTTGGATTGGGTGTGGCGCGCATCACCGGCTGGATGTAGGCCATGGGCACGCTCAGCGAAGCCCTGGCCGGCGCGCACGCGCTCTGGCGCTACGTCGTTCTCATCTCCGCCTTCATCGCCATCGGCAACATGCTGATGGGCGCGTTGGACAAACGGAGTTGGAAAGCGAGCGACACGCGCATTGGCCGCTTCTTCATCACCGCGCTGGACCTCGAGGTTGTGCTGGGCGTGCTGCTGTGGCTGCTCCAAGAACGGTGGGACGGCGTGGATGTATTGCGCAGCTGGCGCCACCCGGCGTTGATGTTGCTGGCGCTGGTGATTGCCCACTACGGCTGGTGGCGGGCGGCGCGCATGCCCGGTGACCGCAGCCGTTTCGCCCTGTTGACCATGTATTTCGTCATCGCCGGCGTGGTCATCGTGGTGGGCGTGCTCCAGATTCAGGGCGTGTTTTAGTGAACGGTGAAGCCTCGTATTGACCGAGCGACAAACCAGGTTTCTTGAAGAAACCCGGTTTGTTTGCCGGTCGTGAGTCGAGAGTTGAAGATTGGGGAATTTGATGAGCGGGTTGGCGATTGAGACGCGAGGACTTGAGAAGACCTACGCGGCCAACGGTGGCGACGCAGTCCACGCGGTCCGCGGCGTTGATCTGGCCGTGCAACAGGGGGAAATCTACGCACTGCTGGGCCCCAACGGCGCCGGCAAGACGACGACCATTTCCATCCTGACCACGTTGCTGCTGCCCACGGGCGGCACGGCGCGCGTGGCCGGCTTCGACGTGGTGCGCGACCCGGCGGAAGTGCGCCGGCGCATCGGCGTCACTTTTCAAGAGATCGTCCTGGACGGCGAGTTGAGCGGCCGTCAGATCCTGGACTTCCACGGCAAGCTGTACGGCCTAGGACGCGCGCGCCGCAAGGAGCGCATCGCCGAACTGGCGACCCTGGTCGAACTCAGCGACGTGCTGGAGCGCAAAGTCGAGACCTATTCCGGCGGCATGAAACGCCGGCTGGAACTGGCCCGCGGGTTGATGACCTCGCCGTCAGTCCTCTTTTTGGATGAGCCGACCCAGGGGCTGGATCCCCACAACCGGGACGGCATCTGGCGCTACGTGCGGCGGCTGCGCGAAGAGACCGGCATCACGTTGCTGTTGACCACCCACTACATGGAAGAGGCCGAAGCCCTGGCCGATCGCGTCGGCATCATCGACGACGGCACGCTGGTGGTGGAGGACACGCCCGCCGACCTGGTGCGGGCCATGGGTGCGGATGTGGTCTCGGTGCTGGCGACGGGCATCGATGCCGACTTTACCGCGGCGCTCAACGAGCAGGCGTACGTCACGTCGGTGGCCGAGCATGCACGCAACGGCCAGAGGTTGCTGCAGATCGGCGTGGACAACGGCGACAAGCGGCTGCCCGATCTGCTGCAACTGGCCTTCGCGCGCGGCGTGCACGTGCAGGAGATCAGCGTCACGCGCCCGAGCCTGGGCGATGTATTTCTCGCCTACACAGGCCGCGCGCTCCGCGACTGACCCTTTGGGTCCGCCGTCAGTTATTGACGATGTGGGGCAAGTAGATGAGGCCGGCCGGGGTCACGATCGGGCCGCCCGGCAGCGGGGTTGTACGCGGCGGCCGGATGACGGGCAAGTAGACACGGTGCGCCGGCTCGGTGGAGATCGACCCGTTTCCTTCGGATGTCGGCGTCGCAGAGGGTGTGACGGTCGCCGTCGGACGTTGGGTGGCAGTCGGCGTTGAGGTCGACGTCGGGGTCGGGGTGTGCGTGGGCTTGCCCGCAACCGGCGCAGTCGCCGTGGGCGTCGCAGTCGGTGTGACGGTCGACGTGGGTGTCGGCGTGTTGGTGGGCGTGTGCGTGGCAGTCGGCGTCGCCGTCGGCAAGCCGGTCTGCGTGGGTGTCGGCGTATTGGTTGCCGTGGCAGTCGACGTTGCTGTCGGCGTGTTGGTCGCAGTCGGCGTGCTGGTCGGCGTGGGGCTGGGCGTCGCGGTGGGCCGGTCAGGATGGGCGCGGCGCACGGTTTCGCCCGCGTTGAGACGCCCAGCCGTAGGCCGGTGCTGAATGCATCGCCGGCAATGGGATCGGCGGCCCCACGTAGCAGCGTCCGAATCTCCTCAGGCGTCAGCCCCGGGTTGACCGAGAGCATGAGACCCACGGTACCGGCCACGTGGGGGACGGCCATGGATGTGCCGGACCAGCTGCCGTAGTCGTCGTCCCACAGCGTGCTCATGATGGACGAGCCGGGCGCCACCAGATCGATGTGGTCGCCCGTGTTTGAATAGCCGGCGCGCACATCGGTGCTGGTGGTTGCGCCCACGGCAATGGTTTCGGTAAACGCGGCCGGGTAGTAGAGCGTCTCGTTCCCCTGGTTCATCATGGCCGAGACGACCGTCACGTCGTGGTCGGCGGCATAGCGGACCGCCGCGTGCAGCGTCTCGGATGTGCTCGCGCCGCCCAAACTCAGATTGATGACATGGGCGCCGGCATCCACGGCGTCGATGATGCCGGCCGCAATCCACGAGTAGTAGCCCCGATTGGCATTATCCAGCACTTTGATGGCCAGCACCTGGCACCCCTGGCAAACACCGGCAACGCCGACGCCATTGTTACCGGGCAGCGGCGATGCCGGTGACGTGGGTGCCGTGCCCGTAGTCGTCCTGGGGCACATCGTCGTTGTTGACGTAGTCGTGCCCGCTGATGATCTTGCCGGCCAGATCGGGGTGATCCAGGTCCACGCCGCCGTCGACCACAGCAATGATCACCGTGGCCGAACCGCTGGTCAGATCCCAGGCCTCGGTGGCGTCCACATCGGCATCGGGCACGCCGCCTTCCTGGCCGGTATTGAGCAAATTCCACTGGAGAGAAAATTGAGGATCGTTGGGAATGACGGCGCCGGTGGCCACCGCGTCCTCTTCCACCCAGAGCACGCGCATCAGCGGTCAAGTGAGCGCGGGCGACAGCCGGGTCCACACCGGGGGCAAGGTGACCACGTAAAGGTCGGTCAGGCCGTCCGCGCGCCGGCGAGATTGGTCGACACCGGAGTGGGCCAGGGGCAGCAGCGCGGTTACATCACCGGGCGCGGCCAAAGCGGCCAGTTGATCGAGCGCGGCGGCGGGCACATCCATGGCCGCCGCGCCGACGGCATCAACCGTGGGGGGTGCGAGGCGCACGATCAGCCGTGTTTGCGCGGGATCGATGCGGCCGCCCCGGCTCGCCTGTACTACGGGTGTAGACCGGGCCACCGTCACGTTGGCCAGTTGGACGACGCTCAACGCCAGCAGCACGGGCACCAACAACCAGCCGATCCGGTGCATGGTCGCAGGTTTGGCGCCATCAGTTTGGGTGACATCGTGTTGCTTGTCGGCCATTCTCGCTCACCACGCCGTAGCGCATCTACGCAATCGCCTTCGATCGACGGCCGGGCCATCGACGTCATCTTCGGGGCAAAGCCGGTCTGGTGTAATGCGCTATGCAGTATACGCAACATATCACGAAAACGCTGCGCAAACGTTTAGCGAGCGTTACGCTGTGAACGAGTGACGGGGCGTAATACAAGGCCCGACGTTGGCAACGCCGGGCCCGGTCAAATCAGGTATGCTGGACACAAGCATGGTGCGGGGAAGATGCCGACGCGCTACTCCTCCACCTTGCCGAAGACGGCGACGACGTTCTGGCCGCCGAAGCCGAACGCGTTGACCGTGGCATAGCGCGCCGAGGTGGGCTGCGCCACGTTGCCCACGATGGGAATGTCGATCTCCGGATCGGGCGTGTAGTTGATGGTGGGCGGCACCACGCCGTCGCGCAGGCTGAGGATGGCGGCGACGGCGGATTGGGCGCCGGCTGCCCCCAGCGCATGTCCGACCATGCTCTTGATGCTGGTGATCTGCATGTCGTAGATGTGCTCGCCGAAGGTGCGCTTGAGCGCCATGGCCTCGCCCACATCGTTGAGCGCGGTGCCGGTGCCGTGGGCAAAGACCACGTCGATATCATTGGGCGTCAGTCCGGCATAGCGGACGGCGTTTTCCAGGGCGCGCGCGGCACCGTCACCGGTGGGGTCGGGCGCGGTGATGTGATAGGCGTCGCCGGTCAGCGCACCGCCGAGGACTTCGCCGTAGATGCGTGCGCCGCGCTTGCGTGCATGCTCTTCCGTCTCCAGGATGAGTGCACAGGCGCCTTCGCCGCTGACAAAGCCGTCCCGATCCACCGAGAAAGGTCGACAGGCGCCCTCGGGATTGTCGGTGTTCTTGGAGAGGGGACCCATGCGCCCGAACGCGGCCATGATCAGGATCGAGAGCGCGGACTCGGTGCCGCCGGCGATCATGACATCGGCCTCGCCGCGTTGCAGGTAGTGGAACGCCTCGATGATGGAATAGTGACCGCTGGCACAGGCTGCGGTGCTGGTCATCACCGGGCCACGCGCGCCCGTCTCGATGGAGACGAGACAACTGGCCGCGTTGGCCATGACGCTGGGCACGACGAAGGGCCCGGCCACACGCCAGCCCTTGGTGTTGACGTCGACGCTGGCATGCTCCATTTCGGTGATGCCGCCGCCGCCGGTGGCCATCATCACACCGACCCGATACCAGTTGTCCTCCGTGATCGCGGTCTGCATCGTCCAGCGCCTGCTTGGCGGCGGCAATTCCCAGTTGCGTTGAGCGGGATGTGCGGCGCGAGGTCTTGCGATCCATGAAGTTGTCCGGATCGAAGCCCTTGACTTCGCAGGCCATGTTGTACGGCATGTCCAGTGTATCAAACAGCGTGATGCGCCCGGCGCCCGATTTGCCGGCAACGAGATTCTCCCAATAGGTGGGGACATCATTGCCAATCGGCGTCAGCGCGCCCATGCCAGTGACAAAGACTCGTGTCATTACGGTACTCACTTTCGCGTTTCCACGGAACAGACTGGTCGATTCTGGGCAGACTTGTGGATTATATGAGACCAGAGGCGGTACGTCAAAAATTCCCCAGCAGACCGCCATGCACAATGTGCGCTCACTACGCGCACTCCGTCCCGGGTATAATACCGCGCCCATGTTGATGGGCAATTCCACCGGGATTCCAGCCAAGTTTTGGCGCCGTCGTACGCGTGGGTATACGTGCGGCGGTGCAGAGGTTGTATCGTCACAAGAAAACAGTTGACAATAACCTGCCGACAGGGTATGTTTGCTGGCACCATTTGCGCACTGACAACCGGCTCACTTGTGACATACGACGATCATGACGGCACCCACTGAACAATCTGGCTACCTCGAGCCGGCCCCGGGCGTGCGCCTCTCGCGCGCCCAGTTGCACGCGCTGCCGCCGGAAGTGCGTGAACGGCTCCTGGACTTCGTCGCCCAGTGGAGCACGCCGGCGCAACAACTTGACCTGGCCAACGCGCTGCGCGAAGTCCACGGCGCCATGCTCTTCCTGCTCGACTACCAGGCCCGGGCCCTCTTCCGCTGCGCCCAGTACGAGGATGCGCTGCGCGTCCTCGAACGCCGCCAACGCCGCAGCACGACCATCGGCAGCCAGGCGCTGGAGGCCCAGGTGCTGCTGGCCGCGGGCCACGACCTCCACGCTCAGGATGTGGCCGATGACATCAGCCGCGCGTACGGCCATGACATCACCGCGGTGCACGCGGCCTCCCGCGTCTACACGGGACTGGGACGCTATGCCGACGCAACCGTCCTGCTCGACGCGTTCCTCGCTCGCCGGCCCCGTCACGTGGGCGCGCTGCTCACCATGGTCGAGTGTGCGCTGGCTGCGGAGGAGCAGACGGCGGCCACGGCCGCGCTGCAACAGATCGGCGCCGGCGTGCCGGCTGAGATCAGCGATGCCAATCTGACCCGGCTGGCCGCATTGTTCGCCACGCTCGACTATGCGGAGAGCGCCAAGGCGGCACAACTGGAGTTGCAGCGGCGGCAACAGACCGCGCTCGCGCAGTTGCACGACGTGCTCGAACCGTACGTCAAGCTGGCGCCCGGTCACGAGTTCGATGCCGACGTGCTCTACCGGGCCCATAGCGGCCCCGAGTCGCTGCCGGTGGAGCGACGGGAGGCGCGCAACATCCAACTGGAGGCGGTGCGCCACTTCGGCTTCATGAAGCTGCGGCCGGGGCAGGTCGAAGTCATCGCCTCGGTCCTGCGCCGGGAGTCGATCCTGACGGTGATGCCCACGGGCGCGGGGAAGTCGCTCTGCTATCAACTGCCCGCGTTGCTCTTACCGCGGGCGACATTGGTCATCAGCCCGCTGATCGCGCTGATGAAGGATCAGGTGGAGGGGCTGCCCACTGCAGCCCGCGGCCAGGCCACGTTCATCAACAGCACGCTGACCGATGCCGAGTTGGCCGAGCGCATGCGGGGCATCGCCGAGGGGCGCTACAAGCTGGTCTACGCCGCGCCCGAACGTCTCCGGCAACGGGCCTTTTTGCGGGCGCTGCATGCCGGCGGCATCGACCTCTTCGTCGTCGATGAGGCCCACTGTGTCAGTCTGTGGGGCCACGATTTCCGGCCGGACTACTTGTTCATCCAGGAAGCGCGTCACGAGTTGGGCAACCCGCCGGCGCTGGCCATGACCGCGACCGCGCCGCCCCGAGTGCGTGACGAAATCGTCCAGTATCTGAGCGACGACGGCGGGCGCGAAGACCCGCCGGCCGCGGCCGACGGGAGCAAGGAAGAGGACGCAGCGCGCCATCGCCCCCACGTCATGACGCTGGACATCTTCCGCGACAACCTGCACCTGTCGGCCATGCGCTTTCACAACGAGGAGGAAAAGCTGCGCGCGCTCCTGAAATTCGTGCAGGAGACGCCGGGCAGCGGCATTGTTTATGTCAACTCTCGCCAGAAGTGTGAAGCGCTGGCCTTCGAGTTGCGCCGGGTCGGCGTGGCGGCGGAGCCATACCACGCGGGGTTGACCGACCGCAACGCCGCCCAGGACCGCTTCATGTCCAACCAGACGCGCGTGGTGGTGGCGACGGTGGCGTTCGGCATGGGCATCGACAAGGCGGACATCCGCTTTATCGTCCATTTCCATCCGCCGCGCAGTTTGGCCGCCTATTACCAAGAGGTGGGCCGCGCCGGGCGTGACGGCAAGCCCAGCCAGGGGCTGCTCTTCTACAGCAACAACGACTGGGCCAATCTGCGCCGTTGGGCCAAGGCGGACGAGTTCTCCGTCGACTTTCTGCTGCGCGTCTACGCCGCGGTGGCCAACCAACTGGATGTGAAGCTGGTGCAGGATGAGGCCACGGGCGCGCTGGCCGCCGTGGACGGGCGCACCGAGTCCGCGTTCGGTGCGGTGGATGCGCAACGCTTGCAGCAGGTGCTCAACAGCGACGAGACCAGCGTGCGCGTGGCCGTCAGCATGCTGGAGCGGGTAGACTTGCTCAGCCGCAGCTTCGATGTGCCGCGCGAGGTGGAGATCGGCGTGAAGCGTAATCCGCCCCCGGGCGCGCCCGACGATGCCGACTTCACGCTGCTGCAGCGGGGGTTGGCGCTGGCGCCGGGACGCAAGGCGAGTTTCCAGTTGGCCGACGTCGCCACGTTCATGGGCTGGGGCACGGACGAGACCGAGGCCCAGTTGCTCGACTGGGAGCAGGCCGGCCGGCTCACGTTGAAAGGGAGCCGGCGCGCCATGTTCATCGAGCTGCCGCCCCCGCCGGATGACGCGCAGGAACGGCTGGCGCGCCTGATCAGCCAGTCGACGGCGCTGGCCCACCGGCGCATCGACGACGTGGTCGGCTACGCCACGGCGGAGAGCTGTCGTCACGGCTACATCAGCATGCATTTCGGCAGCCCGCCGCGCACCAAGTGCCCCGTCTGCGACAACTGTACCGGCATTCGTCCCGAGCTGCCGGAGCCGGACGCGATCACGCTGGTGCTGCCGGACGATGCCGACATTGAGCCCATGATTTTGGACTGTCTGGTCAGTTTGCCCAAACCGGTGGGCCGGAGTGGGCTGGCGCGCATTCTCACGGGCAGTCTGCGGGCGCCGGTCAAGGCCCACCAGCGCGCCACCACGGCCGCCTCAAGGAGCTGGGCGAGGCCGCGGTGATGAACTACGTGGACGATCTGCTGGAGTCCAACCATCTGCGCCAGTACGAGCGCAACGGCTATCCTGTGCTGGCGGCGACCATGCGCGGGCGGGCGGACGCGGAGGAGTGGCTGGCGGCCCATCCGGACTATGCCGCCTATGCCGAGTTGGACCCCGAGGCGGCGGCGGCGGATTCTGGGGAAGAAGATGGGGCCGCGGGCGACAAGTACACGCCGCTGCAGAAGGCGCTGTGGCTGTGGCGCAGGCGCACGGCCGAGGAGTTCGGGCTGCCACCCTACGTGATCATGAGCAACGAGTTGATGTTGCGCATTGCCGAGACACGCCCGGCCGACGAGAGCGGGCTGGCGGCGCTACCCGGGATGGGCGCCCAGCGGCTCCAGCATCACGGCGCGGTCATCCTCGACCTGATCCAGCTCAATCCGCCCGCGGAGGGTGATGAGGAACTCCTTGCCGCCCAGCGCGCCGAATTGACCGCGGCCGGCGGTCGCTTGCGCAAGTCGGCCAAGGCCGCGACCGTCTCCCCGCAGACGGAGCGGAAGATCTTCCTCAAGCTGCAAGAGCTCCGGCAGAAATGTGCGGTGCAGGAGCGCATCCCCGCCTACCAAATTGCCAACAACGGCATCCTCAAACAGATCGCGGCCCATGCGCCCACCACCCAGGCGGAGTTGGAGGCGATCGTCGGCTTCCGCAGCAGTGGGCTGAACAGCCGCGCCGAGGAGATATTGGCGATGGTGGTGGGGTTGGTGGAGGAGTGAGTGGGGTTGTGGGGTGATAGGGTGTTGGGGTGGTAGGGTGGACGGATCTCTTTCGGGTTGGTTTCCTCGTTGGTCGGGTTTCCTCGTTTTTCGTCCGGTTGTCGGATTGGTGTCAGCCGGTCGTCATTGTTTCTGACACGAGCAAGCGGTATACTATTGGACGAAACCACGGCGCAGTTGCTGCGTAGTGGTTTCGGGAAAAATGAAAGCGCAGGATGTGTCCATCGCTGCGTTTCCCGCCCTTGAAAACCCGTAGATCCCGACGGCTATGAACAGACGGCTGCCGTCAATGGCACATAGACTGATTCTTCGCCGCGGGGTTTACGCCAAACGGACCATGCTGATTGCAAGGAGAAAAGAACCCCATGGCATCGCTATTGGAAAAAGTGTCGACGCTCATTTCCGCCAACCTGCATTACATGGTTGACCAGGCGCTGAAGACCAACAGTCTGGCCGTGATCGACCAGTACATCCGCCAGGTTGAGAACAATCTGGAAGACCTGGAGGATGCGGCGGCCACGGTCGGCGGCGAGGTGAAGTCGATCAAGCGCAAGCTGGCCGAGTACGAGCAAAAGGAAGCCGAGTTGGACCGCGCGGTGGATGCCTTCTTGGTGGAGGGCAACGAGGCCGCGGCGGTGGCGGTGCAGAGCCGGCTCAACAGCACCCAGCGCCTGGTGGAAACGTACAAGGCGCAGTTGGAGCGCCAGGAGAGCGAGTTCCGCAATCTGCTGGACGCCAAGGTAAAGCTGGAGGCGCGCCTGGCCACCATGAAGCAGGAGCGCGAGGAACTCCAGGCCTTGCTGGAACTGGCCAAGAGCAAGGAGACGACCGTCAAGGCCATGAAGAGCCTGGACGATCTCATGGGCTCGGGCGACAGCGACATCAAGGGCATTGCCGAGAGCATCTACGCCCGCTTGGACAAGGCGACCGCGGCCAGCGAGATGCGCGCGGCCAGCCTGGACGAGCAGATGGACGACGTGCTGGAGCGCACCGCGCTGGATGCCCAGTTGGCGGAACGCAAGAAGAAGCTGGGGATCAGTTAGGCGCGACGCATTGTGCATACGATCGTCGTCGCCGGTAGAACTCGTGTGTGCCGGCGATCCGTGGAATGAATTCCACGGCTAGGTTGCGAAACGTGTTCAAACACGTTGGCTGAGCGGTAGCAGACAAACCAGGTTTCTGCGCGAAACCTGGTTTGTTCCCATATGACGAAAACGAAGTGCCCATGAACCGTACTCGCCTTATCTTTGTCGGCATCATCGTCGCCGCGCTGGTGATTGTCGGCGTGTCGTTGGCCTTGCGCGGCCAATCGGGCGGCGGCGCGCCGGCCGCGCTGACCGTGGAACGCCCCGACGCGGCCACCGTGCGCGTGTTGACGGCGTTGCCGGTGGAGCCGTGGGTGCGCAGCGCCGCGGCCGACTTCAACGCCGCGGACGTCACCGTGGACGGCGTGCCCATCCAGGTGGAGATCATCGCCGCGGACGGGTTGACCGCGCTGGGGCGCTGGGATCGCAACGAGTACGGCGCGCTGGGCCCGGATCAAGACCCCGAGACCCTGACCGACGCCGAGAAGGCTTCGCTGGCGGACTTCCCCACTGCGTGGATCCCCGACAGCCGCTATCT
>JAWKOK010000071.1:0-26042 GCA_041391205.1 Caldilineaceae bacterium
CCGTCTTGGCGTCCGAATACTCCACCAAAATCGTGCGGTAGATGGCCAGGGTGCCCAGGGTAACAATGATGGCGGGCACGCGGCCGTACGCGACCAGCAGGCCGTTGATGGCCCCCAGCAGCGCGCCCGCGGCGATGGCCATGAGCACCGCGGCCAGCGGCCACATGTGGTTGTTGGCCGCCAACTGCGTGCCCACGAAATAGGCGGTGAAGCCGACGATGGAGCCCACCGACAGGTCGATGTTACGCGTCAGCACCACCAGCGTCTGGCCCGTGGCCACCACGGCGATGATGGCCGCGCTGGTGGCGATGCGGTTGAAGAAACGGGCCGAGAAATAGTTGTCGATCTGGGTGCCGAAGATGAGCATGGCCACGATGATCAACAGCACCAGGATGAGTTCGCGCACCTGCTCCGGGCGGAAACGACGCAGCAGCCAGTTCATGCCAATCCCTCGACTTCCGCGGCGCCCTGGCCCATGGCCGCGGTGAGCACCCGCTCCTGGGTGGCCTCACGCTGGTCAAAGATCGCCATCTGCCGCCCCTCGCGCATGACCAGAATGCGGTCGCTCATGGCCAGCACCTCGGGCAGATCGGACGAAATCATGATGATGGCCAGCCCCTCGTTGGCCAGTTCACCGATCATGCGATGGACCTCCGCCTTGGCGCCCACGTCGATGCCGCGCGTCGGCTCGTCCAAAATCAGCAATTTGGGGCGCACATTGAGCCATTTGGCCAGCATCACCTTCTGTTGATTGCCGCCGGAGAGCTTGGCCACCTCGGTCTGCACCGACGGCGTGCGAATGTTCAGCCGCTCCCGGAACGCCTCGGCGGTGGCGGTCTCCGGCTTGGTCTGCACCAGCCCCAGGGTGGAGAGATAGCGGCGCAGAGTGGGCAGCGTGATGTTGGTGGCGATGGCCATGGGCAAGGTCAAGCCCAGGCCGCGCCGGTCCTCTGAGACATAGGCGATCTGCAGGTCGACCGCCTGCTGCGGCGAGTCCACGTGGATCTGCTTGCCCTCGAAGATCACCTCGCCCGCGTCGGCCGGTTCGATGCCGAAGAGCGCCAGCCCCACGTCTGTGCGCCGGGAGCCGACCAGCCCGGCAAAGCCCAGCACCTCGCCGTGACGAATGTCAAAGCTGACGTCGTGGAACGCGCCCTCCTTGCTCAGCCCCTTGACGGACATGAGCACATCGCCCGGCTCGTTCTCCCGCTGGGCGAAGAAGTCCTCCACCTGACGGCCGACCATGTCGCGGATGGCGCGCTCGGTGTTGTACTCGTCCACCGGCCCCGTGGAGATGAACTGACCGTCGCGCAGGATGGTGATGCGGTCCGCGATCTGGAAGACTTCCTCCATGCGATGGCTGATGAAGAGCAGCGCCACGCCTTGGCGGCGCAGCCGGTCGGCCAGCGCAAAAAGCTGCTCCACCTCGTGGGCGGAGAGCGACGCGGTCGGCTCGTCCATGATAAGCACGCGCACGTTGAGCGAGATGGCCTTGGCGATCTCCACCGCCTGTTGGGACGCCAGCGTCAGTCCGCGGGCCTGGCTGCGCACGTCCAGCCCGATGTCCAACTGGCCCAGAATCGCCTCTGCGTCCCGGTACATCTTGCCCCAATGCATGAAGGCGCCCCGGTCCCGGTGGCTGATGAAGATGTTCTCGGCCACGTTGAGATCGGGGAAGATCATGGGTTCCTGCTGGATGGCGGCGATGCCGTGGGCCTGGGCGTCGATGGCGTTGGCGATGGTGACCGGCTGGCCGTCCAGGCGAATTTCGCCCGTGTCCGGCTTGTGGATGCCGGTCATGATCTTGATGAGGGTGGATTTGCCCGCGCCGTTTTCGCCCAGCAGCGCGTGGATTTCGCCCGGGTAGAGGTCCAGACTTACGTTGTCCAGCGCCTGGGTCATGTCAAAGCGCTTGGAGATGTCGCGCAGCGCGAGAATCGGTTCGGTCATTGTGGTGTCGGCACTGTTTTGCGTTCGGCGTGGATATGTCCACAGCATACACTATTCGTGGGTGAACGCCAAACAACTTCTGCCGCTTCGAAACCACCAACGTGCGGCATCGCTTGCGAAACGGTTTTGAAATGCCGCAGGGTCGGTTGGCAGAAAACCGAGTTCGGGCTACGATGCGTGAGGACGACTTCCCGGAAGAGGGCAAACGGTTCGCTGCCGACGAGGAGCTGCCTGCCCTCTTCCGGGAAGTCACCCGCCGCCACACACCGAGACGCCACCAAGCAGGAGGACATCACCATGGCAAAACCGATCACCATCCAGGACATCCAGTGCATTCTCACCCAGCCGGGCTCCTCGCGCCTGGCCATCGTCAAAGTCATCACGTCCGAGCCGGGGCTGTACGGCCTGGGCTGCGCCACCTTCACCCAGCGCATCTTCGCCGTGGCCGCCGCGCTGGAACGCCATCTCAAGCCCTTCCTCTTGGGCCGCGACGTCAGCCGCATCGAGGAGATCTGGCAGATGAGCATGGTCCACGGCTACTGGCGCAACGGGCCGGTGCTCAACAACGCCATCTCCGGCGTGGACCAGGCGCTGTGGGACATCAAGGGCAAGCTGGCCAACATGCCGGTCTACGATTTGCTGGGCGGCAAGTGTCGCGAGGCCGCGCACGTCTACGTCCACGCGGACGGGCCGACGCCGGACGCGGTGACGGAGAGCGTCAAGGCGTACATGGCGCAAGGCTTCCGCTACATCCGCGTGCAGATGGGCGGCTACGGCGGGCGCATCGACCAACTGCCCAAGCCCGAGCGCGCGGCCGCCGGCGCCTACTACGACCCGCGCGGCTACTGTCGCAATATGCTGAGGATGATCGACCACGTGCGCCGCGAAGTGGGGCCGGAGGTGGAGCTGCTCCACGACATCCATGAGCGGCTCACGCCCATCGACACGGTGCAGTTTGCCAAGGACCTGGAGCCGTACAAGCTCTTCTTCCTGGAGGACGCGCTCGCGCCCGAGGACATCGCCTGGTTCCGGCGCATCCGCGAGCAGTGCGCCACGCCCCTGGCCATGGGCGAACTCTTCAACCACCCGCTGGAATGGCGGCCGCTGATCGAGGAACGGCTCATCGACTTCATCCGCATGCACGTGAGCCAGATGGGCGGCATCACCCCGGCGCGCAAGGCAGCCGACTTTGCCCACATGTACGGCATCCGCACCGCGTGGCACGGGCCGGGCGACACCTCCCCCGTGGGCCACGCCGCCAACCTGCACCTGGACCTGTGGGCGCCCAACTTCGGCGTGCAGGAGTGGTACCGCCCGTCGGAGGTAGACTACGCCATGTTCCCCGGCCTGCCCGAAGTGCGCGACGGCTACCTCTACCCCAACGACAAGCCGGGCCTGGGCATCGACATCGACGAGAAGCTGGCTGCGGAATACCCGTGCCAGGAGATCGTGGAGGAGTGGACCCAGACGCGCCTGCCCGATGGGAGCCCAGCGCGGCCGTGACGGCGCAAGAAGTCCGACTTCTGGCTGAAGTCGGACTTCTATGCTCGGCGTATACTCGTGCCCACGGTCTCCGTGGGCATACCAGTCAGCGCTCCCGCGTCCCGCCCGCAATCAACGCGCACATAACCTTCGTGGCGCGGAGCGCAAGAACAACGCTCCCACGCAGAGCGTAGGAGCGAGGAGAAGAAGTCCGACTTCTGGCGGGAGTCGGACTTCTTCAAACATCAGCGATTAGTCGAACTGGGCATACTTCTTCATCCTCCGGCAAGTCGATGTCGGCGAGGTCCGACGTGCGGTTGAGCAGGAGCGGCGGGAAAGGCTGGCGATGGCCAGAACCCAGATGGTGATGCGGAATGGGGCTGGCCCAGGCGTGGTCAGTCGCCGCTGCTGAGCGAGAGCGCCCGGCGCAGATTCTGCTCCATGAGCGGGCCGAGCACCAGGCCCAGGATCACCGGCGCCAGGGAAAGCCGGTCTTGCGCATGGTGTCCCACCACCCAAAGCCGGTCATGAGCAGCAGGTCAGAGGGGCTGTTGCTGACGTGAACTGCCACGAAGCTCAGCGCAACCACGGCCGGAATGAGGAACCAACGGCACCTGCGGCACCTTGACGAAGAGACCGACCAGCGGCAGGTTGAGCACCAGCAGCATCAAGTTGCCGATGTACATGGACGCGACCAGGCTCCAGAAGATCTCCGGCCGGTTCTGGATGAGCAGCGGCCCCGGCGTCACGTTGAGGCCGATGAGCGCGCCGAGCATGACCGCGGTGGTGCCGCTGCCGGGCACGCCCAGGGTCAACAGTGGGATCATGGCGCCGTTGGCCGCGGCGTTGTTGGCCGATTCCGGCGAGGCCACGCCGCGCACCACGCCCGTGCCCAGCCGTCGGCGCGGATCGAAGAAGCGCTTTTCGGTGGTATAGGCGACGAAGGTGGCGATGGTCGCGCCCGCGCCGGGCAAGACGCCGATGAAGAAGCCGATGATCGACCCACGCACCATGGTCCAGATCGAGCCGGTGAACTCCTTCATGGAGATCATGACCCGGCCCAGTTTGGTCGTGAGTTCCGCGCCGGTTGTCGTCTCCTCCAGCACCTGGAAGACTTCGCTGATGGCGAAGAAGCCGATGGTGACGACCACGAAGTCCAGCCCGTCCAGCAGCTTGAGTTGGCCGAAGGTGAAGCGAGGCACCGCGCTCAGCGGATCGAAGCCCACGGTGGCCAGCATCAAGCCGAAGACGGTAGAGATCAGCGCCTTGGAGAGGCTGCCGCCCGCCAGGCTGGAGAGCGTGGAGAAGGCGAAGACCATGAGCGCAAAGTATTCGGCCGGACCGAAGCGGATGGCCCATTTGGCCAGCAACGGTGCGAAGAGCATGAGTGCAAGAATGGAGACGGTGCCGCCGAAGAACGACGCGATGGCCGACGCCGCCAATGCCGGGCCGGCACGTCCCTTTTTCGTCATGGCGTACCCGTCGATGGCGGTGACCACGGCCGATGCCGTGCCGGGCACGTTGAGCAGGATGGTGCTGATGGAGTTGCCGTACTGCGAGCCGTAGTAGATGCCCGCAAACATGATGATGGCGCTCTCGGGCGGGAGCTTCAATGCGTAGGTGATGGGAATCAGCACCGCAATGCCGTTGATGGGGCCGATGCCGGGCAACATGCCCACCATGGTGCCGATGAAGACGCCCGCGAACGCGATGAACAGATTCATGGGCGTCAACGCGATGGCAAACCCGTCCAGCAGGTGACCGAGAATTTCCATGCTAACCTCCCAACCACGTGCGCCAGAGCCGGCCGAAGGGCAGGCTCAGGTCCAGGAGCACGGCAAAGAGGCCGTACATGGCCAGGCTGAAGACAAAGGCCGCTGCAAAGCTGCCCAGGCGCGGCCCCTGAAAGATCAGAGAGAGCAGACCCACCATGAGCGTGGTGGCGATGATGTAGCCCAGCGGGATCATGGTGTAGGCGTAGAGGACGAAGACGGCCACCGTCATCCCGATGCGCAGCCACGCCGCCGGCGCCGGCCACTCCGGATCCTCCTCCGGGCGGGCGATCAGGTAGATGCAAACCACGGCCATCAGGCCCGCCAATAGAAACGGCAGCGCCTTGGGCCCCACAGGATCGGCCAGAAAGCCGATTTTCAATTGAGTCGCCGCGTACGTGTACCAAGCCGTCAACAGCAGCAGTATCACACCGGCGATGCGGTCAATCCGATGATGTGTCATGGGATCAAAGTGGGGTTGTGCTTGTTCAAGAAGTCCGACTTCTGGAGAAGTCGGACTTCTTGTCACATGCGTTATTCAAGCAGGCCGAGGTCGATGCTCAACTGGCGGAAGTTGGCCACCTGGTTACGGGCGAACTCTTCGAAGTCGGGACCGACCAGGAAGAACTCGGCCAGGCCGTTCTGCTGACGCACGTCGGCCCACTCGGCCGAATCGGCCACCTGGGTCATGGCGTCGGCCCACCAGTTGTAGGCGTCATCGGAGACGCCGCCCGGCATGTAGAAGCCGCGGAAGACGACCCACGTGGCGTCGTAGCCCTCTTCCTGCGCCGTGGGGATGCCCTCGAGCATGCCGCCCAAGGGCTCTGGGGAAAGCGTCGCCACGACCTTGATCGTGCCGGCCTCAAGCTGGCCGAGCACCTCGGAGACGTCGCCGGGGAAGACGTCGATGAAGCCGCCCAGCAGCGCCGTCATGGCCTCGCCGCCGCCGTCGAAAGGCGTGTACTTGATGGAGAGGGGATCCAGCCCGGCACCCTGGGCCAGCACCAGCACCTTCATGTGATCCTGGCCGCCCACGGCGCTGCCGCCGCCGAAGTTGAGCGATGCCGGGTCCGCTTCCAGCGCGGCAACGATGTCACCCAGCGAGTTGAACTCGGAGTCGGCGCGCACGGCCACGACGCCGAAGTCGGCGCCCAGCGCACCCAGCCAACGCACGTCTTCCTCGGTGAAATCGCCGTACTGACCCTGGGCCAGACGCAGCGTGGTCGCGGGGCTGGCCGCGACGATCAAGTTGTTGTCGGTATCGCGTTCGGTGACCACGTGGGCAAAGGCCACGCCGCCGCCGCCGCCGGACATGTTGGTGACCTGCACGGTGCCGTCAACCAGGCCCAGGTCGCTGACGACCTTGCCCACGGAGCGGCAGGTGAAGTCCCAGCCGCCGCCGGGATCCGCGGGGGCGATGCATTCGACGGCGCCGGGGGTGTAGCCGGCGGCGTCCTCGCTGCCGGCTGCGGCCGTGTCGCCGCCGGCGGCCGGTGCGGCCGCGGGCATGGGCGCGGCGCACGCGCTGATGAGCGCCACCAGCACAAAGAGCACGCCCAGCAGGGAGAGCTTGCGTACGAACATGACTTACCTCCAAAGTGAATGGAACAGGAATTGGGGAACGACCACACTGCGGCGTCAATCCCGTGATGGCCAGGGGGCGGCAGACAACTCAAATCTGCCGGCCACGTGCCGCCGAGATTTCCGACCGATGCTGTTGTCGAACAGTTGACGTTGCCAGTGTAGCCAAACCGCGTCGGTCGCGGTAGGGCCGATTGGAGGGGATTCGCCCAGCCGATTGGAGGGCCCGCTTATTTGACCAGGCCCAGGCGGATGGCCTTGACCGCGGCCTGGGTGCGGTCGGCCACGGCCAGCTTTTGGAAGATGCTCTGGATATAGCCCTTGACCGTCGCCGGGCTGAGCGTGAGCGCGTGGGCGATGGCCTGGTTGGTCATGCCTTCGACCAGCAGACGCAGCACGTCCATCTCGCGGCCGGTGAGCGGCTCGGTCAACGCGCTGCCGATGACGTCGGACTGGGACTGCTCGTCCAGATCGCGCAGCACGCTCTGGAGGAAGTCGCGGTCCACGCCCGCCGCGCCGGCTGCCACGGCGCGCACGGTGTTGAGCAGTTCCTCGCGCGGCACGTCCTTGAGCACAAAGCCCGCCGCGCCGGCCGACAACGAACGCAGCAAATAGACGGTGCTGCGATAGGTCGTGACCATGACCACGCGCGTCTGCGGCCGCTGCGCCTTGATGGCCTCCAGCGCCTGGATGCCGTCCATGTCCGGCATGCGGATGTCCATGAGCACGACGTCGGGCGCCAACGTGGGCAGCAGCGCCAGCGCCTCTGCGCCGCTCGCCGCCTCGCCCACCACCTGGATGTCCGGCTCGACCAGCATGCTCTGCAACCCCATGCGCACCATCTGGTGATCGTCGACGATCATCACGCGGATTGTGGCGTCTGCCATGGCGTCTCTCCTGCCGTTGGGATGCGTCCGCTACACGACGCTGACGGGCGCGGGCGGCACGTCGGCCTGCACCTGCGGGGCAATGGGAATGGTCACCTCGACCGTGGTGCCCCGGCCGGGCGCAGTGACGAGGTTGAACACGCCGCCCAAAGCTGCGCCCGTTCGCGCATGCCCACCAGCCCCAAGTGTTGGCTTTCATCATCCAGCCCATCCGCCAAAAGATGCGGGTCGAAGCCGCGGCCCCAATCGCGGATGGTGACCGCCAGGTCCGGCGACCGGCGTCGTTTGCACACGCAGACAGACCTGAATGCGCGGGGTCTGTGCGTACTTGCGCGCGTTGGCCAGCGCCTCCTGCACGATGCGAAAGACCGCGCTCTCGATGCCCGGCGCGAGGTCGATGTCGCCAGGGTCGCGCTGAATTCCGCGGCCCAGCCGGCCTGCTGCGCCACGCGTGACGTACTGTTGCAGCCCGTCGACCAGGCCGTGATCTTCCACCTCGGTGGGACGGAGTTCGGCCACGACCCACCGGGCCTCGTTGATGGCCTCGCGCAGACGCTCCTGGCCCATGGTCAACTGGCGGCGGGCCGGCGGCGGCAACTCGGTGGAGAGCGCGGCCAGGGTGTTCAGGTGCATGTTGGCGCTGAGCAGGATCTGGGTCAACCCGTCGTGGAGGTCCAGGCCCACCAGGCGGCGTTCCTCCTCCTGCACCAGCGCCAGTTTGCGCAGGAGCTTGTTGAGGCTCGCCTCTTTTTCCGCCACGTTTTGATAGAGCTGCGCGTTCTCCAGCGCCACCGTGGCCTGGTCGGCCAGCAAGCCCAGGATGTGGAGTTCGGACGGGCGAAAGCCGGCCCGGTCGTCCAGGATGACGTTGAAGACGCCGATGACCGTGTCGCCGCGCAGGAGGGGAATCGACGCTGCGGCCATGGACTCCAGTAGCAGCGCGTCCTCGTTGCCATCGGCGTACTGCAAGCGCGGATGGCTGACCACCTGGGGCGCTTTGGCGCGGATGGTGCGCGCCACCAGGCCGTCGGCCCGGGGCGCGCGCTGGTAGCGCGTGCGGTCGTCATCGCGCCCGGCGCTGGCCATGAGGGTCGGCACGGCGGCGGCTTGCGCGTCAGCAGAAAACGCTTCATCGCAAAAGAAGATGTGGGCTTCGGCCGCGTTGACCAGATGCACCGAACTGTCCGCCACGATCTGCATGACATCGGTGAAGGCCAGAGCGCTGGTCAGGCGCAGGCTGATCTTGCGCAGGCGTTCCAACTCGGCGATGCGCTGTTGCAGCCGCTGTTCGCGCGCGCCGATCTCGTCCATCATGGTGTTGAAGGCGCGCCCGAGTTGCGCCAGTTCGTCGTCGGACTTGAGCAGCACCGGCGTGGTCAAGTCGCCGCCGGTGACCCGATCCGCGCCCTGGAGCAGCATCTGCGCGTCGCCGGCCACACGGCGCAGGATCAGGACCAGCGTCGTTAGCGTGACGGCCACCACCAGCAGCGACAGCATCCCGCTCCAAAGCATGGCCCGGTTGAGCGTCACGAAGAGCCGGTCCTGGGCGTTGACCAGGTTGGCCGTCATGTACGGCTGGATCTCCGCGGCCAACAACGTCTGGCCGATGTGCGCGACCTGGGCGGTGAATTCGGCGAACTGGGTGCGCTGTTGATCCCAGCCGTTGATGAGGCTGACGCCGGTGCGCCCCAGGCGGTCGAACGTGATCTGCGTAGCGTCGGCCCAGGCAATCTCTTGGGGCGTCTGCGCCAACGCGCGCAACTCACCGATGTGACGGCGAAAGTCCAACACGGCCGTGCGCAGCAGCGCCAAGTCCAATTCGCCCGTGGCCGAGGCGTACTCGGCGATGTAGAGTTCGATGTCGTTGAGGTCGTTGGAGACCACGCCCACCATGCCCTGGTAGGGAAGATTGGCGCTTTCGGCCAGCGCGATCTCCTTGAACAGGTGCGAGGCGTTGCCCTCGATCTTCATCAACTGGCCCAGGCGCGACGATTGGGCCTCGCGCAGCGCGATCAGTTCCGTGCCCAGCACGCGCACGTCATGAAACGCGGTGCGGATCTCTTCGGCCCACGCCTCTTCCTGGGGGGAGCCGGCCAGCGCGCCGAAGGTGTCGATCTCGCCGCCGAACTGGCCCATCAAGCCCGCGAACTGGACGGCAAAGGGACTGCCGCCTTCCAGTTGATGGCGATAGAGCGCCGCCTCGGCGTCGCGCAGTTGGGCCTGCATGCGCAAGGCGATGGCCTGCTGGTCGACCGCCACGTCCTGAATCTGGTGCACCGAGCGGGTAACCGTGCGCGTCAACAGGCCGAGCACTGCCAAGTTCACCAGCAGCGGCACGCAGAGCATGACGATGAGAATGAGGAGCTTGATGCGAATGGTCATGGGCACGTTCCACTATAGTCGATATCGTGGGCGTGTCAACCTTGCGTACCCGCTGCACGGCATGGACTGCCGCCCCTCGGGCGCGAGCGAATCAGGCGAGTGACGCCGACGAACGATACATTGCAGATAAAATTACTTTAATTTCACAAATATAAAATTTTCGACCATTGGCACAATTTATCGTATCCACGGAGCGCAAAACTCCGTCTTCACCATTGGCAACACCTCTACCCCTATCAACACATTTATGTCAGAGGAAACAAACCATGTTCGTCCGACAGATCCCTCGGTTTATTGCCGCCATTGCTGTGATGGTTGTCCTGCCGCGCACGGCGGAGTCCGTGCCGCCGTCGTTGCTGCCCGCCCCCACCCCCGCTGTGCTTCTGGAAACCTCGCCCCAATCGGCGGCGTCGGACCTGCCCGCCGCAGATTTTTGCCGACCTTTCCCCGCCGTCGCCTTTGTGGAAACGCCGATTGCCTCCGGCAGCAGCGTGCTCGTGAAGGGCGGCTATCTCCTCACCAACGCCCACGTCGTTTGGCCCTACGCCAGCGCACGCATCGTCTCTTTCCCAACGGCGAGGAGCACCAGACGTGCCCGTCGCAGGCTGGGATCTGATGGCGGACCTGGCGCTGATCGGCCCGGTGAGACCGACGTGCCACCGGTCAACCTGGTCGACGGCGGCACGATCAACATCGGGGAAGACGTCTACCTGATCGGCTATCCCGGCGAGGTCGACGAGTTCCCGCAACCAACCATCACCAACGGCATCCTTCGCGCTTGCGGACGTGGGAGACCATCGACTATACGTTCTATCAGGTCGATGCGACCACCGTCGGCGGGCAGAGCGGCGGCATCATGGTCACCCACGGCGGTGACGTCGTAGGATTTCCACGTTCTACTATGACGGCTTCGGCATGGCCGGGGCGGTTGTGGACGCCCTGCCCCGGTTGAACGCCCTGTTGGGCCACGCCACCGACGCCGACATGGTCACGGCCCCGCTGACGGTGGCGCCACCGCGCACGCAGCAGCAGGGCACCCTGGAGGACGAGACCGCCAGCGCCACCTTCATTCTGGACGAACCCGTCGACACCGAGGTGGAGGTGACCGTCGCCGGCCGCGGCAAGCCGTCTCTGCGCGTTGTCGGGCCGCACGGCTACCCGGTGGCCTACAGCGAGCAGCCGGATGCGGAGGCGCAAGAGGTGTCTTTGGAGTTCACCGTCGACGAGGAGGGGCCCCACTTTATCGAAGTGACCCAGCCGTCACCCAACCGCAATGACTTTGAACTGACCACGTCGGTTCCCACGCGCCGACACGTCGATCGCGACGATTTGGCGACCCTGAGCGTCGGTCAAAATTACCTGGGCTCGATTGATCTACCCGGTGACGCCGACGTGTTCACGCTCACGTTGGCCAAGGACGAACGTGTGGAAATCACGGTTGACGCGCTGAGCCTCAGACCCAGACTCGCCCTGGGCTTTGAGTCACCGACCCATCAGTTTATCGTTCTCGGTGACAACAGCGGCGGTGGCATTTTTGGTGAAAACGCCAAGATGGTCGTCGAGGCGCCGGAGGACGGCGACTACAAGATCATGGTCGGCAGCTCGCGCTACACAGGCGTGGGCGGCTATTTCATCACGCTGGCTGAGGCCGATCCGGAGGCGGAGGTCACCGAGCCCGACGTTGACCGGACCAACGTGCGCACTTCCTACGGCCCCATGAGTTGGTACGAGGATGACACGTACGACTTTGCGCTGCTCTACCCGTCCCAGTGGCAGGATATTCCCCTGGCTGACTGTATGCCCGAGGCCACAGCCTGCTTTCAGGGACCGTTGGGCGGCATCATCATTGCCCCGGAGCATCTGAGTGTTCTGCCCAAGGCGGACCGCAACCGCACCCGCTACGCAGAAATCCTCCAGGACATCTTTGCGTTGACCGATCAGATCACGGTCGATCAGCACCTGGAGATGGAGACGCTGCAAGGCTTCCCGGCCGACCGCTTCATCCTGTCCAACGAACTGGCCTATGCCAAGATCGACCGCATGACGGTTGTCAACGAAGAGCGCCAGCTTGCCTTCAATGTGATCTTCGTCTTCCAGGACACCTACTATCCGCAATTGACGCCCATGATCGACTTCATCTTCGAGTCGTTCCGGGACTGGGACGGTGTCGATGAGACGACGAGTCCGGTCTATTACCTGGATCAAGGCGCAGAACTGGCCTCGCAGGGCGACCGGGCAGCCGCGTTGGAGGCCTACACCACGGCGCTCGACCTCCAGCCGGACTTCGTCACCGCGCTCTGGCGACGCGCCTGGGTCCAGTACCGCCAGGGCGACAGCGATGCCGCGCTGCAAGACTTGAGCCGGGCGATTGAGCTTGCGCCGGAACGCGCTGCACTCGTGTCCGATCGGGCGACGCTGCACTGGTATCTTGAGGAAAGCGACGCGGCGCTGGCCGACATGACGCGCGCGTTGGAATTGTCGCCCGACAACAGCAACTTCCTCAACTTGCGCGCGCTCATCCACGTCCAGCGCGGTGACTTTGCCAATGCGCTCCAGGACATTGAACAGGCCGAGGGCCTTCTCGACGGCGAGTCTCAATCGGACATCTTGGACTCGCGGCTTCATCTACTTGATGATGGGTGAGTTCGCCAAGGCCAAGGAGGACTACGACACCATTTTCGACCGGGATGCCCGCTTCGCCTATGCGCTGCTCGGTGGCGGCATTGCCTACGTCAACACCGGTGACATCGCCGAAGGGCTGGCGCTGATTGAGGAAGGCATGGAGTTGTTCGCGGAGGAAGATGAGGAAGTCGATCCCGCGGCTGAAGTGAACCCTCAACTCGCAAGCCTCATGGCGATGGCGGAAGCGCTCGTGGCAGAGCATGGCGACGCGGCCGGCTCCGATTGACGGTGCGTAGACAAATGGCGGTGACACCGTCGCAATGAAGTCCACGGACACGACGGTGTCACTGCATTGATCTTCCAAAGGAGAAATGATATGTCCATCCCCCTCAAAACCGTCGGTCTTCTTGTGACCCTGCTCATGTGCCTCTTCGGCCTCCAATGGACGGCGCCGCCCGTGGGCGCACTGTCTCCCCGCCGGTGCGGCGATGCAGGACAAACCGCCTCGATTCGAACTCATGGAAGCCACAGGGGCGAATGAATGGCCGGCCACGGCGATCTTCGACGCCATTGCGCCGTCGGTCGCCTTTATCAATACCCCCTTATCCACAGGCAGCGGCGTGCTGATCGACCACGGTTACTTGCTGACCAATGCTCACGTGGTCTGGCCGTTTGAGCAGGTCCGCGTCGTCTTCCCCAACGGCGAAGAATATACCGACGCCCCCGTCGTCGGCTGGGATATGACGGCCGATCTGGCGCTCCTTGGGCCGCTTGCGACGGATATTCCGCCCATCGGACTGGTGGACGGCGAGAACCTGGCCATCGGCAGCGATGTCTACCTCATCGGCTATCCGGCCGAGGTGGACGCCTTCCCCCAGCCGACGATCACCAGCGGCATTCTTTCGCGTATGCGCACATGGGACGCCGTCGGCTACACCTTTTTCCAGGTCGATGCGACCATCACAAGCGGCCAGAGCGGCGGCATTCTGGTCACGCACGAGGGTAACGTGGTGGGCATCTCCACGTTCTACTACAACGAGTTCGGCATGGCGGGCTCGGTGGCGGATGCGCTCCCCCGCGTGAATGCACTCCTGGGCTGGGGATCGGTTCCGGCGCGAACACAGCGCCCGTTTGCCGTCGGGACGCCGGCCAAGGAGCAAAGCGACTCGCTGCGCGACGATCTCGACGAAAGCCGCTATGTGCTTTGGCCCCAAATCGGAGATCAAGTGGAGGTGACCGTAGAGGGTATCGGGCAACCGCAAATCAGGGTGCTCGAACTCTTCGGTGACGTTGTGGCGCACAGCGAATTCGTCAATTCGGAGGCGCAGCAGACCGAAGTGAACTTTCGGGCAGAATCAGCCGCACCCCACATTGTGGAAATCTTCCAGGTCTCTTCCAATGACAACGATTTCGACCTCCACAGCAGCCACGTGCTGACCCCGATGCCCGATCCCGATGATCGACGTGAACTGGGACGGGCGAGCCACTGGATCGGCGCAATCGATACGCCATACGATATTGACTCCTTTTCAATCTTTCTGGATGAAGGAGATAGTGTTGAGATCATCGCAGATTCCTTGATGGTGGACACCGCATTGGGCCTTACGTTTTACACAGGCGTGCTGGCGGAAAGCATCGAAGACGATGACAGCGGCGGCGGTGTCTTTGGCCACAATGCAAAGTTGGTGTACACCGCACCGATGACAGGCATCTACGATCTCTGGGTCTACGGCCAAGCCGCGGACTATGAGATGGGCAACTATGTGCTGACAGTGATGCGGGTTGACGAGGATGTCGTGCCGACCCAAGGAGTCGATTCTCGGACGCTGATCGCGACCGAGTTCGGCTCGATGGAGTGGTATGAACAGGGTGACTACGCAGTTACGCGTCCGTTCTACTGGGAGGAGATCGCGCCCGAAGAGTGCGCTATCGACACGGGCGCGTGCTATGCCTACGGCAATGTGTTGATGTTGATCATCGAAGATCCACTGTCGTTCCTGCCACGACGAGAACGGAACCGCGAAGGCTACTTGGCGGTGGTTACGGACTTTTTCGAGTTCAACGACATGGAGATGTTAATGGATGAAGAAGAGCAGACACTTCAGGATCTGACGGTAACGCGCCTGAGGTTTTCTGCCCAGGATCGAAGCATCGGTGAACGATTGATCTACGTAGATGAAACCGCCGAAACGACCTTCAACGTCGCCTTCAGCTATCCTCAGGACGAAGCTGACGCACTTGTGCCCATGATTGATTTCATTTTTGCCAGTCTGCGGGTGTGGCGTGACGGGTCGTCACGCGAAGAAAGCGCGGTTCACTTCTTGGATAAAGGGCAGGAAATGGCCTCGTCAGGCGATCTCGAAGAGGCGCGCGCGGCCTATGATCGCAGCATCGAATTGGACGCTGAGCTTGCCGAGACATATGCACAACGTGCATGGATCCTTCACGAGCTTGGTGACGACGATGCGGCGCTGGCCGACGCCGAACACGCGCTGGCGCTGGAACCGCAGAACACCGTCCGCATGTTCGATCTCGCCACGTTGGCGTGGATACTCGGAGAACCCGATGTCGCGCGCCGGCAGATTGACCAGGCGATTGCGACCGGACCGGCCTTCGCCGCGTATCACGTGTTACGTGCGGTTCTCCTGGCAGAAGACGGGAACTTCGACGCGGCACTGGGCGCTGTGGACGAAGCCGTCACACTCAATTTCGATGAGCTTGACGCATACCTCCAGGCAATTCGCGCCTACATCTACCTGCTCAAGGATGAGCCGGAACAGGCGCGCGCCGACTACGACGCGGTTTTGGCGCAGGATCTGCGCTCGCCCGAAGTTTTGCTCGGCGCGGGCATCGCCTATGCGCAACTCGGCGAAGCGACCCAAGCCGCCGACTTACTGCGTGAGGGCCGCTTCTTGCTGGACATGTACGCGCCGGACGAGCTCAATCCGCAACTCAGAATGCTGTCGGAATTGGCCGATGCTGCCACCGCGCCCGATTGACAACGCCCGCTTCCGCCGCGACGTGTGTTCATCGCGGCGGAAGCGGACATTCCGCGGCCGCCTACGCGGCCACCGCCTCCGCAGTCCGCGCCGGCCCGGCGTTGGAGAAGAGTTCATCGCCGGGCTTGCGCTCACGGAAGCCGGCCACCATCAGGCCGGGGCGACCGGCGCTCTGACCGTAGAGTTGCCGGTTCTGCGGGTCGCGGTAGCCGACGCGCACCATGCGCCGCGGCTTCTTGGTCTGGTTGATGTACGAGCCGTGGATCGTGTCGATGCAGAAGATCACGATGTCGCCCGCCTTGGCCGGCACCGGCACCGTGTCCTCCAGCTTGTACTGGTCCGTGGGCAGGTGCGGTGTGCACGGCCCGTCCTCGGTCTCGGTGATGTGCTCCAGGTGGCCCAGCTTGTGGGAACCGGCCAGAAAACGGATCTCACCGTTCTCGTGGAAGGTGTCGTCCAGGTGGACCAGCACGTCGATGTAGCGCCCGTCTTCGTGGCCGTAGAAGGGGTTGTCCTGGTGCATGGGGAAGGGATGGCCGGTCTGCGGCGGCTTGATGTGCATGGTCGAATGGTGCAATTCCACGTTGGGGCCGAGCAGGTCGACGAGCACGGCGACCAGGCGCGAATTGGCCACGGCACGCGCCCACGCAGCCGAATAGAAGTGCAGGTCGTGCATGGAGGTGAGCTTGGACTTGGCTTCCACCTCGGGATTCATGTACGCCTGGCGCCACGGGCCGCTCCATCCCGGGCTGGTGAAGGCCCAATCCTCCACCAGGCGGTCCATGTCCACCGAGAGTTCCTCCGTCTCCGCGGGCGTGAAGATTTGGGGAATGTGCAGAAAGCCGTTTTCCGTGTAGAACGCGATCTGTTCCGAACTAAGCATGGTGTGGTGTTCCTCCTTGGAACCGGACGGTATGCCGCCGCGCACTGCACAACGTGCTACGCGGGGCGCCGTCAACGATGGGTGGGTTGTCCGGTGGGACGAGGCACAGTATAGGTCAGAACCGGCGTTTGTCCAGCGGTGAATTGGGACACGGATGTTGAAAAATCGGCCACAGTTGCCGCGTGCCTGCGGCCGTACGTTCGTGGGTGTCGCCGCCGATGGGCAGTCCCAGACCTGCGGCACAGGAGCCTAGCCTTCGCCACTCCCCAGGAATTCGGTCCCGCCACGGCGGCGAAACGCATCGGGAGTCTGGCCTGTGTGGCGGCGAAAGAGGGTGATGAAATATCGGACATCCCGGTAGCCGCACGCCTGGGCCACGTCGGCGATGGAGAGGCGCGGGTCCAAGAGCGACTGGGCCGCGATCTGCAGGCGATAGGCGGTGAGATATTGCTTGATGGTCTGGCCGGTGACCTGCTGGAATAGGCGCCGCGTGTGCCGCTCGCTCAAATGCACCTGCGCGGCGATGTCGCGCATGGCGATGGAACGGGCATAGTTGTCCTGCAAGTAGCGCTGGATGTCGCGCGCCAAGAGCGAGGCGTCGTCGGTGAGGCGTGCCATGTCGGCGGGCGGCGCGTCGGGCATGTCGGTGACAGCGCGCGCCGTGTCGATCAGGAGCTTGGCCAGTAGCCCTTGGAGCACGGTGACGTAGCCCGGCGCACGCGTCGTCACCTCCTCGGTCATGAGCGCCAGCGTGCGCGCCATGGCCGGGGCTGCATTGGCAACGTGGGCGCCGCTGCGAAAGCGCCGCAGCAGTTCCCCAATCTCACCGGCGGGCTGTTGGGCCGGCGGAATCAGCGTGTACGACCAGAAATAGATGCCCAGCGGCGCCACGTCGTCTGACACGATCTCGTGGGGGCGACCAGGGCGCGCCACAAAGACGTCGCCCGCCTGCACCGGCACATCGGCCTGGTCGATGCGGAAGATGCCGCGCCCGGCAAAGGCATAGCAGACTTCATAAAACGAGTGGATGTGCAGATAGTTGCGCCACCACTCCGGCTCGATAAAGCCCCAGCCCCGCATCTTGGCCACACTGCCGTCCAGTTCGCACTGGAGCGGCACATGGCGCAGTTCGGTAAAGCGGTGGCGGGGCGGAGAGACGGCGGTCACAGGCTAAAGCGGAGCCAGTTCGTGCAGACGCAACCGCGTGCACGCCTTGATGAACCGTCGGGCAATATCGTCCGCCGCGTCCCGTTGTGCGGATTCCTCCGCGCGCCGCGTCATGGCCATGAGCACGCCCTGGGCAAAGGCAGCTACCATGGCACGACGATAGTCGGCCAGACACGCGGCCCGGCCATAGGACGTGACGCCGGCGCGGCGCAGAGCGTCGTGATAGTGTCCGAGCAGTACGGCCTCGTCTGCGGCGTCGGAGACGTCCACGCCGCCGCCAATGAACCAGGCGAGATCGAACATCCCACACCCAAAGTCGATGTCTTCCCAGTCGATGATCCAGCACGCGGCGTCCTTGTCCGCACCGGCAAAGAAGAGATTGTCCAGCCGGAAATCGCCGTGGAGCGCTGCGCGCGGCATCGCGACGGCGTGGCGTTCCATCGCGGGGAGATGGTCGCAGAGAAACATGCCAAAACCTGCCACCGCCGGCGGCATTATCGCGGCATACGTCGCGGCGAAGGCACATGCCGCCCGAAAGAGCGCCTGCACCAGCGTTTGCGCCCGGATCATCGTCCGCAGCGGGCGGCGCGGCTGGGTCATCGCCCCACCGGGTTGCGACCTCATCACGCATCCACCAGGTTGCGTGCAACTGTGCGATGGCGGTCAATGCGTCTTCTGCCTGCGACAAGGTGACATGGTCAAACTGGCGCCGCCACGGGAAGTACGCAGATCCTCCAGCAGCAGGATCGACGCCGGATAGCGGGTCCAGGGCGCTATAGTAGCAGCGTGGCGCGCTGACCGCGTGCGCGCTGGCAATCTGCCGATAGAATGTGGTCTCCTTCTTGCCCGGCTGAAGACGGCTGAGCCTGCGGAGCGTTGTGTCCGTGGGTAGTTTGGCGATCAACGTCGACGGCAGTCTGGCGCGGTCCGCGCATAGCTGAGATGCACGCCGGAGTTGCGCGTTGCAGCGCGCCGTGCCCGTTGTAGTGGGTCAACGGTCACGGCCTTGACCGTTGCGTCCGGATAGTGCGCTTGCAGCGCCACGGTCAGCGTCACCGCCGTCAAGTCCGCCGCTCCCGCAGCAAGATCGTCTCGTACGATTCCGCCATAGCCACGCTCCCCCGACGCGGTCAACATGTCACAGCCACGGCGCGCCACCATACCATAGCCCTTCGCTTTGCGCAACGAGATTGCGTCAGGGCAGGAGGACTCAGCCGCGCCTGGGGGCAACAGGTCCGCGGGCGTCATCCACACGCCGCCCTGCATGACGCCGACAATCTCCAGCGCGGCGCGCACATCGGCCAGCGACGGCGCAGCAGCAGAAGATCGGCCGCTTTGCCCACCGCCACTGTGCCGCGCAAGTCCAGCTCGCCCCAGAAGCACGCCGGGTTGAACGGCTGTACGCAGCGCGGCGTACGGGGTCAGGCCCGGTGCTCACGAGATTCTGCAACTCTTGCGCACCGAGTAGCCGGGGACGGTGCACAGATGCGGCGTGCCGGTGCCAAGGAGCAAGGGCGCACCCGGCATGAAGGGCACCCACGAGCCCCTCGCCGCTGTGCGCTGACGGGGCCGAGCACGTAGGCGCGCGTGGCGAAGTCGGCGGGGTGCAGAGTGCGCTCTTGGCGCCATGGGGTATAGCGGCGCATGGCTGTATTGCGCGCTCTGACGGCGCACCGTCGGACGGCTGGAAGCGCTGCCAGATGACCAACGTGGGCGTGTTCCAGACGCCGTGGTCGACCGTCTGCGGCGATCAGCGCGGGTCGATCGTCCGGCTGTAGATTGCTGTAGCCGTCCAGGTGTTCGACGCTGCGCTGGTCGGAGCTGATGACCTGGGTCAGGCGTGGTGTCCGGCACATGGCTGACCACGTCCATGCCGTACTGTGCGTGCCGCCAGCAATCGCGGCGTAGCCTCGGCAGACAAGTGATCGCAGACCTTGACGAAGTCGTAGCCTTGGGCCGTTGTGCGGCCACGCGCCGGCAAACTCCTCGGCAGAGAAGCCGTCGCACGCGCACGGCACTTCGCCCATGCACGGCCCGGCGGTGACCATGCGCGGCCCCACACGTTGCCTTGCGGCGATCTCATCGCGCCAGCAGAGATGCTGCGGCCGTCGTTCATGCTTGCGCACGGTGGTGACGCCGTACGCAAGGTAGAAACGCAAGTCCGCGGCGGTCTCCACGCGCACGTGCATGTCGGTGAGCGCCGCATCGCATCAGCCGCCTGGCGCCGTCGATGATAGCCGCAGCGGTGGGATTTGGTGACGGCGTCCACCGGGCCGAGGGCGACGATGCGCCCGGCGTCGACGACCACGGTTTGGCGGCGGCAGGATCGTGGGGGCGTCCATGGTGAGCACGTTGACGTCGACAATGGCGGTGGGGACAATGGCGGTGGGCGGTGCGGCATGGGTCAGCGCATGACGGCAGCGTACCGCGGTCAGCAGAAGAGAGCACAGCGTCAAGGCGATCAGGCTGCGTGTTAGGCGTCTCATGGGGGTCGACTCTTTCCGGATACGCTCGCTATCTACATGGTACAGGCGAGGTGTCCCAGAAACGTCCCAGCAACGTGATGACAAACGCGCACGCTGTGCGCACTGTGAACGTCTTGTCGGTGGAGTCCGACTTGGCGGCCGAGCGCCATGCAGGACGTTGGCAGGAGAATCGCCGGACAGGGCGAATGGGTTTGTGCCGCGTGAGAATTGGCTTGATTGGGGATGCATGGTTTCGACTGCGCCGGGCTTGGCAGCGGCAGCGGTTCAAACCGCCGCCTGCCACGGTAAACAGGCTCAAGCCTGTTGTGTCAGCAGCACGGCGCTGCTCGGCCACAAAAATGAGGGACGCCCTATGCGGCGCATACGCAATCGGCCCGCAGCGATGGTACAATTCACGCTTGGAAGAGCTGTTGGACGCCAATCGCAGGAGGCGCAGATGCATCTGCTTCGACAATTTTCGGCCTACTACCGCCCCCTACATGCGGCTATTTTACCTTGATTTCGGCTGTGCCGTCAGCCAGTGGGTCTGCTGGAACTGGGCTTTCCGCTGGCTGTGACCCAGTTCGTGGACAACTTTGCCGCCCGGCGGGGATTGGCCGCTGATCATTCTGGCCACGGTCATCCTGCTGGTCATCTACGCGCTGAACACCGGGCTGCAGTACGTGGTCACCTACTGGGGGCATATGCTCGGCATCAACATCGAAACGGACATGCGGCGCAAGCTCTTCGACCACCTGCACAAGCTCTCCTTCCGCTTCTATGACAACCGCAAGACGGGCCACCTGATCGCTCGGGTCACCACCGATCTCCAGGACATCGGTGAACTCGCCCACCACTTGGCCTGGAGGACGTCTTCATCGCCATCATGACGTTGCTGGGCGCGTTTGCGCTCATGCTCTGGATCAACTGGCAGCTGGCCGTGGTCACCTTCCTGGTCGTGCCGGCCATCGTCTGGGTGGCCATGTATTTCAGCGGCAAGATGACCCGCACCTACCGCCAACTCTTCCGAGATTTGGCCCAATTCAACGCACGCATCGAGGACAGCATCGGCGGCATCCGCGTCGTCAAGGCCTTTGCCAACGAAGAGCACGAACAGCGCCTCTTCGCCGTGGACAACGCCCGCTACCGGGAGACCAAGCTGGTCGCCTACAAACTCATGGCGCGCAGCTTGTCGCTGAGCTACATGCTCATGCGGTTTGTGATCATGTTCGTCATGGTGGCAGGCACGTGGTTCGTGCTGCGCGACCAACTGAGCTACGGCGAGTTCGTGGCCTTCCTGCTGCTGACCAACGTCTTCTTCCGCCCCATCGAGAAGATCAATGCGGTGATCGAAAGCTACCCCAAGGGCATCGCCGGGTTCAAACACTACCTGGAGATCCTCAACACCGAGCCGGACATCCAGGATGCCCCGGACGCCGTGGCCGTGGACCATCTGCGGGGCGACATCCGCTTTGAAAACGTCACCTTCGCGTACGCGGACCACCAGCGCATCCTCCACAACATCAACCTGACCATCAACGCGGGCGAAACCGTGGCCTTTGTCGGGCCGTCCGGCGCAGGCAAGACGACGCTTTGCAGCCTCATCCCGCGCTTCTATGATGTGGACGCGGGACGCATCTCCATCGACGGCATGGACATCCGCGCCATGACGACCGCGTCCCTGCGCCGGCAGATCGGCATCGTGCAACAGGATGTCTTCCTGTTTTCCGGCACCATTGCGGAGAACATTGCGTACGGCAAGTTGGATGCGAGCGAGGCCGAACTGTGGCACGCGGCCCGGCGCGCGCAGATGGAGGAGTTCATCCGCAGCCAGCCCGAGGGCATGGAGACCGTCATCGGCGAGCGCGGGGTCAAGCTGTCGGGCGGGCAGAAGCAACGGCTGGCCATTGCCCGCATGTTCCTCAAGAACCCGCCGATCCTGATCCTGGACGAAGCCACCTCGGCGCTGGACACGGCCACCGAGATCGCCATCCAGCAGGCGCTGGCTGACCTTTCCAAAGGGCGCACCACGTTGGTCATCGCGCACCGGCTGGCCACCATCCAAAACGCCAACCGTATCGTGGTGGTGACGGAAGAAGGCATTGTCGAGGAGGGGCGTCACCGGGAGTTGATTGACGCCGGCGGCGTCTATAGCCGGCTGCACAAGGCGCAGTTCGGGGCGATGGGCAATGGCCGTCACGGAGGAGCAGAACTGAAGATTGAAGATTGAAGATTGGGTCGACCACCTTGCCCGTTCAGTTCGAGCAGTCGAGATCGGCGTACCAATCTTCAATCCTCAATCTTGCTGTTAAATGCCCGCTTGATTCAGCGTCAAAATCCGCCCCGTCGCCTGGCGCGTGGTGGGCGTGTGACCGGGCAGCGGCAGAATGCGCTCGTGGATGGTGTCGACGATCCACGATGCCTGGGGGAAGAACGCATCTTCCATCTCGGCCGCAGGCGTGATCCAGTTGCGCGCGCCCACCACCGCGACGGGACCGTCCAGGTAGTCGAAGGCGAGCTGGCTCAGGTTGCTGGCCATGGTGTGCAGGAACGAGCCGCGCTCGCACGCATCCGACGCCAGCACGATCTTGCCCGTCTTCTGATGGACTCCACGATCGGCCCGTGGTTGAGCGGGCGATGAAGCGCGCGCCGATCACCTCGGCGCTGACGCCGTACTGCTCCTCCAGTGTGTTTGCGGCCTCCAGCGCGCAGAGCGTCGTTGACTGCGATAATGGTCAGGTCGCATCGCTGCGGCGCACAGCCGGAAACATGTTCCTCGGCCACCTCGTAGTAGTCGATGGGCACGCCGCCGTCCACCAGCGTCTCGGGCTCGGGATAGAGGCGCTGGCTCTCGAAGAAGACCACCGGATCGGTGCCGCGCAGGGCCAAATTCAACATGCCCTTGGCATCGTAGGGCGTGGCCGGGAAGTAGACCTTGAGGCCGGGCACGTGGGCCACCATCGCGGTCCAGTCCTGGGAATGCTGCGCGCCGTACTTGGAGCCGACCGAGACGCGCAGCACCAGCGGCATCTTGAGCACGCCCGCGGACATGGCTTGCCACTTGGCCATCTGGTTGAAGATCTCGTCGCCGGCGCGGCCCATGAAGTCGCAGTACATCAACTCGGCCACGACGCGGCCGCCGGAGAGCGCGTAGCCCACCGCCGTGCCCGCGATCGCGCCCTCAGAGATGGGCGAGTTGAAGAGACGATGATAGGGCAGACACTCGGTCAGGCCGCGGTAGACGCCGAACGCACCGCCCCAATCCCGGTTCTCTTCACCGTACGCCACCATGGTCGGGTCTGCGTAGAAGCGGTGCATCATGGCCTCGAACAGCGCCTCGGCGTAGGTGAGCGTGCGCAGTTTGGGGTGGGCCTTGCCGCCTGCGTCAAAGGCGAAGCGGAACTTCTCGTGGGTGGTCTTGAGGCGGCTCTCCTCCTTGGGCAACAGCACCTCGGGCGTACCCTCGGCCATGCGTTCCACGGGCGTGTTGGAGAACATGACGTCGCCGATTTCATCGCTGCTGATGCTCATGTATGGTGACGTGGCCGGGTCGATGGCCTGCTTGAGAATCTTCACCATGCGCTCCACCGCCGTGGCGCTGATGGCGTCCAGCTCACCGTCGTCGGCGTGATCGTTCTCGCGCAGGTACGCGCCGTAGTTGACCAGCGAATCGACCTCCTGCCACAGGTCCACCTCTTCCTTGGTGCGATAGGCCGAGGCGTCCGACGGGGAGTGGCCCGCAAAGCGATAGGTGACCGTGTCCAGCAACACGGGCCCGCGCCCGGCCAGCAGCACCTGCTTCTTGCGCACGATGGCATCGGCCACGGCCAGCGGATTGTAGCCGTCGATGCGCTCGGCGTGCATGGCCTCGGGGTTGACGCCCAGACCGACGCGGGCCAGCACGCCCACACCCATGGTTTCGCCCACGGGTTGGCCGCCCATGCCGTAGAAATTGTTCATGAAGTTGAAGAGCATGGGCGGCGCGCCGCCGATCTCTTCGTCCCACAGCGTGCGGTACTGGTCCATGGCCGCAAACATCATGGCTTCCCACACCGGCCCGCAGCCCAAAGACGCGTCGCCGATGTTGGCGATGACGATGCCCGGCCGCCGGTTGACGCGCTTGAAGAGCGCCGCGCCGGTGGCGATGTCCGCCGAGCCGCCCACAATGGCGTTGTTGGGCATGACGCCGAAGGGCGGGAAGAATGCGTGCATGGAGCCGCCCAGCCCTCGGTTGATGCCGGTGGTGCGGGCGAAAATTTCGGCCAGCGTGCCGTAGAGGATGTAGTCGATGGCCAGCGCCTTGATGCTGGAGGTGTCGCCGAAGCGTTCCACCACGCGTAGAATCGCGCCGTCCATGTACGTGCGCATGATGGTGTCCAGCTCATCTTCGTTCAGCTTGGCGATGGCGGACAAGCTCTTGGCCAAGATCTCGCCGTGGGAGCGGTGGGAGCCGAAGATGAAGTCGTCGGGTGTCAGGTGGTACGCCTGGCCTACGGCCGACGCCTCCTGGCCGATGGAGAGATGGGCGGGGCCGCGGTGGTTGTACGCCACGCCCTCGTACGCGCCCTCTTTTTTGATGCGGTCCAACATGGTCTCGAACTCGCGGATGATGACCATGTCGCGGTACATGCGCACCAGGTCCTCCGTGCCGTAGAGCGCGCGCTCCATCACGGGGTCGGGCTGGTAGGCGTTGATGGGAATCTCCGGCCCGGTGAGCACCGCAGATGTGCGTACCTCAGACGGATCGATGGTGATTAGCTTGGTCATGATGCTTCCTGTGTTCTGTAAACTGCTGAGCCACAGATGAACACAGATAGACACAGATGGCCGCTTTTGGGTCGTGTGTCTATCTGTGTCCGTCCATGGCTCAGCCCTTGTCGTTCGTCGATAGGTCTTTTGCAAGATAGTAGCGTGTGTGCCCTTCAGGGCAGTCTTCCAATTGGCCGAAGACGGCGTAGCCCAGCTTCTGATAGAAGCCCAGCGCCTGAAAATCCACGGTGTCCACCTGGGTGTGACGCGCGCCGCGCCGGGTCGCCTCCTGCTCGGCCATGGTGACCAACTGCGTGCCGAGGCCCCGGCCGCGCAGGTCTTCATGCAGCCACAGAATCTCGATGGCCAGCCAGGTCCAGTACGTCGCACCCAGCAGCCCGCCGATGACCGTACCCGCGTCGTCGCGCACGAAGATGTTGAGCGGGCGATAGTTCACGTCGCCGGCCACGCGCCGGTTGAACGCCTCCAGCCCGCGATGCAGCGCCATGACGTCGTCGTGCGTGCTGCTCTCTTCTACCATGGGTTGATGAATCGCATTCATCTGTGATGTACCCGGATCCTAAGCCGCTGATGCGGCTTCTCGTTGTCAGCCGCGGTTTCAACCGGACAAAACCGTGCTCGGCCTCTGTCTACAGCGCCAACAGTAAATCGACATCGGCCAGATAGCGCGCCAATGTCTGCAGGAAACGGGCCGCGGGCGCGCCGTCCACCACCTGATGGTTGATGGTCAGCGACAGGCCGATGTGGGGCACAAACTCGACGTCTCCGTCCGCATCCGGCACCGGTTTCAGGTTGATGTTGCCCACACCGAGAATGGCCACCTGCGGCGGGTTGAGCACCGGCGTGAAGCTCTCCACGCCGAACGCGCCCAGGTTGGTGACGGTGAAGGTGCCGCCGTTGAGGTCGTCCATGGTCGCCTTGCCTTCCTGCGCAGCCACGGCCAACCGTTTGGCTTCGTCAGCCAGTTGCTTGAGCGACAGGGAGTCCGCGTTGCGGATCACCGGCACGAGCAAGCCCCGGGGCGTGTCCACCGCCACGCCCAAGTGCACGGCGCCATACTGCTTGATGGTCTCGTCCTCGAA
>JAWKOK010000072.1:0-25207 GCA_041391205.1 Caldilineaceae bacterium
CCGGATCGAAACCCGGCGGCCACACCGTGTGCGCGTCGGAGCTCGCATCTGCCAGGATGATGCCGTCCAGTTGCGCGGCCTCCAGGTTGGCGTTGTCGAGCACGGCGCCGCTCAGGTCGGCGTTGCGCAGATCGGCGCGTCGCAGGTCGGCGGTGGTGAGCACCGCGTTGCGCAGATCGGCGTCGCGTAGCGTGGCGTCACGCAGGTCGGCCAGCGCGAGATTCGCGCCGGTCAGCACGGCGCCGGTCAAGTCCGCGCCGGTGAGCGTCGCCGCCTCCAGCCGCGCGCCGGTGAGATCGGCCCGGGTCAGGTCGGCGTCGGTGAGATTGGCCAGCGCCAGATCGGCGCCGGCCAGGTCGGCCTGTGCGAGGTCGCGGCCGCGCAGATCGGCCAGCACGGCATTGCCGCCGGGTGTGACGTCGGGCGGCGTTTGGCCGAAGCTCCGCAACGGCGGGGCCGCCAATGCGAAGACGACGGCCAAACACAGCAATAGCTTATGGGCGAGGTGGACGGGGTTGGGTGGCATTGGCTTGTCCAATCTTGGCGCGTCGGTCTCGGTGCGTCGATCGCGGTGGCACGGCCTTGCACGGCCGCCGGCGGGCTGGGTGCGGCATCTCTGCGGCGCCTCATCCGGGGACGTCCGGCGTGTGGCGTCTATTGTGGGAGGCGGCCCGGTGTCTGTCAAGCGGGGAAATTTCTTGGGGTGCATGGCAATTTGGGGGCAACGACGCGCATCGCCTGTTTAGTTCGCACGCCCTCGTGCGAACGGGCGGAATCGACCCGGCTTTGGCACAGCCGTTCGCACGCCCTCGTGCGAACGGGACGGATGTCTGCCAAATTTGTGATACACCTATTTCCAAACAGGCGCTTAAGGGTTGTTGCCGACCGGTGTTACAATGAGTGGGTATGCATTTTGCCGATCTTTGACTCAATTTCACGACAAGGAAGTCTCAATGGAAACCACTGCTCTCCAATTTCTCAAAGACCTGCTGGCCGCCCCCGGTCCGTCCGGCTACGAACAGCCGGTCCAGGCTGTGGTGCGGGCGTATGTGCAAAGCTTTGCCGATGACGTGCGCACCGACCTCCACGGCAACGTGATCGTGGGCAACAACATCGACGCGTCCCTGCGCGTGTTGCTGGCCGGTCACTGCGACCAAATCGGCCTCGTCGTCACCCACATCGACGACAACGGCTTCATCTACACCAAGCCCATCGGCGGCTGGGATCCGCAGCAGTTGATCGGGCAGCGCATGACCATCTGGACCCAGTCCGGTCCTGTGGCCGCGGTGATTGCGCGCAAACCGATCCACCTGTTGACCAGCGACGAGCGCACCAAAGTCGTGAAGCTGGAAGAGATGTGGCTGGACATCGGCGCCAAGGATAAAGAGGACGCGGCGGCGACGGTGCGCATCGGCGATCCCGTCACGCTGGAACTGGGCTACCAGGAACTCCGCAACGGGCTGGCCAACGCACCGGGCATGGACAATGTGACCGGCGTGTGGGTGGTGATGGAGGCGGCTCGCCGTGCCGTGGCCCAGGGCATCAACGTGGGGCTCTTCGCCGTCTCCACGGTGCAGGAGGAGATCGGCCTGCGCGGTGCGCAGACCAGCGCCTTCGGCGTGGATCCCCAGGTCGGCATCGCGGTGGACGTAACCCACGCCACCGACTGTCCCACCATCGACAAACGCCAGGAAGGCGACATCAAACTGGGCGGCGGTCCCGTTATCGACCGCGGTCCCAACGTGAATCCCCACGTCTACGACCGCCTGATTGCGGCCGCCGAGGGGGCTGACCTCGGCTTCCAGGTGGCGGCCCACGGCCGGGGCACCGGCACCGACGCCAACGCCATCCAGCTTTCTCGGGCCGGTGTGGCCGCGGGTCTCATCAGCATCCCCAACCGCTACATGCACAGCGCGGTCGAAACCATCGCGCTGGATGACATCGACCGCGCCGCGGATCTGCTGGCTGCGTTCATTGTGAGTCTCGGCGGGGATGAAGATTTTACGCCGTGAGGCGTGAAACGTGAAACGTGAAGACGTGATGGAGAGATTGCGAGATTGAGAGATTAGGAGATTGGAAGGGTCAACGTGCCCCCCCACGCGCCGTCTCCCCAATCTCTCAGTCTCCCAATCACGTTTCGTTTCACGTTTCACGTTTCACGCATCACCCCACTCAATCCCTTCGTCACACCGCACGTCGCTTGATCTTGTACAGGGCGCGGACTTCGCCTTCGCCCAACGTTGTAGGGCCGTCCCCAATATTTCTGCGCCAGCTTATGGATGTGGTCAAGCGCCCTCTTCGGTCACCTCCACGACTTCGCCCTGGAGACCCAGATAGCGGTACAGGTTGTCAGGTCGAGCACGCTGATGGCCACATGGGGATTGGCGCGCAGGTTGCAGTCTTTTTGCGTCCCTTGGCCGTATTGATGAGCACGTAACTCGCCGTCGTAGTCGACCCACACCGGGGTGACTTGCCGGGACGCCGGCCGTTTGCCGTGGCGACGTGGGCGAACAGGCGTTTGCGCAAGAATGTCCGCATGGGATTCGGGATGACGAGCATGACTCCTCCTTGGTGGCTCGGCTGGTGAAAACGACTTGTCAACGGGGGATCAACGGTCGGCATGACCCGGCCCGTCTCCCATTGTATGCCAAGTTCGGGCTTCGTTCCAGCGCAAATGCAACATACTGCATCGCCGGCCACGTCTTGTTCTCTAGAGAGACTATTTCTTCCACCAAAACGTTGGCAAAACGCTTGCTGAACAGCGCGCCCGCTATGCTGCTTTCAGAACATCCAAATGGACCGGCAGTTCCCAGCGGTGCCAAAAACACCGTACGTCTCCCTGATCTTTATGCCGCATTGCCATAGTCATCGCCAGCCATGTGATGGGACATATCATGAACGCCCTTGAACCCGAGCACTCCATCCGTGCAGATCGCCACCTTTCGCAGCCGCACCGGTCCGTGGTGCCGAGAACGGCGACCGTTGATCCTTGTGCTGGGTCTGCTGCTGGCCGCGGTGTCGCCCTGCGCGCTGCCGGCCCGTGCCGACACTCAGGCATCGGCGTCACCGTGGACGACGCCGGCGGTCATCCAGCCGGGCGATGACATCGTCTACACCGTGCAGGCCATCAACAGTTCCAGCGCCATTACGGCTGCGACGGTGGGGCTGACGTTGACCACCCCCGTGGGCGTCACCTTCGACCAGTGCGCGATCCAGGCGCCCTTCACCGGCGCGTGCAGCGGGCTGGCCGGCGGCGTCGATCAGCTTGAACGAGACGCTGGCGCCCACGACCACGGCCACCATCACCGTGCGCGTCAAGACGGCCTACAGCGTGGCGGGCAATCTGGTCACAGGCGTGGTCCTCGGCGCACGTGACGCCGTGTCGCCGACGGTGCGCTCCAGGCCGGACCGGCCACGGTGGGACCGACGTGCTCCTGCCCGCTCTTCAGTTGACGCTCAGCGATGGCCTGGTGTCGACCACGCCCGGCGCAGAGGTGACCTATCAAGTGACCGCGGCCAATGCCGGGGGCCGCCCGCCGCACGGTGCAGATGACCTTCACGCTCCCACGGCACCGCGACCTTGTGGTCGCGGTCTCCGACGGCGGCGGTCTGCAGACGCCCGGCGGCACGACGATCACGTGGCCCGCGTTCGACGTGCCTGCCAACGCCAGCGTTCTGCGCACCGTCACCGTGCGCGTGGACAACCCGGTCACCGGCGGCGACACGTTGACGGCCCAGGCCCAGGCGGTCCACATCGCCACGCTGGCCGGGAGCGCCGTCACTGCCGGTGACAACACCGCCATCGTCGCCACGGGACTCTCCACGCGCGTCTGGCGATTTGGACGGGAACGGCGTGTTGAACGGCGGGGAGACCGGGCTGGCGGCGTGCGTGCACATCGCCCGCCGCGGGACAACCGTACACACGGACCACCGACACCGCCGGTGTGGCCACGTTGAGCGGCATTCCGGCCGGACTCTACACCGTCACCCTCGACGGGACGACGCTGCCCGCCAACTTTTTGAAGACCGCCGAGAGCGACGCCACACTCGACGGCATCATCGACGTGACCACCGCGCCCGGACCGGCTGCGTCCATCGCCTTCGGCTTTGCGGCGCCGGCTGCCGTCGCCGACAGCCGCCTGCTGCTGGATGTGAATGGCAACGGCCAACGGGACGCGAGCGAGCCCGGCGTGGCCGGCGTCACCGTGACGCGGCGCAGCGCAGGGCGGGACAACCAGTTCGACACCGCGGACGACGTCGTGCAGACCACGATCACGGATGCAGCCGGCGGCTATGCCTTTGCCGGATTGACGCCCGGCCGCCACCGCATCACCATCGACCTCGCCACCACGCCGCCCGGCTACGGCTTTGTCCAGGAGGTCGATCAATCCACCGACGGTGTGGTGGTCGTCACCCTGGTGGACAGCCAGGTCGCCACCGGTCTGGACTTCTTCTTTGCGGCGCTGGACCTGACCGTGCAGAAGACGGATGAGTCGGTCAACCCGACGACGGGTTCGCTGGTGCCCTATCGCATCACGTACGCCAATCCCAGCACGGTGGCGGCGCAGCAGGTGCGGCTCAGCGAGGTGGTGCCGGCCAACACACGCTTCGATGCGGCCACCAGCACGCCGGGATGGACCTGTGACGCAGACGGTGCGGCCGGCGCCCATTGCACGTTCGAGGTGGGCGCGTTGGCGCCCGGCGCCGGCGACGACCTCCACTTTTCGGTGGTCATCGCGGACGCCATGCCGGTGGCGGTCAACACCATCACCAACACGGTGCAGATCGCCGATGTGACGAGCACGGCACCGGACCCGACGCCGCTCAACAACCACGCCATCGTGGCGAGTGCGGTCACGGCCGCGCCGGAGTTGACCATCCGCCAGACCGACGGCGGCACACGCATCGCACCCGGCCAGTTGCTCACCTACACGGTCACCTACGGCAATCAGGGCAACCAGGACGCGATCGGGGTGAAGATCCGGCAGACCGTGCCGCCGAATACCCTCTTCCGCTCGGCGGGCAGCACGCCCGGCTGGGATTGCGCCGACGGCAGCCGCGAGGGAACGACGTGCACCTTCGCGGTGGGCCTCCTGCCCGCACGGAGCGAGCGCACGCTGCTCTTTGTGCTGGAGGTGAAGCCGTCCATGCCCGTGAATGTGCTGACCATCGACGCGGAGATCAGCATCAGCGACGCCAGTGGCTTCAACGCATCGGACGCCGAACTCACGCCCGTGGATTCGGCGCCGGATCTGGTGCTGGAGAAGTTCACCGAGAATGAAACGGTGGAGCCGGGCGGCATCGTACGTTTCCGTTTGCGCTACACCAATCTGGGCAACCAGGACGCCATCGGCGTGTTGCTGCTCGAAACGGTGCCCGAGTACACGACCTTCACTGCGGTGGAGAGCGGCATCGGCTGGAACTGTCAGAATTCGGGAGAGGCGGGCGACAACTGCATCTTCATCATCGGCGGCTTGGACGCCGGCGCGTCGGGCGAGGTGATCTTCGCCGTGCGCGTCGATCCGCTCCTGCCGCCCAATGTCGACACCATCGGCAGCACGGCCGTCGTCGCGGGATCCGGCCTGGAACAGGATATTCTCAACAACGAAGCGCCCGGGACTGCGCCCGTCACCCGACCCACGGCGGTGGACCTGGTCAGCTTCACGCTCACGCCCCAGGACGCGGCCATCTATCTCCAGTGGAAGACCAGCGCCGAGCGCAATTCGTGGGGCTTCCTCATCCATCGCAGCACGGACCGCCGGTGGGAACACGGCCAGGACATCACGCGCCTGGTCATCGAGTCGGTGGGCGACGAGTCCTCCGGCTCCGACTACGCCTTTCTGGACGAGACGGCGCTGCCCGGTGTAACCTACTATTACTGGTTACAGGAACTGGAGTGGACCGGCGCCACGAGCATCTACGGTCCCATCACCGGCAGGATTCCGGGCGAGGATCCCGGCAGCGGTGTGCCGACCAATGTCTTTATCCCCATCGTGGCGACCCAGCGATAGAATTGGAGTAAGCGTTTCATGCAGCTTTTTCTCATCCGCCATGGCGAGTCGGCCCAACAACGCCCTGGGCGTGGGCGACATCAGCTACGAGGACTACATGGCCCAGCGCAGCCCCGACCCGGGCCTCACCCAGATCGGCAAGCGGCAGGCGGAGATGGTGGCCCGTCATCTGGCGGCGGACGGCCCACCCGGAGAGCCGGAACGGTACGCCGTTGGCCTCGACACGCGCCGGCTACGGCATCCAGACGCTGTACGTCAGCGCGATGTTGCGTGCCCTGCAGACGGCTCGGCCCATCGCCGCCGCGCTCGGGTTGGACCCGCAGGTCATGGTCGACATCCATGAACACGGCGGCGTCTTCCTGGGCAACCCGCGCAGCGAAACCGATCCCGTGCGCGCCTACACCGGGCTGACGCGCGCTGAGATCGAGGAGAAGTTTCCCGGCTATGTGGTGCCGGCGGAGATTAGCGAGAAGGGCTGGTGGGCGGGCGGCTATGAGACCATCGACGTGTGCGAGGAGCGGGCCGTGCGGGTGGCCGCGGCGCTGAAGGAGCGTGCCGACGCGGAGCCGCAGACGGTCATCGGCATGGTGACCCACGGCACGTTCATGGACCGGCTGCTCAAGGCGCTGCTCCACGGGACCCACAGCCGCGACTTCTTTTTCTTCCACTACAACACGGCCATCACGCGCGTCGATTTTATCGTGGACGGGCCGGTGGTGGTGCGCTACACCAACCGCACGCAGCATCTGTTGCCGGAGTTGATCACCAAGTAGAGGGCTAGACACACATGTGACGGCGCACGTGCGTCACCCCAGGGCGACGACGAAGGCGATGGCGCGGCTGCGGTCGTGGCTGATGCTGAGCGACCATTCACGCAGCCCGAGCGCATCCGCCCGGCGTGCCGCCGCGCCGTGCAGATGCAGCAGCGGTCGTCCCGACGCCGGCTCCCGGTCGATCTCGATGTCGGTCCAGCAAACACCGTGGCGCCAGATGCCCGTGCCCAGCGCCTTGGCCACTGCCTCTTTGGCGGCGAAGCGGCCTGCCAACGACTCCGCCCGGCCGCGGCAGACAGTCAATTCGCGCGGCGTGTAGACGCGTGTCAGGAAGCGGTCGCCGTGACCGGCCACAGCCGTGCGCACACGCGCAATCTCAATGCTGTCCACGCCGGTCTGCAACACGGCTACTCTCCCTGGGGACCGGCAATGCTGAGCACCGTGCAGGCCGGGCGCAAGTAGGCGTGGGCCACCCGCTGCACGTCCTCCACGGTGACGCTGTTGATGATGTCGGCGTAGCGATAGAGGTAGTCCAATCCCAACTCGTGCCAGACCATGCTGAGGATCGTGTTCGCCACGCCCTCGTTGGTTTCCAGCGTCAGCGGCAGGATGCCGGTGAGGTACGCCTGGCTGTCGGCCAGTTCGGCTGCGGTCGGCGGGGTTGCGGCCAGCCGGGCAAATTCCTCGAGCACGCTGTTGGTGGTCTGACTCACATTGGCCGGGTTGACGCCCGCGGCCGCGTACCAGACACCGCCGAGCAGGTCCGCGTCCTGGCTGCTGTAGCAGTAGTACGCGAGTCCCTCCTCTTCCCGAATGCGTTCGCCCAGGCGCCCCATCATGCCGAAGCGGCCCAAGATCGTGTTGGCCACGCGCACCGCGTAGAAGTCCGGGTGATCCCGGGCCACCGCGGGGCTGCCTAGCACGATGTCCGACTGGAACTTGCCCGGCATGTTGTGCACAGTGGTCACGCTGGTGCCCACGGGCTGGGGACGGGCCGGTGTGGCGTGCACGGGCGCCGGCTGCCAATCGCCGAAATGGGCCTCGACCAGCCCGGCCACCGCCGCCGGGTCCACCGCGCCCGTGACCACGAGGATGGCCTCGGCCGGGCCGTAGTGGGCTGCGTGAAAGTCGACCAGATCGTCCCGGGTGATGCGCTTGACCGCGTCGGGGTAGCCGCTCACCGGGCGGCCGTAAACGTGGTCCGCATACATGGTGGCGTAGAAGCGCAGCGCGGCCATGCGTTGCGTGTCCTGCTCACGCTCCTGTTGGTAGACCAGCGTCTGGTTGCGCAGCAACTCGACGTGCGCCGACGGGAACGTGGGCCGGCGCAGCCCGTCTGCCAGCAGTTCCACCAGCATGGGGAAATCCTCGGCCAGGCCGCTCACGGAAAGCTGGGTGACGTGGGTGTCGCCCGACACGTCCACGGCCGCGCCCACACCCTCCACCGTCTCGTTGAAGGTGTCGTAGTCGAAGCGCGCGCTCCCGCGTGTGACCATGCCCGAGACAAAGTGCGCCAGCCCGGGCAACTCGGCCGGGTCATGGACCGCGCCGGTGGCCAGGTGGCCCTCCATGACCGCGACGGGCGCGGCCGGATTCGGCCGCACGTAGAGACGCAGCCCGTTGTCCAAGCGGAAGACGTGGATGTCGTCCGGGCCGGGGTAGGCGTGACTGATGTGGCTCATGCCTCGTCCTCCAGGTCCGCGGCGTCGATCTCCGCCGCCGGCACGTACCAGCCCACCGTCTGCCGCGCCGGCGCAAAGTACTCACGCGCCACCCGCTGCACATCCGCCGCGGTGACCGCGCTGAGCTGGGCGAGCCAGTTGTCCAACCAATCCAGCGACGCCACCACTTCGCTGAAGCCCAGCCAGAACGCCTGGTTGGTGACGCTCTCGCTGCTGAAGGCGAATTGGGTCTTGGTCTGTTTGATGGCCTTGGTCAACTCGGCTGCGCTCACTTCCTCCGTCTGCAGACGGGTCAGTTCGTGCCAGATGGCCTCTTCCACCTGGGCATGACTTACGCCGGGCGCCAACGTGGCGTAGAAGCCGAAGAGGAAGGGATCGATGGTGGGGCGGAAGCTGGAGTCGATGTCGACCACCAGATCCTGTTCCACCAGGGCGCGATGGAGGCGGTTGCTGCGGTTGTTGCCGCCGCCGCCGAAGAGGCCCATGCCCTTGGCGCCGCCGAGTACGGCGTCCAGCACGGTGAGCGGGAAGAAGTCCGGGTGGGTGGCCGGGCGCCTGGAAGGCCATGATGAAGTAGGCCGTGGGATCATCGCCCCGCAGCACGATGCGTCGTTCGGCCTGCTGGGGCGTTTCCGTTTCACACTGGCTGACGACGTCCGGCCCCGGGGGCAGGCTGCCGAAGTAGCGGTCGATCTGCGCCAACATGGCGTCGCCGCCCGAAGTCACCAACGGCGACGGCCACCGCGTTAAAACGGGCGTGTAGAAAGGTCCGGTAGTGGCGGAAGAGATCGTCGCGCTGCATGGTGTGCAGGTCGCCCCACCAGCCGATGATGGGATGGCGATAGGCGTGTTCCCAGCGCGGCCGCGGTCACCTCTTCGTTGAGCAGCCAGAAGTAGCTGTTCTCGCTGCCCTCCCGCTCGCTGAGGATGACGGTGCGTTCCAGTTCGGTCTCCCTGGCGTCGAAGAGCGAATTGACCATGCGGTCGCTTTCCGCTTGCAGCGCCAGTTCGATGCGGGCCGACGGAAAGGTCTCGAAGTAGGTCGTCCAGTCGTGGCTGGTCATGCCGTTGAAGACGCCTCCGGCGCGCCACCGCCTTGTCGAACTCGCCGCGGGGAAAGGTGTCCGTGCCCTTGAAGAGCATGTGCTCCACCCAGTGGCTGATGCCGGTGCGACCGGGCAGTTCGTTGCGGCTGCCCGCGATAAGTAGATCAAGCTGGCCACCGGCACGGTGTGGGTTTCGCTCAAGATCACGCCGCAGGCCGTTGTCCAGTTGTGTGCGGGTTACATTCATGATCGGTCCGTCTGTCGAACGACGCTTGGTACGTCAGATGGACGCCGATGGTGGTGAGCAAACCAGGTTTCTTCAAGAAACCTGGTTTTGTCAATCAGCGTGGTTCAGTATCCGTTGACGTGAAAGGTTGCCCCTTTGCCCACACTGCGATACTGGAATCCCAGAGCCAGCATGGTGTCGGGGTTGTAGTAAGTGCGGCCGTCGGCAAAGATGGGCGTGCGCATGGCGTCGCGCACCCGGTTCAGATCCAGTTGCTTGAACTCGTTCCAGTCCGTGCAGACCAGGAGGGCGTCGGCGCCGTCGGCCAGCTCGTAGGGATCTTCCACCAGGCCCAGTTGCGGGTTCTGTTGCGCGGCATTGGCCATAGCCTGGCGGATCGTACGCACGGACGACGGAGCCTTCGTTCTGCAACTTTATGCGCGCGATGTCCAGTGCGGGCGACTCGCGGATGTCGTCGGTGTTGGGCTTGAAGGCCAGGCCCAGAATGCCGATGCGCTTCTGATCCAGCGTGCCGTCGAGCATGTCGCGCAGGTTGAGGATGGCCCGCAGAAATCGCGTCCCGGTTGATGTCCATCACCGCGCAGCAGCGACGGATGGGAGCCGTGGACCAGCGCCAGTGCTCCAGCGCTTTGACATCCTTGGGGAAGCAGCTGCCGCCGTAATAGCCCGGCGCTCAGGAAGTACGGGGCCGATGCGTTTGTCGTAGCCCATGCCCAAACGCCACCTCCTCCACATCCGCACCCAGTCGCTCGCAGATGGCGGCAATCTCGTTGATGAAGCTGATCTTGGTGGCGAGGAACGCATTGCTGGCGTATGATCATCTCCGCCGTGCGCAGGTCCGTCATGACGATGCGGGTGCGCAGGGGAAGATGGAGCTGCGCGACCTTCTCCGCCGCCTCCTGGTTGTGGCTGCCCACCACCACCCGGTCAGGTTCATGAAGTCGTAGATGGCCGAGCCCTCGCGTGAACTCGGGGCAACTGACCACCGCAAACTCCACCGGCTCGGTGCGGCTGCGGTGAGCGATGTCTGCCACCCAGTCGCCCGCCCACAGGGACGGTGCTCTTGTGATGATGATCAGCGGCGATTTCATGACCTTGGCCACCGACTCCGCGGCCATGCGCACGTACTGGAGGTCGGCCTCGCCGTCCACACCGCTGGGCGTGCCCACGCAGATGAAGATGAACTCCGCGTCTTCCAGCGCCTCTTCGTAGCTGGTGGTGAAGTTGAGCCGCCCGGCCTTGACGTTGCGTGATCAGCTCGCTCAGGCCGGGTTCGTAAATGGAGGCACCTCGCCCCGCAGCAACATGGCGATCTTCTCTTCGTTGATGTCGATGCAGGTGACCTTGATACCTTATGTCACCAAAACAGGTGCCGGTCGACAGGCCGACATAGCCGGTGCCGGCCACAGCAATGGTTTTCATCCGGTTGACTCACTCTAATTTGACCAATCCAAATTCCGCATGGCGGCCATGCCCAGCACCAAGCCGCCGCTCCCTGTTATTGATAGACCTGGATGCATGCCTCAATCGTTGGGGTTGATGCCGGTTGGTGTCGTGTCTGGCGTGCGGTCTCGACTCTATATCGGATCAGTTGCATCTGTTCCTTCCGGCCTCGGCTACCGCCGCCTGCGCGCGCTGGAAGTCGTCCCAGTGCAGTTGATGGCGCCAGAAGAAATAGCCGCTTAGCAGCGTCACCGGCAACCACAGCGCCAAATGCAGCGTGAAGGTATAGCTGGCGGCAATGTTGCGGTTGACGCCGAATGCGGCCAGCGTCTCGATGCCCGGCATGTCGAACGTGCCGATGTAGCCAGGGCCGACGGCGGCGTCGTGGCCCGGGTTGACCAGCCCGTTCATGAGCATGAGCACCAGGAACGAGACGCTGAAATCAGGCACGTGCATGACAAACCAGTACTTGACCGTCTCCAGCAACCAGATGATCACGCTGGTGCCGAAGATCATCAGCACGGCGCAGCCGCTGCTCAGGCTCTCGATGCCGTCCATGAAGCGCATATAGAGCATGTCCACTTTGGGCCGGAAGCGGGCCGGCAGCAGGCGGTCGGCAAACCAGGCGTAGAAACGCTCCACCCGGGCTGGAAGCGCGCCGCCATCCACATGAAGACGGCCGTGGCCGCAAAGAGCAGCAGCGTCAACACGGCGACGATGCGCCGGTATGAGCGGGATGCTCGGCGCAAAGGGCAGCGCAATGAAGACAAAGAGCAGCATCACCAGCCCGTCAAAGATACGTTCGATGAGCGATGTGAGTGATGCTGGATGTGAGCTGAAATGTCTTCCTGGCGCTTGAGCACGTACGACCGGATGAACTCGCCGGCGCGGAACGGATAGATGTTGTTGCCGAAGTAGCCGATGCAGACCAGCGGGGAAGAGCCGCGGCACGGGCGGTTTGATGCGCAGCATGTTAGTGCCAGCGCCACGTGCAGCGAAGCCAGAGCCCCACAAAGAGACCGCCACGCCGGGCAAAATCACCAGTAATTGGCGGTGCGCAGCGCCGCGGTCTCCAGCCACATGCAGGCCCGGCAGTGCCAGATAAATAAAGAAGAAGCAGTTGCCAGCCCGATGGCCAGCTGTACGTATCGATTTCAAATCATATCCTCCGTCCACCGTGGACGCCATCGGGTAGATATCATGCGGTGCAGTGAACGGAAAGGTGTGCCCGTTGAAATCCAAAGTCGTCCGGTCTTCCCAATGAAAAAAGGGCCACGCAGGCGCGGCCCTTTTTAAGGAAAATTCTGCGGTTATGCGGCGATGTCAGTTCTGGGCTGCCGTCGCATACATGGCAGGCTCAACAGAATCACCCAGGATTTCTTCCATGGCCATGACGTGGAGCAGACGCCACGAAGTTGGAACTCCTGCAGTCGCAGGTCAGTCGCGTTTTTGTAGCTGACGAAGTGTGTGGCATTTTCGCCCGCAAGCTCGACGTCGAACGTGTGTACGATCGCGGGTATCGCGCTCTGCTGCATACTGCTTGGCCTTGGTGATTCTGCTCGCTGCTGAATCAGCAGATCAGTTTTGTCGCTTTCTGACTGTGACAAATACTCTGATTCGATCCAAGGTTTGTAAACAAAAAACACCCAGGTGTCGGCGCGACCTGAGTGTTTACCGATAGCCTATCCGGTTGGCATACTTCTGTGGCATTTTGAGCTGCACGCTGCCCACTCCTCGAACAAACTTCTCGTGACTTGAAAACCGAGAATTCCACACCTGTTACTGGTTCTTTGATAGCTGCAAGGAGCGAATTAACAAGCTGTTAACGACAGTATAGCGCCGGGTGGCGGCGTTGTCAAACACCTTTTTTGGACCAAATGAATACGGTTTGTCTACGCTAGCGCAGGAAGCGAAAACCGGGCGGGGTGGCGCCGGCTTCGTAGCCGACGGGGAGCGCCAGGGGCGTGCCGAAGCTGGCATACGCGTCCTGGTCCCGGCGGATGCGCTGGCCCAGAGTGGCCGGTTGGGCGCCGGGGTAGAGGCCAAGGTCGCCACTGCAACGCCAGCCAGTGGAGACCGACTTGGCGCGGCCTGCTCTTCCGGCGCAAACACGGCCTGATTGGCCAACAGTTCGGAATTCGGCATCCATCTTCGTCGTCAAGTCCGAAAGCTCTTTGCGAATGGCTCGGCATTGCCCTCCCACTCGGGGATCCGGCGACACACCGTAGCCGCCCAAGGCGATGCGCAGCTGGTCGCCTGCCACTGGCAGTGCATCTGGAGCAACCCAGCATGGTCTGCGGCGAGGGCCGCCTGCTCCTGTGCGCTGAAGAACTGATTGCGCGCCGCGTCTTCCAGCGCGCAAGGCGTCGGTCAGCGCCTGCAACTCCGGCTCTACGTCCACGCCGCCGGTGAAGAGAATGCGGTCCGCCAGTCCGTGCGCGGCTTGACGGCGCGCAGCAATGGCCGCGTCCACCGCCGGATCCGGCACAGGCGCTTCGATGGCGTCGGCCAGAATGGGCGCCGGAATGACGCCGGGCGTCTCCAGGAAGGGATTGCGCGCCAGTTCGCGTACCTGCGCCGTAAAGGCCGGATCGTCCAGCGCCGCGGCCAACGGTTCCAGCGCGGTGAAGAGTTCGGCCCGCTGCACGGGCAACAGCTCCGGCGCCCGTGAGGCGAGAATGAACGCCTGCTGCGCCGCGTCGGCCGCAGCCGCAGTGAAGCCCGCGTCCAGATAGCTCTGCGCCGCCTGAACCAGCAATTGATGGCGCTCGCGCACGGAGATGCTCGCGTCCAGCGTGGCCAGCGGCGCGGCCATGCGCGCCACGTTAGCCGCATCTTGGGGACGGTCGGCCGCCGTGTAGGCCCGGCCGAGCAGAGACCAGAAGCCGGCGCGCGGCGCGCCCGTGGTGGTGGTGTCGAAAAGCGCCAGCGCGTGCGCGGTGGCCAAATCGCCGGCATTGGCGGCCTGGAAGGCGAGCGCGTTGGCAGGATCGCCGGCCAGCTCGCGCAGGGCCAGCGCCGGTGACACCTGGTCGGGCGCGAAAGTGCGCAGCAGGTCATCGTCCAAGGTGGGCGCGGTCGCGTCGCGCACGAAAAGGAATGCAGCAAACGCACTGAGACCCACAACCAATGACAAGATAAAGGCCGACAGCAGGAGAACCTCCGCGCATGATCGGCCGCGTCGATTCGATTGTCTATCGACATAGGACGTCTCAAGATTCATGGTGAGGCAGTATAGCACGCCAATTCCATCCGGCGTAAATAATTCGTGGGAATTCCGTGTATTTACGCCCGCCCGGATTCGGGCTAAAGTATCTCTGGTACCACCGGCGCAGACGCCGGCATGCTCTGTCGATGTGGCTTGCGCCGGGCTGCTGTCCATGCCGGATCGGGCGCAAGTGGAACCACGCCGCCTCCGAATGAGTTATTCCCCGTGATCGGGTGGAGCGCGCGGTTGATGTGCGCGCGGGCGACGGTGTTTGACCCGCCGCCACCAAACGGGGTTCATCTGCGCAGTGCGGTTGGTACAAGGGCCGGAACGTGGCTCATGTCCAGCGCCATCGGCGTCCCGAGAAGTGACGATTTGACCGGGATGATTTTGTGGGTAAATTGCCGTGTGCTAAGATAGACCATTGCTCTGAGGGTGCAGAAGATGCATGGTCGCGCGTCGTCGTGACCCGGCCGTTCGGAGCAACTGTGGCGAGTGTCTTTTTTCGTGGCGCCGCTGGTCCGCATGGCAGACGTGCCGGCTGAAAACGCCGTACGGCATAGCCGTCATCATTGATTGTATGTTCGATTTGTTGTCACATATCGAATCCATTGAGCGGATACGCGGCAAAGGAGTTGAAAGTTCATGCAGAGCAGTCGACTTGAGCCACGCACCTCTTTCTGGGGCGGTCTGAACCGCCTGGTGGAAGGGCCGGTGGCGTGGATCCTCACCTTGATTGTGATTCCTGTGTTGCTGGTCGCAGTCCTGTTATTGCCGCCGGTGAATCTGTTGGACCGGCTGCAAGCCTTCACCTACACCCGGATCACATCCGCCGGTGGCGTGGTGAGCGATCCCGACGGCACCATGGTGAGTTTCCCGGCCGAAAGCGTCAACTCGTCGGTCCTGGCTTCCTTGAGCAGTGTGCCTCGTGCCGAGTTCATCGAAGGCCGCGCCGGCCGCGATCTCTACGATGCGGCCGCAGCGCTCCCGGACCACCTGGTGGCCAAAAGCCCTTATTATGAACTGGATCTCAAGGGCGCCCAGCCGTCTGAGGCCATCATCACCATCCCCATCCCCAATGACAGCCTTCCCTACGAGACATTGGATGTCTTCACCTGGACCGGGTCCGAGTGGGCGCATGTGCCCAATGCCATCTTGGCGCAAAACGACCTGGTTGAATCCGACGTCGTCAACATCCCGGCCAACTTCATGGTCATGCAGACGGTGGCTGACCTGCCCCGGGTGACGGCGAACCTCGGCCTGAGCGCGCAACTGCCCGAAGGCGCGGTCGTCACCTATGACGCCAAGGCGGGGCTCTACCTGCGCGGCGACGGTGCGCTGGAAGCGTTGGACAACGTCGCGCCGGTCAACTCCGGCAACACGTTGCCCATCGTCCGCAACTGGAAGGACGATGTTGTCCGCACCGATTTGATCAACAATCTCCTCATGGACCCGGGGCAGCAGGACAACCAGTTGAACGCGGTGGAACAGACCATCGTGGTCAACAACTACCCGGGCGTCATCATGGACTATCGCGGCGTGGATGCCGTGCCCAGTGCGCGCGCCGACTATGTGCGCCTGATCACCGCGCTGGCCGACCGGTTGCACGCGGCGGGCAAGACCATCGCCGTGCGCGTGGAAGCGCCGCGCCAGATCTCGGCCGACGAATGGGACACGCTGGGCTATGATTGGCCCGCGCTGGCGGAAGTGGTCGACACGCTGATCGTGCCGGCGCCGGTCGATCCCCGGGCCTACGAGGCCAACGGTGAAATGCAGGCGCTGCTGGCCTTCGCCACCGACCAGGTGGACCGCCGCAAGCTTCAGATCGAACTGCCGGCCCAGTCGGTGGAACGTGCCGGCAACTATCTGCTCATGAAGGGGTTCCAGGAATCGCTGCAACCGCTGCTGGCCGAAGTCAAGGCCGAAAGCCCCGACGGTGCGCCCGAGATTGCGCTGAACCTGGACAACGATCGCCTGTTGCAGCGGGTCAGTTGGAGTGAAGCGACCGGCGCCTACACCTACAGCTACATCGACGATCAGGGCTACGAGCGCACGGTCTCCATCGAAAACGCCGGCAGCATTGCCCACAAATTGCAGATGCTGCAAGCGTTCAACGTGCGCGACGCCGCCATCGTCATCCACCCGGCCGGGGATGTGGACCCGAACATCTGGAACGTGCTGCTCCAGTTCCAGAACGGCGGCGACCTGTCCACCGCGGCGGGGCGCATGTCGGTGGCCTACAATGTGTATGACAGCGCCAACAATCTGGTGGCCCAGGATGCACGGCCCTTGGATAGTTCGGCCATGGCCTTCTTGCCCGGCGACGTGAGCGGTGACCTGCGTGTCGAGGCCCAGATTTTGGGCGTCAGCGGCCAGCCGGTCACTGCGCCCCAGTCCACGGTCTATGCCGTGGGCGGTACGCCAGCCGTGGCCGTGGAAGCACCGGAAGCAGCCGCGGTCGAAGGCGTGGTCGGGACCACGGATGTGGCGCCGACTGTCTCCAGCGGCCAGATCGTCAACGTGCGCGGCGGCCCGGGCACCAGCTTCCCGGTGCTCGGCCAGGCGAATCCCGGCTCCGATTTCAAAGTCACCGGCAAGAACGAGGCCGGCGATTGGTGGGAGATCGACTTCAACGGCGAGTCGGGCTGGATCATCGACCAATTGGTGAGCGTGAACGGCCCCACAGAGAGCGTGGCCGTCGCCACGGACATTCCGGAAGCGCCTGCCGCGGCTGAGGTGGCTGCTGCCGCCGCCGCACCTGCCGAGAGTGCACCCGCGGCGGCTCCGGTGGTCGCGGCACCGCCGCCATCGGGTGCCGTGCCCTTTGGCTACGGCATCCAGGCCCACATGGTGCACGCCGGCGACGCCATGATTCAGCAGGTGATGAATTCCACCAAGGGGATGGGCTTCGGCTGGGTGAAGCAGCAGATCGAGTGGCGCGTTATGGAGGGCAGCCCGGGCAATATCGACTGGGGCTCCATGGACCCCATCGTCAATGCGGCCAACGGCGCCGGCATCAACCTGCTCTTCAGCGTGGTCAATTCGCCCGCCTGGGCCCGTGAATCCGGTTTCGACGGCAGCGTCGGCGGTCCGCCCGCGGACCCGCAGACCTATGCCAACTTTGTGGGCGCACTGGCCGGCAAGTACTGCGGCTCGTCGCTCAAGATGATCGAAGTGTGGAACGAGCAGAATCTCCACTACGAGTGGGGCAACAAGCCGCTCAATCCCGGCGAGTACGTGGCCCTGTTGGCGCCGGCGTACGGCGCGATCAAGGCCGCCTGCCCCAGCATGGTCGTGGTCAGCGGCGCTTTGACGCCCGCCGGCAGCAACCCGCCCTACGCCATGGACGACTTTAGCTACCTGGAAGGCATGATGCAGGCCGGCGCCGCCAACTATCTGGATGCGGTCGGCTCGCATCCCAGCGGCTACAACGTGCCGCCGTCGGTCACCTGGGAAGGCGCATGTGAGGCCATCCAGAAGACGGGCAACAGCTTCAATGGCGCCTGTGATTCGCCCCACCACTCGTGGAGCTTCCGCAGCACCATGGAAGGCTACCGCAACATCATGAACGTCTACGGTGCGGGCGACCGTGTGATCGTGCCCACCGAGTTCGGCTGGGCCGCAGGCGGCGCCTTCGACGACCGCTACAAGTACGCCGACGACAACGACTTCAACGAACAGGCCCAGTGGACCGTCGAAGCCTACCAGATGATGAAGAACTGGGGCTGGGTCGGCCCGGCTTTCCTGTGGAATTTGAACTTCCGCGTGGTGGCCAACGGCACCGAGAAGGCCCAGTGGGGCATCGTCGATCCGGGCTGGGGACCGTTGCCCGCTTACAACGCGCTGGCGGCCATGCCCAAGTAGACGACGGCGCTGCATTTCCGGGCATCGACATGTCCGGATCGATACCGAATTGAAGTTCCACAGGGCGACGTGCACGTCGCCCTGTGGTTTGTTGCTACACAGCCAACGTTTCCACCCACAACCAGCACGCAGGCCATCGACTCATGAATGAATCGCATCCGCTGCGTCAACGTGATTCCCGTTCCCTCCGCTTCTGGCCGCTCTGGAGCGGACTCCTCATCTTCGCGCTCGTGGCCGGTGGCTGTACCACCACCTCGGGCCAACTGATGACCGCCCTGGGGCAAGCCGACCTGGGCGTTGACGCGCGCCCGGACGACGCCGCACCCGGCCGCGAAGAGGCGGCCGTTTCGGGTGCGGTTGCGCCGGCGGCCGCCCCGGTGTTGGTGGCGCGCATCCTGGCCGACCGGCTCAACGTGCGCAGCGACCCGACCACCGACGCATCCGTCGTGGGCAAGCTCTTCGTGGGCAACGAGGTGACGGTGCTCGACCGGGCCGACGACGGCGCCTGGATCCAGGTGCAGGTCGACGGCGTGGACGCGTCCCGCCTGGATTTCGTCCCAGTTTGCCGAGGTCATCGAGATGACGCCCGTGCCCGCGGCGGAAACGGCTGCTGACGCCGCGGCCGTCCTGCTGCCCACGCCCACCCCAGGCGACGAAGCGACGCCGGCCGCCAAACTGCCGGCCTCCGCACCGGACGTGCCCACCGCTTTCACCCAGCCCGACCGCATGAACGTGCGCGCCGGCCCCGGCACCGGCTACCCGGTGGTGGCCACGGTGGCGCAGGGCACGGCGCTGGAAATCTTGGCGTTGGGACCGACCGGCGAGTGGTACCAAGTGACGCTGCCCGACCGGGAAGAGCCGGCCTTCGTCTTCGCCGGGTTGACCACGCCCGGGCCCGGTGGACAACTTGCCCCGACTGGCGGACGATGACGTGCCGCCGCCACCTGGCCCCAGGCGGTGGTGGCCGCGCCGGCCGCACCCGTCAACGCGCCGCCTCCGGCCGGCGGCGGCTTCTTCGGCTACGGCGTGCAGGCGCACATGCTGGGCGGCGGCATCGACGGCGCGGTCAACGCGACCGCCAATCTGGGCTTCAACTGGATCAAGCAGCAGGTGGAGTGGCGCAACTTCGAAGGCAGCCAGGGCGCGATCGACTTCAGCGAACTGCGCCGCGGTGGACGCTGCCGGTGGCGGGATCAACGTGCTCTTCAGCGTGGTCAACGCGCCGGACTGGGCGCGTGAACCGGGCTTCGACAGCAGCGTGGGCGGGCCGCCGGCGGACCCGCAAAGCTACGCCGCCTTCGTGGGCCGCCTGGCCGGTGAGTTCTGCGGCAGCGGGCTCAAGGCCATCGAGGTCTGGAACGAGCAGAATCTCCACTACGAGTGGGGCAACAAGCCGCTCAACCCGGCCGACTACATGAATCTGCTGCGCGCTGCCTACGGCAGCATCAAGGGCGCGTGCCCGTCCATGCTGGTCATCAGCGGTGCGCTGACCCCGGCGGGCGACGCCGGCCCCTACGCCCGGGACGACTTCGCCTATCTCGAAGGGATGTATCAGAACGGACTGGCCCGCTACGCCGACGGCATCGGCGTCCACCCCAGCGGCTACAACGTGCCGCCCAGCGTGGGCTGGCAGGAGGCGTGCGCCGTCATCCAGCAGACGGGCAACTTTTTCAACGGCCCGTGCGACACGCCCCACCATTCGTGGAGCTTCCGCAGCACCATGGAAGGCTACCGCAACATCATGGACGTCTACGGCGACGCCAACAAGCGGCTGTGGCCCACCGAGTTCGGCTGGGCGGTAGGACCGGCGGTCAATGGCGCCTACGCCTATGCCAACGACAACAGCGCCGATGAGCAGGCCGCCTGGACGGTGGAGGCCTTCCAAATGATGCGCAGTTGGGGCTGGGTCGGTCCCGCGTTTCTGTGGAATCTCAACTTCCGTGTGGTGGCCGATGGAACCGAAAAGGCGCAATGGGGCATTGTACGGAATGACTACAGCCCGCTCCCGGTCTACGAAGCGTTGCGGGCCATGCCAAAGTAGAGTGGAACCTGTTACGGAGGAATGGAATGAGCTATCGGAGCAACGGGCCGATCTTGTTGGTGACCGTCCTGGCCGGCGTCATGCTGCTGGCCGGCTGCGGTCGTAGCGGCCCCGAACCCACCCCGACCCCTACCAAGACGCCCACGGGCGCGGAGACCGGCGCCGCGGTCGCGGCCACGCCGGAACCGGCGGCACAGGAGCCGGCCGCGCAGGAGCCGGCAGTTCAGCAGCCGGCCGCGCAAGAGCCGGCCGCCCAGGAGCAGCCCACCGATCCGCCTGCGCCTACGGCAACACCCGCGCCTGAGGTGGCCACCATCACCGCCACCCAGTTGAACATTCGCAGCGGCCCCACCCAGAACGACGCCGTGGTGCGCCTGGTCGACCAGGGCGCGCAGTTTGAGGTGCTGGGGCGGAGCGATGACGGCCAGTGGGTGCAACTGGGCGAGAACGGTCAGGCTGTCGGGTGGGCCGCGGCCGAGTTCGTCTCCATCTCCGGCGGTGGCGCCGCGACCGGCGAGGCGACGGCCGGCGGTGACAGCGCGCCTGCCCCTGCCCCGTCCCAGCCCACGGGCAGCGGCAACTACCTGCCCGCGTCCATGAGCAGCCCCGACTTCGGCGCCCAGGCCTTCATGTGGTGGCGCGAGGAAGTGGCCGACCGGGATCTGGGCTTGATCGACGACGCCGGCTTCAACTGGGTCAAGCAGACCTTTGCCTGGGAGACCATCGAAGCGCCGGTGAAGGGCCAGTTTGACTGGTCGATCGCGGACCGGGTGGTGCAGCACACCAACAACTACAACTTGAAGCTGCTGGCCCGCTTGAGCAGCGATCCCGAGTTGAAGGACAAGTTCTGGGCGGGCAAGCCGCCGGGCAACGTCGACGATTTCGCCGACTTCGCCTTTGCCGTGGCCAGCCGCTACAACTGTACGCCCCAGGCCGTGGGCTGTATTCAGGCGTATCAAATCTGGAACGAGCCAAATTTGGCCCGCGAGTGGGGCGGCAATCCGCCCAATCCGGCCCAATACACCGAGTTCCTGCGCAAGACCTATGCGGCCATCAAGCGGGGCAACCCCAACGCCATCGTCATCAGCGCGGGCATGGCGCCCACGGGCGACTGTTGCGCCGCGGCCATGCCCGATGACCAGTTCTACGAGGGCATGTACCAGGCCATGGGCGGCGGCAGCAACGGCTACTTCGACATGCTGGGCGTCCACGGCGCGGGCTTTGCCGCCCCTCCCGAACTGGACCCGGCCGAAGCCGCGGCCAACCAGGCCTACGGCGGCTATCGCTTCTTCGCCTTCCGCCATGTGGAGGACATCCGCGCCATTATGGAGCGCTACGGCGACAGTGGCAAGAAGATCGTGCTGCTGGAGTTCGGGTGGACCTTCGACCGGGTGAACCCGGCGTACAAGTGGCACGGCGCGGACGCGGGGATTGACGAGTTTGTGCAGGCCGACTACCTCAAGCGGGCCTATCAATACGCGGCGGCCAATTGGCAGCCGTGGATCGGGCTGATGAGCCTCATCACCATGCCCAATATCGACTGGCTGGCCGACGGCAACCCGGAAGACGAGGAGCAGTACTGGTGGGCCATCATGGCGCCGGGCTATCCCGACACCTTCTGGCGCCCCGCGTACATCGAACTGTGCATCTACTTCAACGGGCTGGAAGGGCAACGCTGCAAGTACGATCCCAACCAGTAACGGGGGAAAACAAACTTAAGCCACAGATGGACACAGATGAACACGGATAGAACAGCAAAAACAGAGATCTGAAGCTGTTCTATCTGCAATCGACGGCACTAACGGATGAATTCGATCCATCTGTGCTTCTGTAGTTAAGTCTGTGTTTATCTGTGTCCATCTGTGGCTCAGCCTGACTCAGTTGCTGTCGCCGGTCAGGCCGATGAAGAGTTGGATCGCATCCTCGCCCAGGGTGGCGACGAAATCCGGTCAGTCGCCCTCCTGCTCCGGCGTCAGCGCCTGGACGTCGTCCAGGGAGAATTGCCAGAGCCGAGGTCGCGTACCACCAGCCGGCAAAGGCCATGATCAGCACCAGCAAAACGGATATGCGGGTGATGCGGCGGTTGGTGCGTTTGTCGTTGCGCAGGGCCATGGGCGTCGACTCTCCAGTGCCAAAAAGATTTGCAGAATGCCGGCACTATGATATACTCCAACCTAGCAAGCAACAGTTCTCGAGTGGTGAATAGCTCAGCTGGTTAGAGCGCACGGTTCACATCCGTGAGGTCGGGGTTCGAGTCCCTCTTCGCCCACCAAAATTGTGAGAAGCGCCCCGCTACCACTGGTAGCGGGGCGCTGTACCCAGACATTGGTCACTATTGTCGCCCGATAGGAAGCAGAGAGACCTGCGGCTAGCGAGAGGAGCATACTATCGGCTGCGCCTGGGGTTGGCTTCTCTGAACCTAATTGATAATTCCCCCGTGTTATTGGCCAACCTTTCCCGCCATTTTGGAGTTCCTCGGGTGTGAGTCGCGCGCCCAATCTGTTGCCGCCGACGATTTTCAGCGGTGCTTGCGAGCGATAGGAGCGTGTGGGATTGCCCGGGAACTTTTTGTCCGTCACGTTCGGGTCATTTTCAAAGCTGCCTGTCGGTTCGACGATGTAGACACGTTCACGTCCGTCGCCTTGTGCCAAGGCGGCAGCCAGCCCCGCTCCATTGACCAGGCCCGTAAAATAGATGTGATTCATTTTGAGTTCGGGTTTGTAGTTGGAATTGCCCCCGGCTGTCAGCAGATCGCCCACCTGCAAATCGGCTTTCGTCCCATGATAAAATGGCCCTTTGTCAGAAGGTTTGTCCCGAAACGTCTGCGCCAATTCGGCATTCGTTCTTGCCTTGTCCGCGTCGCCTAACTCCTCATAGCATTGGGCGATGTCTGCATACAAGCCAGGGAAGGCACTTTTGACGCTGTCGTCATTGATGCGCAAGGCAAATTGCAGAGCCGTTTCAAGCCACTGCAATTTGTCAGCCGTGTTCGTTTGACGGCGCGCGACATAGTACGCTGCAATGAACTTCTCCAAGTCGTCTGTCGCTTCGTTCCAGGCCTGCAGAAACAAGTTCGTTGCGGCGTCGAGATCACCTCGTTCTTCCATGCCCATGCCTTGAAGGCAGAGTTTGACAACAGGGTTGTTCGGGCTGAATTCCATCGTGATCTTCCTCTCTCAATCTTCGCAATACCCGGCACACGGAACCTTCACGAGCGAGCCAAAGGAGCCAGTATAGTCGAGAACTGGGCCGCGGGCAAGGGATTTGCCGGATTCCATGTGTGCAGCCGCCACCAATTTCGTGATTGCACCGCCCGGTCGAACATGCTACGATGACGTTCACGCTCGACACCACGTTGCCCCGACCTCCCAGCGCCCCAACGTTCGTCCTGCTTGCCCATGGCCATTCTCGTTCCTACCAGGGAGACAAGCTCATGACAACGCTATCGGCCGCAAACCCGCCGGATGTGACGGCCAAGAACTACGTGCGCGCTGAGTCAGACCTGCAGATGCGCAGCTACATCGAGAAGCTGGGCTGCTTCGGCAAGTTCGTTCATCTGCGCAATGCCTACAGCGTGGAAAACCAGGTGACCGTCCGCGCCAACCGCGACACACTCTACTCGTTCGGCGTCTTCGATCTGCGCGCCCCCGTCACCGTCATCATGCCGGAGCCGACGGGCCGCTACCAGTCGCTCATGGCGGTCAGCCAGGAGCACTCCATCACCGCCTACTACGGCCCCCGCGATGTGACGTTGACCGAGGCGGAGATCGGTACACGCTACGTCCTCCTCATCGTCAGGACATTCGCCGATCCCACCGACGCGGCCGACATGGCCGCGGCCCACGCACTCCAGGATGCCCTGCGGGTGGAGCAAGCCGACACGGGCGACTTCGACGTGCCTGATTGGAGCCAGGAACAAGTCGAGACCATGCGCAACGCCCTCATGCTGCTGGCGTCGGTCTCCACCGACTCGGCCAAGAGTTTTGGGAAGAAGGAAGATCTGGACCCGGTCTACTGGCTGCTGGGGGCCGCCATCGGTTGGGGTGGACTGCCGGCCGCGGCCGCCACCTATCGCAGCGTCTTCCCGCCCAAGAACGACGGCCGCACCGCCTACACGCTCACCGTGAAGGATGTGCCGGTGGACGGGTTCTGGTCGATCACACTCTACGACGGCGAAGGCTGGATGCCCGTCAACGAGTACAACGCCTACTCGTACAACAACGTCACTGCCCAGAAGAACGCGGACGGAAGCGTCACCATCCACTTCGGCGGCGACCCGGACCAACCCAACTTCCTGCCCCTCGTGCCCGACTGGAACTACGTGGTGCGCATGTACCAGCCGCGGCAAGAGATCCTGGACGGCACGTGGACCTTCCCCGCGCCGGTGGAGGCATAGAGCCGGCGCGCTGCCGGTGATGAAAGGCCGCACACACATGAACGCATTGGGGAACCTACGGATTCCACCGGCGGGACCGGCGCGCAAAGTCCCCGGATACCAGATGCCGGCGGATCATGCCGACCTGCTGAGTTGGGAGTTCGTGGACGAGCAGATGGCGCAGGCCGAATTCTACTGGATTGGCTCGGTGAACCGGGCCGGCGGGCCGCATGTGGTGCCGCTCTGGGGACTCTGGTACGAAAGCCGGGTTCATTTCGACGGCAGCCCGCAAACGGGGTGGGCCATGAATCTGTTGCGCAACCCGCAGGTCGCCGTGCACCTGCCCAATGCGGTGCGCGTGGTGGTGATCTACGGACACGCGCGCATGATTGAGGATGATGAACTCAATGAACAAGAGTGGCACCAACTCGACCGCGCCTACCAACAAAAATACGGCGTCGATGAAGGATCGCCCTACTGGTACGTGGAGCCGACCAAGGTGCTGGCGTGGGACGGC
>JAWKOK010000073.1:0-25035 GCA_041391205.1 Caldilineaceae bacterium
GAAGGGCACGATGACGGTGGGGACGCCGGCGCGCAACCCTTCGGCGGTGGTGCCGGCGCCGCCGTGGTGGACGACCGCAGCCATGCGCGGAAAGAGCCAACTGTGGGGCACCGCATCGGCCACGAAGACCGTGTCCGGCGCGGTTTCGGCACGCAGTCCACCCCAGCCGGTGAGCAACAGTCCCCGTTGCTCACACCGCGCCAGCGCCGCGATGATGAGTGCGGCCAACTCGTCCGGCGTGCGGCCGCCCATGCTGCCGAAGCCGATGTAGACCGGCGGATCACCAGCATCCAAAAAGGCTTGCAGCGCGGGCGGCGGTTGCCAATCCGGCGGCGTCTCCTGGAAGAGGTAGCCGGTCACGTGGACGGTGGCCGGCCAGTCGGGCGGGCGGGGAATGACGGCGGGGCTGTAGGCGCTCAGCATGGGCGTGGTGCGCAGGTTGTGCAGGAAGCCGGCGCTGTCCACGGGCGGCAGGCCCAGACGCCGGCGAAATTCTTTGACAAACGGCCGGTACCACAGCCAGATCACCTGGAGCATGGCCCGCCCCGAGAGGAGATTGTGCAGGCCGCCCAGGCTCCGTTGCAGCGGCCAGGACGGGGCCGCGAACGCCCGCGTCGGCAAGAGTGGCGTCGGTTCCACGTTGATCTGCGGAATGCCCCGCGCCTGGGCCACGGCTGCACCGAACGCACTGAAGACGCCCAGGCAGATGACGGCGTCGGCGTCGCGGCAGGCGGCGTGGAGGTCGTCGGCCATCTCCATGACGATGGGGCCGATCATGCGGCGCATGGTGCGGATGGACGTGAGCGGATTGCCGCCGCCTTGCTCCATGAACTCGCGCCCCGTGTCGCCCGCCATGACGGCCTGCACGTCGCCGCGCAAGGGGACAAACGGCACACCCTGTTCGTGGACGTAGCCGGCAAAGTCTTGGGGCGCGGCCAACTGCACCGCATAGCCTGCTCGCTGCAAACCCCGGCTCAGAACGACGCACGGCTGGATGTCGCCGCGCGATCCCGCGGCGAAGACGGTGAGTTTCATGATATGCCGATATTGGCGGCTACCAGACAGTCTTTAGCACTTAAGACATCTATTGGCTTCGTCGGATGGTCGCCACTCGACTGCGGCGAAGTCTTCCAACGTCGACATGGCTGTTTCACTGCCGCCAAATTCGCCATAACGGAGCGGCTGTGGCTCACGCTGAGGGCGATATGACACCAGTGTCTGCAAAAGTCGCTGGGCAAGACGAAGACGATATTCCGGTGCTAGATGTTGCGCTTCGCTGAAGAGTTTGTCTAGAACTTGTGTGTCAGAAACCATCGGCTGTCTCCTTTCGGCTAGCCCATTCTAGCAGATTTTGTACCTGGCAAGGAAGGGGATTCGCAAAATTGTGCTCTGAATCCGATCAGTCCCAGGCACACAAGCTCTCAACATACGCGGCGGATCCGTCGCGCAGCCAGCCGTCTAGCTGCGCCACTTCCTTCAACTGTTGGCCGCGCCGCCGCGGTACGACCACGAAGCGGCAGTCCAGTTCGGGCAGCGCGGTCATGTCGCCCCAGAGCTTTTCCCATTGGGCCACCGGGAAGATGTCCTCCTGGCCGCGGCCCCAGCGCTTCTTCACGTCCTTGAGCGTGATGTAGGTGGGCATGCGCGCGGCCACGGTGCGGACGGCTGTGGCGACGCGTGGCTGGTCGGCCAGATCGGTGCGCTGCAAGCCGAAGACGGCCAGCAGCCCGTCGATGTCGAGCCAGGTGGTGCTCGAGTTGTAGTACGACAGGTCGAACTCGATCTCCTCGTGGGGCAGGGCCATGCCCTTCCACCAGAGCGCGCCGCGCCCGTCGACCCGGCCAGACCGCCGCCCCGGTCCTCAATACGCCGGGTGATGACCTCGCCGGTCCAGGTCGCACCTTGGTCGATGTGCCGGCCCAGCAGCAGCGGGTCCACGTCCGCGCCCAGGGTGTCGATGTTGTGGATCATGAGGTACTTGAGTTGCGGCGCTGTTGCCAGCAGATCGCGTAGCACGCCGTTGAGCAGCATGTTGGGGAGTTCGTACCAGTGACCCACCGGGTGCAGACACTGATTGGGCAGGTTGTCGGTGTAGTCGCTGCCCTCGCCCATGCTCTGCGCCCAGCCGATGAGCGCGGCGTGGAGGCTCTCCTGCACCTTCTGCGCCTGCTCGTCCAACTGCTGCTGGGGCATCTCCTCCCAGGCAAAGCGCAGATCACGCGCCATGGGCACCAGCCGCAGCCCGATGACACGTCCCGGCGACAGGAGCAACGGCCCGGGGTAGAAGTCCGCGGGTTGGCGCGCCAGCCAGGCGGCGATGGGCTCGTGGGTGAGATAGCTGGTGGTGATGAGGTGGGGCAGCGGGCGCCCGACCAGCCGGCTGACGCGCCGGCTCTTGGCCAGATGGACTTCGATGAAATTGCGATGCGCGCCGCCCAGCCGGCTGAAGGGGTTGAGCGACTTGACTACGCCCGCGCCGTGGGTCCAGCGGCTGCCCGCGCCGCCCGCCAGCGAGATGACCGCCACCGCGCCGTCCCGCAGCGCGTCCATGCCCAAGTCGCGCAGGTGTGTGCGCTCGCTCTCGGGCAGCGTGCGCAGGTCGGTCACCTCGTCATCGCGCACGTCTTCGATGCGACTGCGCACCGGCAGCCGGTTCTGGGCCAGGCCGATGTGGCCGTCGCGCAGGTCGGCGCGGATCTGTTCGTGCTGCGCCCGATCAAAGCCGTGCGCGTCCAGCAATTGGGCCAACGTGCGGCCGTCGTCTGTGGCCCCCGTGCTCTGGGGGATCAACTGGTCGAAGAGGATCTGCACCATGCCGGCAAGCTCGGGCCGGGTGCGGCAGGCGGCGCCGAACGCGTCCAACTCGGCGCGACGGAAAGCCGAAAGCCCGCGCGTGCCGGCGCGGAGCAGCTCCGGTGTGGTGAGCGTGTAGTAGCCGGGCGGCATGAGCGCGGCGTCGCCGCACAGCAGTTCGGCCACGGTGCCCCGCTCGTTGATGGCGAAATCGTAGACCACCGGCTCCATGGCGAAGGGCACGCCGCCGTCGAGTTCGGCCTTGACCGCCGCCATGATGGCTTGCAGCCGCTCCTGGCCGCGACGGCGCTGCTCCGGCGCAAAGATGAAGCCCATGCCGCCGCCCGCCATGCCGCCCAGCATCCAGAAGCCCCAGAAATCCGCGCCGAACTCGGCCCGCACCCGCGCGATGAGCGTCTCGGTGTAGAGGTTGCTCGCCCAGGGGATGATGGTCTGGATCGGCCCGCGGAAGTTGCGCTCGGTGGCCGCGCCGATGGCGGGCACGTCGCCCTGGCGCAGCAGTTCCACGATCTCGTCGTAGATGGCCATGGCCTCCTGCCGCCCCTGCCACTCGGCTTCCGACCGCAGCAGGTACTTCTCCGTGACCATCTCCAGAATCGGTCCCACATCCTGGGCCATGCCGCCGTGGACCAGCACCAGGCTCTCCTGCAGCCGCTGTCGCGTCGCCTGCGCCACATCAGCGTGGGTGAGGATGGTGTGGTCGGGCAGCAGCCGGCCGCGACTGATGCCGAATTCCGGATCGCCCCGGTCCGCTTCCACGCCCTGGATCAACTTCATGCCGGGCCAGACGCCGCCCGAATCCTGCCAGCCGCCGCCCGAGTCACCCAGCCATTCCCCTAGGATGGCGCGCGCGGCCACAATGCGGCGCGCCGCTTCGGAGAGCGGACCGGTCAGCGCCGCGGTCTGTCCCGTGGCGCGCATGAGCACGGCAATGAGCGAGGCCAGCAGGTTGGTGGAGACGGCCAGGCGCGAGCCTTTGGGAATGTCATTGACCTGGCTCACGATCTCGAGACCATAGCCCGGCCGGATCAGGCGCGCCAGCAGATCGGCCAGCGGCTGGTCCGCGCCCTCCATGCCCGGCGGCACCACGCCCGCGGCAATGACCGCGGCCTTGAGCAGGCCCAGGTAATCCTTGGCAAAGTCGAAGACCTCGGCCAACGACGTGATCTCGGCGCGCGCGCCCAGGTCCACGCTGACGAGGCGCAGCACCGGCTTGTCGATCACGCGGCAGAACGCCTCCACCGGCGGCTTGGGCGCGCGCTCCTTTTCGTCCCCCGCCCCCCGCACGGCCAAATCAATCGACACGTTGAGCACACGCGCGCCTTCGGGGAAATCCATGCCCAGAAAGAAGATGTCGCTCCAGCCGCTGTGGGTCAGGTCCATGCGCACGGGCGTGGCTTCGTGGAGGATGGGAAAGAGGCGGCTGCCGTCGCCGTCCAGCGGCGCCAGCAACTCGGGCCGGATGCGCAGCGGCTGATCCGCCGGATGGCCCAGGCGAAACATCCACTGGTTGCCGGGCACAGAACGCACGCTGCGGCGCACCTGATTAGCCAGCGTCTGGAAGGCGAGTTGGTGGTAGGCCGTGGCCAGGGCGCTGGCGGTGGTGTCGCTCAGGGGCGCGGCCAGAAAGCGGTCGATGGCCTCCTCGAAGCGCCGCTGTAGCAGGTCGCTGTAGCCGGCGTAGTCGACGAAGCCCCGTTGCGGCAGTCCCTCTTTGGTGGGCAGATGAAAACGGTAGATGGCGTAGAGGAAAAAGAGCGCGCGCACCTGTTCGTACAGATTGGTGCTGTGGCGACGGAAGGCGTCGAGCGCGGCGCATTCGGCCAACAGTTCGTCCCGCGTTGCGGCGCGCGCGAAGGCGTCCAGCGACCGGTTGCGCACCGCGGGCTCGGGCGACGTGATGATGGCGATGAGTTCGCTCATGGCCTCACGCTCCGTCCTGCCGGGCCAGTTCTCGTTGGGCCAGCAATTCCAGGAGCAGCGCCAGCACCTCTTCCCGGTCCACGCCGTCCAGCGCCAGGGCCAGTTGCGCGTTGAGCAGGCCGTACTTGACGCCCACATCGTAGCGCGCGTTGCGCTGCTCCAGGGCCAGGTAGCGCTCACGCCGGGGCAGTCCTGCCAGCGCATCGGCCAGCACGCTCTTGCGCGACGTAGAGTCGGCGCCGGCGGCCTCGATCTGCTCGGCCAGCAGCGTCATGACGCCGGGGGTGAGCACGTGCATGCCGAAGAAGCAGAGGTAGTGCCCGGCGCGCAGACCGGAGACGATGAGCCGCTGTTCGGCCACGGTGGGCGTCGGCTTTTCGATGACCGTCTCCACCTCGTACAGGTCCGGTTGCCCGGCCACCCGGCGCCCGCCGATGGCCCCGTAGTAGGGCAGCAAGGTCTCGCGCGTCGGGTGCACGGCCGAGACCGCGCACTCTTCGGCCGCGGCCACGGCCACCAGTTGTTGGGCACAGCCGCGCGCACCCCGGCTCACGTAGAGGTGGTCCCCCACCAGGTGCAGGAAGGGATCGTCGCCCACGAAGGGGGCCGCCGAGTAGATGGCGTGGCCGTAGCCCAGCGGCGCAGTCTGGTGGATGAAGTGCAGGCGCGCGGCGTGGCGTCCGGCCACGGCGGCGTACGGCTCCTCATCGCCCGGCTGCACCACGACGCAGATGTCGTCGATGCCGGCTTGCTGCACCTCTTCGATGAGGATGGCCAGCACCGACTTCTCCCGTCCATCCCGATCGATGAGTGTCTGCAAGGGCAATGTGCGCTGATTGCGCCCGGCCGCAGTGATCACGGCTTTGGTGATGTGCATGGCAGCATCCTTGTTGCGGGTAGCTTTACTGCTTCGCGTCGGTCACGGCCAGGCGGCTTCGTAGGCGGCGATGATGCGGTCCATCATGGCGTCGGCCGCGGCGTCGATCACCTGATGCGCCGGGTCTTCGTCGTAGTAGGCCATGATTTCACGCGCGCCCTGCCAGAAGGGAATGGTCGGGTTGAACTCGGGCACGAGACGCCTGATCTTGGTGTTGTCAAAGGTCATGCTGTGGGCCTTGTCGCCCAGCAAGCCGGCGCCCCAGTCCGGGTCAAAGGCGGCGATGAAATCGGACGGAATGTGCACCAGTTTGGGCGCGTCCACGCCCGCGGCCTGGGCCATGAGCTGGTAGATCTGATTCCACGTCAGGATTTCGTCGTTGGTAATGTGGAAGGCGTCGCCGATGGCGTGGTGATTGCCCAGCAATCCGACCAGGCCCACGGCGAAGTCCTTGTGATGCGTCAACGTCCACAGGCTGGTGCCGTCGCCGTGGACGATCACCTTTTTGCCCTTGCGCATGCGGTCGATCATGGTGTACTTGAAGCCCATGGGCATGAGCGTGCGGTCGTACGTGTGGCTCGGGCGGACGATGGTGATGGGAAAGCCGTGCCCACGATATTCGCGGAGCAAGCGCTCTTCACAGGCAATTTTATCACGCGAGTATTGCCAATACGGATTGTGGAGCGGAGTCGATTCGATGAGGGGCAGGTCGAGCGGCGGCGTGTGATAGGCCGAGGCCGAGCTGATGAAGACGTACTGGCGTGCGTCCGCTGAAGAGTTCGATGTCGGTCTCGATGTGGCCCGGCGTGAAGGCGATCCACTCGACCACGGCGTCGAAGTGGTGGTCGCCCAGCGCGGCTTGCGCTGATGCCGTGTCGCGGATGTCGCCGCTAAGCAGCACGGTCACACCGTCCGGCGTCAGCCGTTGATGTGCCCGGTTCAAGTGGTAGAGGTCGATGCCCTTTGTCAAGGCCCGTTGCGTGCAGGCTGAACTGATGATGCCGGTCCCGCCGATAAAGAGTACTTTCATGCTAATCCCCCCACCGTCGCTCCACCACGTTTTCTCCCGCCTTCATGGCCAGAAGCAGCGCGCCCTGGTCCAGCGGAGGGACCATGCAGCGCACGCCCACCGCGTTGTAGATGGCGTTGGCGATGGCCGGGCTGATGGGGATGGAGCTGATCTCGCCCACGCCCTTGGCCCCGTACGGACCGTCCGCGGTGGCGTGCTCCACGATATAGTTCTCCATCTGCGGCGTCATCTTGATGCCGGGCATCTTGTACTGGCCCAGGTGTTGGGTCCACGGCACGCCGCCCTCTTCGATGTAGTGCTCGGTGAGTGCGTTGCCCATGCCCATGACGATGCCGCCTTCGATCTGCCCGCTCAAGCTCAGCGGGTTGATGGCCCGGCCCACATCGTGCGCGCTGACCACCTTCTCCACCGCGATCTCGCCCGTGTCGATATCCACGCTGACTAGCGCCGCGTGTACCGCGTAGCTGAAGGCAAAGTGCATGTCGCCTCCGGTGCCCAGCGGCTGCGTCTTGGGCGCCCAATACTCGTAGCGCAACTTGGGCTCGCGCCCCTCGTTGATCATGGCTTGGACCGCGTCGGCGAAGGAGATCGTCCGGGTGGAAGATCGAGGATTGAAGATTGAAGATTGGGCCGACTCCCCGTTCGTCTCGCCATGACCGTTCCTGGTACCCGAAGCGTCCGCACCTCCAATCTTTAATCTTGAATCTTCACCCCTGCGCACATTCGCCAGCCGCGCCTCATCCACATACGCCAGCCCCTCGTGGAATCCAATCACCTCCGGCGGGACGTCGAACTTTTCGGCGAGGACACGCTGCATCTGCTCGCGCATGGTGCGCGCGGCCAGACGCGCCGCGTTGCCACTGACGTACGTCTGGCGGCTGGCCGTGGTGGGGCCGCCGTCGGGCGTCTTGTCCGTGTCCATCACCAGCACCTTGACCTGGTCGAAGGGCAGCCCCAACTCCTCGGCCGTGCACGCCGCCAGCACGCCGATGAGGTTCTGCCCCATCTCCGCGCTGCTGGTGCGGATCTCGGCCGTGCCGTTGGCAAAGACCTCCACCTCCGCTTCGGCCTTGTCCGGCGCACCGCCGCCCAGGCCCGTGTTTTTGTAGCCCGCAGCCAGACCCCAGGCGTAGCGTTTGCGGCCGACTTGGACGGAAGTCCAGAGATTGGGGAGATTGAGAGATTGGGAGATTGCCGGCCGGCCCCGCCAGTATCTCTATCTCCATCAATCTCCCAATCTCCAATCTCCAATCTCCACTTCTCAATCGAACTCTGCACCCGCTCCAAACACTCCACCAATCCCACGCTCTCGCGCAGGGTCTGACCGGTGGCGGTCATGGTGCCGACGCATGGCGTTCTTGAGGCGGAACGCCACCGGGTCCATGCCCAACTCGGCGGCGAGGATGTCCATGTTGCTCTCCCACCGCAAAGGCGGACTGGGTGACGCCAAAGCTGCGGAAGGCGCCGCAGGAAGCGTTGTTGGTATACATGGCGTAACAGTCGATCTTGGCGCTGCCCACAATGTACGGACCGGTGGCGTGGGTGGTGGCCCGGGTCATGACCTTTTCGCCCAGGCTGGCGTAGGCGCCGCTGTCGCCGTACAACTCGGCCTCCACCGCGGTGAGCGTGCCGTCGCGCGTGGCCCCGGTCTTGGCGCGGATGATGGTGGCGTGGCGCTTGGGGTGGAAGCGCAGGCTCTCCTCGCGCGTGTAGAGATCTTCACCGGCCGGCCCGTCACCTGGGCGGCCAGCACGGCGTGGATCTGTCCGGCGATGTCCTCCTTGCCGCCGAAGCCGCCGCCCATGACCGCGCCCTTGACGCGCACGTCCTCGTCGCCCAGGCCCAGGCTCTTGGCCACCTGCCGCCGGTCGCTGTAGGGAATCTGGCTGCCCACGTAGATGGTCAACTTGGCGTGGTCGTCGTCGTAGCCCGCGGGCACGGCGATGGAGCACTCGGGCTCCAGGAAGGCGTGCTCGGTCATGGGCGTGCGATAGGTGCGCTCGACGATGACGTCGGCTGCGGCGAAGCCCTGGTCCACGTCGCCCTGGCGCACTTTGATGTGCTTGAGCAGGTTGCCCGTGGGCCGGTCGGGGTGCAGCACGGGGGCATCGTCGCGGCGGGCCGCCACCGGGTCGGTGACGGCGGGCAGTTCCTCGTAGTCAACCTCGATCAGGGCCAGCGCGGCCCGGGCCTGCTCCTCGGTCTCGGCCACCACCAGCGCAAGGGGATCACCGAAGTAGCGGGCCGGGTATTGGCCGCCGGCAAAGACCGGCCAGTCGTTCTCAACGAGACCGTGGCGCGGATCGCCCGGCACGTCCGCGTGGGTGAGGACGGCCTTGACGCCCGGCGCGGCCAGGGCGCAGGTCGTGTCGATGCCGGCGATGCGCGCGTGGGGGTGACGGCTGCGCAACGTCGCGCCGTGGAGCATGCCGTCAAAGAGATAGTCGTCGGTGTAGAGCGTGCGCCCGGTCACCTTTTCGACGGCGTCGGGGCGATAGAGCGGCTTGCCCACGTTGTCCAGCGGCTCCACCACGGCGGGCAGGTCCGGCCCGGGCAGCGTGCCCGTGCGCATCTTCTCCGCGGCGGCGTGGACCGCACTGAGCACCGACTTGTAGCCCGTGCAGCGACAGAAGGTGTCCTTGAGACAGTGTTTGATCTCGGCGTCGGACGGGTTGTCGTTCTCGTCCAGCAGCGTCTTGGCCTGCATGATCAGCCCCGGCGTGCAAAACCCGCATTGCGTCGCGCCGTGGGTGACAAAGGCCTCCTGCAGCGGGTGCAAATCTCCTAATCTCTCAATCTCTGAATCTCCATTTTCTTGAGATTGGGAGATTGGGAGATTGGGAGATTGGGCTGTGCGCCATTCGGCGGCCAGGCCTTCGATGGTGAGGACGGTGGCGTTCTGGGCCTTGAAGGCCGGGTAGATGCAGGAATCGACGCTTTGGCCGTTGACGATGACGGTGCAGGCGCCGCATTCGGCTTCGTTGCAGCCGATCTTGGTGCCGGTCAGGCCGAGGTCGTAGCGCAGCACCTGGGCCAGGTAGCGGTTGGCGGGGACGTCGAGCGTATGGTCAACGCCGTTGACGGTGAGTTTCAACTGAGGCATGGTAGGGTTTCTCCGGAATCAAGCGCTGGATGCGCGGGCAAAGGCGGTGCGGAGCACACGATCCAGGAGCACGCCGATCATCTCGTGGCGGTACTCCTTGGTGGCGCGGTGCTTGGATGTGCGCAATTGGGCTTGCGCTTGCGCGGCGGCGATGGTCGCGCTGATTACGCCGTCGTCAAAGGTGGCCGCATCGATCAGGACTGCTTCGGCATCGCCGGCGCGAAACGGGATGGGGCCGGCCGGGCCGACGGCAATGGTGGCGGCGGCGACCCGGTCGGTGTCTGCGTCCAGGGTGAGGTTGGCGGCCACGCCCAAGATCGGCAGCGCCACTCCTTGCGGTCGCATGATGCGGTCGAAGGCGCTGGCCTGGCGCGCGCCCGGTTTGGGGACCCGGAACGCGCCCAGCATCTGGTTCTTGGCCAGATTGTTGCGCCCCGGCCCGGCGAAGATGCTGAGCAGCGGCTGCCATGCGCACGCAAGCGTGCCGCCGGTCAAGGTGCAGACCTGCACGTCGGCGTTGAGCGCCAGCAGCCCGATGGTGCCGTCGGCCGCGGGCAGGGCGTGGGCCACATTGCCGCCGATGGTGGCCACATTGCGCACCTGGGGGCCGCCGACCACGCTGCAACTTTCCACCAGCGCCGTGGCCTGGGCACGCAGGCGCGCGTCACGCTCGATCTGCGCATGGGTCACCGCGGCGCCGATGACCAGGAAGTCGCCCTCGTCACGGATGGTGTTCAGGCCGTCGATGGCGGTGACGTCGATGAGCGCGTGCACCGGGCCGTGGCCGTTGTACTGGAGATCCAGAAGCAGGTCGGTGCCGCCGGCAATGAGTTGGGCGTCATTGCCGTACTGTTCCAGCAAGGTGAGCGCCTCGACGACCGAGGCCGGGGCGTGGTATTCAGTCCAGTGTGTCATGAGTTCAGTCCTGCCGTAGGTTCAATTGAAGTCACTGTCATCGTTGGATATTTGCGTGTGGGCGCAGGCAATGATGTGACGCAAGAAAGTGTCGTGAAGTATAGCAAATGGCCGCGCGCCTGTCCATGCACGGATGATAGAATGAAATAGTGTTTTACTTCACCGGACGGGTAGGCTACAATCGAGGAAAGAGTCCAACCGGTTGCTTAACTTGACGTCCACGCTATGACTCCTGCATTTGTGACGCGTACATGCCGCCCGGCCCATATTGCAGGCATCGGCGTCCTGCTGACGGCGGTGCTGATCCTGAGCGGCTGCTCGTTCTTCAACCGCGAGCCCGAAGGGTCGCAACAGGAACCCGATATCCTGAACACGTTGCCCCAAGACTGGCAGGTGGTCGACATGGATCCGGTCTGGGTGCAAGTGAACGTCGACGGCGATGCGGACACCGAATTCCTCTTGGTCTACACCTACAACAACTCGGGCACCCAGGACTACGACGGGCCGGTCGGCGTCAACATCTACGATCTGCAGAACAACACCGAGCAGCCCGACAGGCGTGAACAGCCGGCGCCGTCGTATCACCCGTACCGTCTGCTGCCCAACTATTGGACCGGATCGGACCCCGGCTTCATTGCCCCGCCCGGTGCGTATGACGCCATCACCGTGCGGACGCTGCCCCGGCCGGCCGAGTGGGTGACGGACACCCTGCCGTCCAATGTCACCAATGCCGCCGCCTTGGACAATCAAGTGGAGCGCGCTGCCCTGGACTCCTATAACAGCGATATTCTCATCTGCGGCGGCGACACGAGCATGACGGTGGCCTGGTGGCGCAACCTGCTCGACGGCTATGGGGTGGCCAATATCTACGCCCCGGGCGGCTTTGACAACGTCGACTGCCGGACGATCCTCGCGCTGCCGGAGTCGTTGGACGGCTTTGAGCCGCTTCACGACCGCAGCCTGCTCTGCCGGCGCGTGAGCTACAACCGCGCAGCGGATCCCACCGGTCAACCCGTACGCGATCTCGTCTACACCTCTGCGGACAAGGGCATCGATTTCTGCCGGTTCGCACCGGCGCACGCGTTCTACCCGGAGGCGGTGGTCATGGCCTATCTCACCGCGCTGAAGGACGACGCGGCCGCGGCCGCGGAGCAGTGGACGACCTTTGCCGACGACGCGCCCACTTTGGACGACTTCGATCCGGCGGCATGGTTCGCGGGACTGGGCGATGACCAGTTGCTCATCGGTCTCTTCGGCCCGCCGACCGTGCGCTATCGCGGCACCCAGGCGCAGCACAGCGCCACCGTCTGCGCCGAAGTCCTGTCCGCTGCCACCGGAGAGTTGAGCGCCTTCACCTTTCGTCTGCGCCACATCATGGCCGACTACGAGGCCGGCCGCACCGACGAATGGCGCATTGCCTCGATTGCGCGGCTGCCTGCGCCACCCGATGGTCCCGCACCCAACTGTGCGACCATCGTTCCCAACGGTACACCAGGACGAGCATTGAACCCATGAACTTTCGTCGCCGCTACGCGCCCCTGGCGCCCGCAGAACTGGACTCCATCCTCGCCGAAGGTCCGTCGGCACGGGCGGCCTTCCTGCCGGCCAAGAGCAACGTGCGCACCATCGCCGAGACCATCGCAGCCATGGCCAACGCCACCGGCGGCATCGTGCTGCTGGGGGTGACCGCCAAGGGCACCGTCCAGGCGGACAACGACGTGCGCGCCTTGGCCGGCAACGTGGGCGACGCCGTGCTGTTGGCCGATCCGCCGCTCATCTTGCCCAGCGCGCAGTCCGTCGACACGGAGAAGGGGGCCGTGGTCGCGGTCCAAGTGCCGCTGGGCCTGCCCCACATCTACAGTCTCCAAGGACTCTACTTGACGCGTGCCGGCGACCAGAATCGGCCACTGACCACGCCGGAGCTGCGGCGGCTCATGTTGGAACGGGGCGAAACCGGCTTCGAGCGCCATCCCGTGCCCGGCGCCACGTTGGACGATCTGGACGAAGCGCGCGTGCGCGACTATCTGGACGACCTCTCCGTGGCGCCCGGCGCGTCGCCGTTCCAGGAATTGCTGGCCCGGGGCTGCATCACCCCTGCGCGACAACGCCGGTCTGGAGCGACGTGCGCAAGCTGAACCCGAGCATCTCGCCCCCACGGTGCGCGGGCATCCTGCTCTTTGGGCGCAATCCCCAGCGCTTTGTGGCCAGCGCCGAAATCATCTGCGTGCGCTATGCCACCCCCAGCATGAGTGACGAATTTGTGCGCCAGGACATCAAGGGCACGCTGGCGGAACAGATTCACATGGCCGAAGCGTTCCTGGTGAGCAACATGCGAGAAACGGCATGCGCATCACCGGCATGGCCCGGGAGGAGTCGAGTGAGTATCCCGTGGCGGTGGTGCGTGAAGCCATCGTCAATGCCAGTGGCCCATCGGGATTACAGCATTCGGGGCGAGGGCATTCGTCTGCTGATGTTCAGCGACCGACTGGAACTGTACAGCCCCGGACACTTGCCCGGCCATGTGACGTTGGAAAACTTGAAGGACGAGAGCGCTACAGCCGCAACGAGGCCATCGTCGCCGTGCTCAGCGATGTGGGCTACATCGAGCGGCTGGGCTACGGCATCGACCGCATGATTGCGACCATGCAGGATGCCGGCCTGCCGCCAGGTTTGAGGAGACGTCGGCCGGCTGGAGAATGACGTTGCGCTCCGGCCAGCGATGGGTGGTCAGCGCGGCCGGACGAGACAGCGCTGGATGCACGGCTACCTCAACGAACGCCAGGAGCGCGCCGCTGGCATTCCTGCAGGATGAGGACGCATCACCAACAGTGACTATCAGCAACTGCGCCGACGTCAGCGCCGAGACCATCCGGCGTGATCTAGCCGATCTGGTGGAGAAGAATCTCATCATCCGCATCGGCACCAAAGCGCGCAACCTATTACATCCTGAAGCCAGCCCCGACGCGCGACAATCTTGTGCGACGGAAGTTGAATGTCCGAGTTGTCATTTGGAGGATCTCTATGCGCAGTGTTTCCATCGTCGGCATCGGCCAATCGCCGGTGGGGGAATTGTGGAACCGATCCGCCCGCGACATCGCCTACGATGCGGTGTCGGCGGCCATGACCGACGCCAACATCGACGCGGCGGACGCGCTCTTTTTGGGCAACATGCTCAGCGGCTCGCTGCTGGACCAAGAGCACCTGGCCACCCTGGTGGCGGACTACTGCGGCCTGCACGGCATTGAGGCGGCCAAGGTGGAGGCGGCCTGTGCCAGCGGCGCGGCCGCGCTGCGCATCGGCGCCATGGCCGTGGCCAGCGGCTTCCACGACGTGGTCATCGTGGCCGGGCTGGAGAAGATGACCGACACGGTGGGCAAGGATACCACCGCGGGGCTGGCCACGGCGTCGGACGCGGAGTACGAAGCATTGCACGGCGTCAGCTTCGTCGGCCTGAGCGCGCTCATCATGCGGCGTTACATGTACGAACACAGCGTGCCCATCGACGCCTTTGCCGGCTTCAGCATCAACGCGCATCGCAACGGCGTCCACAACCCCAACGCCATGTTCCAGCGTCCCATCACCCTGGCCGACTACGCCAAGGCGCCGGTGATCGCCACGCCCATCAACATCATGGACAGCAGCCCGGTCTGTGACGGCGCCGCGGCCGTCGTGCTCGTGCCGACGGCGCGGGCCCATGAGTTCACCACCGGCCATCATCGCGGCGCGGTCAAGATCCTGGCCGGCGCCAGCGCCAACGACACGCTGGCCGTCCACGATCGGCGCGATCCGCTCTTTTGGAGGCGGCCTACATCAGCAGCCAGAAGGCCTACTCCCAAGCCGGCGTCTATCCGGATCTGGATCTCTTCGAGTTGCACGATGCCTTCAGCATCATGAGCGCGCTGAGCCTGGAAGCCAACGGCTTTGCCGCAGGGGGCTGGCGTCTGGCCCAAGACGACGAGATCGGCCTCAGCGGGCGCATCCCCATCAGCACCATGGGCGGTCTCAAGAGCCGGGGCCACCCGGTGGGCGCGACGGGCATCTACCAGATCGTGGAACTGGTGCAGCAGCTTACGGGTGAAGCGGGCGCCAACCAGGTGCGCAACGCCCGCCTGGGCATGGCCCAGAACATCGGCGGCAGCGGTGCGACGATCGTGACGCATATATTGGGGACGTGATGCGTGAGATTGGGAGATTGGGTACGCAAACAACATTGCGGACCCCAATCTCCCAATCTCTTGATCTCCCAATCTCTGTCCCAACAATGGACCAAAGCTTACCCTCACCCCGTCCACCAGAGAGAATTTCCTGCTTTGGACGACTGTCAAAACCTATCACGTTGGCCAAATCCGGGGTCAGATAGGAATTGAAAGCCCCAAATCCGTACAATGGAGTTCATTATAATCGTGCGCAATGAGGCGACATGGTTATGTGAGTTTGACCAACTTTGTTGACGGATACGGGCGCAGCATGGCCCAAATCATGGTGGATAGGAGAAGCGAATTTATGGCAGTCCCGAATTTGTGGCGTACCAAGAATCAGCGTTATCGCTTGCAGGGCGAAATTTGTCCCGCCTGCTCCAATGCTGTCTTCCCGCCGCGTCAGGTCTGTCCGCGCTGTGGTTCGTCCATGGACGAACGCCACAGTCATCGGAATCAGAAACCTGTGATGGTGGTGGCCTACCGCGCACAGCCTGCGCTGGTGCAAGCACCCGCAGGAGATGACTAACGATGCCGGCGGCGCATGCGACGAAACCGGCGCCCGCCCACAATCTCAAGGGCGCCGGCGAGGTCTTCAGCTTCAGCACCATGTACAACGTGCCCAAGGGTTACGAAGACCAGAAGCCGTACACCATTGCGTTGGTCAAGTTGGACGAAGGCCCCATGGTGACCGCCCAGTTGACCGACGTGGACCCGGCCGATGTGATCGTCGGCATGCGTGTGGAGATGGTCACACGGAAGCTGCGCGAGGACGGCGATGAGGGCCAAATCATCTACGGCTACAAATTTCGTCCGGTGTTGGATGACGTACGCCGGCCTTGACGCATAGAAGGTTCCACGGATTTATCGCAAACGCAACAAGCAAACGTTGAAGCAGACCGCCTGGGAAATCAGGCGGTCTTTCATTTCCTGAGATTTAACAAGCTGTTTACGTCGGCTCGGCCAAATGTTAACGATGAAAGCGTAGCATGTCTATCTGTTTGTGGCCGGCCGAATCCTCTGCGCCAAGACCCTGTGCGGATCGTCGCTGTCCGTCAGCGCTGGGCCTCTGCCGGCTTCATCGCCGTCCGTGTGCATTGATTTTCGGGTGGATGTGAAGAGGAAGCTCAAGAACGCCAGATGTTTGCGAGTCCGCTACACGTCGTGTATACTCGCAGTCTAGGCCACTCCTCTAGACCAGCAGGATACCAACAGCATTGCCGTCGTGGGTGCCGGGCAGAAGGGCTGTCTATGATTTCTGCGGCGCGCAGCGTCTACATCCGTGACTTGAATGGAGACGTCTTTCGATGAGTCAAGCGACAATATCCACCGAACAAGCGCTTCCCACGACGCCGACCAGGTCGCGCCGGCGCACGCGTTTGGGCGCGCTGCTTGAAGGGTTGCTCTATCTCGCGCCCACGTTGATCGGGCTCGCGCTCTTCATCTACTGGCCGATCGTGGAGTCGTTCCGGCTGAGCTTGAACCGGGTAGCGCCTTTTGGCAACCGTATGCGCTTCGTGGGCTTCGAGAACTATCGGACGCTCCTCACCGATCCCGAATACTGGCAGAGTGTGCGCGTGACCTTCTGGTTCGTGCTCGGCACCGTGCCCGTGGGGATTGCGTTGGCGGTCTTGCTGGCGATCCTGTTGTCCTATCCGCTGCGCCATCTCAGTTGGCTCCACCGCACGCTGATCTTCGTGCCCATCGTCATCAGCAGCGCCATCACCGGTGTGTTGTTTCGCTGGCTTTACCACCCCGTGGTGGGCTACTTGAACTACTGGATGGTCCAGATCGGCATCTTCGACAGCATGAAGGACGCGCCCAACTGGCTGTCGGACAAGACGTGGGCATTGGTGGCCGTGATCATTGCCACCACCTGGCGGCAACTGGGCTTCAACGTCATCATTGCGCTGGCCGGCGTGCAGAACATCGACGAATCGTTCTACGACGCGGCCAAGGTGGACGGCGCCAATTCCTGGCAGCGCATCCGCCATGTGACCCTGCCGTTGCTGTCGCCCACGCTCTTTTTCCTGCTGATCATCAACGTGATCTACAGTTTCCAAGCCTTCGGCGAGATCGACATCTTGACCCTGGGCGGGCCGGGACGCGCCACGACGACCATGGTCTACAGCATCTACGTGGACGCCTTCGTGGGCACGCCCATGCGCGGCATTGCCTCGGCCCAAGCGTACATCTTGGCCATCGTCGTGATCGTCATGTCGTTCCTGCAATTCGCCACTGTCAGTAGACGGGTACACTACCAATAATGGCTGTGCAAACCAAGTCCAAGCCACGCTCCGAACGGCTCACGGGCGGCGATATTTTCGTGCAAATCCTGCTCATCGCCATCGGCCTGATGATCTCCATGCCGATCATCATCGCGCTCTTCACCAGCTTCAAGGTGCCGACGCAGGTGGTCTCCTTTCCACCCCAAGTGATCCCGCGGGAATGGTCGGTGGAGAGTTACCGTATCGCCTGGCAAGTCAATCCGTTTGGCCGCTTTCTGCTCAACAGCACAATCCAATCGGGCGTCATCACCATCTGCCAGGTCTTCTTCAGCGTCCTGGCCGCCTATGCCTTTTCGGTGCTCGACTTTCCCGGCCGCAACGCGCTCTTCTACATCGTGCTGGGCAGTTTGATGATTCCGTTCGAACTGGTCTTTATTCCCAATTTTCAGCTTGTGTCCGCCTGGGGCTTGGGCGACACCTACGGCGGCCTGACCCTTCCGTTCCTGGTGAGCGCCTTCGGCGTCTTCATGCTGCGGCAGTTCTTCCTGACCGTGCCCAAAGATTTTCACGACGCGGCCACCATCGACGGCGCGGGGAACTGGCGCTATCTCTGGCAGATTCTCGTGCCGCTGAGCAAAGGCGCCATCGGCGCATTCGCCATCTTTGCCTTCCTGAGCGCCTGGAATCAGTACCTGTGGCCGCTCATCATCACCAACAGCGTGGACATGCGCACGCTCCAGATCGGCATCCGCTTCTTCATGAGCACGCTGGACCGCGGCGCCGACTGGGGACCGGTCATGGCCGGCTCGATCATTGCACTGGCGCCGGCGCTGGCGGCCTTTCTCATTGCGCAGAAACAACTGGTCCGCGGCATTGCCATGACCGGCCTGAAAGGCTGACGTTTCTGCTACATCCCCCGTTCCTGTGCGTGCAACCGGACAATCCGGCTGTTCGATATACTGTGCGGTCTTCTGCTCCGTGACGCATCTGCGTCAAGTAAACCAAGTCAATTTGAGGAGGTTAGAATGAAACGAAGTTGGACAATTCTGAGCATTTTGGTCATTTTCGCCATGGTGCTGGCTGCCTGTGCCGGCGCCCCTGCCCCCGCCGGCGAATCTGCTCCGGCCGCGGAAGCACCGGCCGCCGAGGCCACCGCCGCGCCGGCCGAGGAAGCCGCCGCCCCGTCGGGTGACGTCATCACCTTGGAATTCTGGCACGCCATGGGCGGCAACCTGGGCGAGTTGGTCGACGAACTGACCCAGCGCTTCAACGACAGCCAGGACGCCATCGTCGTCAACGCCACCTACCAGGGTAGCTACGATGACACCTACAATGCCCTGCTGGCCGCGTTCGAGACGGGCGGCGAGCCCAACATCATCCAGAACTTCGATCTGGCGTCCCAGACGATGATCGATACCGGTCGCCTGGTCCCCGCGTGGCAGCTCATGGAGGCTGAAGGCTACGACCCGAGCGTCTTCGTGCCCGCCGTGCGTGACTACTACTCGGACGAGAACGGCATGGTCGCCCTGGCCTTCAACAGCAGCACGCCGTTGATCTACTACAACCAGGACTTCTTCGACAGCGCCGGCATCACCATGCCCGAAGGCAGCATGACCTTCAGCGAGTTCAAGGCGCTGTGTGACGAAATCATGGCCGCCGACGGCGCGCCGCCCTACTGCTTCACCTACGGCCAGGTCGGCTGGTACTTCGAGCAGATGATCGCCAACAGTGGCGGTCTCTACTTCAACGAGAACAACGGCCGCACCGGTCGCCCCACCGAGGTGCTCTTCAACCAGGGTCAGGGCGTCGAGGTCTTCACCTTCCTCACCGACCTGATCAACGAAGGCTACTCGCCCAACCTGGGCAGCACCTGGACCGAGACCGACAGCACCTTCACCACCGGCCAGGCTGCCATCATGATCGACTCCACCTCGGATGTGTCGATCATCGAGAACTCTGACTTCACCGTCGGCACCGCCTACATCCCTCACAGCGACAGCAGCGAGCGCAACGGTGTGGTCATCGGCGGCGCGGCCCTGTGGCTGATCGACAGCGGCGACCCGGCCATCAACCAGGCCGCCTGGGAGTTCATCAAGTTCATGGCCGAGCCGGAACAGCAGCGCACGTGGCACATGGGCTCCGGCTACTTCCCGGTGCGCATGGACATGCAGAACGATCCGGAATTGCAGCAGTTCTGGGACGAGAATCCCAACTTCCGCACCGCGATCGACCAGCTCTTCACCACGTCGACCACCTTGCCGGACGGCAGCACCAACTACGCCGTGCTCGGTGGCCGCGCCGGTCCGTTCCCGGCCATCCGCCGCATCATCGTCGAGACCTACAGCCGCGTGCTGGATGACGGCTTGACCCCGCAGGAAGCCTTGGACGAGGCTGCCGAGAAGGCCAACGCCGAACTCGAGAACTACAACGCGTTCTTCGAGTAAGCCGTGACAGTTGGATAAAGGGTGGATTCCGCCGGCCCCGGTGGAATCCACTTTCTTGCACGATCTGCGTAAGCCAAAGTCTGACATGTGCGTAGCATGCGGTGGACCATCCCCCTGTGTGCTGCGCACATTTTGTTCTGGAGTCTTATGTTGCCAAGAATGCTTTTCGCGACACTCGCCCTCGTCCTGTTGACCGGGTGCGTCGCCACACCCGCCGCCGTTGCGCCATCCACGGCCGCGCCGACCGCCAGCGACACCGCCGGCGCCGTGACGCCTTTCCCCGCCGGCTTTGACGTCGAGGGACATCGGGGCGCGCGGCGGCTTGCCCCGGAAAACACGCTGCCCGCCTTCGAGACGGCGCTCGACTTGGGCGTGACGACGCTGGAACTCGACCTGCATCTCTCTGCGGATGGCGAGCTTGTCATCTGGCACGACGACACGGTGCCGGCTGAAAAGTGCCGGCTCGATCCCATGGCCGCGACGCCCTTCCGCCCGATCCCGACGATGCGGCCACGCCGGCGGAGGCGTTGATGATCCGGCGCTTGACCATGGACCAGTTGCGGCGTTACATCTGCGACCGCAACCCGGATCCCGGCCAATTCCCGGCGCAGCGCCCGGTGGCCACCGACCTTGCCGGCGCCAACTATCGCATGGTCACGCTGCGCGAACTGTTCGACTTTGTGGCGCGCTACGGCGCCGCGCCGAGAAGACGCCGGACCAACGCTTTCAGGCTGCGCAGGTGCAGTTCAACGTGGAGACTAAGCGCAAGCCCGACAACCCGGCGGCCATCGGCGACGATTTCGACGGCGAACATCCCGGGGAGTTCGAGCGCACGCTGGTGGCATTGATCGAGGAATACGGCCTGGATGAACGGGTCATCGTCCAGAGTTTCGACCATCGTTCGCTCCAAGCCGTGGCCCAATTGAATCCGACGCTCCGGCTGGCCGCGCTCACGGCGGGCGGGCGCGCCGTGGAAGCCTACGCCGCGCTGGGCGCCACGATCTGGTCACCCCGGGCGCGCGACGTGACGCCCGATCTGCTGGACCGGGCGCACACCGCCGGCCTGCGCGTCATCCCCTGGACCGTCAATGACCCGGACGACATGCGCCGATTGATTGACCTCGGCGTGGACGGGATCATCACCGACCGGCCCGACTTGTTATTGACGCTTGCCGATTGAGGCGGCTTTCTTTCAACCATGAGACCTTCAAAACTTGGCCAACTTGTTGCTGCTGTTGCCCTCGCCTTGGGCGTGATGAGTGCATGCGCGTCGGCCCCATCGACCGCGCCCGCACCAGGCGCGCTGCCTGACCTATCCGCGCCCTCCGTCACCGTGGTGGTCGACGGCCTGTTTGGTCCACTCGGCCTGGAGACGTTGGCCGACGGCAGCTTGTTGGTGGCCGAAGAAGGCACCGGCCAACGGGACGACAGCGCCGGTGTCAGCCTCATCACGCCGGACGGGACGGTGGGGCGCTTCATCTCCGGGCTGCCCAGCACGCGCGATGCGGGTGACTTGGCCGGTGTGCCGCTGGTGAAGCTGTCGCCCGACGGCACGACCTTGTACGTGGGCAATTTCGGCGTGGGGCATCTGTGGACCTACACGCTGAGCGCCGACGAGCAAGCCCACGGCATCGCCCTCCCGGCCGTCCCGCTCACCACCGACGACCTGGGCACGGCCATGGCGCGGCTCAACAACGTCATGCTCATCAACCCCTTTGACATGACCTTCGACGCGGCCGGCGTGCCCGTGGTGGCCGACGCCAGCGGCAACGGTGTGGCCAAGGAGAATGCCAACGGCACCACGCGCTTCATCCACCGCTTCGACCAACTGCCCAACCCGGTCATGGCCAGCGACACCATTGAGGCCGTGCCCACGGGCATCACCCGCGTGGACGACGAGTATTGGGTCACACTCACCGGCGGCTGTCCCTATCCCGCGGGCGGCGGCCAACTGGTCGCCATCGACGAGGCGCGCAACCAGCGCACCATCGTGGACGGCCTCAACATGCCCATCGACGTGGCCGTGGGGCCGGACGGGACGGTGTGGGTGCTGGAGTTCGCCCGGTTCACCGCGGACGCCGATTGCTTCAGCGGCAAGGGCTACCAGACCGAGACCGGCCGCCTCAGCCGGCTGCGGCCCGACGGCACGCTGGAGACGGTGATCGACCACCTCAATTTCCCCGGCGCCGTCCTGCCCGTGGACGACGGCAGCCTCTACATCAGCGAAGTGCTGCCGGGGCGCGTGATCCACGTCACCTTTGACGGCGGCGACGTCCGGTCTCGGCGAAGAGGACGCGCCGTCCGCACAGACGCGCCCACAGCCCGGGCCGCGCACGCCCGTCACCGACATGCACGCCACGCTGCCGTTGCGGTTGCGGCCCAAGGCTTGACGCCCAATCCCGGTGCGGACCAGCAAGAGGACGACACGCCCGCAGCACAACTGGGCCAATTGCTCTTCTTCGACCCCATCCTCTCCGGCGACAAAAACATCAGTTGCGCCACCTGTCATCATCCCGCGTTTGCCGGGGCTGACGGCCGCGTGCTGCCCATCGGCACCGGCGGCGTGGGACTGGGGCCGACCCGCACCTTCACCGACACGATCCTGCTGGCCGACGAAGCGGGCACGGTGCGCCGTCTGGCCGTGCGCGACGGCGGCGACGTGGTGCACAACCCGTTCGCCGGGCAGTTCGTGCCGCGCAACTCGCCCACCATCATCAACTCGGCGCTGCTGCCCCAGCAGTTTTGGGACGGCCGGGTGCAGAGCTACGCCGCGGCCGGCGGCGGCACGGTCAAGACCAAGGAGCGCACCGTCAACGATCTGGCCATGACCGATCCGCTGGCGGTGCAGGCGCTCTTCCCCGTGGCCAGCCTCCACGAGATGGCCGGCGCCACCTTCGGCGGACTTGCGCCTCAGGACATCCGCACCCACTTGCTCGACCGGCTGCGCGCCGTGCCCGCGTATGTGGACCGTTTTCGCGACGCCTTCGGTACGGCCGACGAAGCGCCGGCCGAGGCAGTGACCCTGAGCCGGCTGGTGGAGGCCTTGGCCGCGTTCGAGCGTCGCTTCATCTACACCGACGCGCCGTGGGACCGGTACCTGGCGGGCGACGAGACCGCGCTGAGCGATGCGCAAATGCAAGGCGCGCTGCTCTTCTTCGGCGCGGTGGACCCGGCGATCAACTGCGCCCAATGCCACGGCGGCGATCTCTTCACCGACGGCGCCTTCCGCAACATTCTGGCCCCGCAACTGGGGCCGGGCAAGGGCAACGGGTACACCGGCCGCGAGGACTGGGGCCGCGCCGGCGTCACCTTTGACGCGCGCGATCGCTATGCTTTCCGCACGCCCGGCCTGCGCAACGTGACGTTGACCGCGCCCTATCTCCACAGCGGCGCCTACGCCACCCTCGAAGACACCATTCGCCACCACGCCGCCCCCGTCGACGCGGCGCTGGCCTACGACCCCAGCGCGTTTGGCGTGCCGCCCGATCTCTTCAGCAGCTTGCAGCCGGTCGATCTGGCGCGCCAGTTGCCCACGTTGGCGCCGGAACTGCGCGCCGGCCTGCCGTTGACCGATGACGACATCACGGCGCTGGTCGCGTTCCTGGACGCGCTCACCGATCCGGCCGCGCAGGATCTGGCGGCGTTCACGCCGGCGGCAGTGCCCAGTGGCCTGGCCCTGGATCCGCTGCCTGCACATCATTCGTTGCCTGTGGCCGGTACGACGCACGTGCGCCAAAGGTCGAGCCAGTCGACCGCAGGCGGTCACCGCCGCTTTCCGCGACGGCGGCCGCCTACTTCGTGGACGAGGCCCAGGCGACCGCTGGCCTTCCGTCACGGCGTTTCGGGACGCCATTTCTGGCGCGACTGCGGTGGCGGCCATGGGCGCAGGCCTCTGCTGGATCGACTACGACAATGACGGGTGGCTCGATCTCTACGTGGTGAACAGTTGGGCGGAAGACGAGGAGATCCTGTGGGAGGATGCCGGTGGTTTGCCCCGAAACGCACTTTTCCGCAACGACGGCGGCACGTTCACCGATGTGGGCCGGGCCTCGGGCACGGACCTCTCCGTGCGCGGCAACGGCTGCGTCGCCGCCGACTTTAACAACGACGGCTTGACCGATCTCTACGTGACGGTCTACGGCCCCAACGTGCTGCTCTGGAACCAGGGCGACGGCACCTTCGTGGACGGCGCAGAGGCGGCCGGCGTCGCCGCGCCCGAGTGGTCCAGCGCGGCGGTGGCGGGCGATCTCAACGGCGACGGTCTGCTCGACCTCTTCGTGGGCGGCTACATCGACTTCGCCAAGAAGATCCCCAAACCCAGCGGCGCCTTCCCCCAGGACTACTACGGCATCCCCGATCGCCTCTACGTCAACGAGGGCCCGGATGAGGCCGGACGCGCCCGCTTCCGGGAGGTGACGGCCGAGGCCGGTCTCCTGCGCGAGGAGCGTGCGTTGGGTGCGCTGCTGAGCGACCTGGACGGCGACGGCGATCTGGACCTGTACATCGCCAACGACGGCCATCCCAATCGGCTCTATCTCAACGAACCGGACGCGCAGGCGCCCAGCGGCTTCCACCTGGTCGACTGGACGACCCAGGCCGACGTGGGCGATTCGGGCAGCGGCATGGGCGTGACCGGCGGCGATTACGACGGCGACGGTCTGCTCGATCTCTTCATCACCAACTGGGAGCGGGAACTCAATGCGCTCTATCGCAATCTCAGCGGCGAAGCCGACGAGTTGACCTTTCAGTACAGCACCTTCCGCATCGGCATCAGCGGCCTGGGCAACGGCATGACCGGCTGGGGCACCCATCTGGCCGACTTCGACCACGACACCGACACCGATCTGCTCATCGTCAACGGCCGCGTGCCGGTGACCAACCTGGAGACCGATCCGGAACTGGTGCGCTTCTACCGCAACCGCACGGTGGAGCCGGGCAAGCCCGAGGGACGCCCGGGTCATTTTTTCGACTGGACGGGACAGGTCGGCTTGAAGGAACTGGGGCCGCTGCTGGGCCGCGGTAGTGCGGTGGCCGATTACGACAACGACGGCGATCTGGACGTGGCCATCAACCAGATTGCGGGCGACCTGGTGCTGCTGACCAACGACGCGGCCGCGCACGCGCACTGGCTCATCCTCGATCCCGGCGCGGTCGTGCCGGGTCTGCGCACCGTCGTCACCCTGCCGGACGGTCGCACGCTGGTGCGCGAGGCCCACGCAGGCAGCAGTTATCTGGCGAGCGAAGATTTTCGTCTCCACTTCGGGCTGGGCGTGACAACGGTGGTGCCGCAGATCGAGTTGTTCTGGCCGGACGGGCGACGGGAGGTGTTAGCGGAGGTGGGCGCGGATCAGATTTATTCACTCCGCTGATAGCGTCAAATAATCCAAAATGATCCCATGCACGACGCGCTCCACCGGTGCCTTGTCATCGGTGAAGACGGGCGCGTCCGCGGGCGGGTTCGCCGGGCGAATCTGCGTGCTCGCCTCTTGAGCGAAGCTGCGGAAC
>JAWKOK010000074.1:0-24949 GCA_041391205.1 Caldilineaceae bacterium
GCCGGCGCAAGGGGCGCAGCCCGGACTTGGGCAGCGTGGCCACGTCGACCACCGTCTGGTTCTCGGTGAGGAAGCGAATTTGGCCCGACGTGGGCGTGAGCGCGCGCAGGATGCAGCGCGATGTGGTCGTTTTGCCGCAGCCGCTTTCGCCCACCAACGACAAGGTCTCGCCCTTGCGGATGCTGAAGGTGACGTCGTCCACGGCTTTCACATGGCCGACCACGCGGCGCATGAGCCCCTTGCGGATGGGGAAAAATTTGCGCAGATTCTTGATTTCCAGGATGTCTCGGCCGGGCGGTGTGGGCACAGTCATGCGCACTTACTCTTCATACAGGAAGCAACTGACGGCGCGGTCGCCGATGAGCTGCTTGAGATTGGGCTCGTCAACATCGCAGCGCCCGGGAATCGAGTCGGCGCAGCGCGGGTGAAACGGACAGCCGATGGGCCGGTTGTACGGGTGGGGGATGGTGCCGGCAATGGTGGCCAACTTGGTCCGCGGCTCGGCCAACACGCTGGGAATCGAGCGCAGGAGCGCCCGCGTGTACGGGTGCTTGGGCGCGTGGAAAATGTCGTCCACCGACGCCCGCTCGACCACCCGCCCCAGGTACATGACCACCACGTCGTCGGCCATCTCCGCGATGACGCCCATGTCGTGGGTGATCAGGATGATGGAGACGTCCTGTTGCTCCTGGAGCGAACGCAGCAAATCCAGAATCTGCGCCTGGGTGGTCACATCCAGCGCGGTGGTGGGCTCGTCGGCGATGAGGATGCGCGGGTTGCTGCTCAGCGCCATGGCGATCATGACGCGCTGGCGCAGGCCGCCGCTCAGTTGAAACGAGTACTCGTCAATGCGCCGTTCGGGCTGGGGAATGCCGACCATGCGCAGCAGTTCGATGGCACGGTTGCGCGCCTCCTGTTTGCTCACATCGTTGTGCAGGCGAATGGCTTCGATGATCTGGTTGCCCACGGTGTGGTAGACGCTGAACGACGTCATGGGCTCCTGGAAGATCAAGCCGATCTCCCCGCCGCGAATGGAGCGCATCTGGCGGCCGTCGGCGTTGAGCGTGGTCAGATCGATGGCCTGTTCCTGGCCCGGTTTTCCGGGCAGGCGCAGCCAGATGTGCCCTTCTTCGATGCGGCCCGACTCTTCGACGATGCGCAGGATGGAGCGCGCGGTCACGCTCTTGCCGCAGCCGCTTTCGCCGACGATGCCCAGCGTCTTGCCTGGGTACAGGTCAAAGCTGGCGCCGTCCACGGCGCACCACGCCTTCGTCCTGGTAGTAGTAGGTTTTGAGATCTTGCACGGAGAGAATCGGATGTGATGAATTGGTCGCCAAGGTCGGACTCACTTGCAGTGGAAATGCGGGTTAGCCGTACGGGTCGGCGGCATCGCGCAGGCCGTCGCCCAGGAAGTTGAAGGCGAGCACGGCCACGATGACCGGGATGGCCGGGATCAGCAGCCAGGGCGAGATGGCCACCGCCTGCACGTTCTGCGCGTCCTTGAGCAGCACGCCCCAACTGACGGCCGGGGGGCGCAAGCCCAGGCCCAGGAAGCTGAGCGCGGTCTCGGCAATGATCATGGCGGGCAGGGCCAGCGTGGTCGCGGCGATGATGTGGCTCAGGAACGAGGGTACCATGTGGCGGAAGATGATGCGCATCTGGCCCGCGCCGGCCAGTTCGGCCGCGGTGACGAAGTCCTCCGAGCGCAGGGAGAGGAAGCGCCCGCGCACCACGCGGGCCAGCGTCGTCCAGCCGATGACGCCCAGGATGAGCACGATCACAAAGTAGACGCGCTCCACCGACCACGTCGCGGGCACGGCCGCGGCCAGCGCCATCCACAACGGGATGGTGGGGATGGAACGCACGATTTCAATAATGCGCTGGATGATGCTGTCCACCGTGCCGCCGTAGAGGCCGGACAGACCGCCCAGCAAAATGCCCAGGAAGAGGCTCAGCGCCACGCCGAAAAGACCGATGGTCAGCGACAAGCGCGTGGCCACCATGAGGCGGGAGAAGAGGTCGCGCCCCAGTTTGTCGCTGCCGAAAATGAAGAGCGAGTCCTCGGTCACCGCGTCCTTGACGCCGATGAGATGGCGGTGGGTCGGGATGAAGCCGAAGAGGTTGTACTCGTAGCCTTCGGCGAAGAAGGTGAGGTAGATTTTGATGTCGGGGTCTTGGGTGTAGACCTTCTTGAACGTCTGCGGGTCGCGCTTGCCGGTGAAGCCGTAGACGTGGGGCTTGAAGCGCCCGTCGTCAAACAGGTGAATCCGTTGCGGCGGCAGCAACAGCAAGTCGGCGTTGTCACGCAGCGGGTCGGAATAGGCGAAGAAGTCCGCAAAGATGACGATGGTGTAAAAGAAAATGATCACCACGGCCGAGACCATGGCCAGCTTGTGTTTGCGAAAGCGCCACCACATGAGTTGCCATTGGGTGGCCACCATGACCTTCTGCGCGGCGACGGTTTCGCGCTCGCCGCCGGGCTGCTGCGGTTGCTCGGCCGTCCCGAGCGCGCCCATTGAAGCTTCCGCCATCAGTTTCTGCCCTCCATGCCGAAGCGGATGCGAGGATCGATCCACATGAGGATGAGGTCCGAGATGAAGGTGCCGACCACGGTGAGCACGGCCAGCATCAGCAGGATTGTGCCGGCCAGAAAGAGATCCTGGGCGATGAGCGACTTGTAGAGCAACGGGCCGACGGTGGGCAAACTCAACACCAGCGAGACGATGATGCTGCCCGAGACCAGGAACGGGAAGAGATAGCCGATGGTGCTGGCGAAGGGATTCATGGCGGCGCGCACCGGGTACTTCATGATGACCCGGTGTTGGGGCAGCCCCTTGGCCCGGGCGGTCACCACGTAGGGCTTGCGCAGCTCGTCCAGCAGATTGGCGCATGATGCGCACCACCTCGGCCATGCCGGCCATGCCGATGATGACGGCGGGAATGGGCAGGTGCTTCATCATGTCCCAGATCTTGGGCCAGCCCCACGGCTCCATGGCCATCTCCGGCGAGAAAAGGCCGCCGATGTTTTGCACGTCAAAATACTTGAAGCTGACGTAGAGCACGATGAGCGCCAACATGAAGTTGGGGATGGCAATGCCGATGAAGCCGATAAAGGTAAAGACGTAATCGCCGATGGAGTACTGGCGCACCGCCGAGTAAATGCCGATGGGAAGCGCCAGAACCCAGATGAAGAGGACGGCCGCCAGTGACACGATGATCGTGATCAGCATCCGATCGCCGATAACCTCACGCACCGGCCGGTTGTACTCCATGGCCATGCCGAAGTTGCCCTTGAGCATCAGCCCCATCCACTTGGCATATTGCACGTGGATAGGCCTGTCGAGGCCGTACTGGATGCGCAGGGACTCAGCTTCAGCGGTGGATAGAATGGTCCCCGTACTCTGGAGATTGGCGATATAGGCCGTAACGAAATCGCCCGGTGGCAATTGGATCACCACAAAGGTGATGACGGTTGCTGCCCAGATTGTCACGACGCCGGCAAGTACGCGGCGAATGATATAGCTCGCCATGATGGAGGCAACTCCTGATTGTCACGAAGGTACAGCAAGCTTGAAGATTGAAGATTGGCCGGCGACGCCGACGCATTCCGCTGAGCACGTCGGCGTCACCAACCCAATCTTCAATCTTTATTCCTCAATCCTCAACGCACGCCTACTCCTGTGCATCCGTGAAGTAGAACGTCGACGGGCGTGAGATGTTGGGCGTCTGGCCCGCCTGGATGTTGAACTGACGCGACGGGATGTTGCCCATGTTGTTCTTGTAGACCCGAACACCCATGAAGGCGCCGGACTGACCGACCGTGCCGATGGTCCAGACCTCGTCGGTGATGATCTTCCAGATCTCCTGGCCGATGGTCACACGCTCTTCCGGTGTGGCACGCAGGCCCTGGGAGAACATGTCCAGAACTTGGGCAACGCTGCCGTCGGCAGGCGGCTCAATTCCTGATGCACCGCCGGACTCGTACCAGATACCGTAGGCCGGACCGGTGCCCGAGATGCTGGACACAGGCAGCGCATGATACGGATACAGGTAGAGTTCGTCGGTCCCATCGTTCTGCCAGAAGAAGAACTGGAGTTCGTTGGCGGCGCGTCGCTGTTCGACCAAACCACGCTCGGACTCGACGATGTTGAGGAAGATGCCGATATCTTCCCAGTCCGCCTTGATCAGCTCGGCGATTTGGGTGAACTGGATGAACGCCGGAATCGGGTTGATTTCGAGCACCAGGCGTTCGCCGTTGTCCGTGCGCAGGCGGAACCCGTCGGCGTCCTTTTCGGTCAAGCCGATGGAATCCAGCAACGCGTTGGCCTGCTCGACATCCAGCGTCGACCAGAGTTCACGGTATTCCTGGCCGGGGTTGAAAGGCGAGCTCTCCGCCACCACGGCGGAACCGGGCGTGCCGATGCCCAGGAAGATGACCTCGTTGATCGCGTCGCGGTCGATGCCCAGCGAGAGCGCGCGCCGGAAGTCGGCATTCTGCAGCCACTTGGCGATCTCTTCGTCGTTGCGATAGCTCTGGTTGAACATGAGCGCGCCGTCCGCGCCGTGCTGCGCCGGATCCAGATGGACGCTGTAGTCGCCGGCCTCGGCATTCTCGAGCAGCACCGGCAGGTTGGCCAACGAGATGTGGCGCGCCTGGTAGTCGTACTCACCGGCGATGGCACGCAGGTTGAGCACTTCCAGATCCTCGGCCAGCGTCATGGAGATGCGGTCGATGTAAGGCAGTTGGTTACCCGCCGTGTCCACGCCGTAATAGTACGGATTGCGCTCGAGCACCCAGTTGTCGGTCGTGATCGGATTGACCGTCTTCCAGGGTGTCACCACCGGCAAATCCGGATTGCGCTGCCATGTGTTCTTGTCCTTGAAGAGGTTCACCCAGTTGTCGAAACCCTCTTCGGCGACCATGGCGTCCAGTTCCTCCTGCGACACGAAGTCCGGATGGAACTGCTGGAGATAGTGGGCCGGAGCAAAGCCGCCCATGGCGCGGTCACCAAAGATTGCGGGGCCGCCAAAGACCGTCACAGAACTCCCGAGCACCTCCAGGAAGAGGCTGTTGGCGTAGGGGAACGTGAACACCAGGGTGTAGTCGTCCGGGGCCTCCAGTGTTGCGCCGTCGTCGATATTGAAGAATGCATCACGCACCGGCACCAGCTCTTCATTCTGATACATGTGCTCGTACCAGAACATGACGTCAGCACTGGTGAACGGCTCGCCGTCGGACCACTTCATGCCCTCACGCAGGTGCAGCGTGATCTGGGTGCCGTCATCGCTGACTTCCCAGCTCTTGGCCACGTTGGGCGTCATCTCCGGGAAGTTCTCGGCATCCCAGAAGAGGAAGCGGTCGCCGCCGGCGACGCGATGGCCGTTCTGGCCGTCGGCCGGGCCGGTGAAGCCACGGCGCCAGGTGCCGCCGTACTTGCCGATCTCATGCACCGGCTCGATGACGAGCAAGTCCGTGGCCACAGGCAGGCGTTCGGCCAACTCAGGCAGTTCGCCCGCGGCCACCATGTCGGCCAACATGGGCGCTTCGTTGAACTCGGCAGGATAGGCGGCCGGATCGGTGATGATCTTCGGGCCTTCGATCTCGCCGATCAAGGTGGAACCGAGGGCGGCTTCCTCTTCGGCGGGGGCTTCGGCGGCGGCCTCAGCCGGCGCTTCTGCTTCAGCGGGGGCTTCGGCCTCGGCGGGCGCTTCCGCGGCCGGGGCCTCGGCCGGTGCTTCGGCCGGAGCTGCGCCGCCGCCACACGCTGCCAGCAGCAAGTACGATGATTGCCAGCAGGCTCAGTAGCAGGGCACGGCGCGGCGACCGTGTTCTCTGACTTCGCTTCAGGTGTGCCATAGACTCTCTCCCTTGGTTTGGTCTTCGGTGAAATGAGATGGTAAACACCAACGCAAAAACCTATATAACACCAACAAGCGCGCCAAATGAGCTGACGTACTTGTTCGCATCCACGAACGCGGGGCTTGAATCTAGCTCACCGGTCACGAACCGGCGCGGTGCATGTCGATGGCGACAAGCGTCGAACATGGGACAACGGCGCCTCGTAAATCCCGGCTGAGATGGACCGACAGTTTCTACCGGAGGTGCAAGCACCGAATACCCGTCGTGGTATCTACGCCGTGACGAACGAGGGCTGCCGACCACGTGGCGTGTTTCAGCGAATCCAGCTTGTCTTGACGACGCGTATAGGACGATCAACTACGGGAATGTGGCTGTTGCGCACAAAGGATAACACGAGTGACGCGATATCAAAACCGAGAAAAATCCGGGGTCACACTCGGGGGAAACGTCAGCGTGTGTCGCGTTGATCAAGCAGCGCGAGGATGGCGTCAAGCGTGGGTTGGGGATCGGTTGCGGTGTTGTCGATCTTCACTTCATTGACGACCGCGGGGCCGCGCGATGACGGCGTGGTTCCAGGCCAGCGCAGCCGTCACGTTACGGTAACCGCTGTCCCGGGTCGGGTTGAGGACGCGGCGCGCGTGTTCGGCGTCGTCGTGGAGCACCAGCGTGGCAATGACGAAGTCTTCGTAGCGAAAATGGATGGGGATCTCCTGCAACCGCCAATCCTCGAAGTCGGCGAGGATGACGTTGCGGTAGCCGTGGCGCAAATAGTTGCGCACGATGTAGGCGAGGTTCTCGAACGACATGGCCTCTTCGCGCGGACTGGCGTTGCTCCACGCATCGTCGAGATGAAATTGGCGCAGCCAGCCGAAGTCGATGTAGAGCGAGTCGAGACGCGCCTGCAGCAGTTTGCCGAGCGTGGTCTTGCCGCTGCCGGGCGCGCCCCCGATGACGATGATGTCCGGCATCTACGTTCTCCTCGACGCGGGAGCGTCTTCGCTCAATGCACGTGTCAGCGGGCGACGAATGCCAACTGGGTGACAGGGAACTTATCGGTGACCAGCAGGAAGCCGTCGATGTCGCCGTCCTGCAGGCGGGCGATCCCCTCCCAGTTGCGCGCCACACCCGCGGGCAGCAGCGTCAACTGGATGGGCGGCGTCTCCGTCAGCGTGACGCCGTCGTCGGCTACCTGGAACTCGAGCAGCCGCTCCACGACTGTCCCCTGGGCGTGGGTCTTGCCCTGGCCGTATGTGGCCGCGATGGGATCGTCCGCGGGTTTGAGCTTGTCGTCACCCGGCCAGAAGTAGTTGATGGCCCAGAAGCGCCGCGCATCGTCCAGCGCGGTGGCGTCGGTCAGACGATATTCCACGTTGGCCAGCGGGATGGGCTCCAGCTTTTCCAGGTCGCGGCTGAAGACGTTGACGTGGGCCGCGGGGTTGACGTTGACGCCGTTGGCCTCGAAGATCGTCAACACCCGGTCGCCGTCGATGACCAGCGTCTCGTCGGTCATGTTGCTTAGGGGCGCCTGCACCGCCACCGGCGTGCGCAGGGCCGGGTCCAGGGTGATGCCGTCGGCGTCAATCGTGCCGGCCACGATATAGCCCAACATCCACGTGCCGGGGTGCGTCTCCACCGTCATGTAGACCGTGTCGCCGTCGAAGCCGATGGCCTCGTAGCCCTCGAAGCCGGTGATGCGTTCGGCCAGGTTGCCGTCGTCAAAGGGGATGCGCCCGGTCGGCAGCGGCCCGTCGAGCTCGCCGCGCAGATAGGCCAGCACGTCGGCCCGGGCCAGCGTCACCAACGCGTTGTCGTCGCGCGCCGGAAACTGGGGCACCAGCACCAGCGTGTCGCCGTACCAAGCCATGGCCGAATATTCCTGCTCCGCGACATTGGCCGGCGCGTCCAGCGGAATGGGCCACACGTCTCGCTCCGCCGTCGGGTCGGCCGGCGCGGCGGCGACTTCGACCGCATCACCGGCAACGGACACGGCGGTTGGCGTGGCCGTCGGCGCGGCCGTGGATGTGGCTGACGGCGGCGTGGTCGCGGTGAGAGTGGCGACGGCGTTGACCAGATTCGCAGGCGTGGTGGGCAGGGTGCAGCCCGCGCACAGGACGGCCGTGGCCAAGAGCACGGTCAACAGGCCGGGCGCAAGCCGGCGCAGAGTAGACGATCGGTGGGAAAACATGGCTGCTCTTTCGCTGGACGGCGAGCCCAGGCCCGCCGATTGGGTGCGTCGGTGTATGTGAGGTTTATCGCACGACCGGTCGGGAAACCTTCGCCGGCAGATGCAGACGCCCAAGAGTACGCAAGCCCGGAATCCACGCGGATTCCGGGCCTCTATCTGCTGATCGTCACCGGCGCGCCTGTCACGCCGCGGCCGACGCCACGCGATACGCCGGCACGCTGCCGTCCCGCTCGCGCAGGCCGTCGTCGAAGCGGATCTGCCAGTAGGGCGCCCACGCCAGCGCCACCAACTGCACGTTCACGTCCGTGCGCCGGGGCTTGAGCTCTTCGGTGGACAACTCGTCCATGAGTTGCGCGTAGTGCACGGTGATCTCCTCGGTCTGGGCCTTGAGATCCTCCTCCATGGCAGCGATGTCTTCCTTGAGCTTGGCGATGGCCGCCTCGGATTCCTGGATGCTCATCTGGGCCTGGGACGTCATGCGCCGCTTGGTCATGGCGCTGCTCAAGGCGCGGCGTGAACTGCGCCCCAGGAAGTAGCCCATGACGCTTTCGCCCGCGCTCACGAACTCTTCCAGGCGGCGATTTTCCCACTTGGCCTTGTCTTCGGCCAGGCTGCGCTCGGCTTTGGCCAGCTTGTCCCGCAACTTGTCAATGTCACGCTCGAACCTGGCGCTCAGCTTGTCCACGTCCGCGTCACGGCGTTCGCGCGCGGCCTGTTGCAGGCGGGCCTTGAAATCGCGCTCGCTCTCACCGGGGTGCCAATACTCGTCCAGTTCGGTGTGAACGGTGAGGGCAAAGGTGCTGTTGTAGTAGAGCCAATCGGACAGATCGTTGGCCACCGTCTTGAGTTTGCGCGCGTCGTTCAGTTCCTCCGGCACGGGCGCGAAGTACGGGCCTTGCCCCGCGTCCACCGCGGCCGGACGGTCGTCGAGCTCGCGCACCGTCAAGTCCAGCGCGTCGGCCCGCTCCCAGTCCACGCCGCCGCGATCCGGCGCGGAGGCCAGCATGAACCGGTCCGTCTGCTGGTTGACGCTGCGTTTGCGGTCGAAGAAGTTGACCGACGCCGCCGCGTAGACCGTCGGCTCGTAGAGCAACTGCACGTTGACCAGCTTGCCGATGGTCGCGCCCTGCTCCCGCAGCGCGTTGACGGCCGCGTCCTCGTCCACATCCACGGGCAGGAAGACCTGTTCCACCGCCGGGTCCAGCGCGGGCTGGACGTCCAGGTAGCCGATGGGCGCAGTCGACGCCGCGGTTTCGCTTTCGGCCGGGGCAACCTCCGTCGCGGGCACGGATGTGATTTCCGCCGCGGGTGCGGCCGGCGTCGCCGGTGCGGTTGCCGTGGCCGCGGCTTCGGCAATGGCAGTCAGCCGCGGCGCCATGAGCTCGCGCACCTGCGGGCGGGTCAACGGGCCGCGCAGGTAGCTCTGACTTCCAGCGTGTGCATGACCACCGGCCCGTCCGCGTGCACGTTGTGCATGAGGAAGACCCGGCTGCCCAGCTTGCTGATGAGGGTGTCGAAGTCGGTCTTCTCGCTCTTGCCCGCCTCGGCGATCGCGCCCTTGAGGCCGGAAAGCACCCGCTCCTTGTCCCGCTCGGCCTGGAGTTTGCCGATGAACCAGGTGCCCGCGTTGGTCAGCCCTTTGTAGTCGATGTCCACCGGGTTCTGCGTCACCAAAATCACGCCCAGGCCGAAGGCGCCGCCTGCTTCAACAGCGTGAGCAGCGGGCGCTTGGACGACGGTTCCGCGCTGGGCGGGAAGAAGCCGAAGATTTCGTCGAAGTAGAGCAGGGAGCGCAGGCTGGTGGTGCCGCTCTGGGCGCGCATCCACGTGACCAGCGCCTCCAGCAGCAGCGTAACGAAGAACATGCGCTCGCTGTCGCTCAGGTGGGCGATGTAGAAGACGCTGTGGCGCGGCTTGCCCTCCGCGGTGAAAAAGAGGCTGTTGATCTCCAGCGGTTCGCCTTCCAGCCAGGTCTTGAAGGTGGGCGAGGCCATGAGGTTGTTGAAGGCCATGGCCAGCCCGAAGCGGTCCTTTTGCGGGTAGAAGGTGTCCACGTCGAAGACGCCGATCTGGCGCACGGGCGGCTCCTGGATGGCCATGATGAGCTTGGGCAGGTCCAGGTCTTCGCCGTTGCGCCAGTAGTGCTCGAAGATGTTGGAGAGCAGAATCGCCTCGGTGCCGCGGACGGGATCGGACTTGATGCCGACTAGACCCAGCAACGCGGCCACTGTGCCGCTGATACGCTCGCGGATCAGCTCGGCGTTGCCCTCAAAGTCCAGCGCGGGCGCGGCCAGGCTGCCCATGATGTTGATGGAGACGCCCGCATCGGAGCCGGGCGTGAAGATGGTATAGTCCACCGTCTCCAGCAGCGTGCGGATGCGCTCCCCGTCGATGCCCCAATCCGCCAGACCTTTTTGCCACGAGCCGGCCGTGTTCTGCGCGTACTCCTCGACGGTCTGCTCCTTGCGCCGGGCGTCGTCCACGTTGACCCACGGCGCAAAATCTTCCGGGCGCAACTCGGGAAACTGGAGCAGCAGGTTGGTGATGTCGCCCTTGGGGTCGATGAGGATGGCGGGGACGCGGTCCAGCGCGGCCTCTTCCAGCAGGCCGACGCAGAGGCCGGTCTTGCCGCTGCCGGTCATGCCCACGCAGACGGCATGGGTGGTCAGGTCCCGGGCGTCGTAGTTGACGGGGAGCTCGGTGCGCGCACCGGCGTCCAGATCGTACTCGGCGCCCAGATAGAAGGAACCAAGTTTTTCGGGTGGGGCTTGCATGGCGCCTCCAAGGTGGAAATTGGGTGGTTGGATGACGGTCGGGGGACGCGGCGCGCTCCCCGTCTACTCGTGTGTCAGCTGTTGCCGGATCGCGGCCGCGTCGACCCGCTTCTCGGCCTGGATGATGCGGCGTTTGCGCAGTTGGCGCGGCAGCCCGAGGATGCCGGCGATCTGCCCACGCAGCCGTTGCCGCGCGGCTTCCCCGCGAATGTTGCGCAGCGCGTCCAGGGCGATGCGCAGTTGCGCAGCCACGATGCGGGGCAGATTCTCCAGCAGCAGCCGGCGCGGCATGTTCTTGGCGATGGTCCAAATGGTGTTGCGGCCCACGTAGTAGCTGGAGAGCACGTCGCCGCCGCTCGCGCTCAGGTGGTGGTAGACCCGCGCGCCCGGGGCGAAGACCGCATGCCGGCCGGCCAGCCGCGCGCGGAAGGCGAAGTCCACATCCTCCAGGTACATCCAGAAATCCTCGTCAAAGCCGCCCAGCGCCTGCCACACATCGCGCCGGTAGCGGTGGCGCCGCCGCAGCCGCTGAAGACGTCGGTGGCCCCGTCGTACTGGCCCCGGTCCGTCTCCCAGACGCCGCGGTTGCGGGAATGCCGTCCACGCCCAGCATGTCGCCCGCGGCGTGGAGCCGCGTGCGGTCGTCGAAGAGCAGCAGCTTGGAGGTGACGACGGCTGCGGTCGGGTGTGCACAGATGGTGCGCCAACTCTTCCAGCCAGGTGGGCTCGGGCTCGGTGTCGCTGTTGAGCAGCACAATGATGCGCCCGTCGGCGGCGTCCGCGGCGATGTTGCAGGCGCGCACAAAGCCCACGTTGCGCCGATTGACCAGCAAGCGCACTTCCGGGTAGTCTCGCTCCACCAACGCCACCGACTCGTCGGTCCCCGCGTCATCGATGACGATGGCCTCGAAGTCACGGAACGTCTGGCGGCGCAGCGCGTCAAGCACGGTGGGCAGAAAGCGTGCACCGTTGTAGTTGGGCACGATGACCGACATGAACGGCGCGTGGCGCACGGCCAGCGGCGGAAATTCCTGCGTCGGTCGGGCCACGAAGTCGTCGGGCGCGGCGCGAAATGTCTCCAGGTTCAGCGCGATCTGGTGGCGCATGACCACGCGGTTGTCCTCGCGCAGCGCGCCGTAGGTCTCGTCGGCGACGATGGGGTTGCTGTTGCCCGCGGGCGGGGGCGTGCCGGCCAGCCGCTGCTTGGCCTTGCGCACCTGTTCCGCGCGCACCTCGGCCGGCTTCACCTCCTCTGACTTGGCGGTGTCGGGCGTCGGTTTGAGCTCGTTCTCGTTGCGTTCGGTCATCTGTGTATGTGCCGGCGTCTTTGCACCGGCGCTCCTCTCGTTGACATCAGACTTCCCGGAAGACCTCGGCAGATCTCCAGTGGACCGGATCATCTGGAGGTCTTCTGGGAAGTCCGCCTCGGATCTGCGGATTTTCCATCAGCCGGCAGTTTGATCCTGGGGCATGGGCGCTAGGGTGGCCGCGTACTCAGCCGCGGCCTCTTGCCACGGGCGCAGCACGATGCCCAGCGCCGCGGCCGTCTGGTTGGCCAGCACGGCGTGGCGCGGCGGCTGTGACGGCCGCGGCCAGTCGTCGGCGTGGATGGGCGTGAGCGGCACGTCACCGCGCCCGGCATGGTGCAGCACGGTCGCGGCCAGTTCGTAGCGGCTGGTGTACCCCGAGTTGACCAGGTGATAGGCCCCGTCGCGGTCGGTGGCGATCAGGGCGGCGATGGCCCGGGCCGCATCGGGCGCGTAGGTGGGGTTGCCGAACTCGTCGTCCACCACACGCAGGCTACCGTGTTTGTCGGCCGCAGCCACGATCTTGGTGGGAAAGTTGACGCCGCCCGGCCCGAAGAGCCACGCCACGCGCACGATCATCCAGCGGGACGCCACCTGGCGCACGGCCTCTTCACCGGCCAGCTTGCTGCGCGCGTAGACGCTCACCGGCCCCGGCTGGCCGAACTCCCGGTAGATCGTGCCGGATTCGCCGGGGAAGACCTCGTTGGTGCTGATCTGTACCAGCCGCGCCCCGACACCTCGGCAGCCTTGCGCCAGAAAGAGCGGACCGACCGCGTTGGCCGCGTACGCGAGATCGGGGTTGCGTTCGGCGCCGTCCACGTCGGTCCACGCGGCCGCGTTGATGACCACATCCGGCGCCAGGGCGACAAGCTGGTCGGAGACGACCGGTTGCGTGATGTCGATCTCCGGCCGGTCCCACAGCGACACGGCGGTGACGGCGGGATTTTGGCGCAGGTGCGCCACCAGGGCGCTCCCGAGCTGTCCGCCGCTGCCGACGACCAAAACATGCATGGGCACCATCCAATTCGCGTTAGGCTGGGTGTCGACAAACCAGGTTTCTCCGAGAAACCTGGTTTGTGAGCACCGATGATTGTTGCATCAAGTTACTGCATCTCTTGGCACATGGCCGGGTCGTCCAGCAGCGGCGAGAGCAGCGGCACGAAGCGGACCGGTCCCATCTGCACCGTGTGCAGCGCACCCTGTTCCTTGCGCACAAGCCAGAGCATCTGTTCCGCATCGGCGGCGCCGATGGGCACCACCAACCGACCGCCTTCCGCCAACTGCGTCCACAGCGGCTTGGGCAGACAGCGCGGCGCCGCGCTCACGATGATGGCGTTGAAAGGCGGCGCATCGGGCCAGCCCTGCGCGCCGTCGCCCACGTGCAGATGGGGCGCATAGCCGAACTGGTCCAGTGTGGCCGCGGCGCGCCGAGCCAATTCCGCTGACTGTTCGATGCTGTAGACGCCGGCCCCGGGACGGGCGTCCGGCTCGGCCGTCAACTCGCACAGGAGCGCCGTCTGAAAGCCCGAACCGGTGCCGATCTCCAGCACCCGGTCGCCCGGCTGCAGGTGCAGCGCCTGGACCATGAGCGCGACTACAAACGGCTGGCTGATGGTCTGGCCCTCGCCGATGGGCAGCGGCGCATCCCGCAGCGACCACTTGCGCAGATGCTCCGGCACAAAGGCTGCGCGTGGCACGATTTCGAAGGCGGCCCGCACCCGCGGGTCGGTGATCTCCGGCCAGTCGCGCGCCCAGGGCACCTCACCCAGCGAGGGCAAGTTCTGCCGGAAAGCCTCCAGCCGTTTGCGAACTTCGTTCCAGACGCTCATGCGCGTGTGGGCTCCCCGTTTCTCTCGGTTGCAACAATGCGTCGGCAACAACGCCGTTTGGCGACGACGCCAAAACGCGAAAATTGTAACATACGCCCACACGAGTCAGAAAAACGCTGGGGCTATTCCCGCGGCCGGAATCCGTTTCCGTTGCCGGTCCCAAACTCGGGCCCGGGCTCGGGCTGGACCTCGCCCGCGGGCCGGGTCAGGCGCTCGAGGACCATGGCCGGCAGGCGATGGCGCAGGGGCAGCCCGTCAACAAAGCCCACGTGGCCGCCGGTGGGGTGGATCTCCAGGTCCAGCAACGGATGGGGCTTCAGCCCGTAGAAGTCGACCACCGGGATCACCACGTCGTTGGCGGCGGTGATGATATGGGTCGGCACGCGCAGATCCTCGAAGGCATTGCCGCGCACGCCGTAGGCCGTGAAGTACGCTTCGGCGTCGGGAAAAAGCCCGAACATGCGCACGAGCCGGTCGGTCAGATCATAGACCGACAGGTGTGGATCCATGGCGCCGAAGTCGTAGAGGTCCGGGAAGAGCTCCTCTTTGTGGTGCAGTGACGCCAGCCAGCGGTCACGGAAATATCTGCGATAGGGCAGCTTGGCATCCAGCGCCTGCGTGGACCGTGACGGGTTGATGGCCGGGCTGATGGCCACGACGCGCGCCAGGTTGTGAAAGGGCGTCCGGCTGTGGCGGATGGCCAGGCGCAACGCAAAGTTGCCGCCCATGGATGCGCCCACGATGTAGAACGGACGCGCCCCGGCCATGGCCGCGATCTGGTGAACGGCGGTGGCCGCTTCGTCCAGAGCGTGCCCACAAAGATGCCCTTGTTGAGCGTGGGGGTCCAGGTGGATGCCGGACCCGTGGTCGCGCAAGTTGAGACGGAACACATCGTAGCCCGCCTGGAGCACGCGTTGGTGACCACGGTGTTGTGGACCGAGTGGCTGCCCCTCCCAGCCGTGGAGCATGAGCACCAGTCCCCGGTGCTCCGGCGCGGCCGTCCGGTTGAAGTAGCCCAGCAGCCGCACCGGATGATCCGGCTCGACGCCGGTTGCGTCCGGGCCGGCATCGAGCAGCACCGGCTGTTCCGTGGCCATGAACGCGTCCATGCCCGCGGGCTGCCAGCGCGCCAGCACGGTCTGCACGTTGGCGTTGCGCAGCGGGCGCGGCGGCATGAACGGGAGTGCCGCGCCGCGTAGCGACGTCATTGCAGGGTTTTCTGTTTGTACACTTGTCATCGTTTCCTCCTCCTTGTCTCCTCCCCTCGAGTCCCATCTCTGCGGACTCTTTGCGTCGCCCCACGCCATGGGCTACACTGGTACTGTACGTCGGTTTACAGCAACCCCGCCGGCGCCGGCCACGCATGGGTTCATCAAAGCACATGGTTGCGTCGATGTCGGTAAGTGGAATTCGTTTATGACCATTTCCATCTTGTTTGTTTGCATGGGCAATGTCTGCCGTTCGCCCATGGCCGAAGCGCTCATGCGCCAGATGGTCGCGCAGGCCGGCCTGGACGACCAAATCGTCGTGGACAGCGCCGGCACGGGCGACTGGCACGTGGGTGAGCCGCCCCATCGTGGCACCCGGCGCGTGCTCGCCGATCACGGCGTGCGCACCGACGGCATGGCCGCGCGCATGATCGGTCCCGGCGACCTCCATCACTTCGACTATCTCATCGTCATGGACGGCGCCAATCTGCGCGAGGTGCAGCGGCTGGCCAAACACTACGGCCGGCGCGGCGTCATCGCCCGGCTGCTGGACTACGCCGATCCCGCTATCGTGGGCGGCGTGCGCGATGTGCCCGATCCCTACTACGACGGGCGCTTTGGCTATGTCTACGATTTGGTGGCGGCCGGCTGTGCCGGCTTGCTGGCCGCGCTGCAACGCGACCACGCCCTGTCCCGCGCGGCACACGACGAGGATGAAGACTGATGCCATCCCTGCTGATTCAACACGCTGATCTCATGTTGACCATGGACGCGGACCGGCGCGAGATCGCCGACGGCGCCGTGCTGGTGGAAGACAACGCCATCGCCTGGGTGGGCGCGACCGCAGACCTGGACGGCGCGCCGTGACGCGGCCGACGAGGTGCTGAGCGCCCGGGGCAAGCTGGTCATGCCCGGCCTGGTCAACACCCATCACCACTTCTACCAGACGTTGACCCGCGTCATCCCCGCAGTCCAGGACGCGGTGCTCTTCGACTGGCTCAAGACGCTCTATCCCATCTGGGCCGAGCTGACGCCCGACGACGTCTTCGTGAGCACCCAACTCGCCCTGGTCGAACTGATGCTGACCGGCTGCACCACCAGCAGCGACCACCACTATCTCTGGCCCAACGGCACGCGCATTGACGACCAGTTCGCGGCTGCGGAGACGGTCGGGCTGCGTTTTCACGCGCGCGCGGGAGCATGAGCTTGGGCGAGAGCCAGGGCGGTCTGCCGCCGGATCGGGTCACCGAGGACGAGGCGACGATCCTGCGCGAGTGCCGTCGCGCCGTGGAGACCTTCCACGATCCGCGGCGGTTTGCCATGCGCCGCGTGGTCATCGCGCCGTGCAGCCCCTTCAGCGTCACGCCGGAACTCATGCGCGTCAGCGCCGAGTTGGCCCGCAGCTTCGGCCCGGAGGCCGACGTGCACCTCCACACCCATCTGGCCGAGACCAGGGACGAGGAGGAGTTTTGTCTGGCTCGCTTTGGTCACCGCCCGGGCGACTACGCCGAGACGCTGGCGTGGACCGGCGCCGATGTGTGGCACGCGCACTGCGTGCACCTGAACCAGCCGGAGATCGACCACTTTGCGCGCACCCGCACCGGCGTCGCCCACTGCCCCACCAGCAACATGCGCCTGGCCAGCGGCATCGCGCCCGTGCGTGCCATGCTGGACGCGGGCGTGCCGGTGGGCCTGGGCGTGGACGGCAGCGCCAGCAACGACAGCAGCGACATGCTCAACGAGGCGCGCCAGGCGATGCTCCTCCAGCGCGTTACCGGCGACCCGGCGGCGCTGACCGCACGCCAGACGCTGGAGCTTGCCACCCTGGGCGGCGCGGCCGTGCTCGGCCGGGACGACATCGGCGCGCTTGCCCCCGGCATGGCCGCGGACCTGGTCGCCTTCGACATGCAGTCGCTCTTCATGGCCGGCGGCGCGGTGCACGACCCGGTGGCGGCGCTGGTCTTCGGCAAGGCGCAGACCGCGGATTTCGTCATCGTCAACGGGCGGGTGCTGGTGGAAGACGGCCAACCCCGCGCCATCGACGTGCGCAGGCTGGTGGCGCGTCACAATCAGGCGGCGCGGGCGTTGTTGGCGCGCGCCGGTCAGCTTTGATCGATCATGTCTCAACTCGAATTCGAGGTCATCCTCACCCACGAACACACGGATTTCGACGCGCTGGCGTCCCTGTTGGGCGCGTCCCTGCTCAATCCCGACGCGTATCCGGTCCTGCCCCATCAACTCAACCGCAACGTGCGCGAGTTCCTGGCGCTCTATCGCAACCACTTCCCCTTTCTCACCCACAAGGAGCTGCCCAAGGGTCACGTGGCCCGGGCCATCTTTGTGGACACGCGCTCGGCCAACTGGACCAAGGGCATGGACAAGCGGACCCACTTCACGGTCATCGACCACCACAGTCTGCACGAGGAGTTGCCCGACGGCTGGGACGTGTGGACCGACGAAGTGGGCGCCAACACGACCCTGTTGGTCGAGAAGCTCATGGCGCAGAACGCGCGGCTCTCGCCCGTGCACGCGACGCTGCTCGCGCTGGGCATCCACGAGGACACGGGCAGCCTCACCTACGTGAGCACCACCGACCGGGACGCGCGCTGTCTCGCCTGGCTGCTGGACAGCAAGCGCGGCGTCAACCTGTCGGTGATGGCCCACTTCCTCAACCATCCGCTCACCGATGCGCAGCGCACCGTCTTCGAGGAATTGGTGGAGCGCAGTGAGTTTCTGGAAATTCGCGGCCATTCCGCCGTGATCTGCCGGGCCGACGCGCCCGGTTTCTCCGACGAGATCAGCGCGCTGGCCTCGCGCGCCCGGGACTTTTTCGAGGCCGAGGCCACCTTCCTTGTCATCGATCTGGGCGACATGGTGCAGGTGGTGGCGCGCAGCACGGTGGACGACATCGACGTGGGCGCGGTGGCGCGTGCGCTGGGCGGCGGCGGCCATACCCGCGGCCGCGGCCGCGGTCCACGCCGCCGGCACGGAGGAGGTGCGGGCGCGCATTGTGGACCTGCTCCACGAGACGGTGCGCAGTGCGGTGACGGTGCGCAACATCATGAGCATGGGGCGGCCGCAGATGCTCACGCCGCAGATGACCATCGCCCAGGCCCATGAGCTCATGCAGCGCTGGGGCCACGAAGGGTTCCCGGTGGTGGAAAACGGCGAGGAGGGCCGGCAACTCATCGGCGTCCTGACCCGGCGCGAGGCCGACCGCGCCGTGAACCACAGCCTGGGCGACGCGCCGGTGCGCCGCTTCATGCGCGCGGGCCAGGTCACCGTGCACCCGGACGACTCCATCGCCACCCTGCGGCGCAGGATGATCGACAGCAATTGGGGCCAGATCCCGGTGGTGGACGACGACGGCGCCATCATCGGCATTGTGACGCGCACGGACCTGATCAAGCTCTGGGACGAGGTGTCGCTGCCCGAACAGGAAGCGGCGGAATTGGCCGAACGCCTGGCGCGCACGCTCACGCCGGTCCAGCACGCGCTGCTGCAACTGGTGGGCCGCGAGGTTGACCGCATGAACTACACGGTCTACATCGTCGGCGGCTTCGTGCGCGACTTGCTGCTGGAAAGCGACTACGGCCGCATCCCCGGGCTGGACATGGACATCGTGATCGAGGGCGACGCCATCGGCTTTGCCGAGCACATGCAGACGCTCTACGGCGGGCGCGTCGTGCCCCACAAGCGCTTCCGCACCGCCAAGTGGCTCTTGACGGACGCCGACCATCCGGTCAACTACGCGGCCCTGGCCCGGGATCTGGGGCTGACGGTCGCTAATGGTGACCTGCCGGCCCATCTCGATTTCGTCACCGCGCGGATCGAGTTTTACACCGCGCCCACGGCGCTGCCCACGGTGGAACGCAGCAGCATCAAGCTCGATCTCCACCGGCGGGATTTCACCATCAACACCCTGGCCCTCTGTCTCAACCCCGACCGCTGGGCCGAACTGCTGGACTCGTACGGCGGTATCAACGACCTGCGCCTGAAGCTGGTGCGTGTGCTCCACAGCCTCAGTTTTGTGGACGACCCGACCCGCATCCTGCGCGCCGTGCGCTACGAGCAGCGCTTCCGCTTCACCATCGAGCCGCGCACGCTGGAACTGCTGGAAGACGCCATCGACATGATCGACCGCATGTCCGGCGCGCGCATCCGCCACGAGCTGGAACGCATCCTGCAGGAAGAGATGCCGGAGTACGCCATGCGCCGCCTGGACGAACTGGGCGTCCTGGCGCGGCTGCACCCGGCGCTCATCGTGGACGACTGGGTCATGGCGAAGTTTGCCGCGCTGCGCTGCGCCCGCGCCGAGGAGACCGCGAATCCACGCTTGTTGGAGGAGCCGCAACCGCGGCAATACTGGGGCGTGCTGACCTACCGGCAGCCGCGGGAGGTGGACGCGCAGTTGGTGGAGCGGCTGGCGCTGCGGGGTGAGACCCAGCGTCTGGTCGAGGCGTTGGAGCGATTGCGCGCGGTGGAGACGGCGCTAGGGCAGCCCCAATTGCAGCCCAGCGAAGTGGCGGCGCTGCTGGACCCGGTGTCGATGGAGGCGTTGGTGCTGGGCCAGGCGGTCCTGCTGGACGACCCTGTGGCCGGCGCGCGGGTGGCAACGTACCTGGCCGAGTGGCGCAACGTCAAGCCGGCGCTGGACGGGAACGATCTGCGCGCGCTGGGGATCCCCCGGGGGCCGGTCTACGGCGAGATTATCCGTCGCCTACGCGCCGCGCGCCTGGACGGCGTCATCGAGAGCCGCGAAGACGAATTGGCCTTCGTGGCGGGGTTTCTGGCGCAATCCGGTGCGGATGACGCCGGCGAGACCGACGACTGACTCGGTGTCTAACGGCTGACGAAGGGCAAGAAGACCTGGCGTGTGTTGAGTCCGACTTCGCCGAACGAGGCGGTGTCGACCACGTGGTCGTCCTGGTTGCGGAGCCACAGCGTGCCGCCGTCATCGTCCATGGTGCCCTTGTACCCTTCCTGGATGAAGAGCTTCTGGCCGCCGTGGGGAAGCGACGGTGCGTGCCCGGAAGGCGAGGCGCGTCTCTTGGTGACGTAGAGCGAATCGTCGGCGGCAATGACGGTGCCCGGCTGAAAGGTGTACTCGACTGCGCCGGTCACTTTCCAACCCGAAATGTCGATGGCATCGCTGCCGTAGTTGTGCAGCACGAAATATTCGCTGCGCGGCGCCTGCCCGGCCACCACAGCGTCGATGGCCGCAAAGTAGACCTGGGGCAGGCTCGACTGCGCTGCCGGAAAAATGCCGCCGGCCGCCACATCCAACTGCTCGTACAATTGACGCCGCTTGACGTCCAGGCTGTGGACCTTGAGCCAACCGGTGGCCGTGGCGAAGTCCATGGACACGTACCAGCGCGCCGCGTCCAGCGCGGCCACGTCCGCAAGTTGCGCAGACAGTTCGTCGATGCGCCGGTCGAAGTAGCGCTCCTCCTCCGGCGTGCCGGGGGGCTGCAAGAGCAGGTCGCTGACCGTGCGCAGCCGCCGCAGGTACATCTCACGAATGCGCGGCGTGGTGTAGAGCGCCTCGAAGAGATGGTTGTACGCCGATTGGCCGCTTTCGATGAAGACGACCGGATGGGCGCTGCTGCCGTGGAAGGGGTGTGAGTTGGTGCCGTCTTCCTGCACGGTGCCAAAGGTCAGGTCTTTGTCCCACGGCAGGAACATCCACTCGCCGGTGTCCTCGGTGTCGCGGTAGAGGTAGTGGTTGTGGCTGACGTAATCCCAGTCCTGAATCACGTGGCTGACGGCCAGGAAGTTGAGCACCGCCGGCAAATTGATGTTGTCGAACAGGTAGGTCTCGCGTTGCTCGGGGGGCAGATGGATGCCCGCGATCAAGGCGCGCACGTCGCTCATGTCCTCGTCTTCACGCGTGCGTTTCTCCAGCCCATTGGTGTTGGCCGCCAGATTGTTGGCGTCCACCTTGTAGAGCGCGCCGTCGTAGTCCAGATCGTTGCGCTTGAAGTAGTCGCTGTCCGGCTGTTCGATCATGGTGAAGAGCCCGAAGTAGCCCCCGTTGCGCTGTACCCGCAGCGGCAGCGCGAAGGAGTACGGACTGCCGGCATCGCGAAACGCTTCCCACGCCAGGATTTGGCGGATGTAGGAGGCGTCGTCAATGTTGCTGTTCACGTTGATCTCGTCGACCGTGTGGTTGAAGGCCGACAACTGAAGTTCGTAGCCGTCGTTGAACTCAAACTTGAAGCTCTTCTTGGGCCGTGTGGCCGCGGTCACACCGCGCGTGCGCACGAAGACGTTGTCATAGAAGCGGCCCTCAAAGAAGACCGAGGCGCGCGTGCCGTCGCGGGTTTCGGCTGCGGCCTCGTCTCGGACGAACCAGTGCAGCGTCGGCACACCGCCGGGGATGGCCGCGTCCGCGATGACGGTGCCGAAGTAGTAGGGCGAGTTGGTGGGGTTGCCCACCAGAGGCCACCGAGTGTAATAGTTCTGAACGTCGAAGGCCACCGTGTAGTAGCGCACCATGTCGCCGGGCGCGAAGTCCGCAGCCGGGATGGTGGCGCTGTAGATCAAGTTGCCGGCAGTGTCCACACCTTCCAGACCCATGTTCACCGTGGTTTCCGGACGATACATCACCCGATAACGCAACTCCACGCTGAAGATGGGGCTCGTGCTGGGGCGTACAACCGTCAGCACCCGGAACTCATCGCCCGCGTAGATGACTGCCGGACTCTGGGCCAGGCCGACGACCAGAGGACCGCGGTTCGACGGAAGGTCATTGGACGTGCCCGGCGACGCCAACGGCAGATAGCGGCGCAGACCGGTGCTGTCGACCCCGTAGCTGATGTCCGCGTACTGGGGCAGGTAGCTCAGCCCGAAATCATCCAGGACAACCCCGTTGGGGCTGACGAGACCCAGATATTCCCCGGTCCGCTCCAGGGCAAAATTGGTGTGGAGTTCGCTGGCAGGGTCGGTGCGATTCTTGCCCGACGCGAACACGAGCAAGTAGCTGCCCGGCTGGAGCACGACGCTGGGGAAGGTCCACTTGCGCAGGTTGTCGTGCTCATCCGTCAGCGCGTAGCCCGTGAGATCAACGGGCGCGTCGCCCAGATTCTTGATTTCGATCCAGTCCGGCGTATCGCCGTCCTCATCCAGAATGGTGGCGTCATTGTTCGCCATGAACTCGGAGATGACAACGCGCGCGTCGTCCTGGCTACCGCTGGGCTGGGGGATCGTCCCGTCCTGGCTGTCGCTAGGCTGAAGAATCGTGCCGTCCCGGTGCGCGTCAGGCGGAAGAATGGTGCCGTCATCTTGGTCGGCAAGCGCGGGCGGGCCGAGCGTACCCAAACCGACGAAGATCAAGGCGACCACAAGCCAGAAGCGCACGAGACGGTGCGTCGACGTCTGCGCCCGTCGCCCGGCGGTGAGTTCATCTGTGGGTGAGGTTATTTGGGGCTGTGCTGGACGGTGAGCAACGTGCATCTACGATGTCCTTCGTACCTATCCGGAAGTTGCAGTGCGCAGAAGAGGGTATCGCCCATCAGGTGGGTCGCGCCGGTCTGCTGTAACATTCCGGATATGTCGTTAACCAATGGCCTTTGCGCACAATTCGTCAATTGAGACGTTTGGCCCACGAAAAGGATACGCTATGCTATCGATTCGGGCAACGGACGCGGCCGGCAGCACACGGATGCGCGCGCTCTCTTGGACATGCCTGCTGCGTGAAACTTTGGTCGAACTGTTGGCCATTTGCTAGAATGCATGGATAGACCGCATCTTTCGGGGAGGAGTATGCCATGGACTTGTCGTTCTGGACGAACATTGCCGTCGTCTTCCTGGCCGTTGAGACGACCATCCTGTTGACGGTGTTGGTCGTCGCCTTCTATTTTGTGGTGCGTGGCCTGAACTTTGCGCATGTGCGTCTGCCGGGCATCCTCCTGCGCGCGCAGGAGATCGTCCACAGCGTCCGCACGCGGACGGACGACGCCGGCGAACGCATTGTTGCGCCGCTGGTGGCCACGCAACGCACCGTGACCCGTGCCGAAACTGCCGTGCAAAGCTTGCTGACCGACCCGTCTCAGAAAAAATCGTAAGGAGCCATGCCGTGAACCATCGTTACAAATCGATCTTGATCGGTGTGCTTTCGGGCGCATTGCTGGGCGCCGCGTTTGCCTGGGTCGCCAGCGACGGCGGCGATGCAGAGGGCGATGAGCATCTGGGTTTGACCGCATTGGGCCCGGGTGACTACATTGCGCTGGGCATCAGCATTTTGACGCTGGCCCGGCAATTCAGCGGGATGATCAAGCGGACCTAAACTTCTCCCCTCTCATTCGCTTCACAAAGGAGTACACCGTGACAGCACAGCTTGGAACCGAACAACGCCCCCTGCGCGTCGCCATCGTCGGCGCCGGACCCTCGGGCTTCTACGCCGCAGGTGCATTGCTCAAACCATCGGATTTGCACGTATCTGTGGACATGATCGACCGGTTGCCTGCACCCCACGGCCTGGTCCGCTACGGCGTGGCGCCCGATCACCAGAACATCAAGGCAGTCTCGAAAGTCTACGACCGCACGGCGGCCGATGCGCGTTTCCGTTTTTTCGGCAATGTGCAATATGGCGAGGACATCACCTACGCCGACTTGAAGCGGCTCTACGACGTGGTCATCTACGCAGTGGGCGCCCAGTCGGACCGGCGGCTGAACATCCCCGGCGAGGATCTCCCCAACAGTATGTCCGCCACCGAATTCGTGGCCTGGTACAACGGGCACCCGGACTATGTCGATCACGCTCCGGATCTCGAGGTTGAGGCAGCATTGGTCGTGGGCGTGGGCAACGTGGCCATGGACGTGGCCCGTATCCTGGCCAAGACGGCGGACGAACTGGCCGAGACCGACATCGCCGACTACGCGCTGCCCGTGTTGGCCGAGAGCAAGATCAAGCGCATCTACGTGGTCGCCCGGCGTGGCCCGGCCCAGTCCAAGTTCACCAATGTGGAAATCCGCGAATTCGGCCATCTGGACAATGCCGACGTCATCGTGGACCCGGCCGACCTGCGTCTGGACAAGGCCAGCTCCGCGTCCATCCAGGACGACACCGCGGCCCAAAAGAACATGGACTACCTGAACGCGTACGCCGAAATGGGCGACAGCGGCAAGCCGCGCAAGGTCTACTTCAAGTTTCTGCTCTCGCCCGTGGAGATCATCGCCGGCGACGACGGCAAAATCGCCGCGGTCAAGCTGGAGAAGAACCGCCTCCGTCCCACGACGACCGGGTACATCAACTCCGAAGGCACCGGCGAATACGAGACGCTGGACGTGGGGCTGGTCCTGCGCTCGGTGGGCTACAAGGGTCTGCCGGTGGAGGGCGTGCCGTACAACCAGCGCAACGGCACCATTCCCAACGAAGTGGGCCGCATCGTCGATCCTGAGACTGAAAGACCGCGCTACGGCGAATACGTGGTCGGCTGGGCCAAGCGCGGGCCGACCGGCGTCATCGGCACCAACAAGCCGGATGCGATCGAGTCGGTCAACAGCATGCTGGAAGATTTGTCCAGCGGTCGCATTGAACCCGCACCCGACGCGGATCCCGCGGCGGTGGTCGAGTTGCTTGAGGCGCGCAACGTGCGCTTTGTGACCATGGACGAGTGGGGCAAGCTGAACGAGCTGGAGCTCTCCAATGGCAAAGCGCAAGGCCGCCCGCGTGTGAAGTTCACCAACCTGGACAACATGCTTGCGGCGCTGGAGGGCGCGGGCTAGGCCCGTACATACCATCTTGTGTACAACGCGCGCCGCCGGGAAGCCCACGCATCATGT
>JAWKOK010000075.1:0-24919 GCA_041391205.1 Caldilineaceae bacterium
GGCGCAAACCGGATTTCTCGAAATTTTAAGACCACACCACCGGCACCTTGCAGCCACGTTCCGCGCTCTCGATGGCGGCGTAGACCATGGCGAGGCTCTTGATGTTGTCCGTGCCCACGGTTTGGGGCACGCCGCCGGTCTTGACCGCGGCGATGAAGTCGTCGATGACGCCGGCGTGGCCGGTGTACGGTAGGGGTGCGGGCGGGGCGATCTCCATGGGCGTCGTGGCGTAGAAGAAGCCTTCGTCGCCGGTGACCACTTCGCCCGCAAAGCCGTCTTCGCCGTCCCAGAGCACCGTGCCCCGGGTGCCCACGGCGCGCCAATCGCACGCCCAGGTGGTCGGCTTGCCCTGCGCACTCCAACTGCCGCGATAGTTGAAGACGATGCCGTCGCTCATCTCGAAGATGGCCATGGCCGACGCGCCGTGCGCGTACCACGAGCCGGGCGGATTCCACTCGTGACAGTAGACGCTCACCGGGTCCGCGCCGCTGATGAAGCGCGCCTGATCCAGCGAGTGAATGGCCATGTCGATGAGCAGCACGTGCTCCATTTCTTCGCGAAAGCCGCCGAAGTGGGGCCCGAGATAGAAGTCGGCGTTGAGCGTGGTCAGCGCGCCGATGCGGCCGGACTGGACCAGGTCGCGGTAGTGGACAATGCCGTCCAGGTAGCGCCGGTTCTGGATGACCGCGTGGAGCTTGCCGGCCTGGGCCGCGGCCGCGTTGATGCGCTGGGCATCCGCGACGCTGGTGGCCATGGGCTTTTCACCCAGCACGTGGCAGCCGTGCTCCAGCGCGGTCACGGCCACGGCCGCGTGGACCGGCGGCACCGTGCAGTCGAAGACCACGTCCGGGTTGACCGCGTCGAGCATGGCGGCCAGGTCGGTGCCGATCTGCGCGTCCGTCAGGCCGTAGGTCGTCTGCACACGGCGCGCCTGGGCCGGGTCGATGTCGACCAGCCCCACCAGCACCACGTCATCCCGCGTCGTCACATGCTCCAGCCAGGCCTTGGTGATACCGCCGCAGCCGACCAAAACGGTTTTCAATACGTCTGACACTGGGATTGCCTTTCGATTGGTGGAAATGGATGTCCCTTATTGTAAAACGAAAGGGGCAGCGTGCAAAGGGAGGACGGCACACGAAATTGGGGGGCGAGCGTCAGTTGCGGGAGGCGCGGGTCAACTCATCCAGCCGGTCCAGCGCGATGGTGACGGCGGCCAGCGCGGCCGTCTCGGCGCGGAGAACGTGCGGCCCCAGCGTGACCGGCTGCCAGCCGTCGCCGTCCAGGGCGGCCTCCCCGGGGCGCGATGCCGCCTTCCGGGCCGACGAGCAGCGCCAGCGGCCCGGTCGTCCGCCCGACCAGTTCGCCCAGACCCGGCAGTGACCGTCGGCTTCTTCCCACGGCAAGGAGGCGCAGCCCGGTCGCATGGCGTACGGCGGCGTCAAAGGGGAGCGGCGGGTGCAACGTGGGCAGGCGCGCCCGTCCCGCCTGCTCGGCCGCCTCACGGATGATGGCCTGCCAGCGGTCGGCTTTCTTGGCCAGCGCTGCCACCGGGCGCACCACGCTGCGCACGCTGACCACCGGCACAAACCGGCCACGCCCAGTTCGGTGCCCTTTTGCAGCACCCACTCAAACTTGTCCGCTTTGAGGCTGCACTGGTAGAGGGTGAGGCGCCGCCGGCTCGCTGTCAGCATCGTCCTGGGCCGCCAGCACCGTGCCCGTGCCGTGGCGGTCGTCCAACATCTCAATGCGGTGAGAAAGCACGTGATCCCCGGTTGTCCAAGCAGGTGGATCTCCGCGCCTGCGTGCAGACGCAGCACGCGCGCCAGTTGGCGGGCCAGCGGCGTCAGGTCAACCGGCTGCCCCGGCACGAGAACGGCGTCCGGGAGGAAGAAGCGGTGGGTCGTCATGGGCGGTCAGCATGGCGGGACGGCGGGCTACTTGCGTGCGATCAGCGCGATCCAGTCGCCCTCTTGCAGTGTCTCCAGCAGGGTCAAGCCGTGGCGCGCCACGGCAGTGGTGACGATGTCGACCCGTTCCTGGATGATGCCGGAGAGGATGATGTGGCCGCCGGGCCGCAGAGGCGCAGCCAGCGGCACGTTGTCATAGGCGCCGTCGAAGAGCTTGGCCAGTACTTCGGCCAGGATGTTGGCCACGACGATGTCGAAGACGCCGTCCAGATCGGCGGGCACGCTGGCCTGGCTGACGACGATGGCGCCGTCCGGGTCCAGATGCGGTGTGGCCGCTTCTATGACGGGGACGTTGTTGCGCGCCGCATTCTCCAGGGTGACCTGCACGGCCAGCGGGTCGATGTCGGTGGCCACCATGGGGCCCGCGCCCAGCTTGTGGGCCACCAGGCTCAACACGCCGCTGCCCGTGCCCACATCCAGCACGGTGGCGCCCGGCTGCACCAACGTCTCCAGTGCGGCCACACAGAGCCGTGTCGTGGGGTGGAGGCCGGTGCCGAACGCCATGCCCGGATCCAGTTCGATGACAATATCGTCGGGCGCGGCGGCGAATTCCTCCCAACTGGGCTTGAGCACCACGTGCCGGCCGATGCGCAGCGGCTTGTAGAATTTCTTCCAGGCGTGGGCCCAATCTTCGTCGCGGATGGTGCGGATCTGGGGTTCGGGGATGGGATAGAGCAGGCTCAGGCGCCAGAGGCCTTCTTCAATCTGGCGCTGGGTTTCCTGTCCGCGGCGACCGGGCTTGATGTAGGTCTTGACCGTGAGCCGCTGGGCCAGGTCCATGGGATCGCCGCTGTAGACGTCCACATCGTCGAAGCCGGTGCCTTCGATGACCGCGCCGCCACCGCCCGCTTCGCCGGCCTCGTTGTCTTCGTCATAGCCGCCGCCGTTGTAGCGGTTGAAGAGTTCGCTCACGGCCTCGGCCGCCTCCGTGTCCACGACGACGGAGATTTCGATCAGATCAGACATGTGGGTTGCGTGGGGCGGGGGGCGAATTGCGTCAAGAGTGCCGGGATATGCGGCGCCCCCCGCAACTCGCCCCCCGCACTCCTCTAATCATTGCCGCCGAAGATGCGGTCGAAGAAGCCTTTGTGCTGCTCGGTGGTGGCGTCGCCCAGGGTGGTGGCCAGTTTGCGGAAAAGTTCCCGCTGCTCGGGCGTCAAGTTGGTGGGCACCTGCACGCGCACGGTCACCTGCATGTCGCCGCGGCCGTTGCGTTGCAGCCGTGGGATGCCCTGACCGCGCTTGCGGAAGACCTTCCCCGTCTGGGTGCCGGGTGGAATTTCCAGCGCCTCGCGCTCGCCGTCCAACGTGGGGATGTCGATGGTCGCGCCCAGCGCGGCCTGGGCCACGTTGATGGGCAACTCCAGGTGAATGTCGAAGCCGTCGCGCACGAAGATGGGGTGGGACTCCACGGTGACGACCACGTAGAGGTTACCGGGCGGCCCGCCCAATTGTCCGGCCTCGCCTTCGCCCGCCAAGCGAATGCGCGTCCCTTCATCCACGCCCGCCGGGATCTTGACGTTGAGCTTGCGCGTCACCCGCACGCGCTTGCGGCCGTTGCACTTGTTGCACGGCGACGGGATCACTTCGCCCGTGCCGCCACAGGTGGGGCAGGGGCTGGCCGTGACCACGGTGCCGAAGAGGGGGCTCTGCTGGCGGCGCTGCACTTCGCCCGTGCCGTTGCAGGTGGAGCACATGACGGGCGCGGTGGGCGGCTCGGCCCCGGAACCGTCGCAGCGGTCACACGTCTCCATGCGCGGGATTTCGATCTCGCGGTCGGCGCCGAACGCGGCTTCCTCGAAGCTCAAGCGGATGTCGGCGCGCAGGTCCGCGCCCCGGCGCGGCTGGCGTCGCGACCGTCCCGACGAGGCGCCGAAGCCGCCGAAGAACTCTTCGAAGATGCTGCCGATGTCGCCGAAGCCGCTGAAGTCGGCGTAACCGCCGCCCATGCCGCCTTCCAACCCGGCGTGGCCGAAGCGGTCGTACGCGGCCCGGCGCTGGTCGTCGTTGAGCACCTGGTAGGCCTCGTTGATCTCCTTGAACATGGCCTCGGCTTCGGGCGATTTGTTGACGTCCGGGTGGTACTGTTGCGCCAGCCGGCGAAAGGCGCGCTTCAAGGTCGCCTTGTCCACGGTACGCTCAACGCCCAGCACTTCGTAATAGTCACGTTTGCTCATGCCGAAATAACTACTCCCAACTGATAATCCACGCACACAGGCCGGCCAGCACGATGGTCGCGCCCACGAGCGCGGCCCACTGGGACGGGGTGAAGCCCACATGCCGTGCGCTGATGAAGAGGATGAGCACCATGCCCACGGCGAGCACCAGCCAGTTGGCCAGCACCGGCCGGTCGCTCCAAAAACGTTTGATCATATCCATGCTGCGCGCTTGCTCCGTGCCCGGTTCAACAGCCCGTCCCAAAGGTCATCGAGTTGTGCGTGCAGGTCCTCCAGCGAGCCGTCGTTGACGATGACATAGTCGGCCTGCGCGATCTTTTGCGCCTGGTGTGACTGGGCGGCCATGCGTTGGCGGGCGGCTTCTTCGTCCATGCCCCGCTGGTCGACCAACCGGCGCAGTTGCACGTCCGGGTGGGACGTCACGACCCACACTTCGTCGCAGAGCGTCAACATGCGACCCGACTCCAGCAGCTTGATCGCTTCCAGGACAACGATATCGGCGTCGATCACGGCCATGTCCCAGCGCAAAAGTTCAAACGTGGCGGGATGGACGATCTCTTCCAACTGGGTCAACGCCGCGGCATCGTCGAAAACGATTGCGCCCAGCTTGGGGCGATCGATGGCGCCGTCGTCGCCCACAATGTCCGGCCCGAACGCGGCAATGACCTTGTCGTAGGCGGGACCGTCGGGCGCCATGGCCCGGTGCGCCAGCTTGTCGGCGTCGACCACGTGAGCGCCTTTGGCGGCCAAATAGGTGAGCACCGTGCTTTTGCCCGTGGCAATGTTGCCGGTGAGCCCCACGAAATATGGGTTCCGTCCATGGTCATCGTTTGTCATTCTCAACCTCTTCGTGCTGCCGGAATTGACAGCGAGGAATTATATCACAGCCACACCAGGGGTCGGAAAGATTCATTCCCGATTGGGCACATCTCTTGGGTTGGGCATCCGTCGTGTCTCCTTCCTCCATGCGGTCTGCACGCGTCCGGTTCGGCGGCCCGATTGTCCTGCCCATTTCCAGAGGATTGTCTGCCCACAGATTTTGACTTCGGCCTGCAAAGTGGTTTAATACTGCCCATTGTGGCTGATTCCCCCTGTCAGGCCCGAAATGCTGTTCTACACACTTGCCCCAATGTACGTGCGTAATCAGTGGCAATTTCAACCGTGTTTCACGCCAAGGAGAATGTTATGAAACGATTGAACCTAGCCATTGTACTCGTCGCGGTTCTCGCGATGGTACTTTCGGCCTGTGCGGCTCCCGCGGCACCGGCCGGCGACAGTGGCGCGGCTGCGGATAGCGGCGGCGCTGCGGCTGCCATGGAATGCACGGACGCCATCGGCTGCATCGAGCTGGCCGACGGCGATCCCATCAACGTGGGCGCGATGCTCACCATCTCCGGCGCGACGGCGTTCCTGGGCGAAGACTCCCGGGGCGGCGTCGAACTGGCCATCGACGATCGCGGCGGCGAAATGCTGGGTCATCCCATTGACCTGACCGTGGAAGACTCGCTGTGCAGCGCCGAAGGCGGTCAGACCGCGGCCCAGAAGATCGCGTCCGACCCGACCATCGTCGGTGTGGTCGGCACCAACTGCTCCAGCGCGGCTGCGGCTGCCCTGCCCATCATCAGCTCGGCCGGCCTGGTGCTCATCTCCCCGTCCAACACCGCACCGTCCCTGACCGACGCCGATGCGGAAGCCGGCGGCATCTGGCAGCCGGGCTACTACCGCACCGCTCACAACGACCTCTTCCAGGGTCGGGTAGCCGCGGAGTACGCCTACAACGAGCTGGGTGCGCGCACGCTGGCCACCATCCATGACGGCAGCCCGTACGCCGACGGCCTCCAGGCTGTGGCCGCGGACGTCTTCGCCCAATTGGGTGGCGAGGTCACGTTCCAGGGCGCAGTCAACGTCGGTGATACCGACATGCGCCCCATCCTCACCGAGATTGCGTCCAACCCGCCGGACGTGCTCTACTTCCCGATCTTTGAGCCTGAGAGCAACTTCATTGCCGCCCAGGCCAAGGAGACCCCGGGTCTCGAGGACACGATCCTCATGAGCGCCGACGGTTCGCTGGTCGACTCCTTCCCGGAGAACACCGGTGAAGCGGCCGTGGGCATGTACCTGTCCGGTCCGTATGTGGCCGGCGACACCTACAGCGAGTTCCTGGGCAAATGGGACGCCAAGTTCGGCGGTTCGCCGCCCAGCGGCTTCCACGCCCATGCCTACGACGCCACCAACATGCTGCTGAATGCGGTGGAGCAGGTCGCCCAGGTCGGCGATGACGGCTCCGTGCTCATCGGCCGCCAGGCTCTGCGGGATGCGCTCTCCAGCGTCACCGACTATCAGGGTCTCACCGGTGTGCTCACCTGTAACGAGACCGGCGACTGCGCCACCGGCGAAGCGCTGGGTATCTACGAAATCGGTCAAGCGGAAGTGGACGGCAACTGGCCGCCTCCGGTTGTCTGGCAGCCGTAATGTCTGTTGCGCCGGCGAGGGAAAGTCCCTCGCCGGCGTTTTTCCGCCGTGGTATTTACGCCGCTTTGAACTAGGGGCACATGTCGGATTGTGGCAACGGGCGCGTAGACGACGGAACGGGCAAGTAGTGCATGTTGTGCGTTATTGAGCCAGGGTGAGATTGACTGAATCTTGTCCTGGCTCAATCCATAAAAGATTCCATCTTACGGATACCTCTAATGACAACAGCCGTCACTCCCGCAACCAAGAGACGGTTCAGCCTGAAGCGCCTCTCCTGGGTTGACATTGTTCTAAATATTTTGCGTGTCGTCATCATTGCGGCCGTCATCATCGGATCGTATAACACGATCGCCTCCGGCAAGTACACTGCCAGTCAATGGGTCAGCCTGGTCATGGCCGGTCTGGCGCAAGGCAGCATCTACGCGCTCATCGCGTTGGGCTACACCTTGGTCTACGGCATCTTGCTCATGATTAACTTCGCCCACGGTGAGGTCTACATGGCGGGCGCGTTCACCGCCTATTTCGTCGCCGACTGGACGGCGAAGTCGGGGCTTCTGGCCAGCGCGCCGCTGGTCGCCATCGCGATCTGGTTCCTGGTGGCCATGCTCACCTCCATGGGCGTGGCCATCCTGTTGGAGCGGGTTGCGTACCGTCCACTGCGCGGGGCGCCACGGCTGGTCCCCTTGATCACGGCCATCGGTGCGTCCTTCTTCCTGCAATATACCTTCCGCGGCTTCTACGGCTCTGGCTTCAAGTCCTATCCCGAGGTACCCATGCTGTCGGGCATGGTTGCCGTCGGTCCGTTCGACATCCCGCTGGTCCAGATCGTGGTCTTCGTCTCCGCGCTGGCCTTGATGCTCGTACTCTACTGGCTGGTGGAACGGACCAAGATGGGCAAGGCTATGCGCGCCGTCTCGGAGGACAAGGAGGTGTCGCGCCTCATGGGCATCGACATCGACCGGGTGATCGTCTTCACGTTTGCCGTCGGCGGTGTGTTGGCGGGCGCCGCGGGTGTGATCAACGGCCTCTATCGCCCCCAGGGCGTCAACTTTTTCATGGGCTTCTTCCCCGGCATCAAGGCCTTCACCGCGGCGGTTCTCGGCGGCATCGGCAGCGTGCCCGGCGCGATGGTGGGCGGGCTGCTGCTCGGCATCTTCGAGTCCGTGGGGCCGAACCTGGTGCTGGATGGGCTGGGCATTCCCGCGGCCAACCAGTTGAAGGACGTGATCGCATTCACCATGCTCGTCCTGGTGCTCATCTTCCGACCACAGGGCATCATGGGCGAAAAACTGTCAGAAAAGAAGGCATAGCATGGCAGAGAACAAGGGTTTTGACTGGCAGTATGCCGTGCGCGCCGGTCTCTTGGCCGGCTTGACCATCGTCTACACCGGCTTGATCGGCATGATCGCGGCCTTCAGCGAGCGTCCCATCGTCACCGGCGTGGTGACCATGGGACAACTCCTCATCTTTGCCCCGGCATTCTTGGCCGGCTATGGGAGCAGTAGTGAAAGTGCGCCGAGTTGGAACTCGGCCGGGGTTTGCTTGCGGGCGCTATCGTCGGGTTGGTCACGGCCATTCCGCCGATTGTGCTGACCGTCTTCATTGCCAACGTCAACATCTGCACCATGTTCGTCAACGCGCTGCCCGAGTTGGTGACCCTGCTGACGTTGGGCCGGGGCTGCTTGTGGGCAGCGCCATGCTGGCCGGTCTGTCGCTGCTCCTGGGGTGGTGGGCGCGGCATTGCAGTATCTCCCCAAACTCTACCGCAACGCGATCCTGGCGGGCCTGGCCTGGGTTTTCGGGGTGGGCTTGTTGGCCGAACTCATCATCCAGATTTTGCGCAATCTCTTCGGCAACAATGCGGCGCGCATCGCCTTTACCCAGGGCGCACTGAAGCCGCTGTGGGCGGGTATCGTCTTCGTGGCCGCCTTCGTCCTCTACGTGCTCATCACGCCGCGGCGCAAGGCCGTCTCGGCGCGCTACGCCGCGCTGGACACGAAACAGCAGAATGTGGCGCAGGTCGTCGGCTCGGCTGTGCTCATCCTCACCCTCTTCATCCTGCCCTCACTGGTCGGCACCTACCTGAGCGAAGTGCTCTCCAACGTCGGCCTCTACGTGCTCATGGCGCTGGGGCTGAACATCGCCGTCGGTCTCGCCGGCCTGCTGGACTTGGGCTATGTGACCAACTTCGCCGTGGGCGCGTACGTCATGGGCGTGCTGACCTCCACCGGTCCGCTGGGGCGGGGTGAGATGAATTTCTGGATGGTGTTGCCCGTGAGCGTGTTGGCGGCCATGTTCACCGGCTTTGTGCTGGCGCTGCCCGTGTTGCGCATGCGCGGCGACTATCTGGCCATCGCCACCCTGGGCTTCGGCGAGATCATCCGCCTGCTGGCCCTGTCCGACTGGCTGGCGCCCTACATCGGCGGCGCGCAGGGCATTCTCTTCATCCCCAAGCCCTCGTTCGGTCCGATCATCTTCGACACGCCGCAGAAGCTCTACTACATCATTTTGGCGGCCTGTTTCCTCGTGCTCTTCATCTCGATCCGGCTGAACAATTCGCGCACCGGGCGCAAGTGGATGGCCATGCGCGAGGATGAAGACGCCGCAGGCGCCATGGGCATCGACACCACGGTGGCCAAACTGCTCGCCTTCACCCTGAGCGCGGCCAGCGGCGGCCTGGCAGGCGGCATCTTCGCGGCCAAGTTGGGCACGATCTTCCCGCACAGCTTCAGCCTGTTGATTTCCATCAACGTGCTGGCCATCATCATCGTGGGCGGCATGGGCAGCATTCCGGGCATCGTGGTCGGCGCGTTTGCGCTCATCGGGCTGCCCGAACTGTTGCGCGAGTTCTCCGAATACCGCATGCTGCTCTACGGCATCCTGCTCATCGTCATGATGTTGACGCGGCCGGAGGGGCTGTGGCCGTCGGCCGTGCGGCGGCGCGAGCTACACGCCGAAACGGAAGCCGTGGGCGCGGACTGACCGCGCGTCCGCGGGAGGATTGACGCGGCGCGTCTGTCGCCGCTCCAGAATAGCTGCTCTGGCACAAAGGAAGTGGGCATGGCTGACAACATTCTTGTGGCATCCAATGTCACCAAGCGTTTCGGTGGTCTCGTCGCCGTCAACTCGGTCGATTTCGTGATCCCGCGCAACAGCATCGTGAGCATCATCGGCCCCAACGGCGCGGGCAAGACCACCTTTTTCAACTGCATCACCGGTTTCTACCAGATCGACGAAGGGGAAATCGACTTCGACGGCGAGCCCCTCAACGGACTGGAGCCCTTCCAGATTACCAAGCGCGGCATCGCGCGCACCTTCCAGAATATCCGCCTCTTCAGCAATATGACGGCCATCGAGAACATCATGGTCGGCAGCGAATCCCACTTGAAGTCCACGTGGATGGGCGCCATCGTCGGCACGCCCGGCACCCGGCGGGAGGAGCAGGAGACGGAGAGCGATGCCCGGGATCTGCTGGATTTCGTGAGCCTGCGCGGCAAGGGCGATACGCTGGCGCGCAACCTGCCCTACGGCGATCAGCGCCGTCTGGAGATTGCCCGCGCACTGGCCAGCAAGCCCAAGCTGCTCCTGCTCGACGAGCCGACCGCGGGCATGAACCCGCGCGAGACCGCGCAGACGACCCAGTTCATTCGCCGGCTGCGCGATGAGTTGGGCATCTCCATTCTGCTCATCGAGCACGACATGCGCGTCGTCATGGGCATCTCCGAGTACATCACCGTGCTCGACTACGGCCAGAAGATCGCCGAAGGGCTGCCCAAGGAGATCCAAGCCAACCCGCGCGTCATCGAAGCCTACCTCGGCCGCGGCGCTGCGTCGGGGCTGGAGACTGAGGCGGAAGCGGCCGCGGCGGACTGATCCAATTGACAAATGCGATGATGGAGACTGCGAGATTATGAGATTGGGAGATTAAAAACCGGCGTGCTCATCGTACGACCGACAGTCTCCAATCTCTTGATCTCCAGTCTCTAATCTCTTTTCTGAGGAGACCCACGCATGGCCCTACTCGAAGTAAACGACGTACATGCCTACTACGGCAAGATCCACGCGCTGAAGGGCGTTTCGCTGGTGGTGGAAAAGGGCGAAATCGTGTCGCTCATCGGCGGGAACGGCGCGGGCAAGACGACGACATTGCGCACCATCAGCGGCCTGCTCAAACCCCAGGAGGGCAGCATCGCCTTTGACGGCATGGACGTGGCCAGCCAACCGGCGCACAACTTGGTGTCACGCGGCGTGGCCATGGTGCCGGAAGGCCGCGGCGTCTTCGCCAAACTCACCGTGGAAGAAAACCTGGAGATGGGCGCGTACCATCGGAACGACCGCCCCGGCATCAAGGAAGACATCGACCGCAGCTACACGCTCTTCCCACGCCTGGGCGAGCGCCGCCGCCAACTGGCCGGCACCATGAGCGGCGGCGAGCAGCAGATGCTGGCCATGGCCCGCGCCATGATGTCCCAGCCTACGCTTCTCCTGCTGGACGAACCGTCCATGGGTCTGGCGCCCGTCCTGGTCGACACCATCTTCTCCACCATCGAGACCATCAACCGGGAGGGGACGACGGTGTTGCTGGTGGAGCAGAACGCGCACATGGCCCTGCAGGTGGCCCACCGTGGCTACGTGCTCCAGACCGGCGAGATCGTGCTCAGCGACACGGCCAAGAACTTGCAGCAGGATCCCACCGTGCAGAAGGCGTATTTGGGCATCGACTGAGCGCTGGTTCATTGTGGTGTCAATACCATGGCGGAAATAGGACGGCGATTGGCCGCCCAATGCAGATGTGACCGATCCGCAGCGCACGCTGCGGGATTTTTGTTGGGACGAGAGGAGCTGAAAACGAGATTTGTGTATTTACACAAAAACACAAACTTATGCTTGACGACATGTGAAATGTGTGCTACCTTGCCAATAGTCGTCACGTCTTTCGTCCACGCTGCTGTAGCTCAGGCGGTAGAGCGACGGGTTGAAGCCCCGTGCGCGCTGGTTCGACTCCAGCCGGCAGCATTCATTCCGTTAGGAGCGAAGTCGATGTCCTATGGGCGCTGTCCTACTGTTGAACGCAACCTATGAACCCTTGTCCATCATTCCCGAACAGCGCGCCGTCGCGCCCCGCTGCGCGAGCGTGAGGCGGCGACGGACGACACGCTGGTGCTCCACGGGCCGAGCACAGCTTTGGCCCTGCCCACCGTGCTGCGCCTGCGCCACTACGTGAATGTGCCGCGCCGGGGCGCGGGGTGGACGCGGCGCGGCGTGCTGCAACGCGACGGCTACGCCTGCATCTACTGCGGTGTGCGTGCCGGTGACGTGGCTGCGGGACGGCGGTTGACCAAATCCGATTTCACGCTGGATCACATCCTGCCGCGCAGCCGGGGCGGGAAGAACACGTGGGCAACACCGCGTGCGCCTGCCAGCCCTGCAACCAACGCAAGGGCAACCGCACGCCCCATGAAGCGGGCATGCCTCTGCGCTGGGAACCCAAGCGCCCACGCGTCGCCTACCTGGTCGCGTCGGGCGAGATTCCCACTGCGTGGCGGGGCCCATTTCCGGAAATATGGACGTCGTCCGGTTTCATCACAGTGGAGTTCTGGCGGCGTTGGAGAGTGTCGGTAGCGTTTTCGATTCTGATTGGATTGACCAATGCAGCTGAGCCGATGGCTTTCCGGCATGTCTTGTAAGTGCGTTGGAGTTACGTCACGTGCCCATTCCCGGACGGCGAATGGTCGCCGTCCGGGAATAGCAAGAAATGCAGGCTTTGGATTACTCGTTGTCGCTGATGAAACGATAGACGACCGCATTCAGCAAGCCGCCTACGATAGGCGCTACCCAGAAGAGCCACGTTGCGCCAGCGCCCACCCGCCAACGTACACGGCCACACCGGTGCTGCGCGGGGTTGACTGAGGTATTGGTCACGGGGATGGAGATCAGGTGGATGAAAGGCCGGCCTCAGACCAATGGCGATCGGTGCGAACTTTGGGCGCGTTGTCGGTCGCGCTTAGGATGATCAGCAGGAAGGCCATGGTCATGACAATTTCGGTGACCAAGCCGGCCAGCAGGCTGTTGTAGCCGCCCGGCGAGTGGTCGCCGTAGCCGTTGGCGGCAAAGCCATCCGGTGACTGAAACTGGTCGCGCCGCTGCGATCACGAACAGGATGCCGCCGGCGGTAATGGCGCCGATCACCTGGGCGATGATGAAGGGTGAGTTGACTAGCCGGAAAACGCCCTCCGGCCCAAAGGCCCAGCGAGACGGCAGGATTGGTGATGGCAGCCTGAGATGTGACCGATGGCATAAGCCATGGTCAGCACTGCGAGGCCAAAGGCCAATGCCAGCCGAGCCAGCCGGATGCCCACGTCGGCCACACCTGCAGCCAGCACTGCGCTGCCACACCCTCCGAGGACCAGCCAAAACGTACCGATAAATTCCGCTGCGTACTTTTTCATGCCTTGTTCTCCTGTATTCTCTGGTTTCTATTGACGTTCCACCGGAGCCATATGACGGCTGCGGCGTGGGCAAATGTTAAATAATGTAGTCTTGTGCTGAATCCGCATCGGCTCCGTCCAAGTGGATCGTTAGGTTTGACCACCGTTCCAGTCACCATCACAACCTATCCCTCTAACGGTCACATTATTTAAACTTCGTACAATCCTCCAGAGCAGAAACCAGCCGGATTGTACGAAGTTCAAGTGACTTTTCAAGGTGACGTTTATTTCTTGGTTGCGCTCTTCAGCACAGCTTTTGTCCCCTGCTTGGCGGCACTTTCCACGCCGGAACTCACGGTGCCCTGAACAATATCGGACACACCTCCACCTTCACTGCTCAGGATGTCCAGCGCCACGACCGCTGCCAAGACCAGCGCGTCGTCCTCACCGTGTTGCACTTCGACGCCGTAGCTGTCCACAACCGTGAACATGCTCTTGTTGACATCGGCCACGGTTTCATCTTCAATGATGATCTTGAAATCCTTACCCGGAACGTCGCCGTCGATCACGATCTCCGGCCCTTTGCGAAACGTAACGCTGTACTTGGGATCTTTCTTGCCCTTCCGCTTGGCCGTGGCCACGGTCTTTCCGTCCGCGTCTTCGACCGTCAGGTCATCGGCCGTGGTCATCATCGGTTCCTTGATGCTACAGACCTCATTGCCCTTGTCATCCTTGAAAACCAACGACTTCCGAATCGAAATCAGCGCGGCGTCGACGAGAAAGACCTCCTTGTCACCGTCGTCAGTGATGTGATAATCACCGGTCAAGTTGAGCATGTCTTGCTTGACCTTATACTTTTTCTTGCCGCTCAACATGCGTAGCCCGGCTTTGCTCGTGTTGGCCACCGCCATTGCCGTGCCCAAGGTGCCCGCTTTCTTCTTTTTCGCCATGCTCTTCTCCTCCAGCTGATTGAGGACTTCAGGTAGTCAAACTGACATCTCTGCGAGATCATGGCTTTTGTAGGTCCGGCAATCTGCCGGACGGTCTGGTTGACCACAGACGTCACGCTGGTAGCGTGACCTACGAAACTCACGATCTCGCAAGAACTTCGGTTTAGAATGGAGTCTTCACGGCGGCCACTTGCCGCGCCAACGCCATCAACGCTTCTGCATCTGCAGGCGGATCGGCGAGGCCGGCGCGCCAGCCCTCCCCAACGGGCAGCCCGACCGACCGGCGCGCCAAGTCGTAGACGCCGAAAGCGACGCCGAGCTCTGCATCCAGGACCGGGCGCGCCTGCTGTGCCAACGCCGCCGCAGTCAGGGCTGCGTTGACCACCACGGCGGTCTCGATCAGTGCTGTTCGATAGCCGGGCAACTGCGCGGCTGCGGCGCCGTGCACCTCGGTCAGCGCGGCGGCCGCGGTGGTCACGGCCGCCATGATGGCGTCCACGATCGCGCGCAGATCGGGGTTGCCGGCCACGTCGAAGTAGCTCGCCGGCACAAGGTATGCATCAACGGCCGCCGTGACCGCACCGCAGCCGGTGTGCCCGACCACGGTCAGCAAGCGCAGGCTTGCCAGGTGAGCAACCGCGTAATCAAGGCTGCCCAGACACTCGGTGCCGGGAACGTTGCCCGCGACGCGCACCACGAAGAGATCGTTGGCCGCCTGGCCAAAGACAAACTCCGCGGGTACCCGCGCGTCGGCGCAACCGAGTACCGCTGCGAACGGTTCCTGGGCGATGGATGCCCCCGGTTCCGCGGGCAGACCCAATGCGTCGGCGGGCAAGGCGATCACTGCGCGACCGCCGTCAAGCGGCAGCGCGGCGAAGCTTGCGCTGCCGGCGTCCAAACGGGCGCGGGCTTCTGCTGCGGTCCGCGGTTGTTGCTCTTCGACCGCGTAGGCCGGATCATATCGCCATACAATTTCGGTCATTTCCGTCTCCTCCGTCGCGCCGCCGGCGCAGAAAATGGTCAATCATTTGCGAGTTGGACGTGCTTATCCGGGGAGTTTGTGGGCCCCGGTTATGCGCGCAAACGCCTGGTCATCAAGGCTGCCTTGCAGACCGATGAACACCAACGTCGTCAGAGGCGACTGCGCGCCCCAAGGCTCTCCCGGACTCAAGCTCCACCGCTTCCCGACCAGTTGCAGAACATAACGCCGGTCCGGATCATCGGCCAAGTGGACAAAGCCCTTGGCGCGCAACACGCCCTCAGACAGGCCGTCGAGAAACGCGTGCAGATCGGCGGCGCGCACGGCCGGTTCGCTGGTGAAGCTACGGGTCACGTACGGTGACAGATGATCGTGCGCGTGATCGTTATGCGCGGCGGCATGGTCGTGGGCGGCATGCTCCTGGTCGCCATTTGTCAGATTGCCCACATGGGCGCCCAGCAGGATCGAGAGCGGCACCTCACCGTTGGTCGCTTCCACGATGCGAATGCCCGGCGCAACGTCGCTCAGCCACGCACGCACCGCGGCCAACTGGTCCGGCGTCACCAGATCGACCTTGTTGAGCACCAGCAGATCCGCGCCGCGCAACTGGCGGATGACGGTATCGCCCACATATTTGTTGACGGCCTTCTCCCGAATCTGCTCCGCGTCGGCCAGCACGATGACGCCGTCCAACTCGTAGCGCAGGATTGCGCCGTACTGACCGATCTTGACCGGATCGGAGACGCCGCTGGCCTCGACGATGATGTGGTCGATACGGTCGGCCTGATCACGCAGACGAGCCAGGGCCTGCATGAAACCGTCCGCCAGGCTGCAACAGATGCAGCCGCTGGCCAGGTTGATGGTCTCGCCGTCGCGGTTGACGACCAGATCGGCGTCAATGTTGATGTCGCCGAAGTCGTTGACCAGCACGGCCAGCCGCAGCCCTTGGCTGTTGCGCAGCAAATTGTTGAGGAGCGTTGTCTTGCCTGCCCCCAGATAGCCGCCGATGATGGTGTATGGAATTGTTTTTGTCATAATAAAAGCTCGATACGTGATAGAGTGAGATTGAGAGATTGGAGATTGGGAGACTAAAGACGATCGGCGACCACTTGCCACTTCAATCTCCTAATCTCTCAATCTCCTAATCTCTTAATCACCTCAACCTCTGATGCTCACGCCTTGTAGACCGACTTACCTTCCTTCAACGTCTCCACAACCTTGATGGTGAGAATGTCATCGGTCTCCACCGTCAACGGGTTGCCGTCCAAGATGACCACAGATCGGCCAATTTGCCCGCTTCGATGGTGCTTCTGGGATCCTCCTCCCGGATCTGCCAGGCCGCGTTGATGGTCAGCGCCTTGAGTGCGTTCCAGCGGTCGATGCGCTCGTCCGGGCCGATAACCTGACCTTCCCGGGCCTGTCGTGTCACCGATGACCACATGACGCGCATGGGGTCCATAGGGCAGACCGAGAAATCGGTATGGTTGGAGCAGATCAGACCCGCATCGATGGCGGTCTGCATGGGGCTGATGAAGCTGGCGCGCTGCTTGCCCAGATTGGCCTCATGCTCGCTACCCCAGAAGAAGGTGTGCATGGTGAAGAAGGAGGGCGAGAAGCCCAGTTCCACATAGTTCTCGATTTGGTCCGGCCGCATGACCTGGGAGTGGATGATCACGGTACGGCGATCCTGCGAGGCCTTCACGCCGGCCAGTTCCGCGCCCTCGATGATCATGTCGATCGCGGCGTCGCCGTTGGCATGGCAGAAGACCTGGATGCCCTTGCTGTAGACTTCCTCGAGCGCCTCGAAGACCTTCTCCGGCGGGAAGAGGGGCGCGCCGCGCCAGTTTTCCTCGCCGCCCGGGCCAGGCGTCAGCAGCGGCTCGGTCCAGAACGCGGTCTTGCCCTGGGGCGAGCCGTCCAGCGTGAACTTGATCCCCTGCACCTTGAGGCGATTCTGGTAGAAGCCGAAGGCCTGGGGCGACGTGTCGGGCATCTCCATGGGGCCGCCCTGGAAGTCGGGCGCGTATTCGCGCATCAGCGCCGGTACCTCCAGGATGAAGGGCAGGGTGACGATGTCCAGGTAGAAGCGCCCCTGCTCCGCGCCCTTGCGCAGGAAGCGCAAATCCTTGGCGTGGGTCGCGCCTTCCTGACACGTGGTCACACCCGCGCTGGCGTAGATCTGCTGTGCCGCGTCGAGGGTGTCCAACATTTCCTGCTCGGTGGGCTGGGGCATGTTGCCAAAGATGGGCAAGAACGCGGTCTCCATAATGAAGCCGGCCGGCTTGTTGGTCCCCTCCACCCGGTTGATGACGCCGCCGGGAGGCGTGGGCGTGGTCTCGTCCATGCCCACTTCAGCGAACGCGGCCGAATTGAGCACCGCGCCGTGGTTAGAACTGTGGATCAGCATGACCGGGTTGTCGGGGAAGTAAGGGTCCAACTCCGTGGCCAGCAGTTCCCGGCCCTCTTCCAGGGAAACGCGATCGTAGCCGTAACCGATGATCCACTCGCCCGGCTTGATTCCCAGCTTCGCCACGTGCTCCTGGAGCACCACGATGATGTCGGCGATCTTGGTCACCGGTCCCACCGGCAGACCGGAGACGTTGGCCCACTTGACAATCTGGGGCGCATTCATGAAGTGTCCGTGGGAGTCGATAAAGGACGGCATGAGTGTCCTGCCTTCCAGATCGACCAGGACCGTATGATCCTCCTTGGTGCGCATGACATACTCTTTTTGGCCGGTGGCGATGATACGCCCGCCGGCGACGGCGACGGCCTCCACTTGGGGACGGTCATCGTCCATGGTGATGATGGTGCCGCCGAAGTAGATGACGTCAGCTTGCTTCTCGGTTGACATGGTTCTCTCCTTGATAGACTTCATTGAACTCAACAACGGAATTGTGCATCGGGTCAGTGCGTCGGGCGGACGTCACGGAGTTGATCGCGGCATCGTGACCGTCATCCGTTCAGTTCGCTGACTCTGTGTTCGCTTCCTTACTTCCCTACCGGGTGTACATCGCCCTCGAAAATGGTGCCCCAGATGGGAATGTCTTTGAGACCAGCCGTGCCCACCTCATACTGATCCTGCTTCGCCACGGCGCGAAGTCAGCCATTTTGCCGGCGGCGAATAGAGCCAATCTCATTCTCGTTGTGCCGCATAACCCACGCCGTGCCGATGGTGACGGCACGTAGCGCAGTGTGGAGGCTGATGCGCTCCTCAGGACAATTCAGGTTGCCGTTGATTGTCACGCGATTGACGGCAGTCCAGGCCAGGGTGAGCGGGGACAACGGCCCCATGGGGCAGTCAGAATGGAGTGCAAACGGGACGCCCAGACGTTCCAGCGGTTTCAGACGCACCATCTCTGCACCGCGCATCGGCGCCCAAACTATCTGTTGCTAAAAATGTCACTCCTCAGAATGTAGTGATAGTACGGATTGGTGGAAACCAGACCGCCCAGTGCTGTCCACTGTCGGTTCTGTTCCTCGGTGGTGAAGGCGAAGTGCTCCAACACAAACCGGTGATCGAAGCGCGGCTTCACATCCTGCAGATACCGCAGGAAGTCGATCAACATATCGGCGCTGAGGTCGCCGTTTGTATGGGCGTGAATCTGATAACCGGCCTTCCAGAAGGTCTCAGCCCATGCTGAAGGAAACTGGGGCGGAGCCATCCACATGCCTTGGTGGCTGTCCAAATAGCCTGGGAAGCCATATTGTGATAACCCGCCGAAGATGGCGCCGTCGACCATGATCTTGAAATGCTTGTCGAAGAAGACGCGCCGCTGTTGCCCTGCGCCCACGCCTCACTGACCTCCAGCGCCTCGGTCGGTTTCGCTTCCACGCGCCAGGAAATCGGTGATCAGTGGCGTGAGGATGACCTTGCCGGTGCGCCGGTCGATTCCGCCGTCGCGTTGATCAGATCGATCTCGATGTCCGGATCCGTCATCGAGCCGATGCCCATGTCCAACGCGGAGGTCACGCCGGGCGGCGATGCAGCATCTGGAAGAAGTTGGCCATCCTGACGGTACTCCGGTGGATCAAATAGCAAACCGGGCAGCGCGCTGACGCCCAGCATCGCCTTATACCCGTTTTCCCAGAAGTGCCCCTTGTCCCAATCCACTCTGTGGTTCTCCGCAACTGAGCCTCCGTGATCCCCAGCCAAACGACCGCGGCTTCATTCACATACATCTCGTGGAATGAACGGTGCCATAGCATGACCGGTTTGTCAGGATAACGGGTGGAAAGGTCCGCCTTGCTGAGTTCGCCATGCCACAGGGGGTGATAACCCCAAACAATGAACGGAACGCTCCAATCGGGATGGGCCGCGACGAAAGCCCGTCCAATCGCCGAACGCCTCGGGCGTAATCGCGCCCGGGAATTTCCCCGTTGGCAGCGACCAGTCATCCGGCGCCAGGAAGGGGAATTGGGTCAGCACGGCCGGCAAGGACGGGTGCACATGGGGATCGATAAAGCCGGGCATGAGTATCTTGTCGGCCAGGCGATCATCCACATCGTAGTAATAGCGATCCATCCATGGGCGTAGGCTTTCCATACTACCCACAGCGACAATGCGGCCGCCACCGACTGCCACCGCTTGCGCCTCGGGCATGGAATCACCATGGTAATGATCTTGCGCGCCGGGAACCGTCATACGATCGAACTTGGGATGGTGAGTTCGCTGACACAGATTGCTCCATGAAGGTTGATTTGAATTTGAGTCCTGAACGCAAGACAGTCGGGCCGTACGACGCTCAAGCTCAAGCTGGAACAGCTACCCGCTCCCAAAGAACCCGGCGGCCAGGATTCACTCTGAATCGGTGGGCGTACCTCCAGACGTGTGCGGCTGGTGCGCCCCAACCCACGGCAACGGCGATCTGCGCCGGGTTGACTTGCAGTTCATTGACGGCGAAAGTCTGCCAGTTGTAGCGAATCACCAGCCAGCGCACGCTCGCTGCCAGCGAGATCGCGACCCAGGCCGCCGTGTTGCTGTTGACGTCGCTGCTCCGCAACAACACTCCAGTAGAGCAGCAACGCGACGAGCACGATACTGCCGTAGAGCTGGCCCGGATGGAAGAACTGGGGCACGTCACCCACCAAGACGTCGCGGATCTACGCCGCCGCCACCCTGTCTATGAGGCCGACCAGCAGCGCTTCACCAGCGGAATCCCGGCCAGCAACGAAAGTTGAAGCCGATCATGGCGAAGGCCGCGTCCTGACTGCGTCGATGATGTTGACGACCCCTTCCCACCAGCGCAACCGTTCCCATACCCCGCCGAAAAGGCTAATCATCACCATTGCCAGCGCGGGAGATGACGATGTATTGAGGGTCGGTCACCATCACCGGCGTGCGCTGCAAGAAGAGCCGTCACGGATCAAGCCGCTGCCCGTGGTCGAAATCAGGGCTAGAATGAAGACGCCCATGAAGTCGTGAAGCCGCGGTTGCGCCACGATCGCACCCGTTACTGCCCAGCCGACCGCCAGGGAGGGCCAGAAATCCAGGAAACTCAAACTCCGTTATGGGCGACATCGGCACTCGCGCCTGCACCACCCGTCGCTGGCCCAACGCGCCTGCTGAGCGCGCCGCCTGCGGCAACGATGATATCTCGTACCGCGGCTCCGGCTTTCGGGATCGACCACAAGCGCCAGGGCCACGGCGCCGGTGGTCAACTCAGCGCCGATGGCCTTGGCCTGCTCATCCGACCGCAGCGTACTGCGCAGTTTTTTGAGCGGATAGATGCAAATGCCCCGGTGAGGCCGAGAATATGCGACCCGCTACTCAGCAGCAACTGCGCGGTTGCGCGTGTGGTGCTCAGCGCAATCTTGCCGTTCCCGTGCCGATATACATCGTCAAGTCCATGGCGCTGCCGACAATATCACGGAAGCCCGTATCGCTTTGTGATCGCGCACCGAAAGCGCCCCATCGGCGGCCCGCCGAACGAGCACACCTTTCGCAATTTACGTTCGGTCAGTTTCAGCACACTCTCGATCTGCTTGAGCGGCGCGCCCACTCCCTAGCAACGTGAGTGAAATTTGCGATCAACAGATCAGCCTGGTCTTTGTTCAACTGGAACCTCTCCTATGATCTGCCGCGCAACCAGTCCGTGGCGCGGAAACTGCGAAGCAGCCTGTCAGCCCCAAAACAACACATCAGCGCAATGAATGAACGGAAAATCGCGGGCATGCACAGGCGGGATATCAACGACCCATCCGATCCGCCGCCATTACAAACTCGCTTAGCCGTCTAGCGGCGGCCAAGACTGCGCAACCGGAAAGCCCCAAAAATGCTGACGATGCCGCCAATGATGGCGAAAATGGCCGCGACGTATACGTAGGCAACCGACGCTACGCCCAAGTTCGACAAAATCCAGAAAAACCCAACAAAATGGAGACCACGCCCCCAGATGATCATCCAGATTTCGCCGCTGATCTCCTTCTTTGCGCATCATGATCGCGCCACGATGTTGAAGATGCCGCTCGTGATGGCGCGATCCTGAGCAGCAGCGTCATCGTGAAGCGCAGCAACCGAGCCGACGACGGGCTGGCTCACGAAGAGAAAGCCGACGATCACGCCGATGATGCCGGAGAGCAGTTGCCAGAACCAGTGGCGATTGCCGCCACGGTCGGTGAAGGCGCCGATGATGTCGGCGATGCCGCCCACGATCCAAAAGATGCCCAGAACAAATGCGAGTGAGATCAACGTCGTGGCCGGATTCGTAAAGCAAGATGCCGAGCAGAATGGCGCAGATCCCCTGCACCAACAGGATCCACCACCCTTGCTGATCCCCCGGCGCAGGGCATCGGACATGGCGGCGATATCGGCTGTGGTCATCGTTCTTTCCCCTGTAATGGTCGATGAGATGTCAATTCAGTCGTAATTATGATTTGTTCATTGTGCGTCATGACCGTCTGCGGTTTGCCCTGGATGGACGGGAGACGATTCGTCGACGGTTGCTGCAATTTCATGCGCGGCGCGCTGTCCTTTTTCCCCATGCGACGCCAGAAGGCAAAGCCGATCAGACCAAGCCCGATCAGGAGCGAAAGCCAGCCCAGCCAAGTCGTCCCCTTGGTGATAAACTCACCGCCTCTTCCATTGAGCATAGAGCACGAGCAAGTCAAGCCACCAGAAAAAAGGCGCTGTCGATGAGCAACCTGCGCAGATACTTACCGCTGCCGCCGAAAAAGGCCAACAGGCCCAGGATGCCGAAGACGGTCGCGCTGCGGTCGAAGAGAACGGGCAGTCCTACCTCCAATGCCAGCAAATCATAGAAGATCGAGGAGGATGGAGAGACCCGCATACACGGCAACCGCACCCTGCTGCGACGATGCCGTCCAGCCGTTCCGACACCTTGTTGCGGATCACCGCCCAGAGTTGCAGCAGGCCGGATGACCACCAATACGACAGTGAAGCCACGGCTACGTTGATGGACGAAAGCGCCGGGTTCACGACAAGCAGCAACCCCATGCCGCCAATGATGATGCCTTCGACAAGCACGATCCACCAAGGTAGATTGGGGCGCCACGGCGCCAGATCCTTGGCCTTGGCAGCGGTCTGGGCTAGTTCGGACATATGCCTCTCCTTTCTGTGCCAAGTGCGTGGTGATTCACCACGTAGTTGAGCGAGAGCAGATCCAGCCCATAGCCGTGAAGCTGATTGAGCAGCCCGATCAGTTGGCCCTGATCCACAACATCCAGCGTCATGGTCGTGACCGGTATGTTTCTGTGCATCAAAGGTCGTTGCATAGTCCACGACCGGCAGCGACAAAGACGTGCGCTGCCGAGATGCATGCGGACGACCAGTTGATAGCGGATATGTTCTTGAACCATGCGGTGATGTTTCCAAGCGCTGGTGAAAAGAACTTGCTTCTCGCGGCAAAGTTGTCGCAAGAGTAGCACGGATCGATTTCCGTGTGGTAGTACATTTGCGGGGGAAATGTACTAATTTGTCCTGTCTTTGGAAGGGAACCCAGGAGTACCGAGAAACGAGAAACGTTATGTGGTGGTGAGCAAACCCAATGACCGTGTTCGACTGATCGGCCTGGCGGCGTGGCGACGTTCAGCTTGCTATAGATATTGCTGCTATGATTGCGAACGGTGAACGGCGAGATGTCAAGGCGCCGGGCGATTTCCTTGTTGGAGAGGTGTTCGGCCATCAAGCTGAGGATGTCGATTTCTGCGCTCAGTCAGATATTCGGCGCCGACGTCGGCGTTCGTGGGGTGGTGTGGAAGCACGATGTCCAGCGCCAGGTAGTCGCGCAGGAGTCTGGCGACCGCAGAGCCTTGGTCATTGCGTTCCGGCATCGCGTATAACATTGGCGCAACGTCTCTACCCAGTTCGTAGAAGACACGGCGGTATCCGCGCCCAACCCCAATCTCCACGGATTGCTGTAGCCATGCCAGCGCTTCCTGGGTCCGGCCTGTGCGCCGGCAACAACAGGCTAACAGAGCCATGCCCTGGATGACATGCACGACTCTACCGGTCTGTTGCGACTGTTGGATGAAGGCTCGCAACAGTTCGATCGCATTTTGAATCTGTTCTGTACTGCCGGCAGCAAGTACGATCTTGGCCTGAACCAACACTTGAATCGTCAATCCAGGGGAGTTTTGATGCTCGGACAATATCTGGCTGAATCGTTGGCTAAACCGATCGGCCCAAACCAGTGCCGCCTGTTCATCACCCCACAGCAGCTCTGCTTGCGCCGTCAGTGCGGTGATTTCGTCGGCTGCTGCGATACTCTCGCGTGCCGCGGCAACACTCCTTATCTCCTCCAGCAGGCTCTCTGCCTGCCGCTCGTAGCCAAGTTCGGCGGCGGCCGGCACCATGATCGCCAGCGCGAGGCAGACGCTCTGAAGGTTGGCGTCATACGGGCGCTCGAATATTGGCAGTAGGACAGCCCACGCTTGCTCCATTGCGCAATTCTGATAGTAGGCCCACGCCCGCGCATAGCGCGCCCAGGCCACTGCCATCGGCAAGGAACTGCCGGACGCCAGTTCTTGATACCGCTTCGCCACCTGTTGCAATTCAGCAAGCGAACCATCCCAGTAGGCGATCGTCGCTAATGCGTGGTAGAGCCGGACCAAATAGCTCTTGGCGCCGACCGCATGGGCATGAATCTCACGTATGAGATCCTGATGCGCCAGGTTTCGTTGACCAAGACCGACGCGCAAGTAGGCCATCTGAATGTAAATGAAGCCACGGATCCAGGCATATTGGGGGGCCGGCAGTCGGTCCAGTGCGGCCTGCAGGTACTCCAGGCGTTGGATGGCCGGCGTGTCCGGGAAGATCCAAGATCCGCGTAGGGCATAGATCTCGGCCCACAACTGATGCGCGCTTTCGTCTCCTGTTGCATCGGCGGGTAGCGCTGCGGCGGCCTGTTCGACCAGCCCCGGAATCGCGCTGTTCCGGTTCTGTACCTGGAGGATCCAGGCCTGTGCCAAGCGCAGTGCAGGGCGGCGCGCCACCGTTTCTTCGGGCAACTGTGCGATTCGGTGCCAGAGTAGCTGCCACTCCTCGCGGTTCTGGAGCCGGTGGCGGTCCGCCGTCACCAGTTCTGCCGCCGCGTTCCATGCTTGGTCGGCGAGATGCTGAGCCAACGCTTCATCGATCCAGCCATGCTCGACAAGCCAAGCGGCCGCAGCTAGGCGGATCCTGCTGGTGAAATCGACTCCGAGAATGATCTGTGCCCGACCGGCCAGCATTGCCTGAAACTGGCGATGATAGCGGATCCAGGATTGTTCTGTGTCCAGCACGACGATGAATAGATTTTGTCGACGCAGTTGCTCGATCATGCGTTGGCAGACAGCGGCGTCGGTTTGGAGGACAAACGCTGCCAGATTGGCGTCGAACCGGGTCAGCAGCGAGGTTTTGAGCAAAAATTCCTTGATTTCGTCGGATGCGCGATCCAGAACTTCGTCGAACAGGTAATCCAAGATATAGACGCTGTCATACCGCTGA
>JAWKOK010000076.1:0-24898 GCA_041391205.1 Caldilineaceae bacterium
ATCTACTTCCTGACCCGTTGGGAAGACTGCAACCGGCTGCTGCGCGACAGTCGCATGGGCCACGGCGGCATGGGTGAACCGCCGCCCCAGCAACGCGACCTCTACCGCATGCAGATCAACTGGATGCTCTTCCGCGACCCGCCCGACCACACGCGGCTGCGCGGCCTGGCCCAGCGTGCCTTCACCCCGCGCATGGTGGAGCAGATGCGCGCCGCCATCCAGGACATCACCGACAGCCTGCTCGACCGGGTCGCGGCCAAGGGCGAACTAGACGTGATGGCCGACCTCGCCTACCCATTGCCGGTCACGGTCATTGCACGGTTGCTTGGCGTGCCCGAAGCAGACGTCGACACCTTCCACGCCTGGTCCGACGCGTTGGGCAGAAGTCTGGATTTGACCGAGGAGGAGGAAGTCTACAACGAAGCCTCACGCGCCGCCGCCGCCTTCACCGCATTTCTGGCCGACCTGGCCGACCGGCGCCGGGTCGAACCGACCGATGACCTGCTCTCGGCGCTGGTGGCCGCGGAGGAGGAGGGCGATCACCTGACCACCGATGAACTCTACGCCACCTGCGCGCTGCTCCTGGTGGCCGGCCACGAGACGACCGTCAACCTGATCGGCAACGGCACACTGGCCCTGCTGCGCAATCCGGCACAACTGGCCCTTCTGCGCGCCGACCCGTCCTTGACCAGGTCCGCGGTGGAAGAACTGCTGCGCTACGACAGCCCGGTCCAACTCACCAGCCGCATCGTGTTGGCAGAGGTCGAAGTGGACGGGCAGCGCATCCCGCCGGGCATGCAGCTGAGCTTCATGCTCGGCGCGGCCAACCACGACCCGGCCGTCTTCACCGACCCGCACACTCTGGACATCGCGCGCAAGCCCAACCCGCATCTCGCCTTTGGCAGCGGCATCCACTACTGCCTGGGCGCGCCCCTGGCCCGGCTCGAAGCGCAGATCGCCTTCGACACCCTCCTGCGTCGCTTCCCCATGCTCACTCTGCTGGACGACGAACCCGCCCCACCGGGACAACTATCTGCTGCGCGGGCTGGAACGGCTGCCGGTAGGGTTTTGAGGTGGTGGGGGTTTCGGGTTGTGGGGTTGTGGGGTGGTAGGGTTAGCGTGCGGTCCGGCGTGAACTCCCTATAACCCGAAAACCCCACCCAAAGACCCTACTACCCCCTACCCCAAACCTATCCCCCAAACAGGCTCTGCAACTTCGTCGCCAACATCACGTTGCCTTGCACCTTGATCTTGCCCTGGGCGAAGGCGGCCATGCCGTTGAGCTTGCCCGACGCCAGCGCCAGGAAGTCGTCGTCGTCCATGGTGATGGTCACGTCCGGGTTGTCCGTCGTGCCGGTGCGGACATCGCCCGCGCCCTGCTTGAGATCGACCACCCAATCGCCGCCCGGGTTGCCCGTCAGGTGAAACTGGAAGACGGCGTTGATGCTGTTGGCCAGACCTGGATTTCCGGCAATCTGCTTGGCCATGTTGTCGAAGACGATCTGGGACTTGGCTTGCTCGTTGCTCACTGCGTCAGCCTCCTTGGATGTTGGCGTTGGTTCTTGTGATTCTGTGTCCGGTGTCGAAGTCGGCACCGGTGCATGGACGCGCTTCGTCGTGTCCACGCCCAGCACCAGTTCGGCCATGACGCGCACCGCGTTGATGTCGAACGCGGTCACATTCAGCGTCGTGACCGGGCTATTCTCCCACAGGCTCAGCCGCTCCGCAATGCGCTCTTTGGGCCCGCAGAGCGCGACCTCGTCCACCAGCGCATCGGGCACGGCCATGGCGGCTCCGGTCTTGTCGCCCGCCAGATAGCGATCCTGGATGGCGTCGGCCGCCTCCTGGAAGCCGTAGCGGCAGACCAGGTCATAGTAGAAATTCTTGCCCCGGGCACCCATGCCGCCCACGTAGAGCGCCAGGAAGGGCTTAACCAGACTGCGCGCCGCGTCCACATCCGGGTTGACGATGACCGGCACCGACGGCGCGATGTCGAAGGTCGCCAGGCTCTTGCCGCCGCCCGCCCTGGCCAATCCCGCGTCGACCGCGGCCTGGAAGGTGTCGGCGTAGAAGCGCGGCGCAAAGAAGATGGGCAGCCAACCGTCGGCGATCTCCGCGGCCAGTTCCACGTTCTTGGGCCCGATCGCCGCCAGGTAGATGGGGATGCCGGCGCGGCCGTGGAGGATGCTCTTGAGCGGTTTGCCCAGGCCCGTGGCATCGTCACCGGTGTACGGAATCTGGTAGTGCGCGCCGGCGTGGACCAGCGGCTCCTCCCGCGCAAAGATGGTGCGCACGATGGCTACGTACTCGCGCGTCTTGCCCAGGGGCTTGCCGTACGGCTGGCCGTGCCAGCCCTCCACCACCTGCGGACCCGAGAGGCCCAGCCCCAGCAACATGCGCCCGCCCGAAAGCTGGTCCAATGTGATGGCCGTCATGGCCGTCATCGCAGGCGTGCGCGCCGGCATCTGCATGATGGCCGTGCCCAGGTGAATCTGCGTGGTCTGCGCGCCGATCCACGCCAGGGGCGTCACCGCGTCCGAGCCGTACGCCTCGGCGGTCCACACCGCGTAGTAGCCCAGCCGATCCGCCTCCCGGATCATGTCCATGGGCAGGTCGATGGTTGCGCCGGAATACCCGACGCTCAGTCCGAGTCGCATGTTGGCTCCTTTCGTGGCTCATGTGATGGCATTGGGCCATTATGGCCAAGCCCTGTTCGCAGCCTGTTGCGCATCTGTCGTCGTCACTTTCAGGCCCGTTTGAGAATTTCCGCCGAACAAGTACAATTGTCGCATTCGATCGTCAAACATCAGCAGAAACAAGGGGATACGCGCCATGTCTGTGGACAAGTATCGTGTGAAACCGGGCGAGACCGTCGAACTCAGTGCGTGGGATCCGGACGACAAAAGTCTGTTCGACGGCGGCAAGAAGAAGGGTAAGGCCGCGCTGCCCAAACTCAACGCGCAACTGGAAGTGTTGCAGGAACTGCTCTACGCTCAGCACAAGCACAAGGTGCTCATCGTGCTCCAGGCCACCGACACCGGCGGCAAGGACGGCACCATCCGCCACGTCTTCGACGGCGTCAATCCCCAGGGCGTCAAGGTGGCCAGTTTCAAAAAGCCGACGCCCGAAGAATTGGCCCACGACTATCTCTGGCGCATCCACAAACAGACGCCCGGTGACGGTGAGATCGTCATCTTCAACCGCAGCCACTACGAGGACGTGCTGGTCGTGCGCGTCCACAATCTCGTGCCGCCCGACGTTTGGGGCAAGCGCTACGAACACATCCGCGCCTGGGAAAAGATGCTGGCCGACGAAGGCACCACCATCCTCAAGTTCTTTCTCCACATCTCCAAAGAGGAGCAGAAAGAGCGCCTGCAAGCCCGGCTGGATGAGCCGGAGAAGCACTGGAAGTTCTCGTCGGCCGACCTGGCGGAGCGCAAACGCTGGGATGACTATCAAGCCGCGTACGAGGCCATGCTCACCAAGACGAGCACCGACTACGCGCCGTGGTACATCGTCCCCGCCAACCGCAAGTGGTACCGCAACCTGGTCATCTCCAAGGTCATCATCGATACGCTGGAAGGCCTCAACATGACCTACCCGCCCGCCGAACCCGGCCTTGACCAAATCGTCATCGACTAACGCCCCAACCAAAAAGGAGGTCGACCACGCAATTGAGTCGACCTCCCCAACACCCTACCACCCCAAAACCCCAAAACCCTACAGCATCTCCTCTTCCGCCAACGTCAGCGCATACTCAAAGATCGCCAGCCCCTCGTCGACCTCGGCGCGCGTCACCACCAGCGGCGGGATGATGCGCATGGTGTTGGTGCCGCACCCCATGATGAGCAGGCCGTGCTCGAACGCGATCTGCACCACGCGGTTGCGCAGGGCCGCCGCGGGCGTGCGCCGCTCGCGATCCGACACCATTTCCAGGCCGATCATCAGCCCCTTGCCCCGGATGTCGCCGATGGTGGGGTGGCGCAGGGCCATCTCCCGGAAGGCGTCCATCATGTACGCGCCCTGGGTGCGCGCGTTCTCGATGCCGCCGTGCTCCAGCACGTCGATGGTGGCCAGCGCCGCCGCGGCCGCAATGGGATTGCCGCCGTAGGTGTTGCCGTGCGCGCCCGCCGGCCAGGTGTTGATGCTGCGCCGCGCGATGATGCCGCCCAACGGGATGCCGCTGGCGATGCCCTTGGCCGTGCAGACGATGTCCGGCTCCACGCCCCAGTGCTCGATGGCCCACCACTTGCCCGTGCGCCCCATGCCCGTCTGCACCTCGTCCACAATCAACAGAATGTCGTACTTGTCGCACACTTCGCGCAGGCGCGGGAAGAAGCTGGGCGGCGGCACCACATAGCCGCCTTCGCCCTGGATCGGCTCCACCAGGATGCCGGCCACGTCCTGCGGCGGCACCAGGCTCTTGAACATGACCTGTTCCAAGTAGTTGACGATGGTGTCGCCGTAGTCCTCGTCCTCGGGACCGGCCACCAGTTGCGGACGGTACGCGTAGGGATAGGGCACGTGGGTGACGTTGGCGATGGTGGTGAAGCCTTCGCGCTGCACGGCCTTGCTCGACGTGAATGCCAGCGACCCCAAGGTCCGCCCGTGGAAGCCGCCCATGAAGCCGATGAAGCGGCTGCGATCCGTGTGGTAGTGGGCCAGCTTGATCGCGGCCTCCACCGCTTCGGTGCCTGAGTTGCTCAGGAAGATCTGCGCGTCTTCGTCAAACGGGGCGATCTCGTTGAGCTTTTCGCTCAGGCGCACCCAGAGTTCGTGGTAATAATCGGACGAAATGTGCAGGAACTTATCCGCCTGCTGCTGGATGGCGCGCACCACGGCCGGGTGGCTGTGGCCTGTGGAATTCACCGCGATGCCCGCCACGAAGTCGATGTAGCGGTTCCCGTCCACATCCCACACCTGGCTGCCCAGCCCGTGGGACATGACCAGATCGGCCACCCGTCCGTACGCCGGCGCCACCACCTCCTTGTCACGCGCCAACACTGTCTGCGCCTTGGGACCGGGTACATGCAAGCGTTCGATGGTTTTTGTGAGCATAGCGACCTCCATGAGTGCGTGGTGCGTGAAAATGTGGAACGTGGAACGTGATGCGTGAAACGTGATGCGTAAAGACGTAATGAGAGATTGGAGATTAAGAGATTAGAGATTGGGGGCAGGCAGTTCGCCGCGCATTCTCCAGTCTCTCAATCTCCAGTCTCAATCTCCAGTCTCTCAATCTCCAGTCTCTCAATCTCCAGTCTCTCAATCTCGCCTCAATCTCAGTCTCTTTCTCCCAATCTCACAATATGAAATCCCCGTTCGTCATGCGTTCGCTGTTTCATCCCGGCCGATAGCCCAGACGGCGTGAGATGCGGCGGGCGGTGACCTGCAGCGAGGCGACGATCTCCGGCTGCCGCTCCGGCGAGATGCGCAGAGCCGGGCCGCCCACGCTGACCGCAGCGACCACCGTGCGTCCCGCGTCGTAGACCGGCGCGGCCACGGCGATGAAGCCCACGTCCAGTTCGCCGTCGGCCACCGCATAGCCGCGCGCGACGATCTCGTCCAGTTGTGCGCGCAGCGTCGCCGGATCGATGATCGTGTGCGGCGTGACGGCCGTCAGCGCGCCCTGCAAGTGCTCGTCGATCTCCGCGGCCGGGCGGTAAGCCAACAGCAGCTTGCCCGTCGACGTCGCGTGCAGCGGCAGACGGGCGCCGATGTCCTGGGAGATTCCCAGCGGATCCCGGTCGGAGACCTCGTCGATGATCAGCGTGTGGCGCTTGGCCAGAACCTCCAGCACCGCGGTCTCCCCGGTCTCCCGGGCCAACGTCTCCAGTTCCGGGCGTGCGGCCTCGCGCAGTTCGCTGGCTCGCATGGCACAGCCGCCCAAGCCGATCAACTCGTGGCCCAGCCGGTAGTGGCCCGTGGTGTTGCGCTGGATCAGACCCTCACTCTCCAGCGCCGCCAGCAGACGATGGGTGGTGGCGCGATTGAGATTGACATAATCGCTGATCTCCGCGAGGCTCCACTCGGCGTGGGCATCGTCAAAGGCCTTGAGCAGGGCAATGGCCCGGGAGACGGCTTGGGCGCCAGGATAGGTTTCGATGGTCTGCGGCTCGGATTCAGAGCTCATGATATGGTTTATCATTTCATAATGTGAAAGAGCTTCTTCCCATTGTATGCGCGCCGCGGGATTGCGTCAAGCCTGGTGAATCCTTTCTGCCGCAACTGATTCCAGATACGGTTGCAGTTGCTCGGCCAACATCTGCACCTGCGGGCTGCGCATCATGTTCAGGTGATGGCCGGGCAGGTGATGCACAGTGACGCCGCGCCCGACCAACTGCTTCCAGCCCAGTGTCTGGGCGTCATCATCGGGCACAGTCTGCTGGGCCACGCGGAAGAGCGTCACGTGACCGTCGTACGGCTGCGCTTTGTATTGGGACTGCGCCTGCATGGTGGCCTGGAGGGTCGCAAGCATGCGGCGTGACATGGATTGGGGCGAGCGCAGCGCCGAGAGTTCGCGGACAATGGACTTGCTCATCTGCAGGCGTTGCTGTACACCGCCGGTTGCTCCATTTTCGGAGTGGACGCGTGGCGTGATCGGCTCCTCTCCCGTGGCGACAACCATGGTCTGAGCCTGAGGTTGCAACGAGTTCTGCAGGCGCAGATACGCTTGCACGTCCGGCCAGATGTGGCGGCTCGCTTGCGTCACCATGAATTTGGTGAAGGCCAGCCGGCTCGTACTCCGTGAATAGACCGGCGCGGGCTCATCGAACACCGCAAGCAAGGTCACCTCCTCGCCGGCGCGCCGGAGTTGTTGCGCCATCTCAAAGGCAATCAAGCCGCCGATGGACCACCCGCTGAGCCGGTACGGAGAGTTCGGCTGCACCCGGCGCAGGGCTTCTACATAGTGACTCGCCATCTGCTCAATCGTCGTGTGGGGCTGCTGGTAGAGGCCGACCGCTTGCAGGCCGTAGACCGGCTGATCGGGCCCGAGCAGACCGGCCAACTCGAAATACGGGTAGACCAATCCGGCCCAGGGGTGTACGCAGAAGAAAGGCGGGCGACTCCCCGTCCGCCGGATGGGAACCAAGGGACTCTGTCGCCATTGATCCGTGTCACGGCCGTTGTCACCGGGCGCGGAGGCGCCGTTCTGTCCGTTGCGGCCTTGCCGGTTGACACCGGCGCCTGTCGCTGTCAGTAGCGGCAATTCGGGTGCCGGTGGCGTGGGCAGGGGTTGGGGGCGCGGCGGACTGGGCGGTTGTGGCAGTGGCACCTGGGGCACAGGGGCGGATGTCGCCGCAGCAACGGCGCGTTGCCCGGCACCGGCCTGACTGCCGTTCTGGGTCGCGTCTCCTTGCCATGGGCGCGCCGTCCGCTCGTCTGTACCTGCTGCGCTCCCGGTCGACGTCTCTTCTCCGGGCTCTGCGACTTGAGCGACGGGCCGGTTGCGCAGAATGATGCCGGCAACTTCACGGATCGAGGAGCCGCTCAGCAGATCGCCAATCGATAGACTCAACTGAAATTGTTGGTTGATGGAATTGAGCAGTTCAATCGCCATCAGCGAATCCAGCCCACCTTGTGCCAACGAATCGTCATAGCGGATGCGCGCGACATCAATGCCAAAGACGTTGGCGACGAGTTGGGCCAGCAGTTGTTCGACCTGCGTAGCCCGCTCCTCCGGCGGCGCATTGAGGATCTCCTCGAGCGCCACACTGCCGCCTTCCCGGGCAGCGCGTTGCATCACATGCCGGTACATGGGCAACCCGGGAATGCCGGGCGTGATGACCGTAAACTGCTCCCAGTCCACCAGCCCCGCCCCGATTTGGGCTGCATCACGCACGGTGAGTTGTTGCAGCACCCGGCGCGACGCCGCCGTGCTAAAGAGCCGCAACCCGGTGCTCTCCAGGAACTGCGCCGTCTCCGCATGGCGCGCCACGTAGCCCGCGCCGCCCAGCGACCCCCAGTTGATGGTCATGGCCGGCAATCCCGCCGCCCGGCGATAGTGAGCGAGGGCATCGAGGAAGATGTTGCCCGCGTTGTAGTTCGCCTGCATGGTGCTGCCGTAGATCGAGGAGAGCGACGAGAAGCAGATGAAGTGCTCCACCGGCTGCCCCAAGGTGGCGCAATGCAGGTTCCATGCACCCAACATCTTGGGATAGAATGCCTGTTTGAAGCGCTCCTCATCCATCTCCACAATGATGCTGTCCGCATAGACCACCGCCGCATGGACCACACCGGCCAACGGCGTCCCGTGTGCGATGATTCGCTGGACCACCCGCTCCACGTCCACGAGTGACGTGACGTCGCCGCGCGCGTCGGTCACGTGGACGCCGTCGGCCTCCAGTTGCGCAATTGCCGCGCGCGCCGCGTCGTCCGGCGGGCCGCTCCGGCTCATCAGGACGAGATGGCCGGCGCCCTCCTCCGCCATCCAGCGCGCCACTTCCAGCCCGAACCCACCTGCGCCCCCGGTGATGAGATACGCGGCATCGGCCCGGAAACGCTGCCCCGGTTCCGAGTTGGGCCCGATGGGAATGGCGTCCAACGTGGTGTGGTCGAAGTTCAGGACCACTTTGCCCACATGCTTCCCCGCGGCCATGTAGCGGAACGCCTCGACGACGTCGGTGACCGGGAAGACGGTGCGGGGCAGCGGCCGATAGATGCCCTGCGCGAACTTTTCCTGGAGTTCCGCAAAGAGCTCGGCCACATAGGCCGGTTTTTCGAGGATGTGTTGTCCCAGATCGATCACGAAGACGGAGATGTTGTTGCGCAGCGGCTCCAGGCCAATTTTGCTGTTCTTGTAGACATCGATCTTGCCGATCTCCAGATAGCGGCCAAAGGGCGCCAATACCGCGAAATTCTTGGGGATGAAATCGCCCGCCAACGAATTGAGGACGGCATCGACCCCGCGCCCGTCGGTGATGCGCAGGATCTCGTCGGCGAAGTCCAGGGTGCGCGAGCTGAAGGTATGGTGTGCGCCCAGTTCACGCAGCAGCGCCCGCTTCTCCGGCGTGCCTGCGGTGGCGAAGATCTCCAGCCGAGATGGTTGGCGATCTGAATGGCGGCCTGCCCCACGCCGCCGGTGCCCGCATGGATGAGAATGCGCTCCCCGCGCTGCATGCGCGCCAGATGGTTGATGGCGTAATGTGCGGTGAGAAAGACGGTGGGCAACGTGGCGGCCTCTTCAAAGCTGATGTCGTCGGGCAGCTTGAAGCACAGATTCTGATGTAGGGTGGCGTAGGCGCGAAGCTGTAGGCCGTCAACCCGCCCACCCGGTCCCCGGCCGGATCGACGTGACGTTTTCGCCCACGGCAATGACGACGCCCGCCACATCGTCGCCAAACCATTTGAGGTCAATGGGATTGCCGGGATAGATGCCCAGGGCTTTCATCACATCGCGAAAGTTGACGCCGCCGGCCTTGACCAGAATTTCGATTTCCTCCGGGCCGGGCGTGCGCCGCGTCGTGGCGTTGAGACGCAGATCGGTCAAGACACCCGCTTTGTCGATCTCCAGCCGGTAGGGCAAGACGCTGCCGTCGGGCTGAAGCGCATTCTGTTGGCGCAGCGGAACTCGTCCGGCGTGGTGCGGTAAAGACGGTTGACATAACGCCGGCCATCGCGATAGGCGACCTCCACTTCGCCGTCGTCAAGGATCAGTTCGTCGAGCAGATCCGCGATCTCCAACGCCGCGTCGTCCGCGCGCGGCGTTGGCGCCAAATCGATCTGAATCCACCGCTGCTCTAGGCGTTCATTGCGTGTGACCCGCAGCAGTCCGGTCAGGGGCACCGTCGCCAATCGGTGGGGCGATCCGTCTCCGTCACGTGGACGCTGTGGCGGCGTCAGGAAGATGGCGCGCGCCGGCTCTGCCAACGGTGAACGGCCAGCGCCTGCACCAGGGCGAGCGCATGGAAGACGCCCGTCGTCTGCGCCGCCACCAGGCGTCCGGCGCCAACAGGTCAGCCGTGAGCGAGGCGACGGCGGGGTGATCCAGCGACCACGCATGGACAACGGTGGTCGGCAACCGGTGGTCCGCCGCCAGCGCCGCCAAGAGCGTGTTCAGATCTTCCTTGGACGCGGGATCCACGGTGAAGCGGTCGTCCTCTTCCCGCTGAAAGCGATCGCCGGCCATGACGGTGATGGCGCGCGCACCGCGCACCGTCAACTCATGTTGCAGAGCATGGCTCGTGCCGTGGCGGTCGGCAAACAGGAGGTAGCAATCGCCGGCCAATGACGGCGCGGTCGGCGCCGCCGTATCCGCCATGCGGGGCGCTTGGGCGATGAAGATGCTCTGTTTTTGCTGATCGGGGTGGGGTGAGTGGCCAAAGCTTTGGACGTCCCGGTAGCCGCAGTCGCGCAGCAGCGTGACCCATGCCGCGCGGTCCATGAGCGCCCTCTCCGGCCGCAGCTCGGTGTCGGACCACCACTCGTCAAAGAGTCCGAAGATATTGTCGTAGGTGATGTTGTGATCGGTGAGTTCGTGAAAGAGCAAGAGGCCGTCCGCGGCCAGACATTGGGCCACCGTCGCCAGAGTTTTGTGCAGGTCGGCCGTGGCGTGCAACACGTTGCTGGCGACGACCAGGTCGTAGCCGTGGGCCTCGATTCCCTGTTCCGCCAGCGGTTGCTCCAAGTCAAAGGTGCGATAGTCGATCCAGGAATAGTCGCCGAATTGCCGTTGGGCATCGCCCAAAAACTTGGGGCTGATATCGGTAAAGGTGTATTCCGTGCGGTCGGCAGGGAGATACGGCAGGAGCATGGAAGTGAGCGCACCGGTCCCTGCGCCCACTTCCAAGACGCGCAACGGGCGGCGTTGGGGCAGATCCGCGGTAGCCGTGGTCATCACACGCTCCATGAGCCGCTGTGTGGCCGCGCCGTCGCCCCCGTTGCGATAGAACGCGGTGAGCAAGTCCGCGGAGCCGCCGGGGAAGAGCACCTCGACCGCGTCTTTCTTGCCGGAGAACACATCGGCCAAGCTCGCGCCGGTGGCCTGGATGAGGGCGATGTCGGCCGCGAAGCGAGGGTGGGCTGCGGCGAATGCGGCGAGTTCGGCCAGAAGTTCGATCCGCTGCGGCGCGGCGATCACCTGCCAGGCATCCTGGTCAATGCGCTGCAAGATGCCGGCTTTTTCCAAGGCGGTCAGGTCGGCGCGGACCAGGCGCGTGTGATCCTCCACGATGCCCAGTTCGCCGAGAAAGGCCGAGAGCGTGAACCGTTCACCGACGGCGGGCGTCCAGCCGAGATCGATGAACGCGTTTTGGATGATCTGCCAGGTGAGACGGTCCGCGTTTGGTGAAAGCACCTCGTAGAGCAGCGCCATGTCACACTCTGCGTAGATCGTGGGCAGGACCGCGGTCACCGCAGCATGAATGGCCGTCGGGGACGCAAAGTTCGTCGGCAGATCGACACCGGCCCCCTTCAGATGCTTCTGCTGCCAGCGGAACTGGTAGAACGCACTTTCCAGTTCGCGCTCCACCGCGTCGATCTGCTCGACCTGTTCCACCTCGAAGCCCAGCAGCGCCGCCACCTGTCTGCCCTGGTCGTCGTACACCTCCAGGTCGGCAAAATCATGATCATCGTCGCGGCTCGTCACCGTCACCCACAGTGTCGCCGGCAGATGGTCGACCCACAGGTGGACACGCTCGACGCCCACCGGCAAGTAGAGTTCTCCCTCGGAGGCATCGTGCATGTCGGAATACGCCGCGGCCAGCGCGTGGATGCACGCGTCGAGCAGCGCCGGGTGCATGTGATACCCGGCCGCCTGCGCCGCGATTTCTTCCGTGGCGACGATGCGCACCAGCGACTTGCCGTCCGTGCGCCAGGAACTTTGCACAAGCCGAAAATCGGGGCCGTAGTGATAGTCGAGGTCCGCCAGATATTGGTAGTAGCCTTCGTGATCGACGCCCGGCTCCAGTTCGGCTTGCCACGTCGCGATATCGAGCGTCTTGGCCGGCGGCAGCGTCAACTTCTGCAGCCGGCCCCAGGCGTGGAGTTCCCACGTGGCGCGTTCGTTGGTGCGGCTGTGCACGGCGAAGCGCTTCTCCACTTCGTCAAAGGTGATCTGTGTGGTCGTGGTCTGGCCGGGTTTGAGAAAGAGCGCCCTGTCGATGCGCAGCCCGTCAATCGTGTAGCCGCCTCCGGGAAGTAAGCCTGGGCCACGGCCAGCCCGATTTCCACGTAGCCGGACCCGGGAAAGATGATGTTGTCCCAGATGCGATGATCCTCCAGATACTCGACCCGGTTGACATCCAGCCACTGTTGCCAAGTCGGCTGTGGTGCCGATACGACATACCCCAAGAGCGGATGGACGGCCGATTCACCGAGCAGACGCTCGCTGTCTTCCGATTGCAGCCGGAACGTTTCCGTTGCCAGGGATAGCCGGGCAGGCGCACGAAGCGCCCTGACGTCTGATTGATCGCCGCCCAGTCGAGGGAATCGGTGCGCGGCGCTGACTTCCCCGGCCCGTCGGTCATGCCGTGAACATGCAACAGCGCCAAGTTGCGCAGCAAGTCGCGGCTCTCGTCCCAATCATCGGCGTCGTCTGCCGGGCCGCGGGCCGGCTGAGCGAATGGAAGACATGGCCGCTCTCCCCGCTTCGGCCAAACAGGCCAGCAATGCACTGCGCAGGGCCGGGTGCGGGCCGAGTTCCAAGAAGGCGTACATGCCCGTCTCGGAGGATCGCCTCCAGCGCGGCGGCGAAAGTGGACGGGCTGGCGCACGTTGTGCCACCAGTACTCGGCCGTCATCTCCGAGCCGGTCAGTTGCGCGGCGAAGACGGTGGAGAAAAAGGGATCGACGTCGCGGCGTGCGGCTGTATGTCAGCCAGACGCCGCCAACAACGGCGCCTGAGATCGGCTCCATCTGGTGGGTGTGAAAGGCATAGTCGATGGGGAGACGCCGCACAAAGACATCGGCCGCCTCCAGCTCGGCCAGGATCGCTGCCAGCGGCTCCGTGTCACCGGCCAACGTCACCAGCCCGGGGCTGTTGATCGCCGAAATCTGCACCCGGTCCTGCGCCTCGCCGATCGCGGCGGCTGCGTCCGCGGGCGGCAGGCCCACCGCCGCCATGCCGCCGTGCCCGCCGGTCGTGTTTTGCAACCGGCTGCGGTGACAGATGATCTTCACCGCGCCCTCCAGCGTGTAGATGCCCGCCACGTAGGCCGCGGCGACTTCCCCCACCGAATGCCCCACCACCGCGGCCGGGTGCACGCCCCACGCGCGCCACAACTCCGCCAGGCCGACCTGCAAGGCAAAGATGGCCGGCTGGGCCACATCCGTGCGGTCGATGCGCGACGTGGCTTGGGGGCGCGTCATTTCGGTCAACAGCGACCAGCCGCTCAACGGCCGCAGCAAGGCGTCGATGCGCGTCACCATGTCACGGAAGACGGGCTCACGGTCGAGCAACTGTCGGCCCATCCCCCACCACTGCGCGCCTTGCCCGGTGAAGACGAAGACGACCGGTGTGCCCTCTGCTTCGGTGTTGCCGGTCACCAGCGCCGGGGTGTCAACGTTGCCGCGCAGATACGCGCGCAGGTGCGTCTGGAGGTCGGCGCGCCCGTCGCCCATGACCACAAGCCGGTGCTCGTGGTGTGTCTTGGGCGCCCCCGCGGAGTAGGCGATATCGGCGGGATCGGCGTCGCTCTCCGTGAGATGGGTCAAGTAGGCCGCGGCGTAGGCCCGTGAGCGCTTCCCCGCTGCGGGCTGATAGCGGGAGCAGCAGGGGACGTTGGGCCCGCGGCTGCGGCGTCGCACGCTCGCGCTCGGCCGGTTGTTCCGGCGCCGCCTTTTGCAGGACGACGTGGGCGTTCGTCCCGCCGAAGCCGAATGAGTTGACGCCGATCACCGGCTCAGTGCCGTTGCGCCGGGGCAGCGGCATCGGCTCGGTGACGACTTGGAGTCCCAGTTCGGCAAAGGGAATGTGGGGATTGGGCCGCTCGAAATTCTGGTTGGGCGGGATCATTTCGTGTTGGAAGATCAACAACGCCTTGATGATGCCGGCGATCCCCGATGCGGCCTCCGGGTGGCCCAGATTGGATTTGACCGAGCCGATCAGACAGGGTTCATCTTCGGGGCGATTCGCGGAGAGGACATGGCCCAAGGCGTGGGCTTCGATGGGGTCGCCCACCGGTGTGCCGGTGCCGTGGGCTTCGACGTAGATGACGTGGGCCGGCGCAATTCCGGCCTGCGCATAGGCCGTGTGCAACATGGCTTCCTGCGCGCCCATCCCCGGCACCGGCATGGAGGTCGTCTGGCCGTCCTGGTTGACGGCGCTGGCCTGCACGACCGCGTAGATGGCATCGTGGTCCGCCTGGGCCTGCGCCAGCGGCTTGAGCACCAACATGCCCACCCCTTCGCTGCGCACGTAGCCGTCGCCCCGATGGTCGAAGGCGAAACATTGGCCGTTGGGCGAGAGCATGGCCGCTTTGCTGAAGCCGATGGAGACGTTGGGCGAAAAGAGGACATTCGAGCCGCCGACCAATGCCATGCTGCTCTGGCCTGACCAGATGCTTTGACACGCGAAGTTGAAGGCCACCAGCGCAGACGAGCAGGCCGTGTCGATGCAGAGGCTGGGGCCTTTGAGATCGAACGTGTAGGAAACCCGGTTGGCGGCAATGCTCATGGCGCTGCCGATGTTGGTGTAGAGATCGACCAGTTCGGGCGCGTTTTGCTGTAAGTTGGCGTATTCGTTGGTCGACATACCGAGGAAGACACCCACGTCGGCGCCCCGGATGGTGGCGGGGGGAATCCCGGCATCTTCCAGCGCTTCCCACGTTGTCTCCAACAGCAGACGGTGTTGCGGATCCATGCGCAGCGCTTCGCGTGGCGAGATGCCGAAGAAGGTCGCGTCGAAATCAAACACGCTGTCCAGAAAGCCGCCCCATTTGGTGATCATGGAGCCCAACGCGTCCCGATTGGGATGGTAGAACTTGGTCGAATTCCACCGACTGGGCGGTACTTCGCGAACGCCCGAACGCCGCTTAATCAGGAGATCCCAGAACGAGTTGCCGTCCACGATTCCACCGGGGAATCGACAGCCCAGGCCGACAATTGCTAGCGACATGGGACGGGTTGGCGCGGCAGGTCTTGCTGATGTAGGCGCAAGCTGGCGGTCAAGCTTCATGCTGGATTCACTCCCGTGGTTGCAGTAGGACGTACGCGAACCCTGTCGCGTCGACGCGTGGATGGTTGAGCTTGGCTACGGGGATTCTTCCGGTGCAGTGTGTCGAAACTTCGGCGGACTGCACCTGCGGCAGCCGCATTGTTCTCCGCGGTTGCACGCGTATGGGATTGCCTGTTGATTACGTTATTGGTTGCCTGGATGCCGAACGTTATCAGCGGATAAGTCGCTAAAGCCGTGGAATCGTGCGCAATCACGCCGATAGTATCGCCAATCGGTGTGTGTCGTCAAGTGGGGAATCGATTGGGGTATTACGAAAAGCCGTGGTTGAAGTGCACCAACCGTACGGCCGGTCCCGCGCAGACCAGGGCTGCCACCGAGGAGGGCGTCGGTTCAAACGCGACCATGAACCATTGCCGGGCAGCGTTGGCATCACCGTCGATGTGCAGCAGGCGCGCCGGCGCGCCGGGCGTCAGCGAGACGGCGAACCGATCCAGCGGATAGATGAGGCCGTCGCCGACTGCCTTCACAAAGGCCTCTTTGCGCGTCCACCCGTTGAAAAAGGCGCGCTGCCTCTCGGGTGGCGGCAGTGTCAGCAGGGCGTCAACCTCTGCGGCCGCGAAATTAGCGGCGGCCAGCGCCTCCAGGCCGTCCAGCGGCCGGATCATCTCGATGTCCACGCCCACGGGACGCTCCCAGGCAAACGCCAGCAGCGCAAGTTCGCCGGCGTGGCTGAGGTTGAACTGCAGCGGTACGTCCGGGAGGAAGGGTTTGCCGTGCGGGGTATAGTCAAAGCGGAGCGTCTCCGGTGCAGCCTGGAGATAGGCGCCCGCAGTCCAACGCAGCGCCGCTCTGGCCACGATGAACCGCCGCCGATGGCGCGGGAAGCGGAAGCCATCCGCGCGCGCGATCTCATCGCCGGAAAGCAGGGTGCGCAGCGTGTCGACCCGGCTCTGCGGTTGATCCAGCGCGACGCGCCAGAGATGCACCGTCCCCCGAGTCAACGGGGGATCAATGCGCTGGGCGTCGTGATGAGGGCGGCTTGTGTGGAACGTCGATGTCATGCAGAGGCGACGAGTTGCGGTGCGGGGTGGTCTACTCGTACGCTACGAGGAGCGCGGCCACGATGGGTCCATAAACGTCTGGATCTCCAGCAAATAGCCATTGGGATCGCGCACGAAGCACTGGTAGATGTTGTAGGCGGGATTGAGCGTGGGCGGCTTCTCGATGGCCACGCCGCGGTCAACCAAATACGCGTGCCAGCCGTCCACGTCCTGGGTCACCAGCGTGAAGATGATGCCCTCGGGCTGCTCCGCCGTGGGCCGCTGGCAGAAGGCCAAAAAGGCGTCGTTGCTCACCCGGTAGATGCGGCAACTGCCCTGGTCCAGCACCAGGGGCAGCTGCATGATGTCGGTGTAGAAGCGGTGGGTCGCCGCCAGATCATTCGTGTAGAGAAAGGTGACTTGCTGGTCGATGGGTGGTCGTGTAGGTGTCATGCGTATCACCGCGGGCCCAGATTGGCGGCCGCCATGGCCGCGCCGACGATGCCGGCTTCGTTGCGCAATTGCGCGGGCACGATCTCGGCGCTCGGAGTCAAGTATTGCAGAAACTTGTGGTGCTTCTTGCTCACGCCGCCGCCGAAGATGAAGAGGTCGGGTGAAAAGAAGAACTCCAGCGCCTCCAAGAATTCGTTGATGCGCCGGGACCACGCCTTCCACGACAGATCTTCTTCTTTGCGGATCTTGTCTGCGCAGCGATGTTCCGCGTCCTTGCCGCGAATGGGCAGGTGGCCGAACTCCGTGTTGGGCAGCAGGTGGCCGTCCACGAAGATGGCGCTGCCGATGCCGGTGCCGAAGGTCAGCATGATGACGACGCCGTCATCTTGACGGCCGCGCCCGGCGCCGAAGGCCATCTCCGCCACGCCCGCCGCGTCGGCGTCGTTGATGACCCGCACGGGGCAACCCGTCGCCTCCTCGAAGAGCTTGATCGCGTCCACGCCGATCCAGTCCTGGTCCACATTGGCCGCGGTCTTGATGACGCCGTGGTGAACGATGGCCGGAAAGGTGCAGCCGATGGGTCCTTGCCACTCGAAGTGGTTGACCAATTCCGCCAGCACGTCCGCCACCGCGTCCGGCTTGGACGGGTCGGGTGTGGCGATGCGATGGCGCTCAGTGACCAGTTCGCCCGTCTCCGTGTCGACGATGGCGCCCTTGATGCCGCTGCCGCCGATGTCAATGCCCAATATTTGCATGGTGCGTGCTCGCCTTTGTGGCCGGCACAGAGTGTGCACTCATCGCGGATGACCTGCGCCGGAAATGTGGGACGTTCGTATGGGTTGCAGTCTACAACTGGTGGCAAGGTGACGCAAGCGCGGCCGCGCGGGCGAGTCGTGTCTCACTGTGCGCCCAGACTCGTTGAGTTCGCACGCCCTCGTGCGAACCGCTGTGCCCAAGCGAGAGCGTGCTGCCCGTTCGCACGAGGGCGTGCGAACTCAACAGGCGGCCATGGCGTACACCTCGAACCTGCGCTAGACGACCGCCCGGACCGATCAGACGACCGTCACGTGGAGCCACCGAACGCGGTTGTCGCGCGCCAGAATGTGTTCGCTCATCGCGCGCGGCAGTTGGTCTCCCGCAACCGTCTCCACCGTCCCGTCGGCGTAGGTCACCCGGATGGCGGCGCCGGCGCCGCGCGTGTAGACCACGGGCGTCTGGCACACCGTGAACGCCAGCGAATCCGCAGGCAACGGCAGCGTCTGTGCGTCGCCGTGAACATCCCGGTAGGCAAAGCTACCGGCGGCATTGGTGAACTCCTCCCGGCGCAGCAGCGTGGGCGCGAACCGGAACGCGCCGTCACGGACCGCCACGCCCAATTCCCCCCAGCGCGTCAAGATCTCTTCCTTGACCTGCCCCGTCATGCCCGGCTGGCGTGCGCCGCTGGCCTCGGGCGTGTGCGAATAGGGGTCGGTGGGGAAGGCGCCGTAGACAGCCGGTGACTTGTTGAAGCCCAGCCCCTGGCGGATGTCGTAGTAGGCCGCGGCCAAACCGTCGATGATTGCCTGATCCGCGCCTTGGTCCCGGGCGGCCATGTAACATTCCTGCACGGCCAGCAGCAGTTTGGCCACCATGTGCCAGTAGATGCTGCCCAAGCCCTCGAACGCAAAGAAGGTGCCGGACCGGCCGGTGAAGGCACTGTGGTTGAACGTCGTCTCGAAGAGTTCCAGGATGCCGTCCCGCTCCGCCGCCACCAGTGGGGCGTAGGCCGCATCCTGCGCCAGCGTGTCCAGCGTCGCGGCCACATCGCCGGCGTTGCGGAAACTGCCGTGGAAATGGTAGTTCCCGGCGGCATCACGGCTGAGCAGGCGCCGGTCATCCGCCGCGGTCAGCGCCCGGACCAGCGCCGAATCCTCGACCTGGGCGGGACGGACCACGTTCTTCTCCAGGAAGCCGGGCAATGTGCGGTTGGGATAGAGCATGTAGGTGTGCTGATCGGCGCGGTAGAGGTCGCTGTGACGCAGACTTTGCAACAGAGCCAGCGCTTCGGTCGCACTGAGCAAACCCGACGACAGGATGGCGACCTGGCCCTCCAACATGACGTACAGGTGCTCGACCCCGGCGCGGCCCTCCTCCACGCGCAGAATGTTGTAGGCGTGGTAGAGGTCGTCGGCACGGCGATTGGCGCGCAGCGTCTGCTCCACAAAGTCCAATGCCAGCGCCAGAAAGTCGCGCAGCGTAGCGGCCGCGAGGTCGACCTGGGCCGAGTCGTGCGCATCGGTGTAGACCGCGGCGCGATAGGCTGTGCTCGCCGCGCCCAGCGCGTCCATGGCCGCGCGCCGGCTCCGGTCGGTGAAACCCGGCGTCGAGCTCACCGCGGTGGCGGGCAAAGACGTCCTGCACCGCAGCCATGAGCTTCCACGACCGCCGCGCTCACTGCATAGGACGGGCCTCGTTGGCCGCCAGTTGCTGCGTCCAAAAGGCGATGAAGCGGCGCAGATACGCGGTCGTCACCACCGAGAAGCCCCTTGCCCACCAGCGCATTGTTGGCGTCGTTCCACTCGGGGCGCTGGGTGTTCATCCAAATGCCGCCCTCGGGCACCAGGTTGGTGAGCTTGGCCAGCAGCAGCACGAGCAGCTTTTCCGTCAGCGTGACGTGCACAATCGCGCCGTCCGCATCCCGGCGCAGGCGGCCGTCCGTGCCCATCTCCGCGACACGGGACTCGACGGCGCGCGCGGCGTCCCCATCGAAATCGATGGTGTTGTACCAGTCCGCCAACATCTCTGTATACGTGTGCAGGCGATAGGGCACATCGGCGTAGGCAAAGACCGGGCGGTTCCATAGGTCGGGCAGCAAGGCAGGCTCGACCTCCTGGGCCATCTCCAGCAGCTTCTGCAGGTAGATGATCTGGTGGTCGCTCCAGTAGCCGATGTTGGCCCACGGATTGTGCGGCTCGGGCACCTCCCACTCGATGCCCTCACGGGTGACGCGGTACGGGTTGTAGCCGTCGGCGGTGGTCGCGTTCAGGAATTTGGCGATGACGCCCCCGGAGCTGGGGAAACTCCACAGCAACGGCTCCCAGTTCTGGAAGATATCGCGCCAGTTGCCCTGGTAGTAGAGGCGCACGGAGCCGTCCACCTGGCGCAGATGGATGGCGAAGCGGTTCCACGGCGGCTCGGGTCGCCGTGGCGCAGGCTGAACATGAGCGGCAAATACTCATAGCAGAGGCGCCTCAGGTCGGCGTCGCGCGCGGCCCCGGCCCGCGTAAAGCTCCTGGATGTCGAACTCCGCAGGCAGCGCCGCGAACCAGTCGGCCGAATGTGCGGACATGGGCCGGTTGCGCGGCGGATGAAGTCCACAAAGTCGCGCTTGTCGCAACGGTAGTTGTCGGCGAAGATGCCGCCGCGCATGATGTTGAAGAGGACGTTGGCAAAATGGTGGGCGCTTCACCGCTTCGTCCGCCGACTGTTGCAGGCCGTCGGCCGGTAACCACATAGCGGACGAGCGCGCCCGTGCCTGCCGCAATGTCCGTTTCGAGTTGGTCCTGCAACTGCGCGCCGTCTGCGCTGAGCCGGCGCACCAGGTCCGCGACGGCGCGGCCGTCCTGGCTGACATCGGCCACGATGTGCCAGTGGCGGGTCGCCCCGGCCGCAAGGCTCAGTTCGGTCGAGACAAAGTATGCGCCGACGCGGCCGCGCACGTCATCTTCCGCGGCGATGGGCCAGCCGTGGCGAAAGTCGTCAAGCTGCGCCGCCCAGCAGATGGCGCACGGGATCCAGCCCGACCTGCCACGCCACCGTGGCCATGAGCGATTCGCTCGGCTCGGCGGTCGGTCAGCGTGGCGCTGAGGGCGAAGATGCCCAGGCCGGTGGCCGGGTCGATCTCGTTGCGTTTGTAGGCGTTGAGCAGATTGCTCATGGTGGTCTGCAACAGCGTGGTCGTCCCGTACGGCATGATGTTTTGCAGGCCGTCGATCAAGGCGACTTGCGCGATCGGGGCCGTGATTCTCCAGCCAGCTGCTCTTGACGAAGCCGAAGCGGTCGCTGGTGCGCCAGGCGTAGCGATAGGTCAATTGCAGATCGTGGTTGACCTCTTCGAAGATGAGCTTGTTGCCGAAGACGTTCTTGTACAGATTGCGTTGGCAGCGATACAGCCCGGCGTAACGCAGCGAAAACGGTTCCCACAACTGGGTGCGGCCCGTGCGTGGCCTGGATGAGGCTCTTGGGTCCGGTCTGTTCGCTACCGGCGGCCAGTTTGTCGTCCGTTTCGTAGGGAAAGAGCGCGGATTCTGCGTCGATGCGCCCCGCGGTCAGCCCGCCCGTGCTGGAGATGAACAGCCAGTGGTCGGTGCTGCTGACCAGACTCATGAAGAAGGGCGCCATCTGATCGTAGTTGCGGATGCGATAGTAGGTCTCGCCGAGCATGTCGACATAGTCGCCCGCAACGGGTTCGCTCTGCACCTGCATTCTGTCGGCGCCAACGTAGATGTCGATTGTCTTATCTGTCATGGGTATCGGGTTGTTGTTTGCTGGGTGTTTGAGTCTCACGCGCGGTCTTTGCCGCGAGTCCAGCAAAATAGTAGCGCGGTTCGTAGCCCTTGTCCAACTCGCATGCCGCGCCTAGCCGGAAACGCACCACAGCAAGTGCATCTCCATTCCGCTTGTGAGTTCGCACGGCGCGTGAACTGGACGAACGTTCGCCCAATCTGTGATACACCCCAGCGCCTCGGCATCTCAATTTGGGGGCAACGTACACTGCCTGTTGAGTTCGCACGCCCTCGTGCAACCGCTCTTCCAACGCCGGAGCTATTCGCCGCTTGACGCCCTCGTGCGAACTGGACGGACGTCTGCCCCAAATCTTGATACACCTCAGCGCCTCGGGTGCATCTCAATTTGGGGGCAACGACGCGACTGTCTGTTGAGTTCGCACGCCCTCGTGCGAACCGCTTGCCAAAGCCGGAGCTATTGCGCCGTTCGCACGAGGGCGTGCGAACTGGACGGACGTCCGCCACCAAAGCGAAATGCACCCCGACGCCTCCCGTGACGGCGACACTCCGAGCGGAAGCTGGTATAATCGGGGCTGCCAAGCGCACCAGTCCTGCAAGCGCACAGCGGCTGCCGGCTCGCGCCTGCGCCGCCCAACGATAGAAGCGAAGAGTAGCGCCATGTCCCTTCACGTTCACCTGCCCGAGACCTACGGGCCTGACAATCTCACCCTGCTGCGCGGCTTCGTTGCGGACGACGTGCACATCACCGCGGGCGAAGACGTGGTTGCCGACTGCGACATCCTCGTCACCGGTCTACCCTCCGCCGCACAAATTGACGCCGCCCCGCGGCTGCGCGCCGTGATCGTCCCCTTCACCGGGGTGCCGCCCAAGACGTTGGCGCTCCTGCGCCGCTATCCGCACATCGACCTGCACAATCTGCACTACAACGTGGTGCCCACGGCGGAGATGGCCCTGGCGCTCCTCTTTGCCGCGACCAAGTTCATCGTGCCCATGGACCGCGAGTTGCGCGCCGGCGATTGGCGCGCCCGCTACAACGCCACGCCCGTCTCCACCTTCAACGGCAAGACTGCGCTTATCCTCGGCTACGGGCAGATCGGCCAATACCTGGCGCCCGCGCTCCTGGCCCTGGGCATGACCGTCATCGGCGTGCGCCGGGAGCCGCCGGCCGTCAGCGAGGGCAGCGACGTGACCGTCTATCCGCCCGGCGCGCTGCCCGAATTGCTGCCCCGAGCCGATTTCTTGATCAACGCATTGCCGTTGACCCACGAGACGCGCGGCATCATCGGCGCGGCCGAACTGGCGCTGCTGCCGTCCAGCGCCGTGGTTGTCAACATCGGCCGCGGCCAGACCATGGACGAGGAGGCGCTCTATCTGGCCCTGCGCGACGGCGTCATCCGCGCCGCGGGCATCGACGTCTGGTACACCTATCCCCAAGAGGAGGCCGACCGGACCCACACCATGCCGTCCGACTTTCCCTTCCACGAACTGGACAACGTAGTCATGAGTCCGCACCGGGCCGGCTATCTCAGCGCCGCCGAGGCCGACCGCATGTCCCATCTCGCCGTGTTGCTCAACGCCGCCGCCCGCGGCGAGCCCATGCCGAGCCGCGTGAATAAGGAGTTGGGGTATTAGGGGTTTGGGGGAGTAGGGTCTTGGGGTGTTAGGGTGGTCGGGACTTAGCACCGGAACTGACCCCCACCACCCCAAAACCCCAAAACTCCACCACCCGAAGAGCCGCATCCGCCCATGCCGACATTCCGCAAGATCATCCACCTGGACCTAGACGCCTTTTTCTGCGCTGTGGAGGAGCAGCGGGATCCGTCGCTGCGCGGCAAGGCCTTTGCCGTGGGCGGGAGCCCCACGGGGCGCGGGGTGGTGGCGTCGTGCTCGTATCCGGCGCGCCGCTACGGCGTCCACTCGGCCATGCCCATGGCGCGCGCTGTGAAGATCTGCCCCGGCCTGCTCATCGTGGGCAGCGACCACCGGCGCTACAGCATGGTCTCGCGCCAGGTCATGGCCCGGCTGCGCCAACTCACGCCGCTGGTGGAGCAGATCTCCATCGATGAGGCCTTTCTGGACGTCTCCGCGCTGGATGCGTCGGCGGTCGACCTGGCCCAGGAGTTGCAGGCCACCATCCGCGACGAGCTGGGCCTGCCCTGTTCTCTGGGCGTGGCGTCCAACAAGCTGGTGGCCAAGATTGTCAACAACGTGGGCAAGGCCGGGGCCAAGGGCGACGGCCCGCCCAACGCCATCAAAGTGGTGCCGCCGGGCCAGGAGACGGCCTTCCTCGCGCCGCTGCCGGTGGAGGAACTGTGGGGCGTGGGGCCCAAGACGGCTGAGACCTTGCGCGGCCTGGGCATCACCACCATCGGCGACATCGCGCGCTGGGACGAGCGCGATCTCGCCCGGCGCTTCGGCAAGCACGGCAGCGATCTGGCCCGCCGCGCCCGGGGGCTGGATGACCGTCCCGTGGTCACCGAGCACGAAGCCAAGTCCGTCAGCCAGGAGCGCACCTTTTCCCGGGACGTGAGCGACGGCGTGGAACTGCGCCACATGATGCAGAAGCTGGCCGCGGGCGTGGCCAAGCACTTGCAGCGCGACGAACTGGCCGGCAGCACGGTCAAGCTCAAGCTGCGCTGGGCCGACTTTACCACGCCCACGCGCCAGCTTACGCTAGCCCAGCCCACCGACAACGCCGACCGCATCTACACGGCCGCGCTGCAACTCTTCGACAAGCTGTGGGACGGCCGCCCCGTGCGCCTCATCGGCGTGGGCGTGACCGGGCTGGTGCAACAGGCGCGCCAGTTCGAGCTTTGGGAGGTGGACAGTCCCGCGTTCAAGGAAGCCGAGGCCGCCTACCAACGCCGTGCCCGCCTGGCCGAGGCCGTGCGCAAGCTGGAGCAGAAGTACGGGGATGATGCAGTGCGGCGTGCGTCGGAGTTGGAGGAGTGAGGTCAGGTGGAGGTCTCTGTCACGCCCGCCATCATCAGCCCCAACTCTTCGGCGTTGGTGGCGTCGCGCTGGACGATGCCCATGACGCGGCCTTCGTAGAGCACGGCGATGCGGTCGGAGAGGGCGAGGACTTCGTCCAGGTCTTCGGAGATGAGGACGGTGGCCGTGCCGTGGGCGCGCTGGTCCAGCAGCCGTTGGTGGATGTACTCGGTGGCGCCGATGTCCACGCCGCGGGTGGGCTGCGCGGCGACGAGCACGCCCGGATCGCGCGCCAACTCGCGCGCCAGAATCAGCTTCTGAATGTTGCCGCCGGAGAGGCTCTTGACCGGCGTCTCCACGCTGGGGGTCTTGACCCGGTACTCCATCACCAGATCCCGGCTCTTCTGCGCGATGGTCTTGAAGTTGAGGAAGATGCCGCGGCTGAAGGGCGGCCGCGTGTGGTCCTGGAGAATCAGGTTGTCGGCCACGCTGAACTGCTGGATGACGCCGTCGTGCATGCGCTCTTCGGGGATGTAGCCCAGACCTGCGGCGGTGCGCGCGCCGGGTGACCACGCGGTGACGTCCTCGCCCAACATGCGCACCGTGCCGCCGGTCGTCTCCCGCAGCCCGGCGATGACCTCGGCCAGTTCGCGCTGGCCGTTGCCGCTCACGCCGGCGATGCCCAGGATCTCGCCCGCCTGCACGTCCAGCGAGACATCGCGCAGCGCGGGTTGGCCGGTGACACCCAGCGCGCCCACGTTGCGCAGCGCCAGCTTGACCTCGCCCAGAGTGACGGGGGCGCGCGTGCGGTCCAGCAGTACATCGCGGCCCACCATCATGCGCGCCAGTTCGTTGCG
>JAWKOK010000077.1:0-24882 GCA_041391205.1 Caldilineaceae bacterium
ATTCGCGTGGAGCGCGGCCAGCGCGTCCCGGTCCAGTTCGATGCCCAGGCCGGGCTTGTCGGGGATGACCACGCAGCCGTCATCGAACGGGATGCGCCCGCCGACCAGCAGCTCCTCGTACTGCCAGGGATAGTGGGTGTCACAGGCGTAGGTCAGGTTGGGGATGGCCGCGGCCAGGTGGGTCATGGCCATGAGCGAGATGCCCACGTGGCTGTTGGAATGCATGGAGAGGCCCCGGTCAAAGGTGCGACAGATGCGCGCCAACTCGATGGTGGAGCGCAGCCCGCCCCAAAAGTGGTGGTCGCTGAGGATGATGTCCTCGGAGCCGTGGCGGATGCTGCCGGGGATGTCGTCGAACGAGGTGGTGCACATGTTGGTCGCCATGGGCATGCTGACGGCCGCGCGCACCTTGGCCATGTTCTCCTGACCGCGCGCCGGATCTTCGTAATATTCCAAGATCCCGGCCAGACGCTTGCCCATCTCGATGGATGTCTCCACGCTCCAAATCGCGTTGGGGTCCAGGCGCAGCGGCGTGTCCGGGCCGAAGGCTTCGCGCAGCGCGTACATGGCGGCCACTTCTTCGCTGGGCGGCATGACGCCGCCTTTGAGTTTGATGGACTTGAAGCCGAATTCACGGCACATTGCTTGGGCTTGCGCCACCACCTCGGCCGGGTCCAACGCCGGTGCCTGACGCGCCGCGTCCCAACCGGTCGCGTCGGGATCGATCTCAAATTCCAGCGCGCCGCCGGCCCCTTCCATCTTGTAGAACAGGTAGGCGGAGAACGGCACGGCATCGCGCACGCGTCCGCCCAGGAGATCGCAGACCGGCCGCCCCGTGGCCTTGCCCATGATGTCGTAGCAGGCCACCTCGACGGCACTGTAGACGTGGACCATGCGCCGCTTGTCCCACGGCTGTTGGCCGCGCGCCGTGGCGCGGTCCGTGCCGAAGCGGTCGATCAGCCCCTGTTGGATCGCATTGAGTTGGAACGGGTCAGCCCCGACGACGACTTCGCGGGCATCTTCCAGTGCGGCTGTGGTCGCGACGCTGCCCGGCACTTCGCCCAGGCCGGTTATCCCGTCATCGGTTACAAGTTCCACGATGGTGCGCAGCGCGTAGGGTGCATGCAGCCCGGCCGCGTTCAACAAAGGCGGATCGCTGATCGCGATCGGCGTCACGTGCATATCGGTGATGTGCATGGGTGGTCCGTTTCGTTTTTACCCCTTCACGCTACCCGCCGTCAGCCCGGCCACCATGTACTTCTGCCCGTACATGTAGAAGACGACGACCGGGATGGAGATGAGAAGCGAGGCCGCCATGAGCATGCCCCAGGGGTAGATGTCGCCGAAGATGGTCTGGGCCAGGCCCACGGGCAGAGTCATGAGCTTCTGGTTGGTGATGAAGACGAAGGCGAACAGGAACTCCTTCCACGCGTTGGTGAAGGCGAAGAGCGTGACCGCCAGCAGCGCGGGCATGGCCAGCGGCAGCGTCACGCGATAGAACGCTTGCAGGCGATTCGCTCCGTCCACCAGTGCTGCGTGTTCCAGTTCGATGGGGATCGAACGATAGTAGCCCATCAACAGCCAGGTGGCGAAGGGCACCATGCTCGTCGGATAGGTGAGAATCAGTGCCCAGCGCGTGTTAATCACGCCCAAGTCAGCCAAGATGCCGTAGAGGGGAATGAACATGAGCGCCGCGGGCAGCAAATAGGTAATCAGCAACAGCGTGGTCATGGACTCGACGCCACGGAAATTGAGGCGAGCCAAGGCATAGCCGCCCAGCGCAGCCAAGACCACGGCCAGGGCAGTGGTCGTCAGGGAGACGATGAGTGAGTTCCCGAACCAACGGAAGAACGGCTCTTCGAAGAAGAGACGCTGGAACTGCTCTGTCGTCCACGGATTGGGCCAGAAGATGTCGGCGCGCTGGCTGATCTGCAATTCGCCCTTGAATGCGGTAATCAAGATCCAGTAGAAGGGGAAGAGGATGAAGGAGAGCAGGAGGGTCAGCGCGATCCCGCGGACGATGGATTCCATGCGCTTCTGACGCCTTAAACTGGTCTTGGCGTTGCCTGCCGGGAACACCGCCCGCCACGCCCGCCCGATCAGTTGGAAGGGATAGGCGACAATGGTGAAGATCAGGCTGATCAACCAGCCGGCTCCGTCGATGACGCGATCCTGCCATACGACCTTTTCGTCGCTACTTGCGTCGCGGCGCATGAAGCGCGAGAGCAGCAGGATGAAGAAGAGCAATACGGGCACCAGGCTGAAGGCGATAGCTGTCCCCGGTCCGAACTGGAGCGAGCGAATGGCCTTTTCATAGGCCATGATGGAGTAGACCTTGGTCACGTTGCCGGGGCCGCCCATGGTCAGCAGGTAGATAGTCTCGAAGTTGTTGAAGGTCCAGATGGTGGAGAGCAGCGTGGCAACGGCAATGACGAAGCGCAGACTTGGCAACGTGATGTGCCGGAACTTGTCCCAGCCGTTGGCGCCGTCGATGGATGCTGCTTCGTACATCTCGGCGTCGATGGCCGACATGCCCGCCAGCATGTTGACTGTGAAGAAGGGGATGCCGGCCCATACGTTGACCACCACCACCGACACCATGGCCAGTTGGGGATCTGCCAGCCATGACAGTGGCTTGTCGATCAATCCGGTCGCCAACAAAATTGGGTTGAGGCCGCCGAAGAGCGGATCGTAGATCGACTTCCACGCCAACGCCTGCACCACCGAGGGAATAATCCAGGGAGCAGCACCAGCCCGGTCAGCAAGTTGCGCCCGCGTTTGAGCGGATGCAACAGGGTGGCCGCAATCAGGCCGAAGATCAGCTTGAACAAGATTGCGTTGGCCGTGAAGACAAACGTCGCCTTGACCGCCTGGTGGTAGTACGGGTCGGAGTAGAGGCGAATGTAGTTGTCCAGCCCCACGAACTTGGTCTCGCGCGCCATGGTCCGGATGGTCATGCTGGTGAAGATCGCCCTGATAAAGGGCCAGGCAATGAAGATCGTCATCAAGATGATGATGGGCAAGATGAAGGGCAGGCGATCTTCCAATCCGGTCCCAGCACCCGGCGCGTTGTGCTGCTACGGTGCGGTTGAGCCGTGCGCGCCTGGGGCAGCGTCTCTGCGCGTTGTGCCATAATGGTCTCCTCTGTTCACTCGTTCAGTACGACGCAACGGCTGACTCGCGCCGATCAACCTTGCACTGCACGCCATGCCTGGACGTTCGCCTTGGTGTGCTCAAGCGGGCCACCGCCGTCACGAGATCAGTCGCGCGGATGGACCTGGCTCAACTCGGTGAGTGCGTCTGGTGGGTTCACGACGTACACAGGTGGCCGATCAGGGGGAGGATGTAGCTTGATGTGGGGCTTCTTCATCGAAGCCCGACTTCTTCACGCCGGAATCAGCATCGATTAACCAAACGCACCCAACTCTTCGGCGATCTGGCTAATGCGGTCGGTCGCGCGCTGGACAGCTTCGGCCGGATCCACGCCGGCTGTGACGGTTTCAGCCATCAAGTCGGGGAGAATCGACTGGGCGCGCACGGCATCGGCCAACGCATTGGGCTCAGCCGGCCACGAGAGACCAGGATAGTCACCCAAGGTCATCTCACCCATACGCTGCAGGTTGGGGTCGGCCTCGAACGCCGTCACCACCTGGTCCATGCTGTAGATATCCTGATACGCCGGGAGGAAGAGACCGGCCGAGATCAGGGAAATCGGCAAAAAGACTTCAGGTGTCAGCATATACAGCGCAAGTTCGGCCGCCTGGGTCGGGTTTGCCGCACCCTTGGAGATGTTGAACTGGGCGCCGGCGCCACCGGTCAGTGCTTCACCGTAAGGGCCGACAATTGCTTCGGTGATAATGGTATCCTCAAAGATCGGGTTGCCGTCGGCCAAGGCCTTGGCATAAATGCTAGCTGCGTTCTTGGTCAAGCCGATGTTGTCGGCCAGCCACGCTTCGTTGTTGCTGGAGTCAGTCCAGCTCAGGATGCCCGGAGCCAGCGAGTTGCTGTACGGTTCATTGACGAAGACTTCCGTGAGCCACGCCACGGCGTCGACGGTCTCGGGCGAATTGAAGGTGATTTGGGTGATATCCGCATCGGTGATCTGCCCACCCCAGTTGTGGATGATCGCCTGGATGAGGCCCGTGGCATCACCGCCGCTGTTGATGGTCATGCCCCATCCATAGCGTTCCATATCGGTGTTGGTGATCGCCACCGCGGCTTCACGCAGATCATCAAATGTTGCGATGCCCGCAACCGGATCGTAGCCGGCTTCTTCCAGCCAACTGGCACGGGCAAACACGCCGGCGTCGCTGCCGCCACTCATGATGTACGGAATGCCCCACCACTGGTCGTCAATGACGTTGAAGCGGCGCTGCGTCGCTGCCGGGTCGCCATAGGCAGCGATGGCCGCCTGGGCCGTATCGTCGACTGCGGACAACAGATCCAGGAAATACATCTGGGAGACGATCTCGTTGCGGTGGTAGATCAGGTCCGGTGGATTCCCGGCCTCCACCTGCGCAGCCAGCTTGGGCACAAAGTCCTCGTTGGACTCGGCGGCCACCGGGGAGACGTCCATCTCGACGTTGTTGGCTGCGCCCCAGTCCATGACAGCCTGCGCAAAGAGTTCCTCCATCTCCTTGAAGTACTCGCGGCGATGGACGACGACGAGCTTGCCGGGTGCGGCCGCCGGTGCGGCTTCGCCACCGCCGGCGGGTGCTGCGGCCGGCGCGGCACAGGCAGCCAACGCCAGCATACCCGCCGTGCCGCCCATGAGCTTGAGCGCCTGGCGACGGGTCAACATGCGATTTGTGATGCCATTCTCTTGCTTTGACACAGGTTCCTCCTTGTCGGTTGACAAAACGGTTAGAAATGGGAACGGGTGAATCCTGGTTGAGTGCAATGAACGCGGGCAAGGCGCCATGTGTACGGCGCACGCGACGACAAGCGGGTGGACGATGGACGCACTCGTTTGCGGCGGCGATTGACGCCTGGACGAACCTAGATTGAACGTAGCGTTAAGACAAAATATGAAATGAAACCAAAAGCGGAAGGCAACAACGGACGAGTATGGAATAACGTGGAGAGCAGCAAACTGCTTGAGTTTGGCTTATGAACGAGATCCCTTCCAGCTTCGGGGCTATTCTATTGCATAATCGCCGATGCGTCAATCACGATTTACAGAGTCCGCGACGCCGGTACTGCTCGCCGGCCTGGATGTACCGCCGTCACCAGGCAGCGTATGTTGCCTCCAGCGTTCGGCCAGGGCCAGCAGTTCGGCGTGGGTCGCGCGTCCGGGGCTGGCATCTCGTACATCGCCAACAACGTCGCGTTGGGCACCGCCGTCAACTCGGCCGCGCACGCATAGGTTTTGCGCCAACTGCGGATAGCCGGCCGTGTATGATCTCCGCCTGGGCACGCAACGTCGCCGCATCGATCTGGAGATCGTCCATGCCCAGCGCCGGACGCCAATGCCTCCACGGCCGATCTCGCCACGCGGTCTTCCCGCTCGCACTCCGCAACCCGTCATCATCGCCTAACGGATACTGCACTGCTCCACCTCCACTTATGTGCCCCTGTGTTGGCCCTTCCTCCTGTACTCCTCACAACCCCGCCCCTCTTCTACCTCCGGCTCCCAGTCGAACCCTGGTTCCGTCGGCGGCTCGTCGTGGATCTGCTCGGTCTCCCGCCGATGCAGCAGCGCGGTCTTGACGATGAGCCGCAGCCGCGCCCAGTTGTCGATCTTGACGCCCACGGGCGCGGGCGACTCGCCCTTGGCGTAGCGCGCCGCGTTGCGCCCGATCTGCTCGTAGGTCTCCAGCGTGAGGCTGGGCGACTGGGGGAAGAGTTCCAGGTTGTTGAGCCGGGCCAACCCCCGTTTGTGGATGACCGTCGTGCCGCGCGATTGCAGGCCGATGCCGATGCCCGCGCCGCTCAACGCCGCGCCGATCTGGCCGATGGCCGCGCAGTCCGACGTGTGGTTGACGCGCACGACGCGCGCTGTCAGCCCTTCGCGCGCCACGCCGGTGCAGCAGGGCGATGAGCACCGCCTCATGCTCGGTACGCCGATGGTCTTGGTCAATACGGCGTTGAAAGGCAGGCCCACGCAACCCGACCGCCGTGGGTGCCCACCTTGGCCAGGCCCAGCGGCGCGAACTTGGGCGACGGCATTGCCGTCAGGCGGCGTCGATGAAGTCACGCAACGACGCAGCGGATGGCCTGCAATTCCTGCCAGCGCCGCACCCTCCAGCCGGTAGCCGGTGCCGGGGCCGGTGTAGTCGTTGACGTCGTTGATGGCGCTGCGCACCTTGAAATCGGCGTCGAAGATGGCGGCCGGTTGCAGATAATCGCCCGCAATGCGTTGGCGCGCCATCTGCAGCAGATTGGTCGCCACGTCGTCGAAGCCGCGCCGCTGGAGCGCGGCGGCCACGTCGAGCATGGACCGGTCACCGGCCAGAACGCGTCGGCCGCGGCCAGGTCGGCCACCACATCGCGTTCCGGCATGTCGTCGCTGCTGTGAAACGCACGGCGCGTCCACCTCGCCGTCGCGATGGGCAGGAAGCCCAGTTCGGCGTAGACGGCCTGGATGGCCAGCGCACCCCGGCGGCGTACGGCCAGCGCCTCGTCCTCCGTGACGGGTCGCAGCCCCGCGTCCACCTGCATGTCCCGCTGGAGCACGTTGTAGTCGTCCAGATCTTCCGCGTCGAAGTTGCCGCCGCCGAAGAGGTTGTCCCGCTTGGGCATGACGCTGTAGCCCGAGTGGATGAAGTCGGTGCCGGGGATGAACTGGCACATGAGCTTGGCCGTCTTGCGGATCTCCGAATGGGAGGCCAGCGCATCGTTGCCGGACGCGCACTCCAGCCCCAGCAGCGAGGCCAGCATGTTCTCGGCCAGCACGGCGCGCACTCCGCCGGGCAGCGCCTCGGGCAGCGCGATACAGGAAATGGAGCCGTTCTGCACGCCTTGGCTGCCCGCGCCCTTGGTCACCAGCAGACAGCGGCGCCTCCAGGTAGAGCATGGAACACTGCTCGGCGTTGCCCATGAGCGCCTCTGACCGGTCCCCGACGTAAAGCGCACCTTGATGCGCGGCGTAGGCCGACGCCAGGAATGCCTTGGACCAGGGCGTGTCGTCGCCGTCCACAAGGTGCGCTCGGTGCCGTAGACCGACAGCGTTTCCGCGTAGGTGGTCAACCCCTTTGTGGCCAGGCGCAGACTGAGCGCATATGCACCGCACGATGCCGGGTGAGCACGCCGCCTCGTCCGCCTGGGAACCGACCAGGATGGCCAGCACGCGCGTTGAAGGGTGCGTTGCGGGCCACGCGCACAGTCGTCACTTCAGCAAGGGAAACCGCGCCGCGCCGCCTCGGCGGCGCGTAGGCGAGCAGCGCCGGGTGTTCGCGCCAGTTGGTGACGTGGGCCTGGTTGGCGGGCGTGCGGCGGACGCCACTGGTTGGCCAGCCCATCGTATTTCCAACACGTTCAGGTGGCGCACGATCGCCACCAGTTTGGCGGGCGTACAACCGCGGCCAGCCGGCGCACCTCGCGCGGCGGCACGTTGATGTCCACGATCATGCGTGCCAGCGTCCAGCGCGGGGATGGTCATGGCGTGGACGGCCACTATCCAGGTCAGCGCGTGGTCGGCGATGAAGACGTCCAGCGTGTCGAAATCGGCGCGCCTTGCCGTCCATCTCGACGGCGCGGCCGTCTTCGGCGCGCAGGCTCGGCAGGATCGTAGGGGCTGTCGACCACCGTGAGCCCGGCTTCGGGCCACGGCTCGACGAAGGTCTCGCGGTTGATTTCACGCTGCTCCAGGGCAGCGAAGCGCAGTATGAGTCGAACATGAGATTGACGATTTCTGGATAAGCCACGACGATTGTGAGTGGGAGCGTACCCGATTTTGGGGCATTGATCAAACAGCTTTGGCAAACTCAGGGAGGTTTACCGTGCAGCGTCAATCGCCGGATTTTTGCGGCATTGGCCCGCCGCTTTGACGGCGCCGGGGCATTAACGCTGTCGCGCTCCTTAGTGTCCGCGCGCGGCGATGCCGGCCCGTTCAGCGACGTGGATCTCATGCGCTTGGTGGCCGCCGATTCCGGATGTGCCGGGCAGGCTCGCATCTCATCGACGGCAATCTGGTCGTGGTGAGCAATGTGCCGCCGGACGCACTCGAACGCTGGTTCACGGATCCGGTGGAGGCGGTCAAGACCATGGCCGGGCTGCGTGTGGGACGGGCGCTCATCGACCGTGACGGCGTCTTTGCCCAGGTGCGGGCTTCGCGCACGCCTTCATGTGGACGCCCGCATTGCAGGCGCGGCGGACATCTACGCCGGGGAGCAGATGGTCGGCTTGATCGAAGAGGTGCACAAAGGGCTGGAGGGGCTGCAGCGCGAATGATGTGGGGCGGCTGCTCAATGCCCGCTTCGGCTTATCGTGGTTGCTGTCGCATGTGATGCAGGTGCAGCGCGGCGTGCTGGTGCAGGGTGACAACGCGTTCTTTACGGCGCGATGACGGCCGCCCTGGAAGCGTCGAATCGCGCTGGTCGCAGCTCTATCGGCAGGCGTATGGCGTGGAGGCGGGCGACCTGCATGACCATGACCGCGGGGCTGCACCTCTACTGCGAATGTGCGCACCTGTTGGCGGGGTCGCTCTCGTCTCCCCGCCGCGGAGATGGTTACCGCCACCGTGCAGCGCATCCATACCGAACTCAGCGCCGGCTAGGGCACGCTGCCTCGATGGGCATATCTCAATGTGGGGACAGGGCCGCGCTCTCCTGTTCAGTTCGCACGCCCTCGTGCGAACCGCTTTACCAAAGCCAGGCCTTTGCCGCCGTTCGCACGAGGGCGTGCGGTGGACACAGCACCTGCCCCGAATCTGTGACTGCACCCGGTCCTGCAACTCAGGTTGAAGTGAATGCCGGTCTGCCGTATCATACAGGTAGCGCCCATCTTGCGACTGTTGAAATCATCCCGAGGAGTCACCATGAAAATTACCGGCATCCGTGCGGTTCTGTACGAGTATGATCAAGACCGCCCCATCGGCGACGCCAACAGCCCGCGCGGGCGCCAACACGTGGCCCAGCTTGCCGTCTTTGTCGACACGGATGCGGGCATCTGCAGCAAGCCATGGAAACGCCGGAAGCAGCAGGCATCATGCACGGCATGGCGCGCGATCTGCTGGTGGGCGAGGATCCACGCGGCGTGCGCGGGCTGTGGCAGCGCATGGTGGACGTGGTCTTCAAAGGCAACAATCGCGGCATGGTGACCGACGCCATCAGCGCGCTGGACGTGGCGCTGTGGGATCTCAAGGCCAAGGCCAACGACGAACCGCTCTGGAAGACGCTGGGCGCGGCCACGCCGCGCGCGCGTGCCTACGCCAGCGGTATCGACATGCCGTTGAATGATGACGAACTGGCCGCCTTTTACACGCGCATGGCCGCACAGGGCGTGGCCGGCGGCAAGCTCAAGGTCGGGCTGGACATGGAGACCGACCTCCGCCGCCTCCGTATCATGCGCGACGCGCTGGCTACGTCGGGCAAGACGCCGGAACTGATGGTCGATTCCAACGAGTATTGGTCGCCCAAACAGGCCATCCGCTACCTGAGCCGCATGGAGGAGGAGTTCGACCTCACGTGGGCCGAGGAGCCGGCGCGCCGCTGGGACTACCGCGGCCTGCGCCAGGTCTCGCGCAGCATCCGCGCCGCGGTGGCCACGGGCGAGAACCTGGACCACGTGAGCGAGTTCGTGCCGCTCATCACCCACGAGGCGGTCGACGTGGTCGAGGTGGGCTGGGGCTGCTCGGGCATTACCGGCGCGTTGACCGTGGCCGAACTGGCCTACGCCTTCGAGTTGCCCGTCTCGGTGATGAACTGCCCCGGCAACTTCATGGCGCATGTGGCCGCGGTCCTGCCCAATCACATCGCCATGGAGGTGGTCGCGGCCGGGCGCACCAAGGCCATGACCGTGGACAATCACATTGAGGACGGCTGGATCGTGCTCGGTGACCAGCCGGGGCACGGGCTTGCGTTCGACATGGAGAAGCTGGCCGAGTTGGCGGTGGAGACGCCGTCGTCTCCGGCGGGGGCGAGTCCGTGGGGGCGAAGGGAAGGGGCGGGGCTATATCTTGTGCCGCCGCGTGCTGATGAACAGGTGAATGGTTAATTTGTGAATAGATAATTTTGAATGAGTAATGGAGGGGTGTGATGACGGTGCGTCGATTTGAGCCGACACATTATTTTACCAACATGGGATCCCATGAGCCGGTGCTGACGCTTGCGCCGGGCGACAGCGTGGTGACGACTACCGTGGACGCACGTGGTTACGACGCCAATAACGCGCCGGTCACGCCGCGGGGCAATCCCATGACCGGGCCGTTTTACATCGAGGGCGCCGCGGTCGGCGACACGCTCATGGTGCGCTTGGATGCGATTGTGCCCAACCGGCGCATGGGCTGGGGCAGCGCCATGCTTGCACCCAACGTGGTCGACCCGGAGTACGTGCCGCACTTGCCCTGGCAGGACGGCGGCCTGCCCGCGCCGAATGGGATGTGGACATGGCCACGGGCCGGGCGACGTTGACCAGCCCGGCGACGACCCGGCCCATCGTCGTGCCCGTGCGGCCCATGCTCGGCTGCTTCGGCGTCGCGCCTGCCCAGGGCGAGGCCATCAGCACAGCCACGTCCGGTCCCCACGGCGGCAACATGGATTACCGTGAGTTCGTGGCCGGCGTCATGGTCTACTTCCCCGTGCTCGTGCCGGGGGCGCTCTTCTTCCTGGGCGACGGGCACGCAGTCCAAGGCGACGGCGAAATGGCGGGCACCGGCATCGAGATCTCGTGCGACGTGCAGTTTACCGTGGATGTGATCAAGGGCAAGCAGATCGGCTGGCCGCGGGCGAAAACGACACGCACATTTGGACCACCGGCAACGCCCGTCCCCTGGACCAGGCGACCCAGCACGCCACCACCGAGATGATCCGCTGGCTCACGTCCGACTACGGCATGGACGCGGTCACCGCCAACGTGCTCATGGGCCAGACCGTGGAGTACGACCTGGGCAACATGTTCGACCCCACGTATACGATGGTGTGCAAGATGGGCAAGCAGTGGCTTTAGGATGCCTTCCGGAGAGGCTACAGCGGCAGATAGAGGACAACTCCAGCCCACTCAAAGGTCTCGCTGGCTTCGTCCAGAAGGAGTAGTTCGTCAATGACCCGACGAACTGACAAGCGATCGTTGACAACGAAAACCCCCGGCATGGACTGTCCGGCGATGATTCGTTGGTATGCGAAATCGGGCATTGTGGCGCGGTCGTGAGTTAGCAGAATGCAATTTTCACGTGATGCCCATTCCAAAATCGTAGGGTCGTCTTCTTCTGCCTAAGCCGACGTCTTGGACTCGCAGAAGCTGCAATGTCGGTCGTCGACGCAATAATCCGCGCACGATGTTTCCATTGAAGTTTTCGTCGACAAGGAACCGCAGCATCGTCAAGTTTCAACTGTGGGGTGTGGCCTGGCGACGGAGAATTCGATTGCGTATTTCGCCCAAGTCGCCTTGGTGCGCGCCGATTTCTTGGCGCACGGTTGCCGCCTGCTGCTCGCGCTCTGCGATGTATTTCCGCATCTCTTCGCGGTGGCGCAGGTAGTATGCAATAACGCCGTAGATGTCGCTGAGGTGTGCGGCGGGGTATTGTTGCGCGATGGCTTCCGGCGTTGCGCCATCTTCAAAGGCGGAGATCACGAGTTCAACCAGCACTCTGGATTCGCCGACGCGGAGCGCGCCGCGGGTGTCTCGTCGTAGCGGCGGCGCTTCAGTCTGGATAACGATTCCCATGGAAGTGTTCCTGTGAATGACAATCTGCCTGCGATTCCGTACATGCACATTCGATGATAGCGCTCTTCCTTTGGTGCATGTCGTGCTGAAGAATACCATGTTGCGTTGACGGCAATGGCATAGGCGGCAGATACGTCACCGAAACGCGGACGGAGACCGGGAGATGACAGCATGAGCGATGCCAACGCGGCATTTCAGACCGATCGTCCCTTTGCCGATTTTGAATTGCGCCTGCAAGAAACAGCCGACGGGTTTGCCGTGGAGGCGGTGGTGGCGCGAACGGACGGTGCGCGGCACGGTCTTCCGCGTGACGTGATCGAGGGGTGGGCCAATGCCGACGATCCCGTGCGCGCTGCCGCCGATATGTCACGCCGCTCTTTGCCGAGGCCGTCGAAGATGCGTTCATCCAGGCGCGCAAGCTGGCGGATGACGGCGTCCCGCGTGCGCATCAACCTGGACGGCGCGGCGGCGCTGGTCAACCGGCTGCCCTGGGAATATGTGCGCGCGCCCGGTGACGACGTTCCCTTGCCTTCAATCCGAACCGGCCTTTGCGCGCTTGGTCGGGCAGACGACCACGGCCACGTCCACGCCGCGGCGCGACGGACCGCTGCATCTGCTGGTCTACGTGGACGTGCCCGTGTGGCTGGATGAACCGGTCGAACCGTGGCGCGAGACCATGGCGTTGGTCGCCGACTATCTCACGCCGTGGCTGCTGGCCGAGCTGCTCCGGGTGACGTTGTGGCTGCCGCAAGGCGAACAGAGCCGCAAACCGTCGCTGCCGCCCGGCGTGCAGGTCGTGACCGGCGGCGTGGACGCGGTCGCTCCCGTGCTCGCGGACGTGCACGCGCTCTGTGCACTGGGCATCGTCGGCCAGGTCGCGGCAGCCGGCAACGCGCCCGACGGCGCACGCCACGACGGGCTGGACCAATTGCTGGAGAAGGCCGACGTGTTGCCGCCGCTCCTGATCACCGCGTTCGACGCGGGCTACGCCCAATACCTCGACACGGACTTCATCCTCGGCCAGGGCGCGCAGCGCTTTCGCGACCGCTTCGCCCGTGGCCTCTGCGCGTACCTGGACCTCCCGCTGGACGAACGCCTCCTGTCCAACCGCACGCTCTGGGACGACCTGTTGACGGCGCTGCTCAGCCACGGCCTGATCGACGTCGCCGTCAACCAACTGCGCGCCGACCTCACGACCGACGGCGCACCCGCGGGACGCACGCCTGTGCTCTGGACCAATCTCTACGAGCAACGCCTCTTTGCCTTCGACTTGAGCCTGGAGGAGATCCAGACGCGACGCAAAGAAGCGCCCACCACACCGGATCCCGGCATGGGTCTCACCATCGAGGACCTGGGCGACCGGGTCAGCATCGGCGGGGTGGTGTTGCCCAAACGCAGCCCGCCGGCCGCGACCTCTGCCGCCGCATCGGCACAAAAAGCCGCGGACATCGACATCGAACAGGCCGAGGACTACGTGCGCGTGGGCGACTTCGAAGTGCCCATCCAAGAACATGGCGCCGCGTCGACGACGGCAGGGCTGGAAGCCGCACCTGCCGCGCAAGCGGAGACACCGCCGGCCGCGCCGCCGCAAACCGCATCTGCGCCCGCGTCACAACCGACGCCGACCGTCGTCCAGAGCAACGTCATCTACGTCAGCCCGGCGCAGTACGAGCCGCCGCCCACGGACCAGCGCGTCACCCTGCGCGTCAACATCAACACGGTGACGCTCAGCTACGCCGACGTCGACTACACGTCGCGCAACCTGCTCGCGCAGGACCACGTAGTCGAGGAACTGACCCAGGCCCGCGGCGACTGGCACCGTTACGGCCGTGCCCTCTTCGACGCCATCATCAACGACGCCGCGCCCCAGCACGGTGACCAGCAGCACACCACTGCGTACGGCTTCCGGCGCGTGATGGATGATCTGCAGCACAAGCCGGACAACAAGGCGCGCTTCGAACTGTTGCTCGACCGCAACAACGGCGAGCTGCACGTGTACCAGTGGGAATATCTCTGCCCGCCCGACGACACGCCGCTGGCCCTCCTCGAGGCCTCGCCCTTCTACCGGCGGCACGACGGCCCGCCGGTTTCGCTCAAGGTGGACGGTGCGCGGCCCAAGGTGCTCGTGGCCATTTGCAACCCGGCCGACTTGCCCGGTCGCCTGGGACTGGAGTCGCTGGATGTGACTCTGGAGCAGCGCATTGCCGACGTGGCTCTGACGCGCCTGGCCGACGCCGGGTTGCTGACCTACAAAATTCTGCCCGATGCCGCCACGCCCGTGGTCACGCTGGATGCACTCACGGCCGCGCTCCAGGAAGGCTACCACGTGCTCCATCTCGTCTGCCACGGGTACTTCGACCCCGGTCAGCCGCAGGCGCCCAATCACCTGGTGATCGAGCGCGACGGCGTCGATCTGCCCCTGGTTTCGGCGGCGCAGATGAACACGGCGGTGCGCGGCGCGGGCAACCTACTGCGGCTGCTGGTGTTGGCGTCGTGCCAGAGCGCGGTGGACGCCCAGGGCAACGCGCTGCGCGGGCTGGGGCCGCAACTGGTGAGCAAGGGGAAGGTGCCCGCGGTCATCGCCATGCAGCAGCCGCTGGCCATGGACGCGGCCCAGCTCTTCACCCAGACCTACTACGACGACCTGGCGCGCAGCGGCCGCGTCGACATGGCCCTGGCCGCGACGCGCCTGACACTCTCACAACACACGCGCATGCCGCCGGGGACGTGGGGCGTGCCCGTGCTCTACATGAACAGCAGTGACGGCGAACTGTTGGACGTGGACCGGGACGCCGCGGCCCAGGTGCCTCGCCCGCCCGCGGACATCCGCACGCTGGCGCAGATGGGCGCGACCGAAGACCCCCGGGTGCGCGCACTGGGCAACTTGTTTGCGCAACAGGCCCAGGCATTGGGGGCCGCGAGCGTCGTGGGGCCGCTGCAACAGGCCATTCAGTCGGGCGGCCGGGGTCCCATCGCCCAGGAGGTGGCGCAACAGGAACGGGATGCGTTGAGCGAGGCGCTGCCGCTGAACGCCCGGCTTGATGCCGCGGCGTTGGCCGATCACATCGCCCGGGTGGCCAAGTTGGAACTGCCCGCGGGCGCGGTGGACGAGATCGCGGCCGCGCTCAACATGGGCAAGCACATCATCCTGTTGGGGCCGCCGGGCACGGGCAAGACCACGCTGGCCCACGCCATCTGCGACTTCGCGGCGACGGCCCGGATGTGCCGCGGCAAAACCGTGACCACGGCCACAGCCGACTGGTCGACCTTCGACACGGTCGGCGGCTACGTGCCCACCGCGGACCAGGGGCTCGCCTTCCAGCCGGGCAACTTTCTCCACGCCATCCGCGCCGGCGAGTGGCTGGTCATCGACGAGATCAACCGGGCCGAGATCGACAAGGCCTTCGGCGAACTCTTCACCGTGCTCTCCGGCCAGCAGGTGGACACGCCCTACCGCGTGGGCGGCGCACGCGTCCGCATCCTACCGCCGGACCGGAAGGGACTGCACGGCTGGATCCCCCGGCATCTGCCCGCACGCAGCTACGACTACGTGGTCCACCCCCACTGGCGCATCATCGGCACCATGAACGTCTACGACCGCGCCTCGCTCTACGCCATGTCGCTGGCCTTCATGCGCCGCTTCGCCTTCATCGACCTGGGGCTGCCCGACGCATTTGCGCAACTGCGCGCCGACTGGGTGCGCGGTCATCCCCGTCTCGTCGCGCTCGACGCGGCTGTGCAGGACGAATTGCTCGCGCTCTTGACGGAACTGCTCGCGCCCGACTCCCAGCTCATGACCCACCGCGCTGGGACCGGCCATCGCCCAGGACATGATCGCGTACGTGGGCGAACGTCACATCGCGGGCGCGGCCATGGGCGACCTGCTGGCCGACGCGTTCCTGCTCTTCGCCGCCCCAGTTGGACGGTCTGGACGCCGGCGTGATCCAGGACATACACGACGAGCTGGCCACGCGCTTCGGCGGCGCGCTTGCCCGGCGGACGCGCATCCTGGCGCGGATCGCCGCGCTCTACCCGTTCATCGACTTCGGCGAGGGTGCACGATGGCGCGGCCTCAGGAAGAGATCGCGGTGCTGCGGCGCTTCGTCGCCCTGCAACTGGCCGCGCCGCCCGCGCCGCTGCTGCGCGCTTCCGGCGATGTGGGCACGATCGTGGCCCTGGCTCTCTGCTGGACGACACGCCCGGCCGCGATCTGGCCCACTTCTGCCGTACCGACTTGCCCCGGCTGCTCCAGCATCTCTCCCGCCGCACCCAGGGGACGCGCACCGTGTTGCATGGACGCGCGCGGTCGCATCGAATGGCCCGCCACCATCAAAGGCGCGCCACAGCGGCGAGTACGACCCGACCCGCTTCGTCTGCCGCGGCTGCGTCACCAGTTGACACGCCCGAGAACCAACTCTGGTCAGCGTTCGGACCTGTTGGATGCCACGCATGCCGCCGTCCCCGCTTGGCTGCGTGACGGGACGCTCGTCGTGGGCAGCGCCGCCGGCGAGGATGCAGGCGACGGCCCGGCGGATGCGACACCGTCCACCCAGCGGCGTCTGGCCGCGCTGCGCGCCAGCATGGCACGGGCCCGGCGCAACGTCTACCTGCGCCAGGTCACGCCGCCGCCGCTGGTGACGGACGAGCAGCGCCGGCGCCTACGTCAAGCCGACATGCCGGAGTACGGCCGCGCCCTCGCGCTGTACACGCACCGTGGACGCCCATCTGCGTCGGCCCGACGATGTCGCTGCGCGCGCCTATGCCGCCGCCGTCTTCCGGCGCATGCTGCCGCTGCCGGCTGTGTTGACGCTGCGGACGACTGGTTGCAGGCGCTGGTGGAGTTGTTGGCGTAGTCAGTTGAGGATTTCATCGAGGAGTGCTTCGACCGAAGGAGGTTTCGGCAGCAGCGTGACTTGATCCTGGTAGTGCTTATGATCCGGTTGCGGCAGTGCAGGCTTGTGGGCCGCATTGTCGTAACGGAATATCAACTTGTGCTCTTTGGTCTGGTAATGGTAGGCATACATCAAGCGAGGTTCGGCCTGCGAAATGTCCACATACTCGCGAAAATGCAATTCGCTGCCGTCCTCGAAATATAGAATACCGGCGATGAACCCACGCATTGCCGAACGCTGGTCGATCGTTTGGTCAATGGCTACGGCCTGTCCGCTTGCCAGCGCAGATTCGAACAAGTCGACCAAACGCTGTGCGTATTCATTGAAGTTGGATGCGGGCATTTTTTAGCTCATCCAACTCTCGCTCAAGGCCCGCTAGTAGCTTCGCTTCGCCCGCCCATTCCACGTATTCCAAGTCGCGGCCGGCAAGATCTTCGGCGCCCCACTCGGCCAGGAACTGTTCTGTGCTCACGGCATAGCGTTTCTCAAATTCTTCGAGACGCCGGCGCGTGCGTGCAATCCCTGCTTTCAGGCGTGTCTGATAACTCTGTAGCGCATGTTGGACGGTATCCGCCCCTTGAACGCTTGCTACCTCAATGGTCAATTCAACGCTCACGAATGGACTCCATCTTTGTCATCACAGACCGAACGACGTACTCAATCTTACTCGTGTCTGGGCGGTTGGAGCAAGCGCAGTCAAATTCCGAGATCTTTGTTCGCTTCTACGCCTGCTGCAACACAAAATACTGCCCCGGATTCCACGATTGGCAGATCAGGAAGAGTTGCCCGCCGTGGACGTGGAAGACGACGTTGTGGAGATGCTGCGCCCGCTCGATGCCCAGATCTTCCTTGGGGCGCACGGTGGAGAGCAGTTCGTAGGTCGCCGCGTCGATGATGTAGATGGGCGCGGGCCGTCCCTCCTGCGGATCTTGCAGGCAGCCGATGACGGCGAGCCGGCGCCCCTGGTGCTCCACGTAGTCGATGCCGCAGAGGTACGCGCCGGCCGGCAACTTGTGCGATGCCAGGAAGTGCCCGTCCAGGCCGTGGGCTTGGATGCGGGAACTGGGCCGGTCGGCGATGTCCAGGTGGTGGTGCACCGGGTTGAGGTTGATGCCGTGGGCGGTGGCGAACTTGCCGTCTTCGTCGGGCGCGCTGCTCTTGCCGCCGAAGATGCCGGTCCATGCGCGCGTGTTGATGTCGGCGACGCTGATGAAGTTCGCCCCGTAGCCGTCGGCGATGAACAGGTCGTCGTCGACCAGTACCGTGTCCGTCGGGCGATAGGGCGTCTCGTCTGACTGGTATTCCTCGAATACCGGGCGCGGCAGCACAAAGTCCACCGCGCCGTCCAGGGTGAGCACGACCACCTTTTCGTCGTTGTTGGCGGGCAAGATCAGGCGGCGTTTGCCGTCGAACTCGCCGATCTTGGTGCTGTGAAAGTTGACCGGCGTCAAGTCGGCGGGCAAGTCGATGATCTCCTGGCGCTGCAAGTCCGCGTCGATGCGCATGATGCCGCAGCCGGGCATGCCATAGTAGATCGCGCTGCCGGCGTGCTTGTCGACCGCAAAGCCGCCGTGGAGGTCAATTTCGCACGTGCGCGCCCGCGGCGGCAGGTTGTAGAGATCGGCGCGGTGAACGAACGTGAACGGGGTCTGGCCACTCTGTGCTTGCGTAGTCATCAAAATCTCTCGTTATTCCATGGGCCAAATGCGGTCTGTCGTGCGCAGATCGCGCAGGGACAGACGGCGGAACCACGCCGGATTGCCCGTGGTGGTGGCCTGTTTTTCGTAGGTCGCGGCCAACCGGCCGGCGTAGTCGACCGCCTGCTGGAAGTCACCGGAGTCGATCAGCGTCGTCTCCAAGTAATTCCACGCACTCTTTTCATCCTTGTCCACCTGCCAGCCCACAAACGCGTGCTTGGGCACCAGCACAATGGCCGGCGTTAGCGAAATGGCCTCCAGCAGGCTGGCGACCAGCACCGTCCCGTCCACACAGTTGGCCTGCCGCTCGTCCAACGCCTCGCGCGGAAGACGGATGCGCTGGCTCTGGCTCCCCTCCTGCGGGTTGAAGTCTACCAGCGAGTTGACATAGACGACCTTGGTCTCGTTCTTCAACGCGTCAAAGACGGCGCGGACCTGGTCCTCCACCGGCGCACCGGGCTGGTAGCCGGCCAACTTGTGCTGCGGATGATAGTCCGCCACCTTGCGCAGAAAGTGCATGACCGCGGGCGCGTTGGGCGTCACATACGCGCCCAAGTAGCGCGACAGGTCGGTGACGGCGCCCGTGTCCGGGTCGCGCACCGCGGTGGTGACCGAGTTGCGCGCCAGCAGCCAGACCGTGCGCGTGATGTGGTCAATCTTGGTCCCGCTGGTGAAGTCGTGGACCTCCACGTGGAGCGTGGCCGGCGTCAGTTCGGTGATGGTCTTGACCCGGTCGGGCAGCAGCGTGGGCGACTGGCGTACCTCCGTGCTCTTGACCATTTCGCGCGTCACCACGTCCACCTTGCGCGCCGAGTAGCCTTCGATGTAGGACGTGATGCTGACCGTGGCGGGCGCGCTCCGGGCGGCGGCCGACTTCTTGTCGACGGTGGCGATCACCAGCGCCGACTCCGCCGGGTCGACCAGATGATAGACCGACGTGGGCACGTAGTCCATGCCGACGCGGATGTCGACGCCGGTTTCGCTCTTGCGCGCCGACCGGGTGATGACGCCCTTGGTCGGCGGCGTCGCGGCCTGCATCAGCGCCAGCACCGCGTCCAGACGCGCCTGCACGGCGATGCGTCTGGACAGCAGTTCGTCCAGATCATCCGGAGCCGCACTGGTCAACGCACGTTCGATGCGGCCCAGTTCTTGGCGCAGTTCGTACTCTTCGCGCTGCAGTTCGTCGAGAGTCGGATTGTCGGGCATGGGACGTCTTCCCTTCGGCAGTGGGCTCCCGGCATGGCTCAACAGTCAGGACCGGCCGGCTCTGTCTTGTCTTCAAATGGGTAGATGCGCTGGGCAAGTTCCTGGTCCAACTCGGACAATTGATAGTTTTGCCACTTGACCTCGAAGCCGTCGGTGGTGAACGCGGCCGGCACAGGGTAGAGCATGATCGACTGCGGGTCGAAGGCGGTCAGCTCCAGCAGCTTGGGATCGTATTTGTCGAGCACGTTGAAGCGGGTGGTGCGCTCGTCCCAATTGTTGGGCGGCCCCATGTAGTACTCGAGGACGGCCTGCTCGTTCCAGTTGATGCCCTGCTCCGGATTCTGGTGCTCGTGGATGAAGCCGATGGCGTGGCCGAATTCGTGGAGCACCACGCGGTGGTATTCCTCGTCGTCGGTGGCCGGTGTCAGCCAGCCGTAGTTCATGGTCGGCATCACCTTGGGAATCAGCAGCGCGTCCGTGCCGATGTACGACCAGGAGCCGGCCAGCTTGAACGAGATGCGAATCTCCGCGTCCGGGTCGTCGCCGAAGTCAAAGAAGATGTTGGCGACCTCGCTCCAGCCCTTGGCCACGTCGGCCACTTTCTGCTGCACCGCGGGATCGCCGTCCAGAAAGCGCACCCGCAGTGTCCGGCCCGGCGTCCATTTCTTGAGGGTCTCAATTGCGCCGGCGTACTCGTCAAACAGGTCCGGGTCACCACCGTTCAGGGGGTTCTCTTCCAGCGCCTTGAGCATGGCCTCCTGCTGCAGCGCCTCATCCAGCGCCACCACCGTACAGATCTTCATCGGTTCGGACATGGGTCTCCTCCTCCTGCAATTCAGCGTGTCACGTCACGCAAGTCTTGACATAAGTTTACCGAGGCGCGTGGCGGCTGTCAACCAGGCCGCCGGAGGTCCCGCAGCCCCAATGCAAAATGCGACGGGGTTGCGGTACTCAACCCCGTCGCACTTTGTGGAACGCCCTGCGGCGGAAGATGTCTGGAGGGGGTGATATGGCACCGGTCAACCTTCGCATGGCCGGGTCACCCCGAGTATAACGGCGGGCAACGGCGCGCCTCCGCAATCTTCACATGCGGTGCGCCATGCCACAACCGGTAACCCCGTTTAACTCAACACGTTCATTGTGCCGCACTGTTGTTAAGCAAATGTTTGGCAGGCGTTAGGTCATTGTTAACGCCCTGATCCGCCCGGCACAACTGCGCCAAGAGTTCGGCCACCGCGCCGGCCAGCGCCGGCAGCACCTGATCGGCCGTGGCCACATCCAGATCGTGCACCGTCCAGTAGACGACTTCGTCCTCGTATTCCGGGAAGCGGCGCGCCAACATGGGACGGTGTTCGGCCTCCTTGAGCGCGATGACCACGGTAGCTGTCGCCAGTTCCCCGGCCGTGACCTGCTGCGGCGCGCGCGGTTCGGCCGGCGTGGCGATGCCCTGCGCGCGCAGCGCAGCCTGCGCCAACGGCGACATGGGGCCCACGTTGCCGTTGGGACGGTCGGCCACCAGCCCGCGTGACTCCGCGCGCCAGTCACATTCCTGTTCGCGCGCCAGGTGGTTGAAATATTCTTCCGCAAAGCGACTGCGGTAGTAATTGCCGGAACAGAGAAACAAAACGGTCTTCACGCGCTATCATCCCAGGTTGCAAAATCAAACTCGTCCAAAAGTTGGCCGTCGGTTGTGCGATGCCGGCCCGCCGCCGCCTATCCCTCGCGTTGATGCGCCGTGGGCGTAGAGCGGCCGTGACAGCGGATTGGCGCTGCCCACCGGCCCGGGAAACGGCGCCATGCCCAGATAGGCCAGATTCACCGGGTTGAACGTGTCGCCGCTCACCGTGTGCGCAGGCAACAGCGCCCGGTCGGACAGGTAGAGCGTGTCCGCGTGCATGGGCAAGATGGTCTGGCCGCGGTCAAACGCGGCGACTGCGGCCAGGTTTTCCGGCTCGTTGTCCAGCATGGCGATGGGGCGATAGCCCAACGCCTGGAATTGACGCAGCCCCTGCACCTTGCTCTCGGGGATGGTGCGTTCCCACGTGTTGCTGCGCAGGTAGAGCAGCCGGTTCTGGAACTGCGCGCCGTAGCGTGCGCCCAGCTGGTTGAGCGAACGCAGCGTCTCTTCCCGCTGCGCCTCGAAGCGGCCGGTGTTCAACCCGACGAAGAGATTCGGCTGCGCCTGGAGCCAGCGAATCACCTGCATGACGCCGTCGAACGGGCGATGGGAATTGGCGATGGCGTCCGACGTCCAGTAATGGTCATAATACCATGCCATCACATCTTCCGCGTGTGCGCGGGCACGGCCAACTTGACCAGGAGGTCGGAAATAACGTTTTCGTGGGTGTCGATATCGGCCACGGTCAGGTGCTCGAACCAGTGGCTGTCGTGCGCACGGTCGAACCATTGCAGCACGTGATGCACCAGATAGCGCATGTCCAAGATCGTGCCGTCGATGTCGAAGACGACCAGCAGACGATCGTGGGGATAGCGTGTTCTTGACTGCCGGTACTGGGAGGCCAGCGCAGTCATCCAATCTTGCATAGACAGACTCCTGAATGATGTCGAGAAGTCCGGCTTTTCGCAAAAGCCGGACTTCTTCTTTGCAAGAGATCGGACTTCGTTCTCTTCTTGCGGCCATTGTGACGTCGCTGCGTTAACATCCGGCGTAGCGCATGTAAACATTCGATTAGCACGAGGCGAGTCGCCGCTTCACGCCGGTCAGGGTGCGATGGAACGGTGCGCAGGCGGGCGCCGTTAACCCGATCTTAACGCCCCACGTACCGGGCCTTAATCGCCCCGTGCCACCCTGCCTTCTGCACGTCAACCGTCCGCAGTGTCCGTCTGCACTGCGTTGCACCCGAACAGACTTTCACCCAGACAGAAAGGTCAACCCATGCGTGAACGCCTCATCCAATTCATCGTGCCGGCCCTGGCAATCCTTCTCGCGTTGCCCGCGGCCCGTGCTTATGCCGCGCCAACTCCTCAAGACAGCGTGGACGTCACTGCGCCGCGGTGACGCTCACGCCGCTGGGCACCTACGACTCCGGCTTTTTTGACGCCGAGGCCGCCGAGATCGTCACCTACGACCCGGCCACGCAGCGCGCGTTCGTGGTCAACGGCGGCGCCAAGACCATCGACATCCTCGATATCCAGCGACCCGTACGCGCACTCGTCGGCCAGATCGACGTGACCCAGTACGGCGGTGGCGCCAACAGCGTCGACTTCCGCGACGGCGTGCTCGTGGCCGCGGTCGAGGCCGCGGAGAAGACCGACAACGGCCGCATCCTCTTTCTGGACAGCGACGGTGCGCTCATCGCCAGTGTGGAAGCCGGCCCGCTGCCCGACATGATCACCTTCACGCCCGACGGCGCCAAGGTGTTGACGGCCAACGAGGGTGAGCCGAACGACGCCTACGACGTGGACCCGACAGGCTCGGTCACCATCGTCGACATCTCCGGCGGCGTGGCCAACGTGACCCAAGACAATGTGGTGACCGCGGATTTCAGCGCGTTCAACGACGCCGAGTTGGCGCCGTCCATCCGCATCTTCGGCCCCAACGTGACCGTGGCCCAGGATCTGGAACCCGAATACATTGCGGTCGCGCCCGATTCGTCCACCGCCTTCGTCACGTTGCAGGAGAACAACGCCGTGGCCGTGGTGGACCTGGCCGCGGGCGAAGTGACCACGCTGCTGCCGCTGGGCTTCAAGAACTTTAACGCGCCGGTTGCCGGCTTGACCACGACCGAGTTCAGCGAACGTCCCGTGCTCGGCACCACCGCGGCGGGCCAGGATATCCTGTTGGGCGGCTTCTCGGGCCTCTTCTTCGAAGGCGTGGACGAAGCGACCGGCGACCTCAAGTTCATCACCCACCCGGACCGCGGGCCCAACGCCGAGCCGGTGGACCTGGACGGCGATGGCGTCGACGAGCGCCCGTTCCCGCTGCCGGACTTCCAGGCCGAACTGGTCCGCTTCACCTACAGCCCGTCCACCGGCGCGCTGACCATCACCGAGCGCATCGGCCTCACCCGCGGCGACGGCACGCCCATCACGGGGCTGCCCAATCTGGCCGGTGACGCGGGCATGGCCTTTGCCGACGAACTGCCGATCGACCTCTTCGGCAACCCGCTGGACCTGGACCCGTACGGCGCGGACATGGAGGGCGTGGTCGTGGCCGACGACGGCACCTTCTGGATGGTGGACGAGTACCGTCCGGCCATCTACCACTTCGACGCGGCCGGCGTGCTCATCGATCGGTTTGTGCCGGAGGGGTCCAACAACGCGGAAGAGGGCATCGATGTGGGCACGGAAGCACTGCCCGCGGTGCTGGCCCAGCGTCGCGCCAACCGCGGCTTCGAGGCCGTCGCCCTGCATGACGGCATCCTGTACGCCTTCGTCCAAAGCCCGCTGGACAACCCGGACACCGCCAACGACGCCAACTCCAAGGCGTCCACACTGACGCGCATCATCGCCTTCGACACGGCCGCGGGCGCGACCGTGGGCCAGTATCTCTACCAACTGGACGGCGGCGCGCTGGACAAGATCGGTGACGCGGTGGCGCTGCCCGACGGCGACATGCTGGTCATCGAGCGTGATTCCGCCGTCGGGCCCGGTGCGCAGAAGCTCATCTACAAGGTCAGCCTGGCCGGCGCCACCAATCTGCAGGAACGGGACGATCTGCCCGTCGGCCCTGACGGCGGGCTGGAGCGGCAGAGTGCACTGGGGTTGGCGCGCGCCGGCATCGTCCCCGCGGCCAAGAGCCTGTACGTTGACCTGGGCGCGCTGGGCTACACCCAAGGCGACAAGCCCGAAGGTCTGGCATTGGTGGGCGAAGACACTCTGGCCGTGATCAACGACAACGACTTCGGCCTGGTCGGCACCTTTGACCCGGCCACCGGGCTGCTGGACGAGAATCCCGCACCGGTGCCGGTGGTCTTCGGGTTGATCGATCTGCGCAGCAACGGTCTGGATGCCAGCGACCGCGACGACGCCATCAACATTCGCCACTGGCCGGTGCTCGGGATGTATATGCCCGACGCCATCGCCGCCTATGAAGTCGACGGCGCGCTCTATCTCATCACGGCCAACGAAGGCGACGCCCGCGACTACGAGGGCTACAGCGAGGAGACCCGTGTCAAGGATCTGGTGCTGGATCTGGCCGCCTATCCCAACGCGGTCGAGCTTCAGGACGACGCCAATCTCGGGCGTCTGCGCACGTCGACGGCCATGGGCGATGCCGACGGCGACGGTCTGGTGGAGCAGAT
>JAWKOK010000078.1:0-24207 GCA_041391205.1 Caldilineaceae bacterium
AATCTCCCAATCTCATAGTCTCTGTGTCTACAGTTCACGTTTCACGCATCACGTTTCACGCATCACGTTTCACGCATCACGCATCACGTCACACCTGGAGACACACCATGTCCAAAATCCAAGTCGGCAATGCGCCTTGTTCGTGGGGCACCCTGGAGTTTGGGAGCACCAAGGCCGATCGCATTACCTATGCAACCATGTTGGATGAACTGGTCGCCAGCGGCTACACGGGCAGCGAACTGGGCGACTGGGGCTTCATGCCCACCGCGCCGGATGCGTTGCTGGCCGCGTTCAAGGCACGCGGCTTGAGCATGACCGGCGCGTTCATTGGCTTCCCCTTCCGCGACCCGTCATGCCACGCCGCGGCGGAGGCGGAGGCGCTGAAGATCGCGCGCCAGATCGCGACGCTGGCGGCGCAACTGGGCCAGGACGTGGCGCCCTTTGCCGTACTGGCCGACGACAACGGCACCGATCGCGTGCGCACCAAGCACGCGGGGCGCGTCACCGACGCCATGACGCTGTCGCCTGCCGAGTGGGAAACATTCGCCGCGGGCGTCAACCGCGTCGCCCGGGCCATCCACGCAGAGACGGGGCTGCGCTCGGTGATCCACCACCACTGCGGCGGCTTCATCGAGCGGCCGGATGAGATCGGCGAGATCCTGGCGCGCACGGACCCGGACGTGGTCGGGCTGGTCTTCGACACGGGGCACTACGCGTTTGGGGACGGCACTTGTGCGCACGTGCTCGACGGCATGGATCGCTTCCGCGACCGCATCTGGTATGTACACTTCAAGGACTGCCGGCCCGACGTGATGGCCCAGACCCGCGCGCAGGAATGGGACTACTTCGAGGCCATCGAGCACGGCATCTTCTGCGAATTGGGCCAAGGCTGCGTGGATTTCCCGGCCGTGGTACAATGGCTGCGAGAGACCGATTACACCGGTTTCATCACGGTGGAGCAGGATGTGCTGCCCGGCATGGGCACACCGCTCGCCAGCAACACCCGCAACCGTTCCTACCTTCGCAGCATAGGGATCTAGCTCCAGCATGCCACGCACGCGCCGCCGGTTCGCCAACCTGTGTTTTCTCCTGCTCGTCACGGCGCTGACCGCCGCGTGTAGCAGGCCACAGCCCCTGGCCGGCGGCACTGTGCTGCCTACGCCAACGCCCACGGCAAGTGCCGCCGAGGAGGCAAACGTTGCGGCGGATGCCCCGCCCGCGGGCAGCGCCGCGGCTCCGGCCACACCGGCGCCGCCCGACCCCGGCGTCCTCAGCGACACGGCCCTGGCCATGCAGAACTATCTCACGTCGCTGACCGACAACGGCCAGTTCATGGGCACGGTGCTGGTGGCCCGGAACAGCGAACTGGTCCTGGTGGGCGGCTTCGGCCTGGCCGACGTGGAGATCCCGCTGCCGGCGTCGCCCGAACAGCGCTTTCGCATCGGCTCCATCACCAAGCAGTTCACGGCCGCGGCGATCCTGCGCCTCCAGGAACAGGGGCTGGTCGACGTCAACAGTCCGCTCAGCGCCTACCTCCCCGACTATCCCAACGCCGACCGCATCACCGTCCACCAGTTGTTGACCCACACCAGCGGCATTCCCGACTACGAACGGCTGCCGGTCTACATGGCGACCATCGATCAGCCCGTGACGACGCAGGAACTGCTGGACCGGTTCGCCGAATTGCCCTTGCAATTTCGGCCGGGCGAACGCTTCGCCTACAGCAGCTCCAACTACATGGTGCTCACCCGCATCATCGAAGTGGTGAGCGGCAAGTCCTACGGCGACTTCCTGCACGACGAGTTCTTCGCGCCGCTCTACATGACCAAGACCGGTCTGGACACGGGCGATGTGGACGCGCCCGATCGCGCCCGGGGCTACATCATCGCGGGCGAGCAACTGGGGCCGGCCCGGGCCATGGACATGTCGATCCCGTCGGGCGCAGGCGCGCTGGTCTCCAACGTCTACGATCTCTACGGCTGGATGCAAGCGCTGCAATTCGGCGTGGCGCTGGACCCCGCGTCGGTGGCCCAACTCTTCACGCCCTACGTCGCCATGGAGACCGGGCCGGGTGAAACGCCCGCGGCCTACGGCTACGGCTGGATCATCGACGAGCACCTGGGACGGGAGCGCATTTGGCACCCCGGCCACATCTTCGGCTTCGCCGCCACCGTCGCCGCCTATCCCGCCGAGGACGCCACCATCGTCGTGCTCAGCAACATCGAGGGGACACAGGTTCGCCGCATTCAGGAGGAACTGGCCCAGATCCTTTTTCAAGTACCCTGAGCAGACAACGCACAGGGGACCGACCCGAAGTCCCAAACGGGATAGTCCGGAGTCGGTACATCATCCGCCCAAGCACCACGGACCTGACAACCATGACCGAACAACTGAACCTCGGCCTTATCGGCGCCGGCCGCATCGGCCGCCTCCACGCTGAGCACATCGCCTTTCGCATTCCCAACGCCCGCTGCCTGATCGTGGCCGACGTCAACGAGGTTGCGCAGCGCGCTGCCGACGAGTTCCGCATCAACTACGCGGTGCAGGATTACGCACAGATCATCAACAGCCCGGCCATCGACGCCGTGGTCATCTGCTCGGCGACCCACACCCACGCGCAGATCATCCAGGAAGCCGCGGCCGCGGCAAACACGTCTTCTGCGAAAAGCCCATCGACCACAACCTGCTCGTCATCGACGCCGCGCTGGCGGCGGTGGAGGCGGCGGACGTCAAGTTGCAGGTCGGCTTCAACCGTCGCTTCGACGCCAATTTTGCGCGTGTACGCCGGGCCATCCGCGACGGCGAGATCGGCAAGCCCCGGCTCATGCACATCGTCAGCCGCGACCCCGCGCCGCCGCCGCTGGAGTACATCAAGGTGTCGGGCGGCATCTTTCTGGACATGACCATCCACGATTTCGACATGGCGCGCTTCCTCATGGGGTCGGAAGTGGAAGAAGTCTATGCGGCCGCGGGCGTGTTGGTGGACCCGGCCATCGGTGCGGCCGGCGACTTGGACACGGCGGTGGTCACGCTCAAGTTCGCCAACGGGGCCATGGGCGTCATCGACAACTGCCGCGAGGCGGTCTACGGCTACGACCAGCGGGTCGAGGTGCTGGGCAGCGGAGGCAGCGTGGCCACGGAGAACAACTATCCCAACGCCGCGGTCATCAGCACCGACCGGGTGGTGCGCCGGGATCTGCCGCTCAACTTCTTCATGGAACGCTACACCGAAAGCTATGTAGCCGAGTTGCAGCAGTTCGTGGACTGCGTGCTCCACGACAAGCCCGTGCCGGTGACGGGCCAGGACGGCCGCATACCCGTGGTCATGGGGCTGGCGGCGCGCAAGTCCTACGAAGAGACCCGGCCGGTGAGGTTGGACGAGATTGGCTAAGAACGGCAGGATTGAAGAGTCAAGATTGAAGATTGGGTTGACGACCTTGGCGGGGTATGCGGTGGTCCCGGTGCCGACTGGCTTTGGCATCCACCCAGGCTGTCGCACGCTCCCCAAGCGCCGGCACACCCAATATTCACTCTTCATTCTTCAATCTTGCCCCTATCCACCAAGATTCGCCACGTCCGACGGTGCACTGCCGTCGACCAACGTGGGCGCAGGTTGGCTGCGGGCATCTTCCGCGCCGGCCATCAGGTCGGGCCAGAGGAAGAAGCTGACCACGCCGATGCCCACGCCCAGCCAGAGCGTGCAGAAGCGGGTGAGCAGCGCCGCAGCCGTGGCCGTCGCGCTGAGCCATGCCGAGGATGCGCATGCTCAGCGCCACCATGCTGCCTTCCACGCCGCCCGGCCCGCCCGGCAGCGCAAAGATGCGCCGATGACGGTGCTGATGCGAAGATGAAGACCGCACCGATCATCATGGTTTCCAACGTGGCCGGCGCGCGAAACCGACGAGCATACGAAGTAGGCGACGCCCTCGGCCGCCCAGTTCACCGCGCCGATGGCCAGCGAGATGAGCAGGTTGCGCGGGCGGAAGATGAGATAGCTGCTTTCGTAGAGGGTGTGGAAGCTGTGGGCGAAGCGGTTGATCACCGGCAGCGACTCGCCGATGGCCAAGAAGCGCAGCGCCAGCGGCCGGATCTGCACCACGGCCACGAAGGTGAAGAAGAAGGCCACCACCAGCCCGGCGATGAAGCGCGCCCGGGTGTCGGGAAACGCGAAGAGACCGGCGCTGGCCAGCAGCAACATGGCCATGCCGTCGGTCAACCGTTCGGCAAAGATGATGGGCGCAGTCACGCTCATGGGCGTGCCCGTCACATTCTTGACCATGTAGCTCTTGAGAAACTCGCCCGCCTTGCCCGGCGTCATCACCATGAGCATGCCCACACCGAAGATGCGGGCGCTGTCTCGCCGAGGGATGTCCACGCCGACCACGCGCAGGTACCACTGCCACTTGAGCAGCCGCCCCACGTAGTTCACCAGCGTCAGCGCGACGACCACGGGCAGCCACGCCCACGGGAAGTCGAGCAGCGCCTGGACCAATGCTTGCCAGTCGCTCCACAGTGCCAACGCTACGTAGACAAGCAGCGCGGCCAACAACGAGTAGATGAGTTTCTTGCGCAGGTCTTTGCTCATAAGCGGCCATTATACTTGAAGGAGGGGCGGGGGGCGAGTTGCGCGGGGCGAATTTTGCATAGGGCAAGGGCGAGGGGCGAATTGCGGGGGGCGAGGGCGTGCACGCGGCACGCCCCCAATCTTCATTCTTCAATCCTGCTTGCTCACCTTACGGGTAGAACCCGCGCAGCCGCACCGCGTCCACGATGCGCTCGATGGCGATGCTGTACGCGGCCGTGCGCAGATCGCAGTTGTTGCGCATGGTCACGCCCATGGCCAGGTCCAGGTTGTCCAGCAGCGTCTTTTCCATGTTGCGCCGCACCGCGCCTTCGTCCCAGAAGTAGGACTGCAAGCCCTGGACCCATTCAAAATAGCTGACCACCACGCCGCCCGCATTGCAGATGACGTCGGGAATGATCTCCACGCCTTTGTCCAGCAACACCTGCTCCGCGTCCGGCGTGACCGGGCCGTTGGCGCCCTCTGCAATCACCTTGGCCTGGATCTTGTCCACGTTGTTCATGGTGATGGTGCCTTCCAACGCAGCCGGCACCAGCACATCGATGCTCAACTCCAGCAGCTCGTCGTTGGTGATGTTCTCCGCGCCGGAGAAGCCCACCACCGAACCGTTCTCCTTGACATGACGCTGGAGTTGGCGCAGGTCCAGCCCGTACGAATTGTAGATGCCGCCGAACTTGTCGCTCACGGCTACGATGCGCGCGCCCCGTTCGTGCATGGTGCGCGCCGTCCACGAGCCCACGTTGCCGAAGCCTTGGATGGCCACGTGGGCATCGTCCAGCCCGCTGCCCCGTCGCTGTTTGAGCACCGCGCGCGTCACGTAGGTGACGCCCAGACCGGTGGCGTACTCGCGCCCCACCGTGCCGCCCACGTTGACCGGTTTGCCGGTGACGATGGCCGGGATGGAGTGGCCCTTGTGCATGGAATAGGTGTCCATGATCCAGGCCATGATCTGGGCGTTGGTGCCCACGTCGGGCGCGGGGATGTCGCGTTCGGGGCCGATGAAGAGGCTGATCTCGGTGGCATAGCGCCGGGTCAACCGCTCCAGTTCGCCGCCGCTCAACTCGCTGGGGTCGACGATCACGCCGCCCTTGGCGCCGCCGTAGGGCAGGTTCATCAGCGCGCATTTCCACGTCATCCACATGGCCAGCGCGCGGCATTCGTCCAACGTCACCTCGGGGTGATAGCGGATGCCGCCCTTGGTCGGGCCTTTGATGGTGTTGTGGTGCACGCGAAAGCCGGTGAACATGCGCATGTGACCGTCGTCCATGCGCACGGGGAAATGCACGATCAACTCGCGTTGGGGCGACCGCAGGTAGCAGCGGATGTCCTCGTCCAACTCCATGAAATCGGCCACTTGATCGAGCTGCGCCTGGGCAACGGCATACGCGCTCTCGCGCATGATGGGAGGGTCGTCCGGCGTAGCGCCCGAGGGATGGTGGTGGTCAACGTGGCCCAGGGGATAGGCCGGTGAAGAAGAGGTGGACACGCCTTCGGCGCCATTGGCGGCCGTGGGCTCGAACTCCGCGCGACGCTGCGACTTGTTTTTCGCCATTGAAAAACTCCTTTGGTATTCCGATTCAACAATACGAGTGCAAGGCAATTCTGCATAGCACAATTGTAGAGTATAGCACGCCCCGCTGTCGGTGATGAACTCTACACGCGGCTGGCCTCCGTCAGGCGCCGGCCGCCGCGCCGTGAATGTCGTCGCCGGACTCCGACGGCGTCTCCGCGTCCGGCGGCGGGGTGGCGCGCACGCGGCGGTAGTCGGCGCGCAAACGGTCCAGTTCGATGTTGTCCAGCGCCTGGTCGCCGTATTCCACGCGCATGTACGCTTCGGTGATGTGTGCCAACTCGTCCCCGCAGCCGGGGAAGGCTGCCTGCAACGCCGGCAGATAGAGATCCGGCGGCTGCGCAGTCGGCCGGGGAAAGCCGCGCAGGCGCGCCAGCCGGGACGTGTTGGCGTAGATGTTTTGGATGGAGATGGCGGCCAGGAGTTGTGTGCCCAAGCCGTAGCGCCGCACCAGGTCCCAGAGATCGCGCAGCCGCTCGGCGCCGCGCCCGAGCAGCCCGCCGCCAAAGGTGACCCGTTCCTGCGCCCACGCTTCCTCTTCGTTGACCAACATGCGCCGGCGCGTGCGCACGAAGAAGAACCAGATGAGCGCCAGCGCGGCCAGAATCATCAGCGCGACCAGCACGTAGCGCACGTTGTCATGGCGATCGAGCAGCGTGGTGATGTCGGTGGGGCGCACGGTCACGATGTCGCCGAATGCCTGCTCCTGCTGGGGCGTCTCCATCGGCTCCACCTGGGACATGACCCATTGCAGAAAACGCACGGCCGCGTTCATCAACGGCGCCAGCAGCCAGGCCAGCCCGTAGATCAGCCAGCCGCTCACCGTGCCCAGCAATTCCCACAGCGGCGAGAACCACCCGAGTACGCGCATGATGGTCGCCGGTCGAAAGATCAGCGCCAGCAGCCCGCCGAGCAGCAGCGTCACCGCGGCCACCGCCGTCACCTGCGCCACCTGGAGCCACGGCAGCACCGCGCCCCGGCTGTGTTCCGTCAACAGGGCCTTCTCGTCGATGCGCGCCACCGACACCGCGGTCAACCCGGCAAACATGAAGAGCGCAAAAAAGATGAACGCCTCCGTCACCGTCGCCCGGCCCGTGCCCACCAGCATGGCGTTGGCGACGACGCTCAGCAGCAGGCCCAGGCGGAAGTTGACGCCCACGGCAAAAAACGACAGATCCCGGTCGGTGTTGGCCGCCACGCGCCACCAGAGAAAGCCGTTGAGCAGGAGCACGAGCACTTCGGGACGGCGTCCCGCGGTGAAGTTGAAGACCGCGCTGCCGGTCTCGCCCAGCCAGCGCAGGTCCCACGGCGCCAGGCGGGGATAGAGCAGCAGCCGCACGCTCAACAACGACGTGGCCAGCACCACCCCGCCCATGATGACCTCGCGCTGCGGCGAGTCCACCTGCCACTGGTTCAACAGATCGGCCACCAGCATGTAAAAGATCAACGTGCCGAACAACAGGAGGAAAAGCGCCACCGGCGGCATGGTCTGCACCTGGGCCAGCGCCGTGGCCACCTCATCTACCCCGCGTTCGTGCAGCAACGCCACGTCCAGACGCTGCCACCAATAGCGCGCGATCAACACCACGAACGGCGCCAGCCACCCCACCTCCATCGCCGCCAGCGCCAGATATAGAACGCGATGCCGCCGGTTCGTCAACAACACAATGTCACCAGATCCCCGCTCCAACCAACATGTTTCAACATGTTTCGCAACCTAGCTGCGGAATTCATTCCGCAGATCCGTTCAAGCCTGTACATTGCGCATCTCCCCCGCCGCGCCCCAATCGTCCCATCCTGCACCAGCGCCGGCGCCACGATGTCATCCACCAGATGGGGCAAATGATAGACCGTCACCCCCTCCAGCAGACGGCGGGGCGGCTCCTGGGCCAGCGTCACCAACACCATGCGCCGTCCCACCTGGGCCAGGTCCAGAATCGACGCCAGCAACGCATCGTGGGCGATGGCCGTCACCAGCACCAACGTCGCGCCCCACGGCAAGCGCGGCGCCTCGCTCAGCAACATGCGTTCGATGGGATCCGTGGCAAAGGGCGTGACCGCGGCCAGCAACTCCAGGATGCGCACCAACTGCGCGGGGCTGCGCCCCGGCAGCAGACGAATGGGTTGGTCGCTCTCCGGCAGCGCGCCATTGGCGATCAACCCGACCGCCAGCCGCTGCTCCACCGCTTGCGCCGCCAAACTCCCGGCCACGGCAATTGTCCGCTCCTGCAACTCGGGCAGATACCCGTGCCAATGGCGTTCCAGCGTGGCCACGTTGAGGAAGAGCAGGATCTGCTGCTCCTCGCTCGGCTCGTAGATGCGGCTGAGCAGTTGCTGCTGGCGCGCCGTCGCCTTCCAGTGGATGCGCCGGGGCGCGTCCTCCTGGCGCCACTCGCGGATGCCGATGGTGCGCATGGGGTCTTCGTACAGTTGCCCCTTCACCCCCACGCTGCCGAAGGGATTCTTGGTGGGCAGGTTCAGTTCTGCGGCCGTGTACAGTTGGGGATAGACGATCAGGCGCAGTTCGTCGTCCACGTGGCGCGTGCGGTTGAAGAAGCCGAAACCGTCGCCCGTGGTCATGGTGACGGGGCCGTAGCGGTGAAAACCGCGCACATGGCACGTCACGTCGAAGCGGCGCACCGTGCGCTGGAAGGGACCTGGCATCCAAAACGTCACGTATTCGGCCTGGTTCGTGCCCGGGTTGACCACCAACTCCCGGCCCGCCACCGGCAGGTCGCTGGGGAAAATGTCGCGCACCACCAGCCAGTTGACCGGCAGAAACTTTTGGTTGCGCACCGCCAGTTCCAGCGTGACGGTTTCGCCGCGGAAGACGCGCGTCTCGTTGAGCGTGCGCGTGTAGCTCAGCCCGAAGAAGCCCAGCCGGCTCCACCCCCACGCCACGCCCGTCACCACCAGAATGACCGCTGCCGCCGCGGTGAGAAACGCGTTGCTCAGCACCAGTCCCACGATGGCCAAGATGGTGGCCAGCACAAACCACGCGTCGGTGAACTGGGTGTCTTTGCTTGTGTCGATGGTCCGGCGGGCACGGAGAAACATGAGCTACTCGGCCACGGGAACCGGGACCCGTTCCGCAATCTCGGTGACCACGTGGGCCGGGGTGCGGCCGCGCAAGCGCGTCTGCGGGCTGATGTGGATGCGGTGGGTCAACAGCGGCGGCGCCAGATGCTGCACGTCGCTGGGGATGACGTAGGTGCGCCCGCGCAGCGCGGCCAACGCCTGGCTCGTGCGGTAGATGGCCAGCGACCCGCGCGGCGAGACGCCCAGCTCCACCGCCTCGTGGTCGCGCGTGCTGCGCACCACGGCCAACATGTAGCGGCGCACCTCCTCGCTCACATGCACTTGCTTGACACTGTCACGCAGCGCCAGGATGTCATCGGCGTGGGCCACCGGCTCCAGGCCGACCAGCGGATCGCCCTGCTCGTAGCGCAGCAGGATTTCCTCCTCTTCCTCCAGCGTGGGATAGCCCAGTTGAATCTGGAGCAGAAAGCGGTCCAACTGCGCCTCGGGCAAGGGAAACGTGCCCTCCAGTTCCACCGGGTTCTGGGTGGCGATGACCATGAAGGGCGCGGGTAACGCCATGGTCATCCCGTCCACCGTGATCTGCTGCTCCTGCATGGCTTCCAGCAGGCTGGACTGGGTGCGCGGCGTGGCCCGGTTGATCTCGTCCGCCAACAGGATCTGGCTGAAGGCCGGGCCAGGGCGAAACTCGAACTCCTGCCGCTTCTGGTTGAAGAAGTTGATGCCCGTCACGTCGCTGGGCAGCAGGTCCGGCGTGAACTGGATGCGCGCAAACGTGCAGTCGATGCTGCGCGCCAGCGCCTTGGCCAGCGTCGTCTTGCCGATGCCCGGCACATCCTCCAGCAGCACGTGGCCGTCGGCCAGCAGCGCCACCAGCATCAACTCCACCTGGCTCTGCTTGCCGATGATGACCTGGGCGACGTTTTCCTGTACGCGTTGCGCGAGTGTAGCAATGTCCATGAAAGTCCTCAAACGAAAGTCGACCGTGGACGGTCGCTTGTGTGATTGATGTGGGCAGTCTAGCCTTGATGTGGCCCTGGGTCAACTGCGTCCGTGCATCGGAAGCCCGGATTTACCCTGCGCGATTTTGACGCGCCCTACCCGGCCATCTATAATGACGTGGTTTGTCACCCTGCAGCGCCGGAAGGTGGCGCTGTGCTGTTCCCCGACAGGGCAAACGTGCAATTGTCTCTTACCGTAAGCGAAGCGATGCGAATGGTGAATCATGCGAAATAACACCATCTGGTTGATTGTCATCTTGCTGTTGGTGGGTGTCGCGCTCTACATTGCGCTGCCCATCAACCATCCCACGTGGCTGGAAAGCGCCATGCCCGGCTCGGCCGAAGCGCCCCGTGACCTGAGCCAGCTCAAGCTCGGGCTGGACTTGCGCGGCGGCACCCAGGTGCTGCTCCAGGCCGAATTGCCCGAGGGCCAGGTGCTTGACGCCGGCGCCATGGACACGGCGAAGCTCATCGTCGAGAACCGTGTCAACGGCTTGGGCGTGGCCGAAGCCAATGTCCAGGCCCAGGGCGAAGACCGGATCATGGTCGAGTTGCCCGGCGTGGACAACCCCGATCAGGCCGTGGAGACGATCCGCTCCACCGGCCAGCTTGAGTTCGTCGAGCCTGCCGGCGCGCAACTGGCCGGCGGCATGATCATCAACACGACGAACCACCCCAACGCCGTGGCCGATGCCCAGGCCGCCATCGACGCGGGCACGCTGGAACCGGCCGCCATCCCCTATCCCGACCAGGTCTTCCAGACGGTCATGACGGGCGATGTGCTGCGCAATGCCCTGCCCACCCAGGGCCAGTTCGGCCAGTGGGAGATCGGCTTTGAACTGACCGGCGACGGCAGCGACCAGTTCTTCAACTACACCCGCGACCACGTGGGCCAGCCCATGGCCATCGTGCTCGACGGACGTGTGTTGTCGGCGCCGACGATTCAGGCCGCCATCCGCGACCAGGGCGTCATCAACGGGCAGTTCACCCGGGACGAAGCCGATTCGCTGGCCATCCAGATGCGCTACGGTGCGCTGCCCGTGCCGCTGAGCGTGGTCGACATCAACACCATCGGCGCCTCGTTGGGCCAGGCGTCCGTCGACGCCAGTCTGCGCGCCGGCATTATCGGCCTGGTGGCGGTGCTGCTCTTCATGCTGCTGCTCTATCGCCTGCCCGGCTTCGTGGCCGACTTGGCCTTGGTCGCCTACGTGATCTTCAACTTGGCCATCTACAAGATCATCCCCGTCACGCTGACCCTGCCCGGCATCGCCGGTTTCCTGCTCTCCATCGGTATGGCCGTCGACGCCAACATTCTCATCATCGAGCGCATGAAAGAAGAAGTGCGTATCGGCCGCTCGATTCGCCTGGCCGTGGAGGCCGGCTTCAGTCGTGCCTGGCCCGCCATCCGTGACGGCAACTTGACCACGCTGATCTCGTGCGCCGTGCTCTTCTGGTTCGGCAACACCTTCGGCGCCAGCATCGTCAAGGGCTTCGCCTTTACGCTGGCCATCGGTGTGTTGCTCTCCATGTTCACGGCCATGGTCGTCAGCCGGGTGCTCATGCGCTCCATCGTGGCGACCCAAGGCGAGAAGGCCCTGTCATCGCGCATTCTCAGCGGATTCTAAGCCCGCGTTGCACATAGAAAATTGTGAGGAAACGAACAATGTATCAGATTGTTGAAAAACGCGGCTTGTGGTTCACCGTCTCGATCATCCTGACGATCCCCGGGATCATCTTCATGATCTACATGCTGGCCACCACCGGATCACCGCTGCCGCTTAGCATTGACTTCACCGGCGGCACCCTCTGGGAAATGCGCTTCGACCAGCCCGTGACGCCGGGCGAGGTGCGCCAGACGTTCGCCCAGGCCGGCTACCAGGACACAGTTGCCTACAGCGTGGGCGGCGACGCCACGGACATCCAGGTCAAGCTGAAGAACCTGGACACGCCCGCCAAGGAAGCGCTGGTCCAGCAGGTCGAGGCCAATCTGGGCACCTTTGAGGAACTCTCCTATCGCAGCATCGGCCCGGCCATCGGCTCGGAAGTAAGCCGCGCTGCGCTGTTGGCCATCGCGCTGGCGTCCGTCTTCATCATTCTCTACGTGGCGTGGGCGTTCCGGCAGGTCTCCCATCCGTTCCGCTTCGGCGCCTGTGCGGTGAGCGCGCTCGTCCACGACGTCTTCGTGGTGATCAGCTTTGTGGCCATCATGTATTTTGTCGCCGGCTGGGAGATCAACGCGCTCTTCCTGACCGCCGTGCTCACCGTCATCGGGTATAGCGTCAACGACACCATCGTCGTCTTTGACCGCATTCGTGAAAACTCCAAGCGTCATCGCAGCGAGTCGCTGACCACCATCTCCAACCGCAGCATTTTGGAAACGGCCCAGCGCTCCATCGCCACGGTTGTGACCACGCTGCTGCCGCTCATTGCCATTCTCATCCTGGGCGGGCCGACACTGCGTCAGTTCATGGCGACGTTGATCATCGGCCTCATTTCCGGGGGCTACAGCTCGATCTTCAATGCCACCGCGCTGTTGGTCTCCTGGGAGGAACGCTCCTTCTTCCCCCGCAAGCAGCAGACCAACGGCATGTCCGACAGCAGCGCCGCCATGGCCTAATGGGTGCGCCGACGCCGGTGAGTCGCCGCAGTATCCCCGCTGCGGCGTGTATGCTGGATTGTTCAAAGCACGGCGAAGCAAGCTTGCTTCGCCGTTTTTCTTTTCGGATGACCTGATGGCAAACTCCATGCGCGCGTTGCGCTTGACCGACCACGGCCCGGATTTCGGACGCCGGCCGTGCCCGGATCCCGCCCCCGACGAAGCTCTGGTCCGTGTGACATTGGCGGGAATCTGCGCCACCGATCTCGAGTTGATCCGCGGCTACAAAGGCGGCTACCGCGGCATCCTCGGCCATGAGTTCGTCGGCGTTGTGGAGGCGGCGCCCGGGCAACCGGCGTGGGTCGGCCGGCGTGTGGTGGGCGAAATCAACATCGGTTGTGGCGACTGCGACCTGTGCCGCAGCGGCTTGGGCAAACATTGCCGGACTCGCCGCTCCGCCGGCATCATCAACCATGACGGGGCCTTCGCCGACTACCTGATCCTGCCCGTGGCCAACCTCCATCCGGTGCCGGACGCCGTGCCCGACGACGCCGCGGTCTTCACCGAGCCGCTGGCCGCGGCCATGGAGATTCTCGACCAGGTCCATGTGACCCCATCCACGCGGGTCTACCAACTGGGCCCGGGGCGTCTAGGGCTGCTGGTGGCCCAGGTGCTGGCCCACACCGGCTGCGATCTCACCGTGATCGGGCGGTCGGCCGGCTCGCTCGACCTGGCCGCGCAACTGACCGGCGCGTCCACGGTCGCCGTCGGCAGCGCGGCCTATCAACGGCTGACGGAGCACCCGGCGCCGGTGGTCGTCGATGTCACCGGCGCGCACGCCGGCTTTTTCGCCGCGCTGGATCTCGTGCGTCCCACCGGCACCATTGTGTTGAAGAGCACCACGGCCGCGCTGCTCGACGGGTTCGACATGAGCCGGCTGGTGGTCAACGAGATCTCCGTGCGGGGCAGCCGCTGCGGTCCCTTCGACGCCGCGCTGCGCATGCTGGCGTCCGGCGCCGTGCAGACCGCGCCGCTGATCGCCGCTCGCTATCCGCTGGAGGACGCGGTCGCCGCGCTGGAGCATGCGCGCCGGCCCGGTGTGTTGAAAGTATTGTTGACGATCCAATAGGACGATCCCATGGCCGAAGAACGGCTGCAAAAAGTCTTGGCCGCGGCCGGCGTTGCCAGCCGACGTGCCAGCGAAGAATTGATCCAAAGTGGACGCGTGACGGTGGATGGTCGCGTCGTCACGGAGTTGGGCACCAAAGTCGACCCGGAGCGGGCCACGATCCAGGTGGACGGTCGTCCGATTCAGTTGCCGCCGCGCCACGTTTACATTAAACTGTACAAGCCGCGCGGCATTCTCAGCGATATCGGCGGCGACACCCGTGGTCGCCAAACCGTGGCCGACCTGGTGCCCGACTTGGAGCGGCGCGTCTTCACCGTGGGACGGCTGGACCTGAACAGCGAAGGGCTGGTGCTGCTCACCGATGACGGCAAGCTGGCCCACAAGTTGACCCATCCGCGCTACGAGCATCCCAAAGTCTACTACGTGCTCGTGGAACAGCGGCCGCCCGAAGACGCCCTCCGCCGGCTCGCCCGCGGCATCGACCTGCCCGACGGCCGCACCGCGCCGGCCGAAGTCTCGGTGGTCGACAAGCTGCCGGCCGAGTTGCATCTCGGCCCCGGTCCCAAGGCGGGCGTCTGGCTGCGCATGGTGCTGCGCGAGGGCAAGAAGCGCCAGATTCGCCACATGACCGCGGCGGTCGAGCATCCCACCCTGCGCCTGGTGCGCTGGTCCATCGGCCCGCTCACCTTGGGGTCGCTGGGCGTGGGTGAATCGGCGCCGTTGAGCGGCCGCGAAGTGAACGCCTTGCTGCGCACCGCGTCCGGTCAAACCACGGACAACCCGCGCCGGCGCACCGGTCGGAAGCCCCAACGCAAGGGGCGTCCACCGCAACGGCGGCGTTAAGCACCGGCGACAAGTGCCGGCGGCAATTGTCAAGAACGACTGATGCACACAACGACAGCGCACATGTCTCGTAAATCAAGCCGCCGGGCGCACCGCCTGGATCCGGCCATCATCGCAATCGACGGCCCGGCGGCATCGGGCAAGAGCACGGCCGGCCACGCGGTGGCCGCGGCCCTGGATTTTCTCTTCTTCGACACCGGCGTCATGTACCGCGCCGTGACCGCAGCGGCCCTGGCCCGCGGCGTCGACACGCGCGACGCCGCCGCCACCTCCGATCTGGCCGAGGCCGTGCACATCGACGTGCGTCCGCCCATGCCGGGCGACACCGATGGGCGCCAGGCCACGGTCTTGGTCGACGGCATCGATGTGACCTGGGCGATTCGCACGCCCGAAGTCGACCAGCACGTCTCCCGTGTCTCCGCCCATCCCGGTGTGCGCCGCGCCTTGAGCGCACAGCAGCGTCGCATCGGCCGGCGCTACGGCAGCGGCCAGGCCGAGAAGCCGGGCATCGTCATGGTCGGGCGCGACATCGGCACGGTGGTGCTGCCCGACGCCGGGCTCAAGATCTACATGGACGCCTCGCCCGAAGAACGGGCGCGCCGGCGCTGGCGCGAACTGGCGGCACGGGGCAAAACGGTCGACTACGACGACGTGCTGCGCGACATCGTGGCGCGCGACCGGCAGGACAGCGAACGCGCCTTGTCGCCCTTGCGCGCCGCCGATGATGCCGTGGTGCTTGACACCTCGCGCATGTCGGTGGACGACGTCACACGCGCCGTGCTGGAACTGGCCGGCGTCGATCCTGTTTGACGCACACTTTCAGGTCTATCACCATGACGGCATCCAACGCCACCGAACTCACCCTGGAGCAGCGGCTCGAACTCTACTACTGGATGAAGCTCACCCGCGTCTTTGACGACACCATGGTCAACCTGTGGAAACAGGGGCAGGGCGTGGGCGGCACCTTCAGCGAGCGCGGCCATGAAGCCATCAGCGTGGCCGCGGCTACGTGCTCGCGCCCGACGACGTGGTCGCTTCCATGCATCGCGACCTGGGCTGCTACCTGGTGCGCGGCATCACGCCTGATCGCATCTTCGGCAATCTGCTGGGCAAGGCCACCGGCGTCTCCCACGGCCGCGACGCCAATCTCCACGGCATGGGCGACCTGGACCACAACATCATCGGCTTCGTCAGCCACTTGCCCCAGTCCCTGCCCGTGACGGTGGGGGTGGCCATGAGCTTTCAATATCGCAACGAGCTGCGGGTTGCGCTCACCTTCGTGGGCGACGGTTCGGCCAGCGCCGGCGTCTTCCACGAGTCCATGAACCTGGCCGCCATCCACAACGCGCCCGTGGTCGTGATCATCGAGAACAACCAATACGCCTACTCCACGCCCGTCACCGAGCAGACGCGCGTGCAGGAACTGTCCAAGCGGGCCGACGCCTACGGCATCCCCGGCGTGGCGCTGGACGGTAACGACGTGGAGGCCATGGTCGCGGGCATCCAGGCTGCGGTGGATCGGGCGCGCCGGGGGGATGGGCCCACGCTCATCGAGGCCAAGACCATGCGCATGCTCGGCCACGCCATGCACGACGGCTTCGAGTACGTGCCGCGGGAACTGCTGGCGGAGTGGGCGGCCAAGGACCCGGTGGACCGCTTCGCCGCGCGCCTGCGCACGCTGGGCGTCGATCAAGTGGAGTTGGACGAGATCGACCATCGCTGCAACGTGGAGGTCACCGCCGCGCTGGAGCACGCCCAGGCCGCGCCGCTGCCCGATGCGGCCACCGTCACTCAGGGAGTGTATGCACCGTGACCACTGTGCGCGAGTTGACCTATCTGGCCGCCATCAGCGAGGCGCTGCGCGAGGAGATGCGCCGCGACCCCGACGTCCTGCTCATGGGCGAGGACATCGGCGGCGAATTCGGCGGCGCGTTCAAGGTGACCAAAGGCTTCACTGCGGAGTTCGGTGAACGTCGGGTGCTCAACATGCCCCTGGCCGAGTTGGGCTTCGTGGGCGCGGCCAGCGGCATGGCGCTCATGGGCCTGCGCCCGGTCATCGAGATGCAGTTCGCCGACTTCATCACCACGGCCTTCGACAGCATCGTCCAATTTGCCGGGACCGCCCACTACCGCTGGGGCGGCGCGGTGCCCTGGGTCATCCGCGCCCCGGCCGACGGCGGGCTGACCGCCGGCCCCTTTCACAGCCAAAACCCGGAGGCGTGGTTCGTCCACACGCCGGGGCTCAAGGTCGTCGCCCCCGGCACGCCCGCCGACGCCAAGGGGCTGTTGATTGCGGCCATCCGCGACAACAACCCGGTCATCTACCTGGAGAGCAAGCCGCTCTACCGTTCGGAAACGGGGCCGGTGCCGGCAGGCGACTACGTGGTGCCCATCGGCCAGGCGCATGTGGCTCGTACCGGCGACGACGTGACGGTCATCACCTACGGCGCGATGGTGCGGGAAGCGCTGGGCGCGGCCGCGACGCTGGCCGACGAGGGCATTGCCGTGGAGGTGCTGGATCTGCGCACGCTCAAGCCGCTGGACACCGACGCCATCCTGGCCACGGCGCGCAAGACCGGCAAGGTTCTCATCGTGCACGCGGCCAATCAACTGGCCGGCGTGGGTGCGGAGGTGAGCGCGCTCATCGCGGCCGAGGCGTTCCAGTGGCTGGACGCTTCCATTCAGCGCCTGGGCGGCCTGGACGTACCCGTCCCCTTCAGCCCGCCGCTGGAGGAAGCGTACCGGCCCAGCGCCGCCAAAATCGCGGCGCTCGCCTGCGCGACTCGCCGCCTTCTGACCTGCAAAGACAAACCTGAGCCACAGATGGACACAGATAAACACGGATAAAGCAACAGATTTTTCTGTTTACGCTCGTTTGTTTCCTGTAATTATTGTTCTGCTAGTAAATCGAGTTTGAATCTATGTTTTTGCTTTTTAATCTGTGTTCATCTGTGTCCATCTGTGGCTCAGTTTTGCCTTTTAGAACGCAGACACCGATTGGAAGTTGAGTCTACTATGAAGCTGGCGACGCTTTGCTACGTGCGGCATGACGGCAGACCTTGATGCTCTTGCGCAACAAGAAGGCCAACGACATGCACGCGGGCAAGTGGAACGGCCTGGGTGGCAAGTTCGAGCCGGGGGAGACGCCCGAAGACTGCGCCATCCGCGAGATCCAGGAAGAGAGCGGCCTCACCGTGCGCAACCCGGCACTGCGCGGCATCCTCACCTTCCCCGGCTTCGACGGTGAGGAAGACTGGTATGCGTTCGTCTTTGTGGCGAACACGTTTGAGGAGCGAGTTGATCGAGTCGGACGAGGGCGAACTCCATTGGATTGACGACGACCGGCTGCTCGACCTCAACCTCCTGGGAAGGCGACCGCTACTTCATCCCGTGGCTGGACCAGCCCGGCATCTTTTCCGGCCGCTTCGACTACATCGACGGCGCGGCTGATCGGGTATGATGTGGTCGTGTATGGAGATGAAGCGTGAAACGTGATGCGTGATCTGTGTGCGGAGATTGGAGACGAGGAGATTGGGAGATTGCGAGACTGGGAGATTGATCGTCGCCCACGTGACAATCTCCCAATCTCTTAATCTCTCAATCACGTTTCACGTATCACGCATCACCCAAAGGAGCAACCCGTGGCAAGCGATGGTCAAGGCTGGCGGCCGTTTCGGAAGTTGGGCGCGGCGCGCGGCGACGATGAGATCCGCGTCGATGCACGCGGCAAATTCAACGAGAGCATCAAGCACAAGACCGAGGAATTCCTGGTCATCGGGCTGGGGCGCTTCGGCACCGCGGTGGCGACGACGCTCTTCGACTACGGCTTCAATGTGCTGGCCATCGACGCGGACATGGCCCGGGTGCAGCACCTGAGTACGACGTTGCCCCACGTCCTGCAACTGGACGCGACCAACTTGGATGCGCTGCGCCAGGCGGGTGTGGAGGCGTTCGACACCGGCCTCGTCTGCATCGGCACCGATTTCGAGAGCAATCTCCTGGCCACGGTGCTGCTGCAACGGCTGGGCGTGAAACGGGTCATCGTCAAGGCGCGCACGGCCACCCAGAAGGAGATCCTGCTGCGGGTCGGGGCCAACGAGGTGGTGCTGCCCGAGCACGAGGCGGGCGTGCGGCTGGCGCGCAAACTGGCCGCGGGCCACTTCATCGACTACCTGGAAGTGAGCAGCGATGTGGGCGTGGTCGAACTGGTCGCGCCGCCGAGCATTTGGGACAAGACCCTGGCCGAATGTAACCTGCGCCAGCGCTATGGCCTGACCGTCATCGCCGTGCGTCGCCGCGACGAACTGATCGTCAGCCCCAGCGCCGCGTCCGCATCGAAGCCGACGACATCCTCGTCGTGCTGGGCAAGATCGACGACGCCGAACGACTCAACCAATGACGCCGACCATGCGCGGGTGCATGGCAGGCGCCCCGCACTGCCCCGGCGCGACCACGAACAGGTGACCCTTCCCATGAGCATACGCATCCTTGACGCCGACAAGGCGCGGACCACCATCCTACGCCGCCGGGCATGGGGCGCGTGACGTCCCCGCCGGCGCTGCTGGACGGCATTGAACGCAATTTCGGGCGCGCCTGACGCCGGACGAGGCGGTGCGCCGCATCCTCGACGACATTCGCCGGGAGGGCGACGCCGCGCTGCGCCGCTGGACCGAGACGCTGGACCGGGTGACGCCCGCCGTGTTGGCAGTGACGCCGGAACAGATTGCCGCGGCCTACGCCGCGGTGGACGCCGCCGTCATCGACGCGATGCGCACGGCGGCCGCGCGCATCGAGGCCTTCCATCGCCGCCAGCCGTCGCTGAGCTGGATCCACAACGACGCCGAAGGCACGCTGGGCCAACTGGTGCGCCCCATCGGCCGGGTGGGCGTCTACATCCCCGGCGGCACCGCGCCCCTGCCCAGTTCGCTGCTCATGACCGCCATCCCGGCGCGGGTGGCCGGCGTGCCCCACGTGGCCGTCATCTCGCCGCCGCAGCGGGACACGGGCCTGCCCCACCCCACGGTCCTGGTCGCGGCCGACATCGTGGGGGTGGATGCGGTCTACGTGGGCGGCGGCGCACAGGCCATCGGCGCGCTCGCCTTCGGCACCGACTCCATCGCCGCCGTGGACAAGATCTGCGGCCCCGGCAGCCTCTTCACCACCCTCGCCAAACGCCAGGTCTTCGGCATCGTCGGCATCGACGGGCTGCCCGGCCCCACCGAGACGGTGGTGGTGGCCGACGAGAGCGCCGACCCCGAACTGGCCGCGGCCGACCTCCTGGCCCAGGCCGAACACGACGTGCTGGCCAGCGCCATCTTGTTGACCCATAGCCGCGCCAAGGCCGAGCAGGTCCAGGCCGCGGTGTTGGCCCAGTTGGAGGAACTGGAGCGGGCCGAGATCACGGCCCAGGCCCTGGCCAACAATAGCGGCATCGTCGTCACCGCGTCCTTGGCCCAGTCGCTGGAACTGGCCAATGCCTACGCGCCCGAGCACCTCTGCCTGCTGGTGACCGACCCGTGGCAGGCGATCAGCGCGGTGCAGAACGCGGGCGGCATCTTCCTGGGCGAGCGCAGCTTCGAGGTGCTGGGCGACTACGTGGCCGGTCCCAGCCACGTCATGCCCACCGGCGGCACGGCGCGCTTTGCCAGCCCCATCAATGTCAACGACTTCGTGAAAATCATCAGCCTGGTCGGCATGAACGAGCAGGCGTTGGCCGCCACCGGTCCCGCCGCCGAAACTCTGGCCCGGGCCGAAGGTCTCACCGCCCACGCCGCGGCCGTGCGCCGCCGGTTGGATTAAGTTGGATTAATAATTATGAATTCTCGATTCGCAATTATTAATTAGGAGCACCTGCATGACTGCCTTCGATCCCCAGCGTCTGCTGCGTCCAGATGTGGCCGACATGGAAGAGTACACGCCGATCCAGCCCTTCGAGGTGCTGAGCCGGCGGCTGGGCCTCGCGCCCGGCGCCATCGTCAAACTGGACGCCAACGAGAACCCGTACGGCCCGGCGCCGGGCGTGGCCGAAGCGCTGGCCGAGTACCCGTACTATCACATCTACCCCGACCCCCAGCAGACCGAACTGCGCGCTGCACTCAGTGCGTACGCGGGTGTGCCCGCGGTCAACATTCTTCCCAGCCACGGCGCAGACGAGATGCTCGACTATCTCTGCCGTCTCTTCTTGCAGCCGGGCGAGGCCATCATCAACTGCCCGCCCACCTTCGGCATGTACAGCTTCGGCGCAGCCTGGCCGGCGCCCGGGTGATCGACGTGCCGCGGCTGCCCGACTACGCCGTGGACGTGGATGCGCTGGAGGAGCTCTTTGTACGACCGTCGCCGGGTGGCGTGCCCAAGCTGCTCTTTCTCACCCGCGCCCAACAACCCGTCGGGCAACTGGCTGCCGGATGCGGAGTTGCAGCGCTTGCTCAAACTGCCGGTGCTGGTGGTGCTGGATGAGGCGTACGTGGAGTTCGCCGACCACGAAAGCCGGTCCCGCTGGGTGCTGGAACACGACAATTTGGTGGTCTTGCGCACGTTTAGCAAGGCCGCGGGCATCGCCGGGTTGCGGCTGGGCTACGGCATCTGCCCGGACTGGCTCATGGCCCAGTTGTGGAAATTCAAGCAGCCGTACAATGTCAACGTGGCAGCGACGGTCGCGGGTCTCGCCGCGCTGCGCGATGTGGCGCATCTGCGCCATACGGTGAACCTGTTGAAGGCCGAGCGCGCCCGCCTCTTGGACGCGCTGGCCGCAGTCCCGACCCTGACGCCGCTGCCGTCGGAGGCCAACTTCGTCCTCTGCCCCGTGGTGGGACGCTCCGCGGTCGACCTCAAACACGCGTTGGAAGCCCGGGGCATCCTCGTGCGCCACTACAACAAGCCGGGCTTGGACAACTGTATTCGCATCTCAGTGGGGCGACCGGACCAGACAGATCGGCTGGTGGAGGCGCTTCACGAACTGACGGAGTGAGAGAGTAAACTCGTGATACGCCGGCGGAATGACGGAAAGTTGAGTGCGCACGCCCACGTGCGCAGGTGTACTCGGCGCATCATTCGTCAGGCCGCATACAAAGTCCATGCACTACGTAGTACATCATCTCGAATCGCGGGCTTAAGACCTGAACGCGGCACGAAAAGCCACCGCAACCAACTGTAAATCCATTCTACGACGCGTCTGCCAACCCCTCAAGTTGAGAGCGCGCGGCCGTGCCGGCTGCACGCTGCTGATCGAGCACGTTCTGGGGGACGTAGTCAAGCACCGCCTGCTGGAACGCCGGCCGCGCCAAATTGCGGGCCACCCAGCGGGCAACCGCGGGATGGCGCGTCGTCCACAGAAAATCCATGGCCAGGCACTGAAGCCGAAAGACGGCCGGCAACAGCGCCGCCTCGGCCAGCGTGAACCGGCCGTTCACCAGCCACTCTTCCCCCTGTAACGCCGCGTCCAACTGGGCCAGTGACGCCGTGATGAGCCGCATTGCCTCCAGCGCGTGGGGCGACGCCAACCCGTCCCGGTAGACGCTGCGCCGCCAACTCAAGATGATCGGATCGGTGATGGACGCCAGCGCCGCGTCAAGATCGCCGTCATATGCCGCCAGCACGGCTTCGCGCCGTGTGAGCGCATGGGTGAAAACGGCGATGCTGCGCTGCAAATAATCATCGGCATGCTCGGCCCATTGGCGCATGCGCCCGGCCAGGTACGGGTCCGCCGGGCGCAGCGGCCGCGCCGGGAAGACATCCTCAGATACTCGTTGATCACCACCGGTCGACCAGACTCCGCCCGTCATGGACCAGGGCGTGCCACCGTGCCAGCGAAATGGCGCGAATTCGGCGGTGTGCAGCTCCGCACCTTTTGCGTCGCTGGTGACTTCCACGAATCTCCTTCTCCGTCAGCACGATGCACACCCGCTGTGAATTGCTGGAACCGGCCACGTGGTAAAGTTCGAACATGGTTTTCTCCTTTTCAACGCGTCTGACGGTCACACGCTCACGGTATCGCTGCGCGATCAGTCGCGAACACTGTGCGCGTCCAGGATCGCGCATGCCGCGCCGTTAAGCCGGCGCCGGATAGCGCATCTGCTCGCGCGGCGTGAGCGGTCGCGGGACAGTATGACGCTCGGCCCATGCGCGCGCCCGCAATAGCTCGGCTTGTTCCCAATGCCCCGATGCCTCGGCCAGTTCGGCCTGTACCAAATGCGCTTCGGCCGTCGAGACCGCGTCTCCGCGTGTCGCATACTCCGCCATCGCCGCGGCCACAAGCGCTTGGGCCTCGGTCACGTCGCCACGGCACAGCGCGACACGGGCCAGCAGAAGCTGTGAATCGGAGCAATAGTAGCTGTCGCCCAGACTCTCGAAGCCATTCAGGCTGGCGACGGCCAACTCGTGTGCACGATTGAGTTCGCCCATGTCGAACAAGGTGTCGGCCAGATGGTGCTGGACGAAGGCCGCAATCCAGCCGCCTTGGGGGCCCGCCAGTTCCCATGCGCGTTGCAACCACGCGTGCGCGGCCGGGAGGTCGCGCGTGTTGAGTGCAATGATGCCGATGTGGGTCCACGCTTGCGCCGGGTCCGCCGACGGGTCGGCGGCGACGCTCTCCTCGAGCCACGCGATTGCCTGCGCGTAGTCACCCATTCTGTAGGCGGTCAGGCCCATGTTGTGCAGCGCAGTGGCGATCCCGATCGCGTCCTGCAACTGGCGACGCAGGGCCAGGCCCTCGCGGTGACACGCCAGGCTGGCTGCGTAGTCGTCATGCGCCAGGTGGACCGACGCCAGCCCGTTGAGCGCGCGCGCCCGATCCGCAGCCTGTGACGTGCTGAGACGCAGCGCGTCGGTCAACGCGGTTTCCGCGAGCCCGAAGAGACCGCGGCGGTACCAGAACCACCATAGACTACTTGCCAAGGAAAGCGCCAATTCCCCGTCATCTTGTGCCAGCGCCCAGCGCAGCGCCGCCAGGCAGTTGTCATGATCCGTGAGGCCGCGCTGCATCCACAGACCTTGTTCGGTCCCCAACAGGCCATGAAACAGTTCCAGCGCAAAGTTGCGGAAGTAGGCCGCATGCCGAGCCCGGGTTGACTGGAGTTCGCCCTGAGCCACGCCGTGCTCGACGGCGTAGGCGCGCAGCGTCTGCAGCATGTGCACACGCGTACCGTCAAAGTCGACCAGGTGGCCGCGCGCGAGCGCCCACAGTTCATCGATATCGGCCCCGGCCACTGCTTGCGCCGCGTCCGGCGTGCACCCACCGGCGAAGACGCCCAATTGCAGGAATTTCCCGGCCAAGGACGCGGGCAGATGGTGCACACTCCAGTCGATGGCGGCTTGTAGGGTCCGGTGGCGGGCAGCCACATTGCGCTTGCTCTGCTCGAGCCAGGAGGAGGAGCGATCACCGCTGTCGCGCAAGGCCAGCAACTGCGCGACCATCTCTTCGGCCGGGAGATCGCGCAGGCGCGCCGCCGC
>JAWKOK010000079.1:0-24174 GCA_041391205.1 Caldilineaceae bacterium
GGTGGTCATGAGCGAATTCGGCCGCACCTTCAAGCAGAACGCCAGCCGCGGCACGGACCACGGCCACGGCAACCTGATGATGGTGCTGGGCGGGCAAGTCAACGGCGGGCAGATGCTGGGCGCGTGGCCCGGCCTGGCGTTGGAACAGCTCTACGACCGCCGCGACCTGGACGTCACCACCGACTACCGGCGCGTGCTCAGTGAGCTGCTCATCCGCCGGCTGGGCAATCCGAACCTGGGCTACATCTTCCCCAACTTCAGCAACTACGAGCCGCTGGGCCTTGTCAAAGGCAGCGATCTCGCGCCCAACTACGGCGAAGCGCCCACGCAAGAGGTGACGCCGGTGCCCACGCCCACGCCCGGCCCCCAGGGGACGCTGCCCGACCTGCCCACGCCCATGCCGCCGCCGGACGGGACGCCGCTCCCGGCGCCCACGGTGCCGGCCGCGACGCCGGGGGAACACCGCGCCTTCCTGCCCATCGCCGCCAATCAGCAGTAGCCCGCGCACACGAGACGTTGCGCAACGGCATCGTTCACGCTACACTGCGCCTGCCGACGACATTCACGTCCAAATTCAGTGAAACAGGAGCAGAGCCATGCCGTTTATCGATCTCGACACCCGCGCCGGGACAGAAGCCATGCCCGGCATCATCCTGCGCACCTTCTGGGGCGAGCAGATGTTGTTCTCCCATGTGACGTTGGGCCCCAATTCCGTGGTCCCCGCGCACAGCCATCCCCACGAGCAAGGCGGCATCGTGGTCGAAGGCGAGATGGAGCTGACCATCGGCGACGAGACACGGCTGCTCACGGTGGGCGACATGTACATCGCGCCCGGCGGCGTGGAGCACAGCGTGGTCGCCGGGCCGGACGGCTGCATCGCGCTGGACATCTTCAGCCCGGTGCGGGAGGAGTACAAGTTCGCGCAGTAGCGCATCCCACGCATTGAGCCATTCCGTGCATCACGGATCGTCCTCTGCGCGCCTGCGCACCCGATCCGTGATGCACTCTATCTCCCCGCATGCCCCCATTTTTTCACGCTTCACCCGCACAACTGGTATCATTACCCGACTAACACGCTGTCCAACCATTCCGTGCAGAGCGTCCGCAACCGGTTGTTCCTCACGTGCGGCGCGGCTCTGAGTTTAGGCGAAAGGATGATCCATGGCCACACAGGATTATTTCAATGCACGCAGCACCTTCGATACGGGGAGCGGTGAGGCTGTGCTCTACCGGCTGGACGCGCTGGACAAGGCCGGCCTCGCCGACATCCCGCGGCTGCCCTACTCCATCCGCGTGTTGCTGGAAGCCGCGCTGCGCCAGGCCGACGGCTTCGAGATCACCAAGGAACACGTGGAGACCATCGCCAACTGGGGTCCGGAGACCGCGGGCAAGGTGGAGATTCCTTTTAAGCCGGCGCGCGTGATTTTGCAGGACTTCACCGGCGTGCCCAGCGTGGTCGATCTGGCGGCGCTGCGCAATGCCATGGCCAACATGGGCGGAGATCCGCAGAAGGTCAACCCGCAGGTGCCGGTGGATCTGGTCATCGACCACAGCGTCCAGGTGGACCGCTTCGGCAGCCGCTTCGCCCTGTTCTACAACGCCGAACGTGAGTTCGAGCGCAACCGCGAACGCTACGAATTTCTCAAGTGGGGCCAGCAGGCGTTCGACAATTTCCGCGTGGTGCCGCCGGCCACCGGCATCGTGCACCAGGTGAACCTGGAGTATCTGGCCAAGGGTGTGCAGTTGATGCCCGAAAACGGCAACGGCACCATGGTCGCCTATCCCGACTCGCTGGTCGGCACCGACAGCCACACCACCATGATCAACGGTCTCGGCGTGGTCGGCTGGGGCGTGGGCGGCATTGAGGCCGAGGCCGTCATGCTGGGCCAGCCCATCTACATGCTCATGCCCGAGGTGGTCGGCTTCAAGCTGATGGGTGAATTGCCCGACGGCGCGACCGCCACGGACCTGGTCCTGCGCGTCACTGAGATGTTGCGCAAGAAGGGCGTCGTGGGCAAGTTCGTCGAGTTCTTCGGCCCGGGCATGTCCAAGCTGAGCCTGCCCGACCGCGCCACCATCGCCAACATGGCGCCCGAATACGGCGCGACCATGGGTTTCTTCCCCATCGACAACGAGACGCTGCGCTACATGATCGGCAGCGGCCGTGACGAAGAGCAGGTCGAGTTGGTGGAACGCTACTGCAAGGAGCAGGGCATCTTCCATGCGGATGATTCGCCCGATCCGGTCTTCACCGATCTGCTGGAACTGGACATGAGCACCGTGCAGCCGGCGCTCGCCGGTCCCAAGCGCCCCCAGGATCGGGTGAACCTGGCCGACATGCACGCGCTCTGGAACAAGGCGCTGACCGCGCCGGTCGGTCCCCAGGGCTTTGGCCTGGAGAAGAGCGAACTGGACACGGAGATCGAGGTCACCTACGGCGACCGCAACTTCACGCTCAAGCACGGCAGCGTCGTCATCGCGGCCATCACCTCGTGCACCAACACCAGCAACCCCAGCGTCATGATCGGCGCCGGTCTGCTGGCCAAGAAGGCCGTGGAGCGCGGGCTGGACGTGAAGCCGTGGGTCAAGACGAGCATGGCGCCCGGCTCCAAGGTCGTGACCAAGTACCTGGAGGCCAGCGGCCTGACGCCCTACCTGGAGGCGCTGAACTTCCACACGGTGGGCTACGGCTGCACCACCTGCATCGGCAACAGCGGCCCGCTGCCCGAGCCCATCAGCCGGGCCATCCACGCCGCGGATCTGGTGGCGGCGTCGGTGCTTAGCGGCAACCGCAACTTCGAGGGCCGGGTCAGCCCGGACGTGCGCGCCAACTTCCTGGCGTCGCCGCCGCTGGTCGTGGCCTATGCCATCGCCGGCACGGTCAACATCGACCTGGTCAACGACCCCATCGGCTACGATCCCAACGGCCAGGCGGTCTACCTGCACGAAATCTGGCCGAGCCAGGAAGAAGTGCAGAGCGAGATTCGCCGCAGCCTGAACCCGTCCATGTACCGGGAGCAGTACGCCGACGTCTTCACCGGCAACCCCGAGTGGAACGCGGTGGACGTGCCCGGCGGCGAGTTGTTCGCCTGGGACGCGGCGAGCACCTACATCCAGGAGCCGCCCTTCTTCCAGAACTTGACCCAGGAGGTGCCGCCCGTCACGCCCATCGTGGGAGCGCGCGTCTTGGCCGTCATGCCCGACAGCACCACCACGGACCACATCAGCCCGGCCGGCTCCATTGCCAAGAACAGCCCGGCCGCCAGCTATCTGGAAGGGCACAACGTGGAGCGCAGCGAGTGGAACAGCTACGGCAGCCGCCGCGGCAACCACGAAGTGATGATGCGCGGCACCTTTGCCAACATCCGCATCAAGAACCAGATGCTGGACGGCGAGGAAGGCGGCTACACCGTCTACATTCCCGCCATGGAGAAGCTGGCCATCTGGGACGCGGCCGCGCGCTACATGAACGACGGCACGCCGCTGATCGTGCTGGCCGGCAAGGAATACGGCACCGGGTCCAGCCGTGACTGGGCGGCCAAGGGCGTGCTGCTCCAGGGCGTGCGCGCCGTCATCGCCGAGAGCTTCGAGCGCATCCACCGCAGCAACCTGGTGGGCATGGGCGTGCTTCCGCTGCAGTTCAAGGCCGGCGACAGCGCCCAGAGCCTGGGGCTGACCGGCTTCGAGACCTTCGACATCATCGGCTTGACCGAGGAGATGGCGCCCGGCCAGGAGTACACCGTGCGCGCCACCGCGGAGAGCGGCGCGGTCACCGAGTTCAAGGTGATCAGCCGCATCGACACGCCGGTGGAAGTGAACTATTACAAGAACGGCGGGATTTTGCAGACCGTGCTGCGCCGGTTGGCGGCGTAAGTGAGAAAATAATGTCTACACCTTTGACCAAAGAGTACAAACTGTCCGGCTGGGATCTCTCAGAGTTGCTGGCCGAACCGACCGACGCTGTGATCCAGTCCCAGTTGGCAGAGATCAACGCGGCCGTCAGCGCGTTCGTGGACCGACGCGCGCAACTCCAACCGGATATGGATCCGGAAGTCTTCCTGGAGACGGTCGAGCAGTACGAGACACTCACCGAGCTGCTCTACAACCCGGTGGCCTATGCCAGCCTCTGGTTCTCGTCGGACACCCAGTCCACCGATGCGCTGACGTTCCAAAACCGCATGCAGCAGTTGATGACCGAGGTCCAGAACAAGATCCTCTTCTTCAGCCTGTGGTGGAAGGAGTTGGACGACGACGCGGCCGGCCGTCTGCTGGACGCGGCGAGCGCCAACCCGGACTACCGCCACTTCCTGGAGGATCTGCGCCGCACCAAGCCGTACACCTTGGACGAGCGCTCCGAGCAGATCATCAACATCAAGGATGCGGACGGCATGAGCGCCCTCATCACCATCTACTCCATGCTGACCAACCGGCTGGAGTTCAAGCTGGAGGTGGACGGCGAGACCAAGACGCTGACCCGTGACGCACTCATGAGCTATGTGCAGGGGCCGCGGGCCGAGCTGCGCGCGGCCGCGTACCAAGAACTCTACCGGGTCTACGCCGGGGAGGCCAAGATTCTGGCGCAGATCTACGCCAACCGGGTGCGCGATTGGACCAACGAGAACATCGAGCTGCGCCACTTCAGTTCGCCCATCAACGTGCGCAACGTGGCCAATGACATCCCCGACGCGGCCGTGGACGCGCTGCTGGACGTGGCCCGCCGCAACGTGGGCGTCTTCCAGCGTTACTTCAAGTTGAAGGCGGGCTGGCTGGGCATGGACCGGCTGCGGCGCTACGACATCTACGCGCCGCTGGCCGAGTCCGACCGCACCATCGAGTACGGGGACGGCGTGGGCATGGTGCTGGAAACGTTCCAGCGCTTTGAGCCGCGCTTCGCCCAACAGGCGCGCCGTGTCTTTGACCAGGACCACATCGACAGCGAAGTGCGCCCGGGCAAACGGGGCGGCGCGTTCTGCGCCACCATCCTGCCCAGCCAGACGCCGTGGGTGCTCACGAACTACACGGGCAAGGTGCGCGACGTGGCCACGCTGGCCCACGAACTGGGGCACGCCATCCACAGCATGATGGCCGAAGAGCATTCGGTGCTCACCCAGCACCCGACGTTGCCCCTGGCCGAAACCGCGTCCGTCTTCGCCGAGATGATGCTCACCGACCGGCTGCTGAACGAGGAGAGCGATCCCATGGTGCGCCGGGAGATCCTGGCCGCGGCCGTGGACGACATGTACGCCACGGTGGTGCGCCAGGCATTCTTCGTGCTCTTTGAGATCGACGCGCACCAGGCGATCATGGAGAACCGGTCCACCGACGAGTTGCACAAGCTCTACATGCGCAACCTGGAAGAGCAGTTCGGTGACAGCGTGGACGTGGCGCCCGAGTTCCAGTATGAGTGGGTGAGCATTCCCCACATCTATCACACGCCCTTCTACTGCTACGCCTACAGCTTCGGCCAACTGCTGGTGCTGGCGCTCTACCGTCGCTACCAGCAGGAAGGCGAGGCGTTCAAGCCCGGCTATCTGAAGCTGCTGGCCTACGGCGGCTCGGCCCGCCCGGAAGAGATCCTGCACGAAGCGGGCATCGACGCCACCGACCCGGCCTTCTGGCAAGGCGGCTTCGACGTGATCCGCGACATGATCGACGAGTTGGAGGCGATCGAGTTGGGCGAGGACGAAGCATAACGGACGTGTCGGCGGTGACGTGACGACTCGGTACGTCACCCAAGCAAGCCGTTGAAACCGGTCAGGGCGCCGCGGTGCTCTGACCGGTTTTTGTTCTTTGGCGTAGCGTAGGATAAGCGTGCATTGCAGGGGTTCTAGCGATCGGCTATAATCCGGGTACAGTCTGGTGCAACCGCAGACATGAGGATCCGTTTTCCCTCTTGTGGCGACAACAGCGTGATATCCCGTCGAGGTTCCCAGACACTTCATCAACTCTGCCATCATTCAACCAGTCCACCCATGGTGACTTCCATTCGCGCCCTGTACGTTGGCCGCAACGCCAGGGTCGTTGAACAACTGCGCACCCTGTTCCAAGCGAAGACAATCGCCGCGAACGATGACGTCGACGGGGAAGCCTACCGCTTGGATCTGAATACGGCGTCGAATCAGAAGACGGCGCTGGCCATGATGCGCAAACAACCGCCGTCGATCATCTTTGTGGAAACGGACAGCAAGCCCAACAGCCGGCTCCGTTTCTGCGAGATGGCGCGCTACCGTTTGCCCACGGCGGTCCTCCTCTCGGTGAGCAAGAGCGCGCCCGACACGCCGTTTGCCTTCGGCGGCCATCTCTTGGTGCCCATCGAGTACGAACCCGCGCTGAAGCTGATTCGTCACATCTGTCTCGAGTGCGCCGACTATCGCCTGCAGCAAGGACACCTGACCTTGAACGTGGCCACGCGCACGGTCAGCACACCGGATGGGCGCTATCACATGACGCCCAAACAGTGCGCGTTGCTGCGTGTCCTCATGGAGCGGGCGGGAGAGGTGGTGACGCGCGCGGAGTTGATGAAGCGGATCTGGGACACCGATTTTCTGGACGACACGCGGACGCTGGACGTGCACATTCGCTGGCTACGCGAACGCATCGAGCCGGAGCCGTCCACGCCAACCTACTTGCTCACCGTGCGCGGCATCGGCTACCAGCTCGCGTTTCCGTAACGAAGTTCCAAGGCGACCTGCTAGCCGACCTTGCGCCGGGCCTCCACCACATTGGGCAGACGATCGATCTTGGTGAGGATGCGGGTCAGTTGGCCGATGTCCTCGATCTCCAGCGTGGCGGTGATCACCGCCAGGTTGTCCTTCTGTCCGGTGAGCGCTTCCACACTGAGCATGTTGATGTGATCGTCGGCCACCAGGCTGGCAATGTCGCGCATGAGCCCTGAGCGGTCGTATGCGCTCACCTGAATGTCCACGGGGAAGGTGGCTTCGGGCTTGGCCTTCCACTGCACTTCGATCAGCTGGCGATCCCGGCCCCGACGAATCTTATCCGCGATGTTGGGACAGGTGGTGCGATGGACGGTGATGCCCCGGTTGCGCGTCACGTAGCCGATCACCGAGTCGCCGGGCACGGGGTTGCAGCATCGGGCCAGATTGGTCAAGACGCCGTCCACGCCCTGGACCTGAAAACTGCCGCCGCCGCTGGACGGCGCCCGGTTTTTGGACTGGCCCTGGATACGCAGGCCGGTGGTCCAGTCCTCCTCCTGTTGCGCGCGCCGCTCGTTCTCCAACACCCGCTGTGCGATCTGCTGCGAGTTGATCTCCCCATAGCCGATGGCTGCCTGGAAATCGTCGACCTTATCGTAGCCGAAGAGCTTGGCCATGGCGTCGAAGCTCTCGGTGATGGAGAGGCGCTTCATCTCCTTTTCCAGCAGTTGCCGGCCGCGCTGGATGTTGTCTTCCCGGTTCTGCTTGCGCAGCCAGCCGCGAATCTTGCTGCGCGCCCGCTGGGTGGCCACATACTCCAGGTTCGGGTTGAGCCAGTCACGGCTGGGGCCGCCGCGCTTGGCCGCAATGACACTCACCTGGTCGCCGGTTTGCAGCTTGTAGTCCAACGAGACCAGCTTGCCGTTGACATTGGCGCCGCGACAGCGATGGCCCAGCTCGGTGTGAATGGCGTAGGCGAAGTCGATGGGCGTCGCGCCGGCGGGCAGGTCCACAATGTCGCCACGCGGGGTGAAGACGTAGACGCGGTCGTTGAGCACGTCGCTCTTCATGCTGTCGATGAATTCGTCCGCGTCGGTGACGTCCTGCCGCCACTCCATGATCTGGCGGAACCAGCGGATCTTCTGCTGGTAGCTCTCTTCGTGCTTGCTCTGCTCTTTGTACTGCCAGTGTGCCGCGATGCCCAGTTCGGCGATCTCGTGCATCTCCTGGGTGCGGATCTGCACCTCCATGGGCCGCCCGTTTCTACCCACCACCGCGGTGTGCAAGCTGCGGTACATGTTGTCCTTGGGATTGGCGATGTAGTCGTCAAACTCGCCGGGGATGGGACGCCACAGGCTGTGCACCACGCCCAGCGCCGCGTAACACTGGGTTTCGCTCTCGACGATGACGCGGAAGCCGTGGATGTCGTAGATCTGCTCGAAGTCCACATCCTTGCGCTGCATCTTCTTCCAGACGCTGAAGATGTGTTTCGGCCGCCCGCTCACCTCGGCTTTGATGCCCGCCTTGGCCAGCGACTCTTCCAAGTCGTGCTTGGTCATGATGACCAGGCGCTCGCGCTCGGTGCGCTTCTGCTGCATGGCGCGTGTCAGATCCCGGTACATCTCCGCATGGACGTAGCGGAAGCCCAGATCCTCCAGTTCCCACTTGAGCTGCCAGACGCCCAGCCGGTTGGCCAGGGGCGCAAAGATGTCCAGCGTCTCGCGTGCGATCCGTTTGCGCTTGTGGGTCGGCTGGCTGCCCAGGGTGCGCATGTTGTGCAGACGATCGGCCAGCTTGATGAGCACCACGCGCGGATCTTCCACCATGGCCAGGAACATCTTGCGCAGGGATTCGGCCTTGGAGTCGGCCATGCCCGACTGGGGATTGCTCAGATCGCGGATGCGCTTCAACTTGGTCACGCCGTCGACCAGCGCAGCCACGGCCGGCCCGAACTGTGCACGGATGTAGTCGATCCCGAATTCGGTGTCCTCGGCCACGTCGTGGAGCAGGCCGGCGGCCAGTGTGTCCACATCCATGTGCAGCGTCTCGTAGAGGATCGTGGTCACGGCCAGGGGGTGGATCATGTACGGCTCGCCGCTCTGGCGACGTTGGTCACGGTGGGCATAGCTGGCGACCACATACGCCTTGGTCACGGTCTCGAAATCGCGCTCGGAGAGCACGCCGGCCAGATGCCGGATCAGGTAGTCGAAGGCCTGCAATTCCTCCGGCTCTGGATCGATGGCGATGAAGCCCTCTTTGTCGGCCGTGGGCACCTTGGCGTGGAGTTGCTGCACCACCTGCAGCGGGGTGCTGTCGCCGGGGATACGATTGTACCGGGGACGCAGGACCTTTTCTTCGTCGGCATTGGTCCCGTTGCCGTAACCGTTGCCGTTGGCGTGCCCGTTGGCATGGCCATTGGCGTAGTGCGCCACCCCGTTCTCGGAGGCGGCCTCCGGCGCGACGTCACTCCCATTGCTCTGCACGCTGGACGACGTCTGCGGGGGCAGATCGGCGGCCGGCTCTTCATTGTCTATGTGCTGCGTGCGCCTGTCACCAGGCTGCTCCGTATCGTGCATCTCTTGGCCCATAAAAGGTACCCTTTCGCAGGCACGCATGGCCTGCCCTGCCACTCTGCGGTTAAGTTATCAGTATAGATCGACGCCGCAGGGAATGCAACGCGCAAAAAGATGGGCAAAATACGCAAAAGAATCAAAGAAAAGTTTCAGCTGTCCACTTCCGACGGGGTATCTGCGGTGATTTCAACGGGGCGCATCCGATTGGCTAAGAAACGCCGCAACCGCCTGCCGGATCACCGCCGGTGTCGCGTCATCCGGATCGAACCAAAGAATCTCCGACATTTTGCGGAACCAGGTGGTCTGGTGACGCACATAACGGTGGGTCTCTACCTTGATCTGCGCCATCGCCGCGGGCAAGTCCATCTCCCCGCGCAGAAACGCGCCGATCTCCTTGTAGCCGAGGCTGGTCAAGGCCGGCAGCGCAGGGTCATACGCGGCCAGCAAGCGCCGCGTTTCGTCAATCAACCCGTCCCGGACCATGGCATCCACGCGCGCATCCACTCGCGCGTGGAGTTCCGCGCGTGGCAGCGCAAGCCCAGCATGAGCGTGCGATAGGGCGGCGGATCTTCGCCTTCCAACTCGACTTTGGGACGACCCGTGGTCAGGAATATCTCCAATGCGCGCAGGACGCCGGCGCGGATTCTGCGCGTCGATGACCGCGGCCGTCGCCGGATCGAGCGGCGGGCGCGCGAAGAGCGCCTCCCGCCCCTGCGTGTCCAGAAAGTCTTCCAACTCGGCCCGGAGCGCAGGATTGGGCGGCACGTTGGGAATGCGCAGCCCCCGCACCACCGCCCGGATGTACAGGGCCGTGCCGCCCACCAGGAAAGGCATGCCCGCGCCCGTGGATGGCGTCGATGGCGGCGTAGGCCAGCGCCTGATACTCGGCCAGCGTGAGCGTCTCGTCGGGGTCGCGGATATCGATGAGATGGTGGGGTGCGCGGGCTTGCTCGGCGGGCGTGGCCTTGGCCGTGCCGATGTCCATGCCCCGGTAAATCTGGCGGCTGTCGGCGCTGATGATTTCACCGGCGAAGGCCTGACACAGGTCCAGGCTCAGCGCGGTTTTGCCCACCGCGGTCGGCCCCAGCAGCACGATCAAGGGCGGCAAGTCGGACGCCAAAGCGTGCAGCTCATAGGCCGTCGCCCTAGGCCGCGCCCACGGCGTGGCGGATGTGATCCACCGCCACCAAGGCGCCGCGCGCATCCATCTGCACGGCGATCACGTCGATGCGCCACGGGCCTTCCCACTCGGTGGCAGCCAGATAGGCGGCGGCCACCTCCCGCAGCTTGGCCTGCTTGCGCGGCGTGATGGATTGCAGCGCCGAGCCATAACGATCCCCCCGGCGAGTGCGCACTTCGACGAGCACACGCCACACGGCAGGCGCGCCGCCGCGGCTGAAGTCGGGCGCGTCTTCCTCGGCCACAATGTCCAGTTCCCCCACCGAGCAGCGCCAGTTGCGCGCGATGACGCGCAGACCGTGCTCTTCCAGCGTGCGCACGGCCATCTCTTCACCGGCGGCGCCCAAACGTTGGCGTGGGTGGGTCGTCATGGGGATCAACTCGCGTCGAATAGGGATGGTTGGCGGGCGATGGGCGCAAAGGAATGGCGATGTTCGGGACAGGGGCCCAGTTGCTGCAATGCGGCCAAATGCGCGGGCGCACCGTAGCCTTTGTGGGCGGCGAAGGCGTAGCCCGGGTGCAGAGCGTCCAGTTGGACCATGTGCGCGTCGCGGGCCACCTTGGCCAGAATCGACGCCGCGGCCACCGACACGGACAGCGCATCGGCACGGGCAAAGCTCACCTGTGCCAGAGCCAGCGCCGACAGCCGCACCCAATCGATGAGCAAAAAATCGGCGGCCGGCTGCAACGCGGCAATGGCGCGGGTCATGGCCAGGCGCGTGGCAGGCGCAATGCCCATTTCGTCGATCTCCGCGGCGGAGGCCATGCCCACGGCGTGGGCCAAGGCTTCGGCGCGCACGGCCGCGGCCAGCGTTTCACGCACGGCGGGCCGCAACTGCTTGGAGTCACGCACCTCCGCCCAGACGCCGGCGGGCGCGCCGAGTTCCGGGACGATCACCGCGGCGGCGGCCACCGGCCCGGCCAGCGCGCCACGTCCCGCTTCATCCACGCCGGCGATGAAGCGGAAGCCTTGGCGACGGTACTCAAGTTCGTAGGCGAAAGAAGGGATCGACTGTTCGGCCATCAGGCCTCTACGATATCATATCCGCACCGGCCGTGCCAGCCGGGGAAACTGGAAGGCACACCGTGGCGAGCATCAGCGCCGAATCAATTCGGCGCTGCTACAGCAAACGTGCTCAAGCACGTTCAGCGCGCTCGACGCAACAGGCTTGCAGCCTGTTTGCCGTAGCAGGCGACGGTTTCAACCGTTGCCCGCGAACCGTTGCCCAGGCGGCGCCAAAAAGAAAGAGCACCGCATCATCGGTGCTCCATCCTCATTTCAATGGAAGGCCGGCATGAAACCGGCCCGGCAATGTCGAACTGTGCCGTGGGTTAGGCCGAGAGGAAGCGCTTTTCGCGCAGGCGGGCGGCCTTGCCCTGACGATCGCGCAGGTAGTAGAGTTGCGCGCGCCGGACCTTGGCGTTGCGCAGCACTTCGACCTTCTCTACGTTCTTGCTGTAGAGCGGGAAGGTGCGCTCGACGCCGATACCGTGGGCAGCCGTGCGGCGTACCGTGTAGGTGGCGCCGGCATCGCGGCCGCCACGCATGGCGATGACCACGCCCTGGAAGACCTGAATGCGCTCGGTGCGCCCTTCTTTAATGCGTTGATGGACACGCACCGTATCACCGGGGCGCAACTGCGGCATATCCTCATTGGCACTCGGCAAGACCGAGTTCATCAGTGCGTTCGACATGGTTTTGAGTCCTTATTTCCATCAAATTCCAACTGCATATGCAGTGAAAATACCGACGATTCGACAACCTGCGCATTGTAACACAGTGTCATGTCCACATCAAAAATTTTGGGGCAAAGTGACACGTGTATCTCCTCGTGGGCCTACCCGCGCGTCTTTAACAATTTTGCGCGCACTCTAGCGCGACATATAATAGGCTGACGTGCCGCTTGCAGGCCACGTCAGCTTTGGTCGGGAGTCCAGCCCGCTTCGGTCAAAAAGCGACGATCCGCCGGTGACAGGTCGACACCGCGGAGAAGATCCGGCCGGCGTTGCAATGTCCGCAACAGCGCTTGCTCACGTCGCCAGCGCGCCACGTTGGCATGGTGGCCGCTCAACAGCACGTCCGGCACCGCATCGTCGCGGAAGGTGTGCGGGCGTGTATACTGGGGGCCTTCCAGCAGACCGTCCAACCCCGGCGCATGGCTGTCTTGATGGGCGCTGAGTTCGTAGCCCAGCGCGCCGGGAATGAGACGTGTGACCGCGTCGACAATGGTCATGGCCGCCAGTTCGCCGCCGCTGAGTACGTAGTCCCCCACGCTGATTTCGTCGGTCACCAGTTGCCGGCGCACCCGTTCGTCCACCCCCTCGTAGCGTCCGCAGATCAACGCGAGACGTGAATGGCGGCTCAGTTCGTGGACGACTGTCTGAGTCAGCGGGCGGCCTTGGGGTGACATGAGGATGATCGGCACGTCGGGGGGCAGTGCCGGCCGCGTAGCGGGTGACCAGGTCGGCAGCGCGACGTAGGCGTCCGCCGGATCCAGACACCAGCCGGCGGGACGGGTCAACACCGTTTCGACGGCGCGTATGATCGGCTCCGGCTTCATGACCATGCCGCCGCCGCCGCCGTAGGGCGTGTCATCGCAGACGTGGTGCTTGTCGGTGGTATAATCGCGGATGTTGTGCAGCGCAACGCCAAGCAATGAGGCCGTCAGCGCGCGCTTGATGATGCTTTCGGAAAACGGTCCGACGAACATTTGGGGAAAGAGCGTAAAAATGTCGAAGTGGATGACGGGCTGCACAGGCACGCCGTCTCCGGCGACACGTTCTTGGGTGACGCCCTCCACAGTGACACCATCTTCAGTGATATCGTCGGTCGTGTTGATAGATTGATCGTGTGAATCAATATGGTTGAGAGATTCAGGACTCATTTGGGCCATCTGTCCGCTTGGTTTCGTGCCGTTTCAATGCGCTTCGATGCATTAATCGCCGCTCTTCTCACCGACCTCATGACGCGCCTGGCCCGTTCGCGCTGGCGTGACCACGCCTTCGTGGCCCACCTCATCGATCGCTTGCGTGACCAGCAGGGGCAAAGTGCGGCAAGCATTGTAACACACACAGGCATGCGCGTGCCCGACACCCACTCGGTGGCGCCCAACGTGGCGCGCGTTGTGGCTCGGGGCGCGAGCTTCGGCTTTGCCGGTCTGCTCGTCGTCGGTATCTGGTGGAGTATGCCCGGCTTTGAACACAGCGTCGCCGCGCCGCCGGCGGAGGTTGCGCAAGCGGCGCAGGCCGATAACGGGCAGGCCGAAACCGGGCAAGCTGAGACGGGACAGAGCGACGCGACCCCCACGGCAACGCCCAGCGTCGTCGCGACACGTGGGCTGGCGGTGGTCAACCCGGTGAACATGCAGGCGCCCACGGCCACAGCCACCCCCGGCGCCATTCTCGCTGCGCCTACCGCGGCGGCGCAACCGGCCCTCGTGCAGCCTCAGATCGTCACCGCGCCCCATGCCGGCGGCGCAAACCCGGCGGAGACCGTCCTCGACGCGGCGGGCACTGGGCGGAGCTTTTCCGTGTTGGCCGCGGGTGTGAGCCAGGCCATCGTCGCGGCCATGCTGGTGCCCACGCCCACATTCGAACCCGTGGCGACCCAGGAAGTGCCCTTCGTGCAACTGGTGCCCGAAATCGAATTCCGGCTGCCGGGCACCACACCGACGCCCACGCCCACCCTGTCACCCACCCCGACGCCGGTGCCGATCGTGCTGACCGCAGGCCGGCTCTGGTCCAACTTCCAGCCGCGGCCGGCCGCGGAAAACGATCACTTCTGGGTCGAGCGCCCGTTTCCCGACTTTGTGGCCAACCAACTGGCCAGCCCCAGCTATCAATTCGGCTCCACCGCGGGCAATCGCTATCGCGTGCACCATGGGCTGGACACGTCAAACCCGGTCGGCACGCCCGTGCGCGCTGCCACCACCGGCGAAGTGGTCCACGCCGGCTGGGACGACCCGGATATTCTGGGTCCGTACGGCGGCTTCTATGGTAACGCAGTGGTCATCCGCTTGGACCGGCGGCTGCCGGTGGCGGGCGGGGAGCTGGATGTCTTCGTGCTCTACGGTCACCTCAACGAAGTGCTGGTGACCAAAGGCCAGCGCGTCGGCATCGACGACATTGTGGGGCGCGTCGGCATGACGGGCATCGCCATCGGGCCGCACCTGCATGTGGAGATGCGCATCGGCGCCAACACCTACCAACACAGTGTCAACGCGGATCTGTGGGTGCGACCGTTGAACGACGGCGGCGCCGTGGCCGTGCGCGTGTTGACCGCGGACGGCCGCACCTGGGCCGGGGCGCGGGTTTCCCTGGCCCGTTTTGAAGGCGGCCAAGCCGTGTGGGCGCGCCAGATCGAGACATACCAGGACACGGAGAACATCGGCCCGGATCCGGCGTGGGGCGAAAACGGCGCCATGGGCAGCGTGCCGCCGGGTCGCTATGTCGTGCTGACCCGGATCAACGGCGAGACGCTGCGGACGGAGATTGACGTGCGTCCCGGCGAGACCACGTTCGTCGAACTGCGCACGCAACAGTAGCCATGGCTGACTCTTCCACCACGCCCGCCGTCACCCCCGTCGTCGTCTACACGGACGGCGGCTGCATCGGCAACCCGGGTCCCGGCGGCTGGGCCGCAATTCTGCACTACGGCGACCATCGCAAAGAGTTGAGCGGGCGCTTTCGCAACACGACCAACAACCGCATGGAATTGCGCGCGGCCATCGAAGCGCTGGAAGCGTTGACCCGGCCGTGCTACGTGGAGCTCTACACCGACAGCGCGTATCTACGCAACGGCATCACCAAGTGGGTCAACGGCTGGCAGCGCAACGGGTGGCGCACGGCCAACAAGTCCCCGGTCAAGAACCAAGATCTGTGGCAACGGCTGCTGGATGCGGTGGCGCGCCATGCGCCGGCGGGCGGCGTCCAGTGGATGTGGCTCAAGGGACATGCCGGCCATGACGGCAACGAGCGCGCCGACGAGTTGGCCAACGCCGCGGCGCGCAGCGTCACCGCGGCCGACCCGGAGGACGTCACGCCGCTCGGCTGAGCGTGGACGCGTCGCCTGTAGCCGGTGGCGCTGCCAGTTCGGCCGCGATCAGCCCGGGCAACACCTCCGGTCCCAGGCGGCGCACCCAGGCGCCGTGGCGGATGCCCGTGCGGCCGCAGGCCATGTCCTTTGCGCTCCACACGCCCCCATAGCGCACAAACCCCGCCATCTCCCACAGCCACAACGTCAGCACCGCCAACGGCCGGGGCAGCCAGTAGCCCACGAAGACAAAGGCCGTATAGTGGCGCGCCGGGTTGGCATCATCCACCAGGTCGGGGCGAAAGCCGGCTGTGCCCAGCGTGAGAGGCGGCGCCCCTTCCATCTGGCGCAGAAAGCGGACAGGGCGCGTGATGTCACGCACGCGGATGAACGCATAGTCGTCGGCGACGGCATGGATGAACGCGTGTTGGTGCAGCCGCCCGGTGTAGTGGTCCATGGCATATCGGCTGACGCCGGCGATAAACGCGTCCACGCCACCCATTGCAGCATCGTTCTGTGTCAAAATCCAACATCCTTACCGTGACGTCCGCCCGCCATACGGCGGATCTCCAGGGTGATAGGTCCCTGAGTCCCATGCTTTTTGCCCGCAGCCTTAAAATAGGCTATGCTTCGGCATAGCCTAACACGCTGGACATTCAAGGCAAATTTCCGCCTGAAGAATTTGTCCGAACACGCTTGGTGGCAGCCGGTTCGACCCGAGTGGATTGGGGTGCGCAAGCGTATGTTCGAGGCGATTCCAGGTGGAGTTGACATCAAATTGACTGGACGGAACATCGTCCGTCAGACCAAACCGAATGCGGGGGTACAATGGGACAGGGTCGCATGCGGTGGGCCATCTTAGGCCCGATCATCGGATTCATTCTTCTCTATTTCATACTGCGCTTCGCCGTCAACCAGTTTCGTGCCGACACGCTGGCGCTGGAAGAATTTCCGACTGCTACGCTGCAAGAAGTTGCCGTCAATGCATCAACAGAGATGACGGCAACCACGACGAGTACGACCACTGAGGCCGCAGGCGAGGCCGTCCCGGCAGCCGAAGCGGAGACGAGCGTCGTTGTCACCACAACCGAAACGGTCACCGGGACCGAAGTGGTGACGGGGACTGAAGTGGTGACCGGGACGGAAATTGTGACAGGGACAGGCGGCATCACCGGTACGGAAGTCGTCACCGGCACGGAGATCGTCACAGGGACCGAAACGCTTACGACGACGGAAACCGTTTCGGCGACCGAGGTCGTCGAGGCTGTGCCGGGCACCGTCTGGGTCATGACGTCGCTCAACGGCGAATCGGCCCTGGGTGGCTGGCCCGTTATCACCACCGTGGGTGCGGATGGGTCGATCACCGGGTCGGCAGGCTGCAACTACTACAACGCCTCCTACACCACGGAAGGTGACACCGTCAGCGTGGCCGTGCCGACGAGCACGCGCATGATCTGTGCGTCCGATGCGGCCATGGCCCAGGAGACGGCGTTCCTCAACGCGCTGACCAAGGTGACCACCATCGATGAGCAAGAGGCGAGGTTGACCTTGACCGGTCCCGATGTGGAGATCACCTTTGTCTCCATCGACGTTCTGGGGACGACCTCCTGGCTCGTGAGCGAGTTCCGCAACGAAGCCGGTGAGATGGTCACGCCGCTGGCCGACAGCGCCATCACGGCCAATATCGACCTGGAAGCTGAGCAGATCAGCGGCTTGAACGGCTGTGAGAACTACGCTGGAAACTTCACTCTTCAGAACGATCTGGTGATCATCGACGCGCCGGTGCTCACGCCGGCCGGCACCGGAACCCTGGCCTGTGAACCAGGCGGCGACTTGGAGTTGCAGGGCCAGGCCTACATCACGGCGCTGCCGAATGCCAGGCTCTTTGCCCTGACCAATGACACGTTGCAGTTCTTTGATGAGAATCACGAGTTGCTGATCTCTTACGTGCCGGCGGAAGAGTAACGCCGGCGCCGGCAGCGCACAGCAACGGAAACATGTGGCAAAACACAGAGGGGGACGCCCGGAACCGGGCGTCCCCCTCTGCGTGTAAGGAGGTGATGCATTCAGGTCAGCCGACCGTCTCGTGAGAGGCCGGCAGTTTGGCAAGTTCCTTCCAGCGCTGAGCCGCGCCGTGGCGGAAGAGCGCCGGGTCAAAGTCGACCAAAAACTCCCATCCTTCGATGGCGAGACCTTCCTGAGTTCATCGGTGAGATCGAACTCGAGCGTGCGTCCGTCGGTCAACACTTCGAAGTGCAGGACGTCGTCGTTCCCATCGTCAACCACATCGACGATGCACTGGCGATCTGTGCCCATAGGCTTCTGGAAAAAAGCCGCCGAACAGCGTGCACAGAAGGTCAGTGACGCATCACAATAGCTCCGATCCATGACAATTTTCATGGCCATCCTCCTTGGCAGACCCCTCAGCAACCGCCGGACATCCGGCCCCGGTTCGCTCGATCGTCAAACCGGCCGGACTACCATCGCGGTACTCAGCCACAGCGGGCGAGGGGAGCAGGCATTGATACTCTTAAGTATGCCCGATCATACCCCGGTCGTACAGGGGACATCTGTCACCGATCTGGGGGGACAAATCCGAAGCGCGCGCACGGGGACAGCCGGCCTGTGTTGGCGCGTGTTCAATGGTTCGCGGGGCCAAGATGCGAGATCTGTGGAATGAATTCCACAGCCGGGTTGCGAAACGTGTTAAAACACGTTGTGGTGAACGCATTTGGAAAAAGATTCAGATCGTCAACCACGGCACACCGGCCTAGCCTGACCGAGGTACGAGACCATGTGAAACTGTGTATGTGCCGGGGCCGGCGAGGTCCCCGGCACAGCCAACGAAATTCGTGATCTCGTGCGATTTTCAGTTTAGTGGCGGAAGTGGCGCGTCCCGGTCAGCACCATCACCAGCCCCAGCTTGTCCACCGCTTCGACAACCAGATCGTCCCGGATGGAGCCGCCCGGCTGCACCACGGCTGCAATGCCGTGCTTGGCCGCGGCCTCAATGCCGTCGGGGAAGGGGAAAAAGGCGTCCGACGCCATGACCGCGCCGCGGGCCTGGTCGCCCGCCTTGTGGCCGGCCAACATGACCGAATCGACGCGGCTCATCTGGCCTGCGCCAACACCGACCGTCGCCTCGTCCTTGACGTAGACGATGGCGTTGCTCTTGACCCAACGGGCCACCCGCCAGGCAAACGCCAGATCCGCCAACTGCGCCGGCGTGGGTTGGCGGGCGCTGGCGATGGTCCACGCGGCCGGATCCATGTCGGCCTGGCTGCGGTCCAGTTCCTGCACGAGCACGCCGCCGTAGATGCTGCGCAGACTGAGCGGGCGCAAGGGGACGTGGGTCGGTCGCACGATGCGGAGATTCTTCTTGCGCATGAGCGAATTCCAGCGCGCCGTCACTGCAACCGGGCGCGGCCACCACTTCCACGAACAGATCGACATGGCGCTTGGGCCATGGGCGAGATCCAAATCGTGCGGTTGACCGAGATGATGCTGCCGAACGCGCCACCGGGTCCGACGCCAGCGTTTTCGTGACGTAGGCAGCGCCAGAGTCGGCGTTACTGGGACCGCACGGATTGCCGCGTGCTTGATGATGGCGACCGTGCTGGGGAAACCTGGCCGACAGCCACGAACCGTCCAGATCGAGCTGGTTGTTGTAGCTCATCTCCTTGCCGTGGAGCACTCTCGAACGGTATCTCGTCGCCGCTGTAGCTGTAGAGGCCGGCCTGTTGCGGGTTCTCGCCGTAGCGATTGCGCTGTACCAGTTTGAGCGACAGTTGCATGGTGGCGGGCAGCATCGTCTCGTCCTCCGCCTCTACTTGCCCGGCCAGATAGTCGCTGATGGCCGCCGTACTCGGCGGTGTGTGATGGAAGGTCTTGAGCGCAAGCTGCTTGCGTTGGGCCGCGCTGGTGCCCTGCTCAGCAAAGGCCGTTAAGCATGGCGTCATAGTCCGCCGGGTCGATGACGGTGACGGACTCGATGGTTCTTATTGCGCAGGTAAGAGTGGCTACGCCGCCGATGTCGATCTCCACCGCAGGCGGCGAGCGTCACGTTGGGCTGGGCGACCGTGGCCTGGAAGGGATAGAGATTAATGACCACGATAAGAACATGGGCGACAGGCCGTATTCCTCGAGTTCGGTCAAGTGGGATGTCGGCGGCGCCGGGCCAGATGCCGCCGTGGATGGCCGGGTGCAGCGTCTTTTGACGCGGCCGCCCAGAATCTCGGGGAAGCCGGTCACATCTTTCACGGCGCTAATGGGAATCCCGGCGTCGGCGATGCGTTTGGCCGTGCCGCCGCTCGCCAGCAGTTCGACGCCGGCGTCGTGCAGCTTCTGGGCGAATTCGACGAGACCGGTCTTGTCGGACACGGACAGGAGGGCGCGAGGCTGGGACATGGAATCTTCTCCTTTGGTTGAGCACCAGCAGTGCATCCAAAAACAAAAAAGCGGTAGCTGAACACAGTGGTTCACCCAGCCCAGGCGTACGACTGTGAGTCTCGGCCGGCGGTTCTCCCTGTGGTGTGACTCCACAATGGCGTGACAGCAGCCACGCCTGCGCCAGTTGAACTGCGGCAATTGAGTTGACTCAGCATAGGCTGCCGTGCGGCGCGCCAAAATAAAACGCGGTCCTTCTGAGGGGCCATGGCGGCTGGTACGTTAAGCAGCAACAAATGCGCCGTCGACCAGTTGTGGCGCAACGTCGACATTCAACAGTGCCGCCAACGTCACATCGTCGCCAAAACCGCGGCCGATCAACTCCTTCCCTGAGCCACAGCAGGAGAGCGCTGCTGGCGCTGCGACGCGACGTTCTGAAAACCATGGGCAGCCAATCGCTTCCGGTGAACGCTCGCCGGCAGGTAGCGATGACGGCGCCCGCGCCCAGAAGATCTTCCAGCGATCGGGCGCAGGCTACGTCGGCCAGCGCTCACCAGCCCTGATGACCGCGATACGTCGGCCCAACGTATGGGCGCGCCACAGCAGCAGCGTTGCAGGCAGGCAGCCCGCCAGTGTTGGGACGCTGCCGGTGGATAGCGAGAGCGTAGAGCCGTTGGGCGAAGGCAGCACCAGCCGCGCCTCGCCGGCGCGTCGACCAGGAACTCGGCGCCAGCGAGAACCCCTTGGTCCACCCCCACGCCCCGGCGTAAGTGACAACTGCGCACCATCGTATCGCAAAGGCGGGCAGATCCGGCGCGCCGCGCATACGGGAAGACCACGCCGCCGTTGCCCACCACAATGTCGACGGACGTGGTGAACGAGAGCACGCCGACGATGATGACGACATCGCTCACGGTGGTGAGCTTCCAGACTGGCCAGTCCTCATTCAAAGCGCACGTCGTATTCATGTTGATCAAAATAATACACATCCGCCCTGCCGAAGCCAACCTTGCGCAGTTCACATGATTCGTGCGCCGAGGACATCATAGGCGCGGATGGCGACCGGAGCCGCAGGGCTGGGCGGAAATTCGTCCTCGAGCATGGTCCAGACCATGGCGTCGCGGTAAGCGCCGTCGCGACGGCGCTCGTCTTGACGCCGGGTGGCCTCATGGACGAAGCTCAGCTTGCGCGGGCACGGATGCATCGGCCGTGTTCAGCGGATCGCGCGATCCGACGTGTGCCTTGGACGGCAAAGGCGACTCGGGTCAACGCGGCTGATATTTCGGTAGCCAACCCCTGGTTGACGTAGCCGTATTGATCCAGTAGCCGATTTCCAGCGTTATCGCCCAGGCGTGCAAAGGGCGTCGTGCCGCCCAACACGGTGTACCATCGGGCGGGAAAATGCCGCAGACGTACTCCTCATCCGGTCGAACGCGTTAATGAAAGCCGCGCAACAGCGCCCACACGGCGCGCGAATTCCATCGGCTCAGCGTCGATCCACGGCATCCACGGACGCAGGTGCTCGACGCTGGCTGCAATGGCTGCTGCCAACAGCGGCGTCCGCCGGCTGCCGCCAGCGCAGAACCGTGTGCGCCGTCTGATGCGATAGGCGGACCTTGTGCGACCACGGTCACGGCGTTGCTCGATGGGATGAAGAGCTGCATCACGGAGCCGGGCACGGACGGGTCGGGGCCGTAGAACTCGAATTCGGTCCCGCCGTGCGCTGAAGTCGGCATCCACTCATCGTAGATGCGATGGATGGTCTGCATCAGGTCGGCCAACGTCGTGTCGAAGACCGCACGTTGCACCGGCACCTCCTTGAGCATCATGCCGCCGGCAGGTCGGCCCCGGCAGTGGCCTGTACCCGGCGACGTAATCGAAGATGCCCCGGTCCATGTCGAAATTGTCGATCACAGCCGAAGGCCGCACCCGGCGGTGCGGAAGCGCACATGGACCTGGGCGTTCAGCGTGCCCCACAGCGCCGGAATCAGCCCTGGTCGTTCTTGCCGCGGTAGAGCAGGGTCCGATCACCGCAAACGCTGCCACTCTTTTGCACTGTGTTCCATCATGAGTCTCCAGTGAATGTGCTTCGGTCGAAACCGGCGCTGACAGCGAGAAGTCGCCTGCCGACTCGGCGCACGCCAATCTCCACCAATCTCCCAATCTCCCAATTCCACCAATCTGCCTGATCCCAATCTTGAATCTTCACTCCTCAATCCTGTTCTTACTCCCACTAAAGTTGTTCTGACAATGCCCTTCGTCTACGACAGCGCATGATCGCAACGGTGACGAGGCGGACTGGGCGGCGCCGGTGGCGCGGTAAATCGATCCTGCTCTTTCTTTCTGGCAGCGTGGCTGCCGCGCGGTTGGCGTTGCGTTTCCTTGTCATTGCGGACGAGCGCAAGTGGCTCAACCGGCGGGCAACTTCTTCGTGGCGCTGAGCAACATGGACTGGCTGGCCACCTTCCAGAAGGAACACCGGGCGTCACCATCCGTGCTGGCTGGGCATCTTGGGCTATCTGACTCGCTTCCGGCTACGTGCGCTGGATCGGCGGCGCGGTGACCGACGACGTGCTGAGCAGCGGCTCCGGGCCAGCGGTCTGATGACGCCGCTGGATCTTGCTGGCGCCGGACGCTGGTGGGTGACGCTGGCCATCGCGCTGGCGATCGTGGCGCTCGCCCGCTGCGTGCCCTTCGGCATCGGGACCGCGCTGGCCGCAACCCTCTTCGTGGCCTGGTCGCCCTATTTCGCGGGCCTCTCGCGCCAGCTGCATCCGACGGCTGCTGGCCGCGCTGAGCGTGCTGGCGCTGGTACTGGTCGTACGACGGCCAACGCCCTTGCGATCTGGCCGGCGTGCGGCATCATCTCGGGCTGGCGTTGTTGACCAAGACCACGGCTACCTCGTGTGGCGTGACGGGCGCGCTGCTGGTCACGATTGAACTGGTCAAAGACACCACGGCACACGCTGGTCGCTCTTGACCGCGGCGTGATCTGGCGCTGCTGGCCGCGACGACGTTTGTGTTGCTCTGGCCTGCCATGTGGCGCGTTTCCCGGTGACGGTGCTCGGGCGCATCTTCGACCAGATACCACTACCAGGGCGAAGTCCACAGTCTGCCCACCTACTTCCGCGGCCGCGTCGTCCACGATGACCCCGGTTGGCTCTTCTACCCATTCGTGGTGGCCTGGCGCATGTCGCCGTTGACGCTGCTCGGCTTGCCATTGGCGGCGTCGCTAGCATGGCGACGACGTGCGCCGCTGGCCCAATCCGCCGCGCGCAATGCTGCGCTGGGTCTGCTGCTTTTCGCCGTGGTGGTCGTCTTGGTCTTGAGCACCGGCGCCAAAAAGATCGACCGGTACGTGCTGCCCGCCCTGCCCGCGCTGGACATTCTGGCCGCGCTGGGATGGGCCGGCATCATCGGCGCGGTCGTGGCGACGCGCGGTACGCAGCGCAACCAAGTGCTCGCGACTGCGGCGCTGGTCGGCGTGATCTTGCTCCACGGTCTCTTCACCCTGCGCCAGTTCCCGTACTATCTCACCTACTTCAACCCGCTGCTGGGCGGCGCCCGGGTCGCGCCGCGCGTCATGATGATCGGCTGGGGCGAGGGGCTGGAACAGGTGGGCGCATGGCTGGGGCAACAGGCCCACGACGGTCCGCTCCGCGTGGTCAGTTGGTATGATGACGGGCCGCTATCATACACCATGCCGGGCGACATCCGCCACCAGGATTTCATCGACAGCGACATCTACTGGTTCGATGCGGATTTCGCCGTGCTCTACGCCAACCAGTGGCAGCGTGAGAATCCGGACCCGGAAATGATCGCCCACTTTTTGGCCCAGGAACCGGCGTTTGCAGTCAACGCCAAGGGGCTGGCGTTGGCCAAAGTCTACGATCTGCGCGGGGTGGCGCCGCCGCCGTTCACGGGGTTGCACGTGGAGAGCGCCGGGGCGCTGACCGACGCGCTCCACCTGGACGCGTACCGGCTGGCCACGAGCAGCGTTCTGCCGGGCGAGGAGGCGCCGTTGTCGCTCTTCCTGCGCACGACGATTCCGCTGGACACCGACATCCACACGCGCCTGACCCTGCGCGCACCCACGGGCGACAGGGTCTGGACGGAGACGCGCCCGCCCGCGGGCATGCGCACGCGCGATTGGACGCCGGAGACCGTGTACGAGGATGCGTATGTGGTCCCCGTGCCCGCGGACGCAACGCCGGGTGTGTATGCGGTGGCGGTCGAGTTGATGGATGCGGACAGCGGCGCCCTGTTGACGCCGCAGCCGCACACGGTGACGACGTTGACGGTCCAGGTGCCGGCGGCGCAGCCGTTGGATGTGGTGTGGGGCGACGTG
>JAWKOK010000080.1:0-23700 GCA_041391205.1 Caldilineaceae bacterium
TAGCCGCGCGCGATGAGCGCAGCCATGAGCTTGGGCAAACCGGCCACGTCGACCAGGTCGTGGGGCATGGTCGCGCCGTCGAAGTCGGAGCCGAAGCCCACGTGGTCGATGCCCATGCGCTCCACCATGTAGTCCACGTGGCGCACGATCTCGTCCAACGACGTCTCCTTGTCCGAGCGGCCGTCGGCGCGCAGAAAGCCGATGTGGAAGTTGACGCCGGCGATGCCGCCCGTCTCGCGGATGGCGTCCATCTGGCGGTCGGTCAAGTTGCGGGTGGACTGGCAAAGGGCATGCGCGCCGGAGTGGGAGGCGACCAGCGGTGCGTCGCTCAACTCGGCCACGTCCCAAAAGCCGCGCTCGTTCATGTGGGAGAGATCGAGCATGATGCCCAGGCCGTTGCACGCCTTCACCAGCCGCTTGCCCGCGTCCGTGAGACCGGGGCCGGTGTCGGGCGAGGAGGGAAAGGCGAAGGGCACGCCGTTGGCAAAGGCCGTGGGGCGCGACCAGACCGGTCCCAGCGAACGCAGCCCGGCCGCGTAGAAGACCTCCAGCGCGGCCAGATCCGTGTCGATGGGTTCGGCACCCTCCAGGTGCAGCACCATGGCCACCGTGTCGTTTGCGAAACATGCCTGCAACTCGTCGGCCGTGCGCACCACTTTGACCGCGCCGTCGGCCTCTCGTTCCACGTCCAGCAACGTGGCGAAGGCGCGCATGGCATGTTCCAGCGACGGACCGTACTTCAGTGGCTCGGGCAGCTTGACCGCGTATTCGTTGCGCTTGGGCGGCGGGCCGATGCGCTTGGGCGACGGCGTGAAGATGGCGAAGATGCCGCCGCCGAAGCCACCCTTTTTGATGCGCGGCAGGTCGATGTGGCCACGCGGGCTCTCGTCGAAGAATGAGCGCCCGCGTTCCGGGTCGCTCGACATGAGGTCGAGCACGGTGTCGTTGTGTCCGTCGAAGACGGCCGGGTAGGTCACATCGACCATGCTTGCTCCTTTAGTACTGGAGGATCCACTGGCCGGAGCCGTCGGGATCCGGGATGAAGATGAGCCACAGGGTGCGGGTCTCGTCGGGCTCCATGTAGAAGTCCGCATTCCCGGACATGCTGTTCCACGCACTGCTGACCGAGAACGAGATGAAGTCGGGATAGATCACGATGCTGGTGGATTCACCCGGCTGCAGGTCGATTTCGCTGGGCGCAGGGTTGACGCGGAACCGTTGGTCCAGGGTGAAGCGCACCTCATAGTCGAACACATTGTTGATAATCAGGAGCGCCAAGCCCTCGGGCGGTTCGGTCACCTGCGGCGTGCTCTGGGCATCGGCGCCCTCTTCGGCCGCACCATCTGCGGCCGCACCTCCTGCGGCCGGGGCTTCACCGTCGGTGGCGCTGTCCGCCGGCGCTGCCGCAACTGCGTCCGCCTCGGCCACGGGGATGGGGGTGGGCGCCAGGCGGCCGTCGGTCACCGCGGCTTCGGGCAAGCTGCCCAGATCGCCGTCACAGGCGATGTAGCTGTTGCTGCTGGTGATCCAGCCGCCCTTGGCGACACGTTCGTCCACGGCCAGCCAGTCCCCCACCGGATTGCGGCCGGTGACCAACACGGTGGCCGGTTCCGTCTCCGTGCCCCGGATTTTGGTGACGATCTCGTATTCCAGGCCGGGACCGCTGCGCACGTTCAAAGTGGGCACCTGCAACGTGCAGAGCGCCTGAGGCGGCGTCTCGATCACCTCGGCCGCGTTGCCCGTCAACACAGGCTTCAACTCCAACATGCTCACCGTGCTGCCGGGCAGGCCGCCCGCGGTTTCGATGAGCGTCAAGCTGTAGTAGACACCGGTTTCGGCGACCACCGGCAGCCATTCACAGACGATCTCGTCCTCAGCCTCGACGCACGATCGTAGGAAGAACGTGGGCATTTCGTCGGCGCCCACCGTGAATTCCTGGACCGACGCGGGCGTCAACTCGAACGTTTCGCTGCGGTAGACCACCGTTTCGACCCGACCCGTACGATTCTGGATCCAGATTTCGTCGGCCTCGGGTGCACCGGCTTCGCGCAGCATGAGGCTGACGGCCTCGCCTCCCTCCGCGCCGGTGACGATCTCGTAGAAGCCTTCGCGCTGGAGCAGGTACGGGTCCCAGTAACAGCCGGCCTGGGTCTCCGGCGTCGTCGCGTCACAGTTGAAGAGGTTGAGGACGGCGCTCACACGCGGGAGATCCAGCCCGATCGAGCGGCGCGGGTCCAGCGTGAACAATTGGCCTTCCACAAAGAAGCGGACGGAGGCGTCGCTGCGGTTGGCAACGATGGTGCCTTCCAACACGCCTTCTTCGACTTCGATGGACGCGGCGCCCGTGGCATTTTCCGCCACGCCGGTCGCAGGCGCTTCACCAGAGGGACTCGGGGTCGCCGTCGGCGCCAGGATCGGCTGGGTCTCGCTGACGGCGACGGTGGAGGTCACCGTGCTCGCCGTGGTCGCCGTGCTCACATTTGTGGCAACCGGCGATGTCGTTACGACAACTCTGGTCGTCAGCGGCACTGTGATCGTCAGCGGGGACGTCGCTGTGGCTTCGGCATCGGCCGCAGCCTCGGTGTCCGGCTCCGCTTCCGGTTGTGGCGTCGGCGTGCTCTGTTGCCCATGGACGGCTGGGTGTGTGCTGTCCAACGGCGCGGCAACGGCCCGTACAGGGACGGCTGCCAGCGCCACCCAAAAGAGCAGCGCCCACGCGATGGGTACAAACTGTTGTTCTTTTCGCATAGATTCACACTTCACGTGTATGTCATACAGTCACATACATCACTCAACGATCTTACCTCAAGTTGGTTCCCAAGGCGAAGTCGCTCCCCGTAGCAAAAGAAATGCCAAAAGAAAAGCGCAGAGGCGATGCCCCTGCGCATGTTTCTCGGTCGGTTCTACCGTGGCCAAAACGGCCGCTGCGGTCGTACGCGCGGTCTTACTTGGCCTCGCGGTAGATGACGTGACGACGAAGAACCGGGTCGTATTTCTTCAATTCCAGTCGACCCGTGTTGTTGCGACGATTCTTGGTCGTCAAATACATATGTGAGCTTTCGGTGCTGCGCATCTTGATCAGCACGCGGGGTCCCTTTTTCGCCATGCCCTTCATTCCTTCCATGCTGGTGCCGGTCTCAAAAACTCACGGCAGTATAGCGCACTTGTTCGCCTGAGGCAAACTGGATGAAACGATGCGTGAAAACGTGAGTTGTCGCTTAGTCGAAGTATTTGCCCGCGATCAGGCTGACTTTTTCGACCACGGCGGGGTCGACCATGCTCTTGTTGGTGATGATGGCGTTGGCGAGCCAGCCCGCACGCGGAGAGGGGCCGGCATCGGCCAGCGCGGCCACGGCGTTGGCCACGGCGTCCTTGGCCACATCTGCGTTGTGGAGCAGGGTCTGGATCACCATCTCTACGGTGACGGCCTCCTCGCTCTCGTGCCACACGTCGTAGTCGGTCACGTGGGCCATGACGGCGTAGCTCATCTCCGCTTCGCAGGCGAGCTGCGCCTCGGGCGTGGTGGTCATGCCGATGATGTCCATGCCCCACGATCGGTAGACGCGGCTCTCGGCTTTGGTGCTGAAGCGCGGCCCCTCGATGGTGACGAAGTTGCCGCCCATGTGCACCCGTGCGCCGGTCGCCTGCACGGCTGCGTAGCAAATGCCGCTCAATGTGGGGCAGAACGGATCGGCCACGCTGGCATGGACCACCAGCCCGTCGGTGCCGGCCAGCGGGTCGTCGAAGAAACTCTGGGCGCGCTTGCTGGTGCGGTCGAAGAGCTGGTCGGGGATGACGATGTGGCCGGGTGCATACTGCTCCTGGAGACTACCGCAGGCGTCACGCCGATGAGGTACTCTACGCCCAGCGTTTTGAAGCCGTAGATGGTGTTGGCCTCGGTAGTTGACGCGGCGACGGGCTGATGCGATGGCCCCGCCTGTGCCGTGCCAGAAGGCGACCCGCTGCCTGTGCAGCGTGCCCACCACGTAGTTGTCCGACGCGCCGGAACGGCGTCTCCAAGCTGATCTCTTCGACGTCCTGCAGCGCCTCCATCCGGTAGACACCGCTGCCGCCGATGACGCCGATGCGAATGGGATTGGTCATTGAAGTTGCTCCGTGGCTGAAAGGAGGGCTGAAAGTATAAGCGAATTTGGGGTGTGAAACGTGATGCGTGAAACGTGATGTGCGTTATGGAGACTGGCGGACTATGGCCGGCTCCCTATTCCACCAGCGTCTCATCCGTGCCATCACGTTTCACGTTTCACGCCCCAAACACCGGCATCTTCTCCGGTGCGATGTCACCGTAGGCCGGGTTGGTTTCGTCGCGGGCGGAGAGCAGCGGCGTGTCCACTTGCCAGGGCACGGCCAGGGTCGGGCCGTTCCAGGCCACGCCCAGTTCGTCTGCGCCGTCGTAGTAGTTGTCGACCAGGTAGGTCAGCGTCAAAGCCGGTGAGCGCGGAAGCTGTGGGCCACCCCCGTGGGGATGAAGACGCCCATCTGGTTGTCGTCGCCGATCTCGACGACCCGGGACGCCCTGCGGGCGACCCTGACGCAGGTCGGCCAGCCCGACGCGGATGCGCCCGTGGGCAATGTACCAGTAGTCGACCTGTCATGATAGTGCAGCCTCGAGCAGCACGCCGGCCACGCTGTCGCTGCGGCCGTCTGGACGATCGCCCACGTGCGCTCGGGAAACCACTCCTTGCGGAAGGTTCCAGGAAGCGGCCGCGGGCGTCACCTAAGGCGCGCAGCTGGGCGAACTGACGCCGTGGATGGCCGTGGACGCGATGATGTCGGTCATGGCTGGGTCGACTCCGTTCCGGTGTGCGCTTCGATCCGCGCGCCGCAGCGCGCGAGGATGGCGTTGCGCACGATGTCGGCCTTGAGCCGGTACGCGGCGCGGTTGACAATGAGCACGGCCTGGCTCTCCATCACCCGGCGGATCTCCACCAGGCCGTTGGCGCGCAGCGTGCCGCCGGTCTCCACCAGGTCCACGATGAGGTCGGCCAGCCCCACCAGCGGCCCCAACTCCACCGAGCCGTTGAGCCGCGATGACCTCGGCGTTGACCCCGCTTGCGGAAAATTCCATGGTCAGCTTGGGGTACTTGCGGCTACGCGGCTGGCTTTCGTAGCGCAGGGGGATATCGGCGCGGTCGACCGGCGCGCAGACGCTGAGACGACAACGCCAAAGGGCAGCAGCAAAGGCTCGTAGACGGCGCGTCCGCCTCGCGCAGCGTGTCCAGGCCGCAGACGCCGATGTCGGCCGCGCCGTACTCCACGTAGGTGGGCACGTCGCTGGGTTTGGCCAGAATACTGGTAGCGGCCGTCGGCGCTGGGGACCACGAGCTTGCGGGCCCAGCCAGCCAGCGGCGCGGGCAGCCCGGCCGCGAAAGCATGAGTCCCAGGGCGTCGTCGGCCATGCGGCCTTTGGGCAACGCCACGCGCAGCACATCCGGCGCGGTCCCGGCGCGCGTGGGCGTGACGACGCTCTCCGCAACCGAGGTCGTCACGGGGCCACCTCCTGCATAAAGCGGTCGACTTCCTCACGGCTCCACTGCACGCCCACGGGGTCGGCGGGCGCGGCCCCGAAGACGGTGAAACAGGGCGCGTCCCACACGAACAAGTACGGAATGCCCACCTGCTGCGCGGAGGTCCACAGCGCAGCAGGCGTGCGCCCTTGGATGTCGGTGGCGATGCGCAGCCCCCGTGCACGCCAGCGCTGCACCAGTTGCACACACGCCTTGTCGTCGCCGCAGCTTACCAGTGCGTGGGGCGGCTGAGGATGGGGCGACGCGACGCCGTCCTGTCCTGCGCGGCGTGCGAGCAAGATGCGGTCGAGGCCCAGGGCCGCGCCTACCGCAGGCTGGTCCGGGCCGAAGCTGCCCACCAGGTTGTCATAGCGCCCGCCGCTGGCAATGGGAAATCCCAGCCCGGGCGCCAGCGCTTCAAAGGTGAGGCCGGTGTAGTAGCCCAGGTTGTTGATTTCGGTGAGATCGAGGAAGAGCGCGTCGGCCAAGTCGTAGTGCTCCAGTTGGCCACAGATGGCACGCAGATTGTCCAGCGCGGCGTGCATGGCGTAGTTGAGGCAGTGCCGGTCGGCCTGGGCCAGGATGGCGTCGGTGGCCGCGCCGCTGAGCAAGGGCAACTCTTCGATTGTGCGGCGCTGCTGGGTGCGCAGCGGCACGTCACGCAGGAAGTCGTCCAGCGCGGCCGCGCTGTTGCTATCGATGGCGGCGGTCAACGCGGCCTGGTCCGCCGGCTTGAGCTTGAGATCCTCCAGCAGCCCTTCAAAATAGCGGATCTGGCCCAGGACCAGTTGGAAGTCATGCACCCCCGCGGCGCGCAACGCTTCCGCGGTCAGGGCGAGCACCTCGGCATCGGCCGCGGGCGTGGAGACGCCGAAGAGCTCGATGCCCGTCTGCAGGAACTCGCGCTGGCGTCCGGCCTGGGGTTCCAGGTAGCGGAAAACGCTGCCGGCGTAGCAGAAGCGCTGGGGCATAGGCCAGTCGTGCAGCCGCGTGCCCACCAGGCGGGCCACGGCGATGGTCATGTCCGGGCGCAGTGTGAGGGTGCTGCCGTCCCGGTCCAGAAAGCGGTACATGGCGGCGCGCAGGCCGACGTTGGCGCGCTGCTCCAGCACATCCGCGTATTCGAACATGGGCGGGATCACGTCGCCGTAGCCCCAGCGTCGGAAGGTCTCCAAAATCACCTGTTCCACGGCGCGGCGCGCCTGGGCCTCCTGCCAAAAGTAGTCGGCCACCCTGCGGAATATGGGTGATGGATCACGCTGGGTCTGTGTGTCGATTGTGGGGCAGTATGCCAGAAACCGCGGATGATTGACCAAAAGTATGGGCGGCGGGGCTTGGGGTGGGGGACTTCCCGGAAGGGGCGCTAGATGCGAGGCTCAGCGGAGTCGTTCGCCGCCTTCCGGGAAGTCCCCACAGTGACGCTCTCCTTGTTCAGTTCGCACGCCCGTGCGAACGGCGGGACAGGCTTGGCTTGGGCAAAGGGCTCGCACGAGGGCGTGCGAACTGAACCACGTCTGGTCCAAACGGAGATGCACGGGCCTCTTGCGCGCACGCTGAGCGCCCATGCCGCCACATGGTATAATGACGGCATGTGTGGACGATTCACTTGCGCATCACCCGATGCGCTTCAAGTAACCCTCTTCGACCTGCCCGAGACGCCGGTGGTGGTGCCGCGGTACAACATCGTTTCCACCAGCCGGTGGCCGTGGTGCGCTTCAACCGCGACACGGCTGAACGTGAATGGGCCTTGACCGCCCGGGCCTGGGTGCCGTCGTGGTCCAAGGATCCGACCATCGGGTCGCGCATGATCAACGCGCGCCGAGACCGTTGGGTTGAGAAGCTGTCGTTTCGCCGCTTTCGCCGCCGCCGCTGCTCTGATCCCGGCCGACGGCTTTACGAGTGGCAGAAGCGGGGCAGCCGCAAACAGCTCCTATCACCATGCAGGACGACGCGCCCTTCGCCTTCGCCGGCCTGTGGGAGTACTGGGAGGGTGCGGACGGCTCGGCGCTGGAGACGTGCACCATCCTCACCACCGAGCCCAACGAGTTGATGGCCCCGCTCCACAACCGCATGCCGGTGATCCTCGACCCCGCCGACTACGAGCCCTGGCTTGGCACTGCCGAGGACGACCGCAAGGGGCTGTCGCTGTTGCAGCATCTCCTGCGCCCGTTCCCGCCGGAGCCCATGCGCGCTGTGCCGGTCTCCACGTACGTCAATGCGCCGCGCAATGAGGGGCCGGCGTGTGTCGAGCCGGTGGGAGACGAGGGCGAAGATTGAGGATTGAAGACTGAAGATTGACCCGTAGGAGCTTACTCCGGAATATCGCGCCGCAGCTTTTTGATCTCGCTGCGGCGCTTTTTGTTTTCCAGGCGTTTCCGCTTGGCGGCACGGGGCACCTTGGTGGGGCGGCGGGTTTTGGGCGCGGCGGCGATGCGCTGCACCAGCTCCTGCAAGCGTTCCAGCGCGGCGGCACGGTTCTGTTCCTGGCTGCGGAACTGCTGTGCCTTGATGATGACCACGCCGTCCTTGGAGATGCGCCGGTCGCGCAGGGCCAGCAGCCGCTCTTTGAACGTCTCCGGCAGCGACGAGGCGCCGATGTCGAAGCGCAGCTGCACGGCTGTCGCGCTCTTGTTGACGTTCTGGCCGCCCGCTTCCCTTGGGCACGCACCGCGCCGATCCTTGATTTCGGGCCCAGGAATGGCCACCCGCGCGGTGATGGGCAACACGTTTTCTGCATCCATGCTCAAATCACGCCCCAAATCTCCATGTCCAACTCGATCTCGTCCCGGTTGAGCACGTTGTCCAGCTCGCCCGCGGCGTCGGGAAGCTCGGCCAACGTGGACGCGACCAACTCCAGATCCGCGGGCGTGGCGTCGGTGACGTAGCTTTGCTTGAACGCCTCTTGGGATCGAGCCAGTAGCCCCAGGCGGCCAGCTTGCCCCACTTGGTCGTCAGGTAGATGATGACGTAACGCCGTCCCTGTGCGCTCTCATCGGCGATGCGCGTGCCGCCCACCTGGATGGGGTAGATGAAGTCGATGCCCGACTTGGTGCGCGCCGCCCGGTAGAAGCGCAGATTGTCGGTGCGGGTGAAGCGGTAGATCGCCCCGTCGATGAATGCGGGTCCGCTCTCGGTGTCCAGCATGTGTTTACTCCTTCATGCGCGCACGCTCATGCGAGCGCCCTTACGCAAGCGCACTCTCGAAGCCTGCATCGCGCACGAAGATGCAGGTCGAGTTGGTCGCCTGGACCATGCGCGTCATGAATTCCAGATTGACCCGTTCCTGCAGGCCGAAGATGTTGAGATCCGCCTGCGGCGCTTGGGCCAGGACGCTGTCGAAGTCGCCGTGTTCCACCATGCCGCGGGTGTGACGCGGCATACGCCCCAGGTCGATCAGTTGTTGGAAGAAGCGCACGCCCTTGGCCACTTCGCCCGCATCCTGGACCACGGTGATCAGGTTGATCTGGGAGGTGTGCCAGTTGCGATCCAGTTGATAGGCCAGCAACAGGGCCAGATCCAGGTTGGTCAAGCGCAGGCCCACCTGCCAATCGGGGCTCTGCTCCCGGATCCACACGTTGATGACCTGCTCGCGTCCCAGGGCCGTGGCCGGGTTGTCGAAGTAGAGGATGACGCCGATCTCGTTTTCCGCGGCGTGATCGACGATGTGCTGGAGACGCTCTTCATCGTCGCGCGCCCCATTCACCGCCAACAGCAGAATGTTGGGCCGGAAGAATGCGCTGCGATAGACCTCCATGGTGGTCTGCAACGTGTGACGAAAGCGGTGGGTCTCCACCAGCGCCACCCGGGCGAAGATGCCCTCGCGCCCGAAAATTTCCTCATACGCGGGGAGACCGGCCACCAGTTCACGCTCGCCCTGGCGGTAGCCGCCCATGATGTGCACCGACCCGTTGGGCTTGGCGATGGCGCTGAGGAAACGGTAGCTCCGCCGCAGCGCCAGGTTCGACTCCACCGGCACCAGCAGGCTCGGCTTCCAGGCGCGGTCGTGGCCCTGGGGCATGCTCAACGTGCGCTTGGCCGCCCATTCGGCCAGCGTGGTGAACATGCCGCTGCGCACATCGCTCCACGGCGCGTTGAGCTGGCGCAGTTGCAGCGCCTGGTAGAGCACCAGGATGGTCACCACCGCCACCAGGCTGAAGAGCGGCGCGATGAGGAACATGACCGCCAGCGCACCGGCGAGGCCGATCAGGGGCACGAGCCGGGGCACGCGCAGGATCGGGCGAAAACTGGTCAACCCCATCAACTGTTCCAGCAACACCACCCCGTTGAGCACCGCATACGTGACCAGAAAGAACATGGTCATCAGCGGCGCGATGCGGTTGAGGCCGTTGCCCGACAGGCCGAAGAGCAGCGTGGCCACCGCGATGGCGCCTGTCAGGAGCATGGCCGGCCGCGGCTCGCCCTTGGCCGTCTGCGCGGCCAACGTCTTGCTGAAGGGGACCACGTCGTGTTGCGCCATGGCCTGGAGGATGCGCGGCGCGCCCACCAACGAGTTGAGCGCGGCCGAAAAGGTCGCGGCCAGAATGCCGATCTGCACCGCCCAGCCGAACGCGGCCCGGTCCACCATGATGGTGAAGTTGCTCACCAACTCGGCCGGCGTGGCCACCACCGACGACCAGTAGGCCAGCAGCATGTAGACGACGAAGGTCACCACGATGGCGCTCATGGTGCCGATGGGGATGCTGCGCCGGGGTTCCGCCAGCGTGCCGGACAGGTTGACGCCCGCCAGCACGCCCGTCACCGCGGGGAAGAAGACGGCGAAGATCTGCCAGTAGCTGCCGCTGGGAAAGCGTCCGATCAACTCCGGTGTGTAGACCGCGCCCTGTTGGCCGAAGATGGCGAAGCTGCCCAGGAAGGCGGAGAAGAGCGAGAACGACACGATGAAAAGAATCGGGTAGCGGATGCGCGCGGCCAGCCCCACGCTGATGTAGGCGATGCCGTAGCAGACGCCGAACGCCAGCAACAGGATGAGCAACTCGGGATGCGTGGGAAAGATGGAGCGCCAGCCCTCGGTGAAGGCAAAGATGTAGAAAGCCACGGAGATCGACTGGGCCAGGTAGAAGGGCAAGTTGACGCTGCCGCCCACCTCCAGCCCCAACGACTGGGAGATGATGGAAAAGGAGCCACCCGCGCCCACGCGGATGTTGGTGGCAACGGTGGAGATGGAGAGTCCGGTGCAGAAGGTGATCACATTGGCGAGCGTGATGATGCTCCATGCACCCAGCAGGCCGGCGTTGCCCACAATCCAGCCCGTGCGCAGGTACATGACCGCGCCCAGGATGGTGAGCAGCGTGGGCAGAAAGACGCCGTCAAAGGTGTTGAAGAGGCGCGCGCCGGTCGCCGCTTGGGAGGCCCGCGCCGGGCGCCAGGCTCGCCACCACTTGCTGAGTTGATCCATAGGCTCGTCTACGTGCTCCTCGGGCTGCCGGGCTGATGTTGGTCCCCATTATACCATCGGCGCGGAAACGACAAACCAGGTTTCGCTGCGAAACCTGGTTTGCCTACCGGGTATTCACTTTTGACCGATCATCAACGTGTCATGCGGAGCGGGCGGTAGAGTGGGCGGCAGCTTGCGTTGTCGCGGTACGCTGGGCGGGCGTACGCTGGGCGGGCGTACGCTTTGCGGGTGTGGCCGCGGCGGCATGGGTCTTGGCCGGTTTCGCCTTGGCCATGAAGATGCGGTAGTAGGTGGCGAAGAGCACGCTCATGCCCGTGAAGAGGTACATGCCGCGCACGGCGAGGAGTCCGCTGTCGCTGCCTGCCATCAAGCCGTGGACCAGGGCCAGCACAAAGGCGAGGTAGGCCAGGTAGTGGAAGGCCCGCCACGCCTGCCGGCCGATCTGCTTGCGCACGTAGAAGCTCGCGATCAGCGCCGCGGCCGGGTAAAAGGCCACCGTGCCCAGGCCGGTCCACACCGGTTCGTAGGAGGCGGTGAAGGGCAGCAGCAGGTCGCGCACCTGGAAGTTGATGTACTCGTCACCCAGCAGCACCATCGCGTGGAGAGCCGCAAAGGTCACGGCCAGGAAGGGAAAGAACTCATGCAGGTCGAAGAGCAGCGCGAGGCGAGCGCGCCCTTGGTCATCTTGCCACTCATGGCCACGCCCCAGAAGGTGGCGAACCAGAGCAGCAGGTAGGCCACAATGCCGCCGGCCCGGGCCATGTACCAGTAGGCGGATGTGGCGTCCGTCAGCGGCAGGGCCATGGTGGCGGCTTCTTGACGCAGCGTGGTCGTCACGGCCGCACCGGCTGCGGTGAGCGCCGCGGGTTCCTGAGCTGTCAGGCTGGGCAGGAGGGCGGCGGCGGCCAGGACGGCGGTGACGCCGGCAAGGCTGCCGGCCAGCATGATGAGCACATCGGTGCTGCGCATGGGGCGGGTATTGGTGGTCATGGGTCATTTCCTCGATTGGTTCTATTCAGTCGATCGTCAGGTTGATATTTGCGTGCAAGGGATGAGCGGGCTGCCGACGTCGTGGTTACGAACTACCGCTCTTGGACGAGCCGCCGCCGCCACCGCCGCTGTTGCCGCCACCGCCACCACCGCCGCCGCTGTTGCTGGGTGGCGGCGGCGCAGGCTTCTGGGGCAGTGCGGGCAGCGGTTCCAGCGTGGGCAGCGGCGCCAGGGAGGGCATGGCCGGCAAGGCGATGTTGACGACGGCGGCCGGCGAGCCCCGTCGGCCGCGTCCAACGTGAAGTCGGCGGCGCCGCCAGGGTGGGAATGGGCGCCGGCGTGGGCAGCGGAGCGATGGCCGGCAGGTTCAGCCCAGAGGCTGACAGCGCCGCCGCAGCACTCGCTTCCTGCAACGTGGCCTCGGTGAGCGGCACCCCGGCGATCAGCGCCTCAGTGAGCGGGGCTTCGTTGGCCGGGGATTCGGTGGCCGGTTCGGGCTGCGCCCCGGCCGCTTCCAGATGGCCGATGATATTCCAGACCCCGATCATCGAGGTGACGGCCAGGGCGGTGGTGGTGGTCTTGGCCCGCAGGGAAAACTTGCTCGGGCCGACAGGTTGCGATTTCATGTCAATAGTCCTCATGTAATTCGATGCGGCGTAAAGACCACGGCGGAAGTTCGGCATTTGTACCTCTGTCGGCACCGGGGGGCCACTTCCGCCGGGATTTACTCGCTGCGTCAATTTCAGTGTGTCGTCCGGACCCGGCGCCCGTGTGGCGGATCGATGAGCCGGGAGGCCAGTCCGTCGGTGGCGTAGAGCGTGCCGTCCTGGGCCTGCAACAGTCCATCCACGCCCCGGCGGGTCAGGAAGTCCAGCCCGCTGCGACTGCCGAGAATCAGCGCGCTCTTGGCGTAGACCTCGGCGATGGTCGTCCGGGGCGCCAGCACGGTGACGCTGAGCAGGTCGGTGGCGGCGGGCCGGCCGCTGCGCGGGTCGATGATGTGGTGCAGCGTCTGTGTCGCCCGCTGCCACCGGCGCTTGACCACTGTCGACGTGGCCACGGCGCCGTTGCTGACCATCACGGTGGCCACGCCGGCGGCCGGATCCAGGGCGTCTTCGATCTCGATGCGCCAGCCCTCCACCGGTCCGGGTGTGCCGTGGGCGTAGAGATCGCCGCCGGCGTTGAGTAGAAACGGCCCTTCCCGGTGGAGCAGGTCGGCGCAGCGGTCCACGGTCCAGCCCTTGCCGATGCCGCCCAGGTCCAGCCGCAGCCCGTGGGGACGGCGCACCCGGCGGCTGTTGCGGTCCAGCCTCACATCGTCCATGGAGAAGCGGGCGACGCTCGGGTCGATCTCGTTGCCGGCGCCGGCATGGCCGTTCCGGCTCACGTCCATCTGCTCGAAGCTGCGGTCGTAGCCCGCTTGCTCCAGGCCGGCCAAGATGGCCGGGTCGAAAAGGCCGTCGGTGGCGGAGGCCGCCCACTGCGCGGCCTCCAGTACGGCGAACAACTCGTGACTCACGGCACGTTCCGGCTGCTCGCTGTGGTTGAGCAGGCTCAACTCACTGTCAGCACGGAAGCGGGAGAGACGCTGCTCGCTGCGGGCGAAGACCGTCTCCACGTAGTGCGCCAGACCCGGCGTGGTCGAGTAGAGCAGCACGGAGACGTCGGTGTTCATGGCCCGGAAGCGGTGCTCAGTCCAGCTTGCGGCGTTGGTCGGGCCGGCAACGGTGGCCGGTGCCGCAGCCACGGGAACCCGTAGCTTAGTCGTCATCGTGCTCGCGCTCGCCACCGTGGTCATCACCGTGTTCGCGTTCTTCATGTTCGCGCTCCTCGTGCTCGCCACCATCGTCGTCATCGTTATAGGAGGCATTGTTGTTGCCGCCGCCGCCACCGCCGCCACCGCCGGAGCTGGACGCTTGGGCCGCCTGCTGGGCCGCAAGATCGTTGTAGGCCGCCTGGAGTGAGGCCAAGGTACCCTCGAGTTGCTGGCGCAGTTGCGCCTCGTTGGCCTGGAGCGCCGCCATCTGCTGGGCGTAGGCCTGGGCATCCTGGTCCAAGGTGGCCTGCATGGCCTGGACTTGACTCTGAAGCTCGGCGACGCTCGCCTCGCGGGCGGTGATGGCTTCCTGGCCGATTTCCACGTTGGCCTGGCCGGTCTGCACCTTCTGACTGTACTCGGTGTTCATGCTTGCCAGCGTCTGCTGCAGTTGCGCGATGTTGGTCTGCAGCGCCTGTTCCTGGGCCAGGTAAGGTGCGTCGGCGGTGGTGGCAGCGGCGGCCGCAACCTCGACCGGCTCTGGTTGGGCGGCGCTGCGGGCTCGGGCCTGGCCGGCCAGGGCAAAGAAGGCGCCGGTGACCAGCACGGTGAGAAAGGCCGACAACATAAATGCGTGTGAGCGTTGCATGAAAGGGTCTCCTGATTTGATTCGAGTCATCTCTAACAAACTGAATCTGGATTGATGTTTTTGCTGTTCAATCTGTGTCTATCCGTGTCCATCTGTGCCCCAGTTTTGCTACTGGCAGTGGACTTGGCCGGACTCAGCGGCCGAGCATCTGATTGGCTTCGTTGAGACGGGCCTGGGCCTCGTTGATCTGGGCGGTGATGGCCTGGGCGCGGGCGGCGTATTGAGCTTGCGCGTCCTGGATCTGCTGGGCGTACTGGGCGTTACGGGTCGCCCGGGCCGCCGTGAACTCCTCCAGTTGTCCGCGTAGCAGCTCTTCCTGCTGGGCCAGGGTCGCCAGCTTCTCTTCCGCCGCGCTTTGGGCAGTGGCCAGCGTCGTCAACTGCTCGGCAAAGGTCGCCTGGCGGGACTCGATGGTGCGCTGGAGCTCGTTGGCCTGGTTCTGCAAGGTCAGCGCCCGTTCGACGTAGAGGGCCATGGTGGCCGGGTCGTTGGCGACCGCCTCCGTTGCGGCCGTGTCCGACGCCGCCGCCGCCTCTGCCAGAATGTTGGTGGTGGGGACGAAGCTGAAGAAGAGCACGGTCGCAACCAGGGCAACCGTCAACGTGACCGCCAAAATGACGCCTGTATTTCGCATGGTTCAAGTCTCCTGTTTCACTGGGTCTCATCGAGTGAGAGCTACATCGAACGTTGTGTTCGTGGCCCCAGTGTAACGGGACTTGAGCGGCCTGTGGTTAGGCCTGACTTATGCGTATGTTAAGCGTTTTCTTAATGTTGAGGATGGGGGAAACGAGCGGCGCATCAACGCACGGGAAAGCGCACCGTAAACGTCGTGCCCCGATCTTCCACGCTGGAGACGTTGATGCGGCCGCCGTTCTGCTCCACCAATGTCTTCACGATGGCGAGTCCCAGCCCCGAGCCCGCGCCCATGCCGGCGCCGGCCTGCTGACGACTGCGCGCCTTGTCGACGCGGTAGAAGTACTCGAAAATGTGGGCCAAGTCGTCGGGCGGGATGCCGGGACCGGAGTCGCTGACGACGATCTTCACGCTTGCGGGCCGGGCAGCATCACCATCGCCGGCCTCTTCCGTCTCCACGATCAACCCGATGGTGCCGTCGGGCGGGGTGTACTTGATCGCGTTGTCCAGCAAGTTGAGCACGACCGTCTCCACCTCGTCCACCCGCACACGGAGCGCGGGCAGACGCTCGGGGATGCGCACGGCAAAGGTGAGGTCGGCATCGCGCATGCGCATGCGCATGGCGCGGGCCACGTCCAGCAGCATGGGCTGGATGTTGGCCGCCGCGTCCGGTGGCGTCGCCTCCCGATTCTCGATCTTGCTCAGGTCCAACAAGGTGGCCGCCAACCGGGCCAGGCGGTCGGCTTCGCTGTCGATTTCGTGTAGATAGCGTTTGCTCAGCGCCGGGTCCTCGCCGTCCAGCGTCAAGAGGGCTTCGCTGCGCAGCTTGATATTGGTCAATGGGGTGCGCAGTTCATGGCTGGCATTGGCGATGAAGAGCCGCTGGCGCCGCATCATCTCCTGCAACTCGCTCACCATGTAGTCAAAAGTGCGGGCCAGCGAGCCGATCTCGTCGCGCGTGTTGATGTCGGCGCTCTGGGAGAGATCGCCCGAGGCCACGGTCAGCGCGGTCTCGCGCAGGCGGCGGATGGGGCGCACCAGCCGCCGCGCCAGGAGGATGCCGAGCACTGTGGCCAGCGCCAGCGCGGCCACGCCCGCCAGCAACAGCTTGATCGCCAGATCGCGGATGGGCGCCATGACGTCGGACATGGGCTGGGCCATGCGCACGATGCCAAGCAGATTTTCGCCGATCTGCACCGGCGCGGCCGCAAACATGTAGCGCACGCCGTTCAGTGGATCGGTGCGAATGTCGTGTTGTTCGATGAGCAGAGTTGCGGCCTGAAACTCGGGCGCGAGCAGTTGGTTATCGATGGCCGTGGCCGGGCCGCGGCTGTCAACAATCGCGTCGCCGCGCACGTCGAGGATGGTGACCCAGATGCCGTCCTGTTCGGCGTAACGGTCGGCCAGATGTTGTAGACCCTGGGTGCCCGGGGCGTTGGTCGCCGCGTCCTGACGATCTTCGTGTTCGTCGCTCTCGCCTTCGTCGTCGTTTTCGTCGTGGCTCTCGCGGCGCTCGTACTCCTCCAACTCGCTGGAATAGCCGCTGAGCGGATCCTCCAGCGCGTTGGCGGCCAGCAACGCTTTCACTTCCAGATCATGCTCGGCCTGGTTGAGTTGGACGCCATAGATCGTGTTGATCACCATGGCCATGAGCAGACTCAGCACGACCAGGAAGAGCAGGCCGTAGCTGGCAATCAACCGGAACTGGAGACGCCGGTACCAGGGGATATGGGTGGGGACGGGGGCAACTTGTTCAGCCATGGGCGGCAATCTCTTCGGGTGCGACCAGGCGATAGCCCACGCCGCGGATGGTCAGGAGCAACTCGGGTTTGCTGGGATCCCGTTCCAGCTTCTCGCGCAGCCAGCGCATGTGCACGTCCAACGTGCGCGGGTCACCGATCCACTCGGCGCCCCACACCTGGTCCACGAGATCGCCCCGTTTAACCGCGGCGCCCTGCGCGTCCAGCAGCGCCATGAGCAGACTGTATTCCCGTTGGGAGAGGTGCACCGGCTCGCCGTCGATGGCCACCTGGTAGCGCGCCCGGTCGACCGTCACCCGGCCCAGCTGCACCACGTCGTCGTCCGCGGGCGCCGTCTCCGCCGCGGGGGCGGTCTGGCGGGCGCTGTCCATGGCCACCCGGCGTAACACCGCGCGAATGCGGGCGATGAGTTCGCGCGCGCTGAAGGGCTTGGTGAGATAGTCGTCCGCGCCCAACTCCAGACCCAGGATGCGGTCCATCTCCTCGCCGCGCGCGGTCAACATGATGATGGGCACGTCGCTTTCGGCGCGCAGCTCCCGGCAGACTTCCCACCCTTGCTTCTTGGGCATCATGATGTCCAACAGCACCACGTCGGGGGTGACGCGACGGGCTTGGGCCAGCGCGTCTTCACCGTCCACGGCGATGTGCACGGTAAAGCCCTCGCGGCGCAGTTGCAGCGCCAGGGGATCCACGATCATGGGATCGTCGTCTGCCAGTAGAATCGTTTCGTCGGCCATGCCTTACCTGTTTCGTCCTGTTGCACTATGTATATTGGGTCGACCCTGAGTAGTATGCCGGAGTCTGTGCGTCCCTTGGTCAAGTCCAGGCTAGGGTCTGGTTAAGCCTATGTTAAGACGGGCAGCGTACACTGGGAGAGTCACCCGTTCTTAACCCAGACTTAACCTGTCTATGAGCATCGTTTAACCCGGCCCGGCGCAAACGGGCGTACACTCATAACCATGTAGTGGAGTCAGCGGCTTGTGCTGCGCCGTATCCAGCTGTCATCGTACAACTGTCACGAGGTCTGCACAAGCCGCCCGGCCCATACGCATGCAGGCGTTTCCTGCACTGATCTATTCGGGCAATCATGGGGTTGCCAACCTTCCGTTGGAGGATTTTGACGTGAGCAGTTTGAAGCAAATGATCGCACGGAATTACTACACCTTGATGTATCTCTTGATCGCCGGCAGCTTTCTCGGGCTGGTGGCCGAACTGGTGTGGACGGAACATTGGGACGGCATCCAACTCGTGGGCCTGCTGGCCAGCGTGGCCGGTATGGTCCTGGCGGCCATCGCCTTGTTCGCATCGCCGCGGATGCGCCAGGTGTTGGCCGTGTTGTTCGTGATTCTGAGCATCTCCGGCATCGTCGGCACCATTGAGCACAACGAAGCCCGGGGCGAAGGCGAAGCATCCGCCCCCGTCATCATGGCCGCGACCGCCGGCACCAACATGGAACTCCCGGCCGCGCAGCAGGAGGAAGGCGAAGAAGGCGAGGCGGGAGAACGTGGCGAAGGCGGTGAAGGCGGCGAGGGCGAGGCAGTACCGCCGCTCGCACCCTTGAGCCTGGCCGGCATGTCCATCATCGCGGCCGTGACCCTCTTTGCGGATGACCGCAACCGTGGCGCGGCCGCCGCGTAGGGCGACCGCCTAGCCCTGCGCAAAGGGTGCATCTCATTTTGGAGCAACGAGCGCGCTGCCTGTTTAGTTCGCACGAGTGCGAACGGTGGCACGACCCGGCTTGCCACCGTTCGCACGCCCTCGTGCGAACTCAACGAACCTCTGCCCCAAAATGAGATGCACCCCTGCGCAAACGCAAGCTTGACGCATCAACCGGCCGGCACGTCGCGCAATCGAGGTCGGCGTGCCGGCTACTCTTCACCCACCCACGCACCGTCGCGCTGACCGTCTCGTTGTCGCACAGTCGGATCGTATTGACACAGGACGGTTTTTCACATCACAAGGGGATTGCCATCAACCACCATTTCACATCTCCACCTTGAAAGGGGCGAGTATGAACTGGAAACGGAATCCTCATCCCGTACGTACCCTGCTGGCTCTCGGCCTGGCAGGGTTGTTGAGCGTCTTGGGCAGTCGCATGGCCCACGCCGCGAGCCAGCCGGTCCAGAGCCACTCACCACCCGCGGCCGGCGATACCGCCACTGGGGACGCCGCCGCCCGTGTCCTGGCCACACTGGTCGCCGTCGCCGCCCGACCCACCGCGGCGACGCCCGCCTACAGGGCCGACGCCCCCGGCACGCAGATCTTCCTGCCGCTGGTGCAGGACTTTGTCTTCACCTCTCATCGTGACGCCTATCAAACCTACGAAGGGGCCGTGACCTGTCTCCGTTGTCACGAAGAGCAGGCGCGCCAGGTGCATGGTTCGGTCCACTACCAGTGGTTCGGGCCCACACCCGACGTGCCCGACCTGGACGGCGGCGGCAAGCTGGGCGGCATCAACGACTTCTGCGGCTTCCCGGACATCAACTTCATCGGCCAGATGGTCAATCTGGACGGCGAGACCGTGGACGGCGGCTGCGCCACCTGTCACGTGGGCATGGGCGCACGCCCGCAGGCCGAAGCCACCGACGCGGAACTGGCCAACATCGACTGCCTCGTGTGTCACTCGCCCACCTATCGGCGCAAGGTCGAGGCCGTGGACGGCGGCTTCCGCTTTGTGCCCGCGCCGGAACGCATGGCCGTGCCCGAGATCGACGCCATCACCGACGTGCAGAAGCCGACGGATGAGAACTGCCTGGCCTGTCACGTGAACGCGGGGGGCGGCGACAACAACAAGCGCGGCGACATCGAGTCGACCCACGCGGACCCGCCCAGCGCCCACTTCGACGTGCACATGGCTCCGCCGGAACTGGGCGGCGCCGGCCTCGGCTGTCTCGACTGCCACGTGGTCGAGGACCATCACATCGCCGGGCGCGGCACCGACCTGCGCGCCACCGACCTGGACGTGGAGGTCAAGTGCACCAACTGCCACCCGTCCATGCCCCACGACGACAGCCGTCTCAACGAGCACACCGCGCGCGTCGACTGTGCCACCTGCCACATTCCCAGCTTCGCCAAGGTCGTCTCCACCGAGATGGACCGGGATTACCGGGAAGCGGAAGTGGTGGAGGCCAAGCGGCTGTACGAGCCGAAGATGACGCGCCAGAGCGACGTGACGCCCGCGTACGTCTTCGACAACGGCACGTCCGATTTCTACGAATTCGGCACACCCATCACCCTCGGCCCCAACGGGCGGGTGGTCATGGCCACGCCGCTGGGTTCCATCCAGGACGACGGCGCCAAGATCATCCCCGTCAAGCATCACACGGCGACCCAGCCCGTGGATCTGAGCACCAACCGGCTGATCCCGGTCAAGCTCGGCCTGCTCTTCCAGACGGGCGACCCCGACGCGGCCATCGTGGCCGGGGCCACCGCCATGGACTGGCCGTTGGACGCCGGCTATGACTTCGTAGGCACCGAGCGCTACATGGGCATCTACCACGAGGTCGCGCCCGCGTCGGAAGCGCTGGCGTGCGACACCTGTCACGGCGTCGACGCCGCGCGCCTGGACTTCGCCGCGCTGGGCTACACGCCCAAGGACGAGCGCAACGGGCGGCCGCTCTGCCTCAGTTGTCACGGCTACGAAGACGACCAGGAGGAGTGGGGCGACCGCTTCTTCTACGAGGTGCACAACGAGCATGTAGGCGGCGGCGGTGACGACGACCTGGCCGCGGCCGGCGTCAACGACGGGCACATCGCGTGCAGCGAGTGCCACACCTTCAGCGCAGCCACAACACAGTAAGCGACCACGGGCCGGCGCGCCGGCCATCACCCGCACAATGCCGCAAACAGCCGGAGGCGGTCTGTGCCCAAACAGGCGCGCGGCCGCCTCCGGTCGTTTCCGCATCCGCGCCCGCGGACACGCATTGTTTGGTTCGCCCGCCCGGAGTTGAGTTCGCACGCCCTCGTGCGAACGGCAGTGCTCATGCCGAAACGTGCTTTGGCCGTTCGCACGAGGGCGTGCGAACTCAACGAATTCTGCTCCGAATTCAAGAATAGCTCGCGCCGTAATCGATGTTGGCGTAGTTGCCAAGGTGCTGTAAACTTGGCACAAAGATGCTGCAAACGTTCCCTGATTGACTATCCACCATCGACAAGCGGGAGTACACCGTGGATCCGCGCACCGGCTTGGACGTTCCCTTTCAACTACTCTTCACCGACGAGACCGCGCCGGCCCCGTCACTGCCCGCGGTGTTGCGCGCGGCGTATCCCGGCGACTGGCATCCGCCCCAGGTCGACGGGCGCCCCTACATCTACACCAACTTCGCCACCTCCCGCGACGGGCGCATCTCCTACAACGACCCCGCCTATCCGGGCGGCGGCCCCGTCAGCATCTACAACGCGCACGACCGCTGGCTCATGGCGCTGCTGCGTATGCGCGCCGACGCGGTGATGGTGGGCGACGTCACCCTGGCCACCGAGCCGGACCACGCCTGGACCGCCGCTTTCATCTTTCCCGACGCGGCCGACCTCTTCGACGAAATCCGCCGGGCAGAGGGCTACCCGCCCAAGCCGCGGCTGGTTTTCCTGTCGTACACCGGCAAGCTGGACTTTGACGCGGCGTGCTGGCGCGATGCCGAACTGGAGATTCTCATCGCCACCACCGAGCAGGGTGCCCAGCACGCCTCCGCCGCGCTCGCCTCCCTGGGCGGCGCGGTGACCGCCGCGGTGACGGTCTTGGCGCTGGAAGCGGACGCGGTCGATCTGCCCCGGCTGGCGCGTGCTCCATGCCGACTACGGTGTGCGCCGTTTGCTCTGTGAAGGCGGCGCCCGGGTCTTTGCCAATCTCCTCGACGCGCATCTGGTGGACGAGGAATTCGTGACCCTCTCCCCAGCTTCGTCGGCCGTACGCCGGACCTGTTCCGGCCCAGCTACACCGAAGGCGTGGCGTGGCTGCCGCCCACTGCGCCTCGTTCCGTTCCGTTGAGCCTGCACCGTGTGCGCGACCACCTTTTCCTGCGCACGCGCTGTGTCTATCCGGAGGCTTCGTGATGACCGTCTCTGCTGCGTTCCTGGACCAACTGGCCGCCATCGTCGGCGCCGACAACGTCATCACCCGGGTAGCGCGTTGCGCCGCGGCTCCAGGATTTCTACTGGTTCTCGCCGGTGCTCAAGCGCGAACTCGGCGACAAGCTGGGGATGTCATCGTCCAGCCCCACAGCGTGGACGAGTTGCGCGCCGTCATCGCCTTGGCGGTGAGCGCGGGCATGCCCATCACGCCCGGGGCGGGCACGGGCAACTACGGCCAGAGCATCCCGCTCCAGGGCGGCATCGTGGTCAACCTGCGCGGGCTGGACGGCATCCTCGACATCACCTCCGACTTTGCCCGGTGGAGGCCGGCGTGCTGCTCCACCGCCTGGAAGCGGCGGCCCGGCAGATCGGCGGAGATGCGCTTCTATCCCAGCACCCTGCCCGGCCACGGCCGGCGGCTTCCTGGCGGGCGGCTCGGGCGGCGTCGGTTCGGTCACCTGGGGCACGCTTTGGGATGAGGGCAACGTCCTCGAGCGACCGTGATGACCATCGAGGCCGAGCCGCGGCTGCTCACCATCGACGACGCCGAGACGTTGCGCGGTGTGGTCCACAACTGCGGCGTCACCGGTATCATCACCGACCTGACGCTGGCAGTGGCGCCGGCGCGGCCGTGGCAGCAGTTCGTGGTCGCGTTCGATGACTTCGAGGACGCCCTGCGCTTCGGCGCGACGTTGGCCTACGACGACGCGCTGCCCAAGCGGCTGGTGACGGTGCTCGAATGGCCCATTCCCTCCTTCTTCGGCCAACTCATTCACGTGGGCGCGGTGCCCCCGGGCAAGGCGCTCATGCTCCTGCTTCTGGACGTGGATGCGGACGCCTTCCGCGCCCGGGTGGCCGACGCCGGCGGCAAGGTCACGTGGCACGATCCCGACGGCATCTACCGTCCCGGCAAGCTCATGCTCACCGACTATGCCTGGAACCACACCACGCTCTGGGCCATCAAGGCCGATGACGAACTGACCTATCTCCAAGACCAGTTCGACCCGGAGCGGGTCTACGCGCAACTGCGGCAACGCAAGGCGCGCTACGGCGACCGCGTCCTCGAACACATCGAATTCATGAAATTCCTCGGCCGCATGGTGCCCCAAGGGTTGACGCTGGTGCGCGCCACGTCCGCGGCGGAGTTGCAGGAGATCACCGCCTTCTGCGAGGCCATCGGCATCTGGACCGCCGACCCTCACACCCACTTCCTGGATGAGGACGTGCGCTGGAACGGCCAGCCCATCCTCGATGCCAAGGCCGCGTGGGATCCCCACGGACTGCTCAACCCGGGCCATCTCAAGATGCTGGAACAGGCGTGAGCCATGACTGAACGCCACCTCGCCCGTCTCACCTGGACCGACATCGCCGCACTGGACAAGGACGAAGGCGTGGTCATCCTGCCGGTGGGCGCCATCGAGCAACACGGCCCGCACTTGCCGGTGCTCACCGACACGCTGCTGGTGACCCACGTGCTGGACGCGACGCTGGCGCGCCTGCCGGACGACGTGCGGGCGTGGGCGCTGCCGCCGCTCAACTACGGCAAGAGCAACGAGCACACCGGTTTTCCCGGCACGCTCTCCCTGACCGCCGCCACCCTCACCGCCGTGTTGCATGACATCGCCGACAGCGTGCGCGCGGCCGGGTTTCGCCGGCTCGCCTTCATCAACGGCCACGGCGGCAACATGGCGCTGCTGGACGTGGCCGCGCGCGACATCCGTGTCGCCACCGGCTTGCAGACCTTCTGCCTCCACCCCATGCTCTACGTGGAGCCGCCCTTTCCCATCACGCCCGAGGAGCGGCGGCTGGGCTTCCACGCGGGTGAACTGGAGACGTCGCTGGTGCTGGCCATCGACCCGGAGCTGGCTCACATGGAGCGGGCCGTGCGCCACTTCGCCGCCTTC
>JAWKOK010000081.1:0-22407 GCA_041391205.1 Caldilineaceae bacterium
GGCACGTGCGGACATGCGCGTTCTGCTCTACACTGGGGCAAGACGCACGGTCGACCGTGCGGACAGGCAACGAACACGGCATCCTGAATCCAGAGGGAGCAACGATCATGACAGAGCAACAGCAAAAATCATCGGGGAACACCGGCGGCTTCGGCCCGATCTTGTGGGGCATCATTGCCATTGCAGGCGGCGCGCTGATTGTCCTGGGCCAGTTCATGGACCTGGACGTGGCCATGCCGTGGATCACGCTGGCGTTGGGCGTGGCCATGCTCGGCTACGGCATCCTCATGCGCACACCGGCCGGGCTGATTCCCGGCGGCATTGTCACCGGCGTGGGCGTGGGCCTGACGGTGGTTGGGCCGGCGTCCATGGACAGCGGCGAGCGGGGCGCGGGCCTGTTTCTGCTCTGCCTGGCGCTGGGCTTCCTCTCGATCCCAATCACCACCCGGCTGCTGACCGACGAAATGCACTGGTGGGCGTTCATCCCCGGGGGCATCATCTTCTTGGTGGGGCTGGCGGTCATGTTCGGCGGCGCGTTCATGCAAGCGCTCAATCTGGTGCAGATCGGCGGCGCGCTGGCGCTGGTCGGCCTCGGCGTCTGGCTCATCTACACCTATGCCAAACGGCGCAGTTGAGGTAGAATCCAGCCAAGAGACCAAACAAGAACAACTGGGCCACGGATGGACACAGATGACTCCACTGCAAAAAGGTAGTTCGCGAAATATCCAGATATCTGCTACAGTGTCGCCACGCGAAAGTTGGTGACATGGAGCAAGGAAAACTGAAGCATGTTTCGAGAGAACCCGAGGCCGCAACAGCCAAGCCTATTGAGCGACGTATCAGCGATGCCGGAATCCCAACGGAGGCGGTTGGAGAACTCTTGGGCGCACACGTTTCGGGAGCATGTCTTCTACGCGCTAGACGAACAGTTCTTTGCCGAACTCTATGCAGAAGTGCCGTCGCGCCCTAATGTGCCGGTGAATGTGCTGGTGGGTCTAGAGATTCTCAAGGCGGGAATGGGTGTCAGCGACGCTGAGTTGTACGAGAGTTTTCTGTTCGACATGCAGGTGCGCTACGCCCTGGGCTATGAGAGTTTGAGTGACGGCCACTTCGCCGTACGTTCGTTGTACCATTTTCGACAACGTCTGAGTCAGCACTATCAGGCAACCGGTGTGAACCTCCTGGAAGTGGCCTTTGCGTCGGTCACGGACCAACAGGCGCAAGTGTTGAAGGTCCGAACCAAGACCTTGCGCATGGATAGCACCCAGATCGCCAGCGACATGGTGCAAGGCAGTCGTCTCTATCTGCTGGTGGAAGGCTTGAGACGCTTCTACCGGATGTTGTCCAAGGCGGAGCAGGCCGCCTACGCCGACCGCTGTACGCCCTATCTGAAGACCGAGGCCGAACACTATTGCTACAACATCCCGGATCGCAACGCCACGGACACCGCTATTGCGACCATAGGCGCCCTCTTGCTCGATCTGCTGTGCGAGTTCCATGCCCGCTATGCCGAAGACTCTACGTACCAGACCATCCAACGCCTCTTTGACGACAACTTCCACCTGGTGGACGACACGGCGACGCCCAAGGAGAACAAGGAGATCAGTTCAGGGGCGCTGCAATCACTGGATGATCTGGACGCGAGCTATCGGCAGAAGAACGGCCAAGGCTATCGGGGCTATGTCGCCAGCTTGACCGAGACGTGTGACCCGGAAAACGACGTGCAGTTGATTCTTGATGTCCGAGTCGGTCCCAACAACATTGATGATGCCGCCTTGCTGGTTGACGCTATGCCGGACTTGGCCGAACGCACGGATATAGAGGAACTCTACACCGATGGCGGCTATGGCAGCGATGATGCGGATACGACGTTGAACGCCCACGGTGTCATCCAGATTCAGACAGGCTTGCGTGGCAACGCACCCGACCCCGACAAGCTGAGCTTGTCCGACTTTGTGATTGAACAGGATGACCAGGGTGTCCCGACCCATCTCACCTGTCCGCAGGGACAGCGGGTCGCCGTCGAACGGGGACGGAGTACCGGCTTTGTGGCTCGTTTTGATCCCGGCATCTGTGCCGACTGTCCCTTGCAGCGTCAGGGTCGCTGTCGCGCCGCACCGCAGAAGCGCAACCCCCGCTTTGCCCTCCACTTCACCCAAGCCGAAGTCTTCCGGGCCAAGCGGCGTCAACACCATCGTGACTATCGCCGTACGCCGGGAAACCTGCGTGCCGCAGTCGAGGCCACTGTTCGGTCGGTCAAGCATCCCTTCCGCCAAGGCAAGCTGCCGGTGCGCGGGCTCTTCCGCGTCACCTGTATGGTCATCGCCTCCGCCGCCATGGTGAATGTACGCCGAATTCACCGGTATTGGACCCGGTTGATGCAATCCGGCCGATTTGCGCACATTTTTCGGGCAGGAAAGCCCTCATCCAGACCAAGCACGCCCGCTTCGGCACTTTGTACCAACACTCGGCGCTTACACTGGTCACCTCTTCGGCGACGCCGCTGTCGCCCTCACATAACATGCTTCAGTTGTTAATGTGCTGTTCTTGCAGTGGAGTCATCTGTGGCTACCGCCGTTCAATGAGGTGATTTGATGCGTATTTCCGAGATGAATTGGATGCAGGTGGAGGATTATCTCGAGACCGACGACCGTGGCGTGTTGCCGTTGGGCAGCACGGAGCAGCACGCGTACTTGAGCCTGAGCGTCGACAGCATTCTGTCGTCGCGGGTGGCCGAGGACGCCGCCGAACCGCTGGGCGTGCCGGTCTTCCCCGTGGTCAGCTACGGCTTGACCCCCTATTTCAAGGCCTACCCCGGCACCGTCACCCTGCGCATCGAGACCTACATGCGCCTGGTGCGTGACATCCTGGACAGCCTCTACCACAGCGGCTTCCGGCGCATTCTGATCGTCAACGGCCACGGCGGCAACAGTCCGGCCGACGCACTGGCCACCGAGTGGATGGCCGACCATCCCGGCACCCGCGTCAAGTTCCACAACTGGTGGAACGCTCCGGCGACCTGGGCCAAAGTCCAGGAGATCGACCCGGTGGGCAGCCACGCCTCGTGGATGGAGAACTTCCCGTGGACGCGGCTGGCCGACGTCACCCTGCCCGACGTGCAGAAGATCGTGCCGGCGCGGCCGGGCAAGGCGCGGCTTGTCGGCGAGGAGATGCGCGCCGTCTACCGCGACGGCAACTACGGCGGCTATTACCATCGCCCGGATGAAGAAATGCTGGCACTCTGGGAGGTCGCGGTCGCCGAGACGCGCGCCTTGATTGAAGAAGGCTGGGACTGACCATGCGCATACTCATCTGGGGTGCAGGCGCCATCGGCGGCGTCATCGGCGCGTATCTCGTGCGCGCCGGCCATGAAATCACCTTTGTCGACCGCGCGGCCGACCACGTGGACGCCATCAACCGCGACGGTCTCGCCATCACCGGCCCCATCGACGAGTTCACGGTGACGGCCCGCGCCTACACGCCCGCGGACGTGCCCGGTGAGCACGACGCGATCCTCCTCTGTGTCAAGGCCCAAGACACGGCCGCGGCCGCGCAGGCGCTCGCACCCCATCTCGCCGCGGACGGCTACGTGGTGTCGGTGCAGAACGGGCTGAACGAACTGGTCATCGCCGACATTGTGGGCAAAGCGCGCACGGTCGGCGCCTTCGTCAACTTCGGCGCCGACTACCTGGAACCGGGCCTGCTCCTCTACGGTGGCCGGGGTGCGGTCGTGCTGGGCGAACTGGACGGCGCGACCACGCCGCGCCTGGTCGCCCTGCATGCGGCCCTGCTCGACTTCGAGCCCAACGCCATCATTACGGACAACATCTGGGGCTACCTCTGGGGCAAGCTGGCCTACGGCGCACAGCTCTTCGCGACCGCGGTCACCAACGACTCCATCGCCGACTGTCTGGCCGACCCGGCCTACCACGCCGTCTACATCGCCCTGGGCCAGGAGGTCATGCGCGTGGCGGCGGCCAACCACGTCACGCCCGAGGGCTTCAACGGCTTCGACCCGCTGGCCTTCATGCCCGACACGCCCCGGGACGTCTCCCTGCGCTCGCTGGACGACATGGTGGCCTTCAACCGCAAGTCGGCCAAGACCCACAGCGGCATCTGGCGCGATCTGGCCGTGCGCAAACGGCGCACCGAGGTCGACGCCCAACTCGGCCCCATCGTCACCATCGGCGCATCGCTGGGCGTCGCGACCCCGCTCACGGCCCGGCTCATCGAGTTGATCCACGCCATCGAAGACGGCGCGCTGCCCATGCAGACGGCGAATTTGGACGAGCTCGCGAGGTTGCTCCCATGACCGACGTTCCGCACGCCAAACCCGTGCTCGACGCCGCCGACGTGCAGCGTCTGGCCGCGGCCAACGGACTGGACCTCGCGGCCGACCGGGCCGAGGCGCTGCTGCCCTTTGTCCAGGGCCTTTTGGAGGCGGACGCCGCGCTGGCTGCCCTTGACCTGGGCACGCTGCCCGCGGTCGGCTTGCCGTGGGCGCCCTTTGCCGGCGCCTCGGAAGAGGAGCACACCCATGGCGGCTGACGACGTCCTCTTTGCGTCCATCGCCACGGTGGCGGCCGGCTACCGCAACGGCTCGCTCTCCCCGGTCGACGTCACCGAGCAGACGCTGGCCCAGATCGACGCGCGCAACCCGCTCCTCAACGCCTTCATCACCGTGACCCACGACCGCGCCCTGGCCGCGGCCCGCCGCGCCGCCGAAGAGTTGGACGCGGGCATCGACCGGGGCCTGCTCCACGGCATCCCCATCGCCCTGAAAGATCTGGTGGACACGGCGGGCATCCGCACCACCTGCGGCGCGCGCATCCTGGCCGACCACGTGCCGGAAGCCGATGCGGCCATCGTGCGCCGGCTGGACGATGCGGGCGCGGTGCTGGTGGGCAAAACCAACATGCTGGAGTTCGCCTACGGCATCGTGCATCCCGACTTCGGGCCGACGTGGAATCCGTGGGATCCGTCGCGCACCGCGGGCGGTTCCAGCGGCGGCTCGGCCGCGGCCGTGGCCGCGGGCATGTGCTACGCCGCGGTGGGCACCGACACCGGCGGCTCCATTCGCATCCCCGCCGCGTACTGCGGCGTCGCCGGGCTGAAGCCGACCTACGGCCGCGTGAGCCTGGACGGCATCTTCCCGCTCTCCTGGTCGCTGGACCACGCCGGACCCATCGCGCGCACCAGTGCCGACGCGGCGCTGTTGCTCGACGTGCTCACCGGTCGGCGGGCGGCGTCCATCGCGCCGCTGCCCCTGCGCGGCCGCCGTCTCGTCGTGCTCACCGACCACCGCGCCGGCGACGACATGGACGAGGCCGCCATCGCCGCCTTCGAGGACGCCTGCGCCAGCCTGGAACGCGCGGGCGCGGTGCTGGTCGACGCGTCCGTGCCCGACCTGGAGTTGGCCGAGGGCGCGATCTTCCCCGTCATCGGCCCCGAGGCCAGCGCGGTTCACCACCATTGGCTGGCGGCGCGGCCCGACGACTACCGCGCCGCTGACACGCCTGCAAGCTCGAGCTGGGCTTCGCCGTGCCGCTGGCCCACGTGCGCGCAACAGTACCGCCGCCACTTGACCCGCCAGTTGCTCGCGCTGCTGGAGGACACCGACGCCATCCTGTCGCCCCTGCGCCCTGGTCGCGCCCCACGAAGACCCGGCCATCACTGGCGACGAAGGTGCGGCCCCAGGCCAGGCGCACCGGCCTCTACAACTTGACCGGCATGCCCGCGCTCACGGTCAACGCGGCTTCGGCCCGGGCGACCTGCCCCTGGGTCTCCAGATCGCGGGCCGCCCCGGCGACGACCGCACCGTGCTCGCCCTGGGCGCCGCGTTCGAAGCGATTCGGCCCGACGTCATCCAGCGCCCGCCGCGGCGGACACCGGATTTCTGAAAGATGAAAAAGACTCAAGAATAAAGATTGGAAGATTGGGTCGACTGCCGTGCCGGCTCTCTTGACGCATTCCGGCAGTCGACCCAATCTTCCAATCTTCAATCCTCAATCTTGCTTTCTTAATCCTGCTTTTCTTCCCAGGAGCAACCTCATGCACATCGAATTTCCGGACAAAACTGTGATCGTCACCGGCGCGGCCCACGGCTTTGGCCGCGCCATTGCATTGGCCTTTGCCCAGCGCGGCGCGCACGTGTGGGCCTGCGACATCCTGGCCGACGAACTGGCCCACACCGCAGAGTTGTGTCACAGCGCGGGCGGGCGCTGCGAGGTGCGCACCGTGGACGTGACCGACCGGGACGCCATCTTCGCCTTCGTCCAGGAGGCTGAGGCCGCCGCGCCGTCCGGCCGCATCGACGTGTTGGTCAACAACGCGGGCGGCGTGGTGGGCCAGGTGGGCCAACCGTTGGAGGAAGTCACGCCGGACCAGTGGCACAGCATCATCGCCGTCAACCTGAGCGCGGCCTTCTTCTTTGCCCAGGCCGCCGCGCCCGGCATGAAGGCGGCGCGCCACGGCCGCATCATCAACATCTCCAGCGGCGCGGGGCTGGGACCGAGCCTCACGGGCATTCAGGCGTACGCCGCGGCCAAGGCCGGCCAGATCAACCTGACGCGCCAACTGTGCCACGAGTTGGGGCCGTACAACATCACGGTCAACAACATCGCGCCCGGCTTCGTCCGCTCCAATCCGACCACGGAAAAACAGTGGCAGTCCTACGGCGAAGAAGGGCAGAAGGCGCTCATCGAGCGCATCGCGCTGCACCGGCTCGGTCACCCCGAGGACATCGCCCACGGCGTGCTCTTCTTCGCCTCGGACTACGCGGGATGGATCAGCGGCCAGGTGCTCTCCATCGACGGAGGGAAGTGACCGTGCCCACGTCGACAACGACAGCGTCTGTGTACGACTATCTGCGCGCCCATGAGGCGCGCACCGTGGCTGAGTTGATCGAGTTCGCGGCCATCCCCAGCGTCAGCACCGACCCGGCCTACGCCGACGGCATGGCTGCCGCGGCCGCGTGGGTGGCCGGACAGTTGACCCGCGCCGGCATGGACAACGTGCAGATCCTGTCCACCGCGCGCCATCCCGTCGTCTACGCCGACTGGCTCCACGCGCCGGGCGCACCGACGCTGCTCGTCTACGGCCACTACGACGTGCAGCCGCCCGACCCGCTGGACGCGTGGGCGAGCCCGCCCTTTGCGCCTGAGGTGCGCGACGGCAAGCTCTACGCACGCGGCGTCTCCGACGACAAAGGCCCCATGCTCATCCCGCTCAAGGTGGCGGAAGCGTACATGGCCACGGCCGGACGCCTGCCGGTCAACGTCAAGTTTCTCTTTGAAGGCGAGGAGGAGATCGGCAGCCCCAGCCTGGAGGCCTTCATCGCCGGGCACGCCGACCTGCTGGCCGCGGACTACGCGCTCTCGGCCGACGGCGCGATGTGGCGCGTCGACGTGCCGTCGGTGACGGTGGCCGGGCGGGGCATGGCGGGGCTGGAGTTCAGCCTGACCGGTGCGGCCAAGGACCTTCACTCGGGGCGGCACGGGGGCGCGGTGGCCAATGCGCTCCACGCCATGGCCGCGCTGGTCGCCAGCCTGCACACCGCGGACGGCCGCGTCGCGGTCGCCGGCTTCTACGACGACGTGGTCGAGGCTCGCCCCGGCGGAGCGGACCGCGCTGGCCGGGCTGCCCTTTGACGACGCCGACTATCTGGCCCAGACCGGCGTGCCCGCCACCTTCGGCGAAGCGGGCTACACCACGCTGGAACGCATGTGGGCGCGGCCGACGCTGGAGATCAACGGCATGTGGGGCGGCGCCACCGGGGCGCAGGCAGCAAGACGGTCATCCCCCACCAGGCCCACGCCAAGATCACGTGCCGGCTGGTCCCGGACCAGGACCCCGCGGACATCGTCGCCAAGGTCGCGCGCCATCTGGAGGACAACGTCCCGGCCGGCGTGCGCCTGACGCTGCACACGGACGGTCACGAGGCGCGACCCTACCGGCTGCCGGACGATCACCCGGGGCTGGGCATTGCCGCACAGGTGCTGGGCGAGCAGTACGGGCAGACGCCGGTGTACTGCGTGCGCATGGGCGGCACCCTGCCGGTGAGCGAACTCTTCCAGCGGCTTTGCTGGGCATCTATACCGTCTTCTTTTCCTTTTCCACCGCGGACGAGGACTTCCACGCGCCCAACGAGTTCTTCCGCCTGCAACGGCTGGCCGACGGCTTGCAGGCGTGGGCGCGCGTTTGGGAACTCGCCGGCGGCTCCAGTCAGAAAGCCGAGGATGCGTAATGGCAGCCTATGCAGACTTTGTCGCGTATGTGGCGGAGATCAACGACCTTTTGTGCGCCATGAACCTGCTGGCATGGGATGCGCGCACGCAGATGCCGCCCGGCGGCGCGGCGACCCGGGGCGCGCAGTTGGCCACGTTGACGGGCATCGCCCAGGCGCGCATCATCAGCGGCGCGTTCGCGCGCTTGATCGACAACGGCAGCCGACCTGACCGGCGCGGACGGCGACAGCTATGAAGTGCGCCGTGGCGGCGCGTGCCGCCCATGACCTGGCGCGCCACATTCCCGCCGCGCTGGCCGTGGCCCTGGCCGAACGCAAGGCCCTGGCCCAACGCCTGGGAGGAGGCCAAGCCCGCCAACGACTTGCCCGCTTTGCGCCCCACCTCAGCGCCATGGTGGGCTCGGCCGGGAACTGGCCGACGCCATCGGCTACTTGGAGCATCCGTACGGCGCGCTGCTCCTCCAGTACGAGCCGGACATGACCGCCCGGCCCGGTTGACCGCACTCTTCGCCGATCTCAAGGCGGGCATCCTGCCGCTGCTGGACCGCATCCGCCAGCAGGACGAGCCGCAGGCAGACTTCTCTATCGCACCTATCCGGCCGCGCAACAGCGCACCGCAGCACGCCCCTGGGATCGCGCCTTCGGCTACGATCTCATGGGGCGGCTGGGCGCGTCGGCCCATCCCTTCGAGATTTCATCCGCGCCAGGACGTGCGCTTCACCACCCGCTACCGAGCGCTACCTGCCCGGTGCGGTCTTCGGCGTCTTCCACGAAACGGAGCGTACGCTCTACAGGCAAGGGCGTTGACCCGCCGTTGGCACGCACCGCGCTGACCACCGATTTCCTCGGCCTCTACGCCGTGGGCAGGGCCAGCTACGGCACCCACGAGTCCAATCGCGCCTGTGGGAAAATCGGGTAGGCCGCAGCCGCGCAGCTACAGCAGCTCCACTTCCACGTTTGCGAGACACTTCCTGACCAACTGACCAGAGCGTGGACGCGGAGCAATTCACGCGGTCAGCGGGTGCGCCCCAGCCTGATCCGCGTCGAGGCGGACGAGGTGACCTACAATCTGCACATCATGTTGCGGGTGGAAATCGAATGGGGCTGCTGGACGGCAGCATCGCCGTGGCGGACCTGCCGGAGGTGTGGCGGAGCCAAAGCGGACGCGTACCTGGGCGTCACGCCGACCGACACCGAGGAGCGTGCTCCAGGACATCCACTGGTCATCGAGCCACTTCGGCTCCTTCCCCACGTACACCATCGGCAATGTGATGGCCGCGCAGTTCATGGCCGCGGCTGGCGCGACGTCGCCGGGCTGGACGACCGGCTGGCCGCGGGCGACTACGCCGCTGCTGGCGTCGCTCACGGAGAACATCTACCGCCACGGCGCGCCTTCGGCCCGGAAGAGTTGCTGCTCCGCACCACCGGCTGCCGCTGTCCAGCGGGCCGTATCTGGCTTTACCTGCGCGCCAAATTCGACGACCTCTACGGAGAACTGACAGAAAAACCGGGGAGCCACAGATGAACACAGATGGACACAGATAACAGAACCTACAATCAGTAGCTCACGATTCGTAGTGATGACTTTAGTCATTCCAGTGCGAGTAAACGACTGAAGTCGTCACTACGGCTAGAGTCGTAAACTACTGACAATCTGTGTCTTTGCTTTTGGCCCTGTGTTTATCCGTATCCATCTGTGGCTTACTTTTTTTCCTAGAACCAGCGGCGCGCTTTGCGGGCGGTGATGATTTCCGTGTTCATGCCCACCCAGTGGAGGCTGCCGTTGTAGCGCCCGTGCTCGATCTTCACGCAGCGGTCCATGACCACCTGCAGGCCCGCCGCCTGCGCGATCTCCGCCGCTTCCACGCTGATCACACGCAGTTGCAGCCACAGCGCCTTGGCCCCGATGGCCACGGCCTGGCGCGCGATCTCCGGGCACTCTTCGGGACGCCGGAAGACGTTCACCAGGTCCACCGGCTCGTCGATGGCGAGCAGGTCCGGCACGGCGCGCACGCCCAGCACCTCGTCCGCGCGCGGGTTCACCGGAATGACGCGGTAGCCCTCGTACGTGAGATACGACGCCACGAAGTAACTCGGCCGCTGGGTGTTGGGCGAAAGCCCGACCATGGCCACGGTCTTGGTGTTGGTGAGAATATCGCGCACCACCGCCGGGTCCTGGTACTGCTGCCGCAGCTCCGGCGGGAGCGCCGAGTTCAGGCTGATATCGCCTGCAAGGCTTGATCCAGATCCCATAGTAGGTCCTCCGTGGTTTCCATGCCGATGGATAGCCGCACCATGCCCGCGTCCACGCCCGCCTGGGCCAGCTCGCCTTCGGACAGCTGCTGGTGGGTGGTGGATGCCGGGTGAATGACCAGGCTGCGGGCGTCGCCCACGTTGGCCAGGTGCGAGAAGAGATGGAGCGCTTCGATGAATTGCTGGCCCGCCAGCCGCGCATTCTCCGCCCTGATGCCGAAGGTGAAGATTGCGCCCGGTCCCTGGGGCAGATACTTCTGGGCCAACGCGTGATACGGATTGTCGGGCAGGCCGGGATAGGCCACCCAGGCCACGCGCGGGTGCTCGTTGAGGAAGGCGGCGATCTGCTGCGCGTTGGCCACGTGCCGCTGCATGCGCACCGAGAGCGTCTCCAGCCCCTGGAGCAGCAGGAACGCGTTGAAGGGCGACAGACACGCGCCGGTGTCGCGCAGCGTTTCAGCCCGGGCCTTCATCAAGAAGCCGTAGTGGCCGAAGGTCTCGTAGAAGCGCAGGTCGTGGTACGCGGGCGAGTTGTCGGCGATGGTCGGGTAGTGGCTGAAGTCGAAGCGCCCCGCGTCCACGATGACGCCGGCGATGGAGGTGCCGTGGCCGCCGATGAACTTGGTGGCCGAATGCAGCACGATGTCCGCGCCGAAGTCCATGGGCCTGCACAGGTAAGGCGTGGCGAAGGTGTTGTCGACGATGAGCGGCATCCCGCGCGCGTAAACTCCGCCAACGTCTCCAGGTCGAGCACGCTGCCCTTGGGGTTGCCGATGGTCTCGCCGTAGAGCGCGGCCTTGGGCGTGATGGCGGCTTCCCAGTTCTCGATATCGGTGGGGTCCACAAAATGGACCTTGATGCCCAGCTTTTTGAACGTGTGGGTGAACTGGGTCACCGTGCCGCCGTAGAGATGGGCCGAGGCCACCACCTCGTCACCCGGCTCCAGCAGCGTCATCATGGTGGTGAACTGGGCCGCCATGCCGCTGGCCACGGCCAACGCGCCGGTGCCGTTCTCCAGCGCGGCCAGCGTTCCTCAAAGACGGCGGTGGTCGGGTTGTTGATGCGGGTGTAGATGTTGCCGTACTGCTTGAGTTCGAAGAGCTGCGCGGCGTAGTCCGTATCCTCGAAAACGTAGGACGTGGTCTGGTAGATGGGCACGGCCCGCGCCTGTCACCGTGCCGGGGATGTGGCCTGCGTGCAGCATCTTCGTCTCGAAGCCGAAGGAACGTTTGCGGTTTTCGGTCATAGACCCTCCTTTGGTGGAATGGAACATGTCAAGAGGACTTCCCGGAAGGGGTCAGACGATTTCTTGCGGAGAAGGTTTCGTTGACCCTTTCCGAAGTCCTCCACGCCGCCGCGCTACAACGCGCGGCGCGCGGCCGCGGCGACCAGCGCGGCCAGACTCTCCGTGTAGGGCGGATAGGCGATGCCCATCTCCGTGATGATGGCGCTGATGTACCGGGTCATGGCGTCACGTCGAAGGCGGATTTGGCCACGTGGCCCCATCCGGTGTGACCTGCACGCCGCCGATGGTGGTCACTTCCGCGGCGGGCCGCCTCGATGGCGATGTCATCGCCGGTGGGCGTGTCCAGGTCGATGGTGCTGGTGGGCGCGGCCACGTAGAACGGGACGCCGTGCGCGCGTGCGACCAGCGCCAGATTGTAGGTGCCGATCTTGTTGGCCGTGTCGCCGTTGGCCGCCACCCGGTCACAGCCCACCACGCACAGATCCACCCCGCGCGTGCGCATGATGTGGCCCGACGCGCCGTCCACGATGACGGTGTGGGGCACGCCCAGTTGGAGCAACTCCCACGCCGACAGGCCTGCCCTTGCGCGGCGCGGCGCGCCTCGTCGAGATAGGCGTGCACGTTCTGCCCTGCTCGTGCGCGGTGCGGATGACGCCCAGCGCGGTGCCGTAGTCCACCGTGGCCAGGCTGCCCGTGTTGCAGTGGTGGATGATGGTCGCGCTCTGCGGCACCAGCGCCAGGGCGTTGAGGCCGATCTGCTTGTTGGTCCACACGTCGTCGGCCGCGATGGCGTCGGCCTCAGCCAGGGCGGTGACGGCGCAACTGGTCAACCGTGGCCGATGCCGGGTCATCGATGACCGCCTGCATGCGCTTGATGGCCCAGAAGAGGTTGACCGCCGTGGGTCGGGACGCGGCCAGCACGTCGGCCGCGGTCGCCAGTTCGGCGCGCAACACGGCCACGTCGGTCGTATCGCTGCGTGCGGCGGTCAGCGCGAGACCGTACGCAGCGGCCGCGCCGATGGCCGGCGCGCCGCGGATGACCATGCTGCGGATGGCGTCGGCGATGGACGCGTGGTCGGTGAAGTCCAGGTAGACGGTTTCGTGGGGCAGGCGGCGCTGGTCCAACATGCGGACGCTGTCGCCGCGCCACTCGATGCTGCGATAGGCGCTCATGCGCGGTTCTCCCGGATAGGGTTGACAATGGTGCGTCAATTGTAGCCCATGCCGCGGAGTTGGCTCAAAACAGTCGCGCCCACAGCGTAACCAAGCTCGCTGATCGCCCGCCCGCGTTGCGCTATGGTGGAGACTCTTGATTTGTCCGCACAAAGGAGGCCCACCATGGTTGCCCCGCACATTTTCTGGCGTCGACTCGCGCGGCTCACCGTGCTTGTTGCCACGCCGGCCCTGCTGCTGACCGCGTGTAGTGTCTTGCTGCCGGAGGCACCGGCCGCGCCCACGACGGCCACGAGTCTGCCCAATGGGGTCGCCGCGGGCGATGTGACCCAGACGTCCGCCGTGCTCTGGGCGCGCAGCACCGTCACCGGCCCGATGACGTTTGTGACGTCCAGTTCAGACGAAATGCCGGCACAGACGGCGACGACCATCGCGTTGGACCCGTCGCTGCCGGTCACGGTGACCGTGGAGAATCTGACGCCCGGCACCCAATACGCGTATCGGGTCACAACGGCCGGCGGGGAGAGCGCAGGCGGCGTCTTCCGCACGCCCCATGCGGCTGACGGCCACTACGGTCTGCGCTTTGGGGCCAGCGGCGACTGGCGCGGCAGTCTGCTGCCGTTCGTGGCGGCGCGCAACGTGCCGGCGCGTGACCTGGACTTCTTCGTGGCCATGGGCGACTCGGTCTACGCGGATCGACCGTCGCCGGCGGTGCCGGTGGTCCAGGCTGCGACGCTGGACGAGTTTCGGCGCAAGCACGCGGAGGTCTACAGCGAGGCCGCGGAGATGAACACCCTGGCCGACCTGCGTGCGTCCACCGCGCTCTTCGCCACCATCGACGACCACGAGGTGACCAACGATTTGCCGGCGGCGCACCCGCGGCCGCGGACGGTCGCTTTGCCGAAGAGAGCGGCTTGATCAACCAGACTGAACTATACTCGAATGGGCTGGCGACGTCCTTCGCCTTCAACCCGCTGCAGGCCGAGCGCTACGGTGTGATGGGCGGCGACGGGCGCATGGACGGCGCGCCCAAACTCTACCGCTACCGGCTCTTCGGCCTGGACGCGGCGCTCTTCATCCTGGACGCACGCCTCTTCCGCGACCTGCCCCTGGCTCGCCCCGACCGCAACGATCCGGCCGACGTGGCCCGCTTCCGCGCCGAGACCTTCCGCCCGGAGCGCACCATGCTCGGCCAGGCGCAGATGGCCGACCTCCAGCGCGATCTGCTGACGCAGGCGCATGTCACCTGGAAGTTCATCGCCATCCCCGAACCGATCCAGCACCGGGGCCTCATGTCGGCCCAGGATCGCTTCGAGGGCTACGCCGCGGAGCGCGGCGCTGCTGCGCTTCATCGACGAGGAGGGACTCAGCAACGTAGTCTTCGTCTCGGTTGACATCCACGGCACCCAGGTCAATAACATCACGTACAGCCTGGGTTACCGACGTTACAGATCGTTGCCGGTCTTCGAGGTGACCACCGGTCCGCTGGCGTATTCGTCGACGTTGGGGCCGATCATCATCGCGGACGGGCGCATAAGGGGTATGTCAGCGAGGAAGAGGCGGCGACGTACGCAGGTGCTGCCGGTACAATGACCCGGACAATGTGCCGGACGATCGGGATGATTTTGCCAAAGGGATTGTGGATCGGGAGTTGGTGGCGACGGGCTATGACCCGCTGGGGCTGGACGGCGCGCCGGTGGACGCAGCACCTGCTGGAGGGCGACTACGTGGCGCTGCACACATACGGCTGGACCGAGTTCGACATCATCGACGCCGCGACCCAGGTGCTGACGGTGACGACCTACGGCGTTGCGCCCTACGTGGAGTCCGATCTGGAGTCGGCGCCTGCGGACGTCTGGGCGCGGCAGCCGCAGATTGTGAGCCGGCTCTCTGTGTGACACCGCAGTAGGGTTCGGGCGGCGCACGTCAACAGGTTCGGGAGACGGGCGTCTATGCTTCTGGACGCATCCTGGCTCGCGTGCAGGGCCGCCTGCACCTCACGATCCGTCGTCTGCTCAAAGTCGCGATACCATGCGCCCACGCTGAGAAAATAGGCCGGCGTCTCCAGACAGATCAGGTCGTCCACCGACGGCTGCAGCATCTCACAGACATCGCGGACGCAATCGGCACCGCCACGACCAGCCGCTGGTCGTGCGCGCGCACGCCGTGGATGGCTGCGCCATGGTCGCCCCGGTGGCCAGACCGTCGTCAACGAGAACAATCGTCTTGCCGCGCAGGTCGACACGCGCACGCCCGTCGCGCGTAGCGTTGGGCGCGGCGCGCAAGTTCGTCGCGCTGCGCAGAAGTCACCGCGTCAATCGCCGCGGCGTCACCCCAAATTCGTCGATGACATCGCGATTGAGGACGCGCACGTCCCCGCCGCGACATGGCGCCCATGGCCAGCTCGCGGTGGCCGGGCACGCCGAGCTTGCGCACCAAAAGGACGTCCAGCGGTGCGTGGAGCCTGTGTGCCACCTCGCGCGCCACCGGCACCCCGCCACGCGGCAGGTCGAGGACGACGACGTCGGTGCGGCCGGCGTACTCCTCCAAGGCGTCGGCCAACCGGCGACCGGCATCGCTGCGATCCTGAAAGAAGGGGGCAACACGCTCGACTGTTCCAGATTCGTCCATCCTCTCCTGGGCGCGCCCGTTGCCGAGCAAACCCCGACTGGAGTCTGCTCAGGCCGCGCGGGTCGTCTGTTCGACAAAGGCCTTGAAGTTGCGCAGATCCTCGCTCAAGCGCTGCTCGGGCCGGGCAAAGAGTGCAGCCGCGATTTCGCCGCGGTACGCGGCGGCACGTACTGTAACGTCACAGTCACTTGGGTCTACCGGGGCAGCGCCTTGAAGCTGACCTGCCCGCTGGTCTTCATGCTGCCGTCCACGCTGCGCCAGGCAATGCGGCTGTTTTCCTCCATGAGCGTCGTCTTGGCATTCCACTCGAAGTTGGCGCCGAGCGGGCCTTTCATCACCCAGTACTCAGGCCGTCACTCCGGGGCGTGACCGACTCGATGTTGCTCATGTACTGGGGAAGGTCGTGAAGTCGGACCAGATGTCGTATAGCTCGTCAACAGATCCTTTGACGATGATGCTCTTGGTTACTTGGTCGGCCATGGGAATACTCCTTCTGTTCTACCCGTTTCAGCGGGTCCAATCAACGTGCGTACTTTGTGAATAACTCCGGCGAGGACGCGCTATGCTAGAAGCCCCACGGATAGGTTTCCGGCGGCTCTTTCCCGTCCGCCGGCGCAATGTGCAGCGGGTGCAGCGCATGGCTCTCGTCGATGTAGAGAAAGGCGTCGTAACGGCGCGGTAGCACGGTGGGCACGAAATTGCCCCGCTCCCGCTCCGGGTGGTAGACGACGCCGATGGCGCGGTGACCGCGGGCGCGGCCGAAGGGACCGGACGCTCACCTCCGGCAGCAGCAGGAGCTTGTCGTCCGCCCTGCCTGCCGCATCACATCTTCCCAACTCCCGTCGGCAGCCGCCGGCACGGGCATCCGCCGCATGGGTGTCCCCACGCCGACCCGGCGATGACGCTGCCGTGGTGCGAGCCGAACCCGACCAGGACCACGCCGTCGTCGCCGTGTGCTGGCGCACTGACTGGCCGATGTTGACCATGCTCATGCTGGCCGCGTCCGTGGCCCGTGCGTCGCCCACGTGGGTGTTGTGTTCCAGATGATGCCCTTGGCGTCCGCGCCGTGGTGGGCCATCAAACGCGCCAGCGTGCTCGTCATGTGCCGGTCACGCACATTCCACGACTCGGCGCCGCTACACCATGGCGGCGGTAGCGCTCGGCGTTGGCCATGACCCACGCGTTCTGTTCCGTATTGAGAGATGCCTCGGGATCGTGGTCATACGAAGGCGCCTTGCTGCGCACTGCGGCGAGGAGTTCCACCACTTCGCCTGCGCAGATTTCGGGCACCAACATGGTGTCGCGCGCATAGGCTTGCGCATCTTCGCCGTAGGGTTCAAAAACAACGATAGTCTGCCGCTCGGCCGCGGCCGGGTCTTCGTCATCCAGATAGGTTGATGATGCTTTCTTACGGACTCCCACAAGCTGTAGACGTCCAGGCCGTAGTCGACCGCGGGCGCCTCTTGTTGTACGCAGCCATTCCACGAACGCGACCACTTCCCAGTTGGCCCACATCCACGTCGGCCAGCGTGCAAACGCATGCAGCACGTCGAAGGCCGAGTCACCCGCATCGGGATAGCCTTTGGCGTATCGATTGACCTTGTAGCAGTCGGGCCAGTCGCCTTCACGGCGATGAACGAAAAGCCGTGCTCCTGAATCAAGCGCCGGCTCAGGCGCGCCCGCCACGTGTAATAGTCAGAGGTTCCGTGGGACGCTTCGCCGATGAAGAAGATAGCGTGCGTCACCGATCTGCTCCAGCAGACGGTCGAGATCGGCCGGCGTTGTCAGCGGATGCGCCAATTGTTGCACACGGTGCACCAGGGTGTCGGTCTCCTGTCGCACGGTGCGTCGTTGGTCTGTCTGCGTGGTCATGGTCCACCCCTGCTCAGCGCATCCTCCACCAAGCCGTGCAGCGCAAATTCGATGTTTTCAAGCGTGCAAATGGTTTCGCCCACAGGACAGTGCGTTCGGCGACGCGAAGCGACTGTTCACGGCTGCGGAGATCGCCGTAGGGCAAGTTGACATCGACGATACGGCGCCAGCCGGGTTGGGTCGTCCGCCTTGCTGTAGCTCACATCCACGCTCAAGCCGCCGGTGTCGATCTCGATGTTGTGGCAATAATTGGCCACCAGCGCGGCCACACACGATCCTAACGAAGCAATGAAGAGTTCCAGCGGTGTCGGACTCGCCCACTGCCGCCCAGGCGGTCAGGCACGTCAACCGTCACCCCGGGCGACCGTCGACGGTGCTCTCGAAGAGCATTTCGCCTCTGTACTCGGTGTATCTTGTTCATGACGTCAACTTTCTGTCTCGGGTTTGTGCGGCATGGCTTGGCGCGCCGCCCACTCACGTACCTGCTCATCCTGTTCCCGGGCATAGTAGCGTTGGCACTCGGTCTCGCGGCCGCGCACGATGCGTTTCCCCTCCAACGCACCCCGAGTCGCAGTGATGACCGTGGCCTGGTTCTCGTCGCCATCCTTTTCGTAGGTAGATGACCACCCATCGTCGGTCTTGTCGAGTTCATGGGCAAGGCTGGGTGTTGGAGAAGAGTACGGTAAAGTCCCACGGATCGCGCGACGTGTGCAGGATGGGCAGCCACGCCTCGTTGTCCGGGTTGAAGCGCTGGGCGCGATCTTGTGCAGGTCACCGGCTGCGGCCTTGCGCCGGTACTCGGCGCCACGTCCAGCAGCGTACCCACACATCCGGACGGACCGGCCCGTCGTTTGCTCCGCCACCGGTCCGTTGTTGCGCACGCTGTTGCGCGAGCGGCTTAACATGCCCGCCAAACTCACGCGACACTGTTGACGCTTTTGGGGCCAAAGCCGTCAATGCCCGCCAGGCGACCGTCATACGCAGCCTGCTCCAGTTCTTCCAACGTGTTGATGTGCAACTGGTCCACGATGCGATCGGCCAGTTCCTCGCCCACGCCGGGCACGTGGGAAAAGAGCTTCTCCGGGCTGACCTCGCCCTGCAAGCGGTCCAATACGGCCGAGCGCCCGGTGTGGACGTAGCCGGAGATTACCTGGGCCAGGCCTTCGCCGATATCGGGCATCTGCTGGAGCGTGCCGCGTCGCCGCTGCGCACCATCTGCGCTACCGACTTCCGAGTGTTGCGCAGGCGTGGCGCCGTTGCGGTAGGCGCGCCGCGGTGCGGATTGGCGTTCTGCACATCCAGCAATTCTGCAATGTGATCCAGCACGGCGGCGATCTCCCGATTGCTGGGTTGCCCGTCCCCGTTTTGATGCTGCCCGTTGTCACGCTCGGTTGCCGAGTTGTTTGACATTTTTCCCCTTCGCCTGCGCATCCTGCGCTCCTTATGAACCCTGTCGCTCAAAGGCGGGACGCACTTCCAGCATACGCCGAAACGGGGGAAGTGCATGCATCACGACACAGACGGGCGATACAAAAATGTCACAAAGAAAAAACGCCGGGGGCGGTCGCTCCCCGGCGTTTTTGTCATTCAGACGGCTGAACTCTGACGGTGCGTGCTAGAAGCTCACGTCAGGGCCGGTCACAGTCAGGCGATACGGTGCCGCGGTATTCGTCTCGTTTTCAACGACAATATACCAGGTAGTCGTCGCCTGTCCGCTCCCGAGCCAGGTCAACTGTGAACGGTCACGGTTGTCGGCATCCTCGTCATCCTCGACGGTGAAGGCCGGCGTGCCGGCGCCCGTCGGCTCGAACTCGACGCCGTCCTGCCAGCGGCTGACGTCGTCTTCCGTCCACACCTCAAAGCTCACACTGCCCGGTTCGGCCATGCGCAGACGGGCCAACACGTCCTCGGGGTTGTCGTCGTCGGCGCCACCGGTGTAGTCGAAGGTGTACCACTGCATTTCATCGGGACCAATCGTGCGCTGGCGGCCCATGGGCGTGAGCGCATCATTGGGGCCCGTGCCGCCACTGGCTTGCGCCATGGGTTCGGCAGACATGGCCGCGTCCGCCGCCTCGCTTGCGCCGGTCGACGCGGTCATTTCGGTGGTCGTCATGTCCCGCTCGGGGAAGTAGACGTCCGGACCGGTGATGGACAAACGATAGGCTGCGGTGGCGTCACTGTTGTTCTCCAACAGGATGTACCACGTCGTCGTGGCCGCACCGCTGCCGACCCAGCGCAGCAAGCGCCGGTCACGGTTGTCGGAGTCATCGTCTTCGATGGCGAAGGCAGGTGTCCCCGCGCCCGTCGGTGTGAAGTCGACGCCGTTGCGCCACATGCGCACGTCATTCTCGGTCCACACCTCGAAGTCGATGGCGTTGGGACGCGAGATGGCCGCTTCGACAATGGCCTCGCTGGGATCGTTCGCATCCTCATCCCCGGCGTCCACACCCTCGGCATACTTGAAGGTATACCAGCGCGTTTCATTCGGGGCCAAGGTGCGACGTGTGCCGGTCGGCGCCAGAGCCGTTTCCGGTCCGGTGCCGCCCATGACGTCCATCTCCGATGACGCAGTATCCGATGACGCAGTATCCGACATCGTTTCCTCGGACTGGGCCGTCTCGGCTGACATTGCTGCCGTCGTCATCTGCGCGGAACTGTCCTCCTGCGCGGACATCTGTCTGGCGTCCTGCGGGAAGACGACCGCCGGACCGCTCACATTCAACGTGAACGGGGCCGCGCTTGCCGTCGCGTTCTCGACGACGATGTACCAGGTTGTGCGTGCCGCACCGCTACCGACCCACGTCAGGCGACTGCGGTCGCGATCATTGGGATAATCCTCATCGAAGGCCGGCGTGCCTGCGCCCGTGGGATCGAAGTCCTCGCCGTTGCGCCAGCGCCGGACGTCGTCCTGGGTCCATGCCTCGAAATCTACACTGCCCGGGCGCGCCATGGTCAACTCGACCGTGGCGTCGGTGGGGTTCTCCTCGTCGGCCCCTTCCACATAGCGGAAGGTATACCAGCGCGTTTCGTTGGGCGCCAGCACGTCCCGTGCGCCCGTGGGTGCGAGTGCCGTCTCAGGGCCGTATCCGGCCTGCATGGCATTCTCTGCTTCCTGCGGCTGCATCGTCAGCGCCTGGGCCGGTGCGGCTAGCGAGACGATCATCACCAGCGCCAGGACAATTCCCAGCGTGCCGGCGGCAGCGCGATAAAGACCGCGTACGTTGCGGTTTGTAGACATTGCTGCTCCTTTCGATCTAGTGGCGTAGATTGACGGTCGAGCGGCATGCAGTCGCACACGCTCGGCCGCTCACCTTGGCTGCACCTTGGTTGCACGGTGCTCGGACCAAAGCCCACGCCGTTACGTCGACTCGCCGTTATTGTAGGTGATTCAGTTGAAATGTTGAGGTGAAACGGCATAGAAAAGAGGCACAGATCCCGTCACGATGTCATGCATCAGCACCGAGAGCAAGGAATCGATCGCGCACAGACGCGCAACGGACCGGGTTTTCGTGGGGAAAACCCGGTCCGCAAACAATCCAACAACGTGCCCGTCAGCTACGACGTGATCGGCGCGTCAGGACGTGCTTCCAGCGTCACAGTGACGTCGCGTTCCCGGCCGTCGCGCACGACGGTCAGCGTCACCTGGTCGCCGGGACGCTTGGGCGCGATCCGAGTGAGCAGATCGTCAAAATCGCGCACCGGCTCGCCGTCAAGCGCGACCACCACATCGCCGCCCACCGGTGTGGGGAAGCCGTCGATGGTGGTGGTGCTTTGGGTGCCGCGCAGTCCGGCAACTTCAGCCGGACCGCCACTGACCACACCGGCGATGTACGCGCCGCGCTGGCTATCCAGATTGTTGGCCTGCTTGATCATCAAGTTGACGCTGCCGCCTTCCACGCCCAGCCACGGCCACTCCTGCACGCCGAACTCAATGAGCTGCGGCGCAACGTGGCGCACCACATCCGCGGGAATGGCGAAGCCCACGCCCGAGTTGGCGCCGCCGTTGGTGGTGCGAATCTGCGCGTTGACGCCGATGACCTGCCCGTCCAAGTTGAGCAGCGGCCCGCCCGAGTTCCCCGGGTTGATGGCCGTGTCCGTCTGGATGGCCAGGGGAATGGCGAACGGCGTCGCGCCCGACGGAATGGACCGGCCCACGGCGCTGACAATGCCCAAGCTCATGCTGGTGCCCAGGCCAAAGGGGTTGCCGATGGCCAACGACCAATCGCCGACCTGCACCTGGGCGGAGTCGGCCAGGCCCAGGGCATGGACGCCCGCGGGCATGTCCGCCACATGCAAGACAGCCAGATCGCTGTCGTCGTCGGTGCCGACCACCTCTGCTTGGGCTTCGGTGCCGTCATGGAAGATCACGAACACGTCCGTGGCCTGGTCCACCACGTGACGGTTGGTGATGATGTGCCCCGCGTCGTCGAGCACGAAGCCGGAGCCCGCGCCGACGCCCATGCCCTGGCTGCCGCTGCTGACGAGCACACGGATGTTGACCACACCGGGGCTCACCGCGTCATACAGTTGCGTCAACGTTGACGACGGCGGTGCCACCTCCACTCCCTGTCCCGGTGCGGCGGCCACGGTGACGTTGCCGGCCGGCGCGGGCGTAAAGGTGGGGCTGACACGTGGCGCGGCGGCCGTCTGTGACTGCACGATGGCCGGGGTCGGTGGCGGTGCGCTCGCAAAGGTGCCGGGCAACAAGTACATGGTGCCCAACACGGCCAGCCCGGTCACCAGCACGAGGACCACGAACAACGCGCAGCCCATGCCGGTCCACACGGCGAAATTTCGGTTTCTCATGGTGTTACTGCCTTTCTTCCATCGCGCAGCAGTTGCTTCAATACCTTGAAATCTCGTTGCACGCTCTCTTCCAGACCGCGGTTGTAAAAGGTCGCCGCCGGATGGTAGAGCGGCAACAGGGTTGCGGCGCCGTAGTCGGTCTTGACCTCGATGGGTTTGCCGTGCAGCGCGGAGATCTTCT
>JAWKOK010000082.1:0-22129 GCA_041391205.1 Caldilineaceae bacterium
GCATGATATAAATACCACAATTCCGTTGGCTGCAATTTTACCCCTCACATCCAGAAACAGAGGAGATGTTTGCATATGACGACCACGACTGCGACTGTCGCTAGCGAGCGCCGCAATGTCTGGATGGCGGCAGGCTATGCCGGACTGATCACCGCGTTGCTCGCCGTTGTTTTCTCGCTGCTCTTCCAGGCCGAGCAGTTGATTCTCTACGTCATCGCCCTGTTGCTCATCGGCGCCGGGCCGGTGCTGGGCTATCAACTCAGCCGCGGCAAGATCTTCGGCGACTGGATGGCCATCGTCGGCGGTATCGTCGGCTTCATCCTGCTCTTCATCGGCTGGCCGATTTTGGTCGGTGCGCTCAGCAAAGAGCAGTCCATCGGCAAACTGTTCCTGGGCAGCCTGCTCGGCTTTGTCCTGGGTGTGGCGGTCTTCCTGTTGTTGCAGACCTTCTTCGGCCAGAACCCCTACTTCGTGGGCACCAGTTGGGTGATGCTCTGGGCCGTGTGGGGCGGCACCTGCGGCGCGGCCATGGAAGCCTGGCGCACCGAGGCATAACCACCAAGCGCACAAATCGCAAAACACGGGCGGGCGCGCACGCGCCCGCTCTTCGCGTCCACCAATCCCCCATCTCTTAATCCCCCCAATCTCTTTCTCTCCTCCCACCAATTCACCACTTTGCCCAATCCCCAGCAACACCCCCCGTTTTTGGTCGCTTTTTCCCCAATCCGTTACACTTAGCTCAACCGAACCGCTGCCCATTACCCGCGTTCATCGACGGTATCACCACGTCGGCGCACTGATACGGTTGTGCAAAATGTACACGAGCTCCGCCACGATCAAAGACATCTACCGGCTTGCCATGCCACCGCACACAAAGCTGCTCACCGGTGCGGAACATTTGGGGCGGCCGGTCACCTGGGCGTGCAGCCTGCGCCCGAGCCCGCCCGCCTTCCCCAAGCTGGACGGCAACGAGCTGGCCCTCATCGACATGGACGACCTGCGGCGTTTGGACCCGCAGATGCGGCTGGAGCGGGTTGTGGCCAGCCTGCGCGACGCACGGGTCTCGGCCATTGCCGTGCTCGGCCCGGTCACCGATGCGGCGGTGCGCGCCGCGGCCACTTCACAGGCGCCGCTCTTTCAACTGCCGGAGGACGCGCAGATCGTCCAGGTGGAGCGCACCATCATCCGGCTCATCGTCGACCGGGCCGGGTACATCGCCCAGCGCTCCAGCGAGTTGCAGCGCGAGCTGAACCAGATCGCGTTGGACGGCGGCGGGCTCGACCAGGTGGCGCGCGCCACATCGCCACCTTTGCCCAACAACCGCTGCTGATTTTGCGCGAAGACGGTCACGCCGTCGGTGAAGGGGCTGGGAACGGTACGCCGATCTGCGCCGTCGCTTTTCATCGCATGGAGCCTTGCCCAACATCATGGCGCTGCAGTTGGGCGGCAAGCCAGCCTGCGCACCAACTCGGCGGGGCCATGGGCACGCTGCCCATGGAACGCAGCGCGGTGGCCGAAGACTTCCCGAAGCGCAATGGCGCCGGTCTACGCCAGCGACGCTATCCGCGGCTATATCGTCATGTTGCGGCCGGCCAGCAATGCGGGCCACGAGATCAACACGGTGGAACAGATCGCAGTCGCCCAGGGCGCGGCGGCCGTGGCCCTGGAATGGGCCAAGCAGTACGCCATCGACGTCGCCGAGGAGCGCATGCGCGCCACTTTTCTCGACGAGTTGCTGGCATCGTCCACGTGGACGAACAGGCGTGGATCCAGCGGGGCGGGTCGTTGGACTACGATCTGACGCAGCCCCACGCAGCGTGGATGGTGGAGAGCCGGGGCATTCCCGACTGGCCCGCGCCGCTGCTGCGTTTTGCCGAAGAGCAGGGGGTCAACCTGCCGTACAGCCGCCGCGAGGAGGGGCTGCTGCTCTTCTGGCCGCTGGGCAAACCCCAAGAGCGCGGAACTCAAGACCGTGGCCGCCGATTTCGCCGAACATCTGCTGGAGGTCCACAGCAAGGCACGGCTGATCATCGGCATCGGCCGCCCTGCGGTCGGGCCGAGCAACTGGATGACGAGCCAGCAGCAGGCGCGCGAGAGCTGGCGCATGGGCAAGGAGTGGAAGGCGGCGCCGGTCACCTACTTCGGCGATCTGGGCCTCTACCAGTTGTCACCATGTTGGGCAACAACGCGGAGGCCAAGCGCTTCTACCGCAAGACGCTGGGCAAACTCATCGCCCACGACGAGGAACACAACAGCGAATTGGTCGACACGCTGGAGGGCTTCTTCGCCTGTCACGGCAACCTGAGCCAGACCGCGGGCCGGTTGCACATCCACCGCAACACCCTCACCTACCGCCTGGAACGTATTGCCGGCATCACCCAGATGGACCTGGACGACCCCGACGCCCGCTTTTCCCTGCAACTGGCGTTGAAGCTGCGGCCGGTGATGAAGTAGGAAGACAAGATTATGGAACAGCAAGATTATGTACAGCAAGATTGTTACCGGAAGATTGGGCGGCTCGTCCTGCGCCAGCATCTTCAAACTGCGCACGCGTGCCGCCATGTGCCCAATCTTCAATCTTCAATCCTTAATCTCGCCGTCCCTTCCCGTGCCGCCGCGCCGGCCGGGCGCTGAGCCAGATGAAGAGCCCCATGGCGACGAGACGCCCGGCGCCGCTGAGGGCGAAGTTGGCCTTGCAGTCGTAGGCGTCGGCGATGTAGCCGCCCAGGAGCGGACTGACGCGAAGGCGCTGCCGAAGACGACCGTTTGGTAGAGCGCGACCGCGCGCGGGCGTTGCGCGTCCGGCGTCAGTTCCAGCAGCAGGTTGAAGTTCGCGAGGTTGAAGCCGGCCCACAAGAAGCCGCCGAAGAGGTTGATGATCCCCACGTGCCACGGCTCGGTGATGACGAGCCACGCCCACGGCAGGAACCCGATGCAGAGACCCGCCACGTCTGCACCCACAGCGAACTGCTTCGATCCAGCGCCCGCCCGAAGACCCATTGGCCGAACAGGCCGCCGCGCTGGTGATGCTGACGACCATGCCCACCGTCGCCGTGGTGCCGCCCAGCCCGTTGACCAGATAGACGTAGAAGAACGGCCCCGCCACCTGAAGCGCCAGGTTCCACACGAACGCGCCGATCACCAGGCCGACAAACTCGGGTGACTGGCGCAGCGCGCGGCGCAGGTCGCCGCGCCAGGGCGCTGCCTGCTGGGCCGACGCCGCCGGCTCGGGGATGCGGCTGAAGCTCAGCGTGCCGATGACGCCGAAGGCGAAGGCCAGGAAGAAGACCGCCTGATAGCCCATGTACGGCCAGCCGCCAGCCGTTGCCCAGCACGATCACCCGCCCGGCGATGGCGCGATGGCCAGCGCGGCCATGCCCATGGCCACATTGCGCGCGCAAAATAGCGCCTGCGGCGTCGGGCACCAGATCCGCGACCAGGGCCGTCCACGCCGGGTTGCTGAAGCTGAACATGAAGGCGCGCAGCCTCGTTGAGCGCCACGATGGCGATGATGGCCGCACTCGGTTGCAGGAAGATGAAGGGGACGAGCGCCAGCAGCAGCAGCGCCAGCCGCCCGAAGCCGCTGCCGCTGATCAGATGATGTGGCTTGCCGTCCGACGCGCCCACCATGCGCGCGCCGGGAAGAGCGCCAGCGCGCCCAGCAGGTTGCTCCGTGGCCGTCACCCAGCCGACCTGGCCGTTGGTGGCGCCGTAGGCCAGCGCGTAGAGCGAGATGAAGTTGAGATAGAAGTTCTCGCTGATGGCGCTGAAGAGACTGTCGATGCCGAAACCGATCAGCCCCAGCAGCAGCCACCCGAACGGCGGCCACCAGAAAAACGGCCGGCGATAGACAAAAAACAACACAATCGCCAACCCCAGCACCAACGCACTCTCCCACCGGAAGACGGCGTACTGGATAATGGAACTTTGGGCTTTCTGTTGCAATTCAGTGCGCATCATAAACCAAGATTCAGGAGTGAAGATTGAAGATTGGGTTGTGTGTGAGACTGGAGATTGGGAGATGAAGAGATCAGAGATTTGAGGCGACTTCTTTGTCCGAGTGAGCCAATCTCCCAATCTCCACGAATCTCCCAGTCTCCAATCTTCAATCTTGCTTCTATCGTTCCCCCCGCAAATCCAACCACGCCATCTCCGCGTCGGTCAACTTGGTGGCCATGGCGGCCATGTTGGCGGCGTACTCGTCGGGCGTGGCGCAGCCGACCAGCGCGAAGATGTTGAGCGGCTGGCTCATGACGTAGGCGGTGGCGATCTGGGGAATGGTCAGTCCCTTTTCGGCGGCCAATTGCTCCACACGGTCCAGGCGCTGGAAGTTCTCCTCGTAGCAGTAACTGGTCACGCAGAGCTTGTCCAGGTAGCTGTCGAAGCTATCCAGGTTGTCGCGGCGGAAACGTCCGCTGAAGAAGCCGCCGGCCAGGCTGGACCAGGTGAAAAGCGGCGTGCTCTGTGCGGCATACCAGGCGCGCGCCTCCGCGTTCGTGGGGCCGCTGATGGTGACGCAGTTCTCCCACGGCTCCTGCACCTGGTCGGCCAGGCTGAAGTTGGGGCTGCTGGCCGCGAAGGGCGTCAGACCGTGCTTGTCCGCGTAGTCGTTGGCCGCCTGGAAGCGCGCCACCGACCAGTTGGAGCCGCCGAAGGCGCGGATGCGGCCCGCGTCCTTGTGCTCGTTGAGCACCTCGACGATGGGGCCGACCGGCACGTTGGGGTCGTCCCGGTGGAGCAGGTAGAGGTCGATGTAGTCGAACTGGAAGCGGGCCAACGAGTCGTAGATGTCGGCGGTGATGTCGAAGGGGGTGACGCGGCGACGGTCGCGGCTGTGGTGCGCACCCTTGCCGATGATGACCACGTCCTCGGGCACGCCCCGGTCGCGCACCCACGTTTCCACGGTGCGCTCGTTGTCGCCGTTGCCGTAGATGTGGCCCGTGTCAAAGGTGGTGCAGCCCAGTGCACGCACGCCGTCCAACAGCGCAAAACTCTGCTCCATCTCGTTGGAGTTGACCATCACCGTGCCTTGCACCAGGCGCGAGATGGGCTTGTCCACGCCCGGACCGATCCGTATTCCATGAGAGTTCATCCTTTGTGTGGTAAAGCGACGAAATTGCCGGTGTTAGTGTACTCCTGCCGGGCGGGCCGGGCAAACGCCGAAAGCGCTTCAAAAGCTGATCGCAAGTCCGGCGGTGCATATTTAACTTGCACCGGTCGCGAAAGTCGCGTACCATTACGCCCCGATCCGTTAGAGAGACGCAACACGTCCGTCCTGATCCCCGGCAGGTGAGTGGCGTACGCCCGCTTTCCAGCAAATACCGGCATTTGTGTGAGGAGAACTCCATGCCTGCGCCCACCATCTTGATTGTCGACGACGAACCGCAGGTCCTCAACGCGGTCGAACGGGACCTGCGCCGCCACTACCGGCGCGAGTATCGCATCGTCAAGGCCGGCTCGGGGCAGGAAGCGTTGACGGTGACGCAGCAGCTCAAGCAGCGCAACGATCCGGTGGCGCTCTTCCTGGTCGACCAGCGCATGCCCACCATGACCGGCACCGAGTTTCTCAACGAAGCGCGCGCCTTCTACCCGGAGGCGCGCAAAGTCCTCTTGACCGCCTACGCGGACACGGAAGCCGCCATCGCCAGCATCAACCGCATCGGGCTGGACTACTATCTCATGAAGCCGTGGGACCCGCCCGAGCAGAACATGTACCCCATCCTGGACGACCTGCTGGACGCGTGGAAGGCCAGCGTGCCCGTGCCCTACGACGGCATCCGCGTGGCCGGCACTCTGTGGTCGGCCGCCAGCCACCACACCAAGGATTTCCTGGCGCGCAACCGCATCCCCTACCAGTGGCTGGACATCGAGACGAATGCCGAGGCCCGGGCCCTGGTGGAGAGCGTGGAGAACGAGCACCATCGCCTGCCCGTGGTCTTCTTCCCCGACGGCCGCGTGCTGGTCAACCCGGAAAACCGCGACTTGGCCGACGCCTGCGGCCTGCAGACCCGGGCCAGCGAAAACAGCTACGATCTCATCATCGTCGGCGCGGGGCCGGCGGGCTTGGGCGCGGGCGTCTACGGCGCATCGGAGGGGCTGCGCACCCTGCTCATCGACATGGAGGCCACGGGCGGCCAGGCGGGCACCAGTTCGCGCATCGAAAACTATCTCGGCTTTCCCAGCGGCATCAGCGGCGCGGACTTGGCCAACCGCGCCACGACCCAGGCCAGGCGGCTGGGCGCCGAAGTGTTGACCGCGCAGAAGGTGGCCGGCATCCGCGTGGAGGACCCCTACCGCATCGTCGTGCTGGAGGACGGCACGGAGCTCACATGTCGAGCGCTGATCCTGGCTACGGGCGTCACGGTGCGCAAGTTGGACGCGCCCGGCGTGGAGCGCTTGACCGGCGCGGGCATCTACTACGGCGCAGCGTTGACGGAGGCGGCCAACTATCGCGACCAGCATGTGTACGTGGTGGGCGGCGCCAATTCGGCCGGTCAGGGCGCCATGTTCTTCGCCCGCTATGCCAAACAGGTGACCATGGTGGTGCGCGGCAGTTCGCTGGCCAAGGGCATGTCCCAATATCTGGTCGACCAAATCGAGGAGCAGCCCAACATCGATGTCTTGACCTACACGACAGTGACCGAAGTCCACGGCGAGGACCGGCTGGAGGCCATCACCATGGAAAGCCGAGAGACGGGCGAGGCCAAGACCGTGCCCGCGGCCGCACTCTTCCTCTTCATCGGCGCGGTGCCCCACACCGACCTGATCCGCGACGTGGTGCGCTGCAACAATGCGGGCTTCATCCTCACCGGGCCGGATTTAGCCGAGGACGGGCAACGCCCCAAAGGCTGGACGCTCACCCGGGACCCGTACCTGCTGGAGACGAGCGTGCCGGGCGTCTTTGCGGCCGGTGACGTGCGCCACGGTGCGGTGCGCCGTGTGGCGTCGGCCGTGGGCCAGGGCGCGATTGCCGTGAGCTTTGTGCACCAATATCTGAAGAGTGTGTAGCGCGCGGAGACGCCGTGCGGTGGCCCTGCGCCTGACGGTCGCCGGGCAGACGAGTGAGTGACAGCATGAGCGGTGAAATCAAGCAGAGTCCGTGGACCCCCGTTCCTCCACCGGCTGGAGCAACTGGCGCATGACGACGGCGACAGCAGCGACCTGGCCATCCAGAAGACGCTGGTGCTCACTTTTGCGCTCATCATGAGTTTTGCCGGCATACTGTGGGGCGCCATCTACCTCGTCTGGGACGAACCTGTCGCGGCGTTTTGGCCGTTTGCCTACAGCTTCTTCTCGGTCGTCAACATCGTCCTGCTACGCTACCACAAACACTTCGCCTGGTTCCGCGATTTTCAGCAGTTCCTCACGCTGATGATCCCCTTCACGCTCATGCTTTACCTGGGCGGCTATGCCAACTCGGGCGCGGTGGTGGCCTGGTCCTTCATCGCGCCGCTCTCGGCCATCCTGGTTTCGGGACGGCGCCAGGCGCTCATGTGGTTTCTCGCCTTCCTTGCCTGTCTGCTCATCGGTGCGTTCCTGGAAGGATCCTTGCGCGCCGACAACAACTTGCCGGACTACGTCGTCACGTCCTTTTACGTGCTCAACCTCATCGGCGCGTCGGGCGCGGCCTTCGCCATCGTCATCTACTTCATGACGCGCGGCGAGGCGGACAAGGCCGAGATCTCCCATCTCTTTGCCGAAGCCCAGGCCGCCCGGGCCGAGGCCGAAGCCGCCACCCAGGCCAAGAGCGCCTTTCTGGCCAACATGAGCCACGAAATCCGCACGCCCATGAACGCGGTCATCGGCATGACCAGCCTGCTCCTGGACACAGACCTGGACCGGGAGCAGCAGGAGTTCGCCGGCATCATCCGCAACAGCAGCGACGCGCTCCTGGTGATCATCAACGACATCCTGGACTTCTCCAAGATCGAGGCCGACCGGCTGGTGCTGGAAGACCGCCCCTTCGACCTGCGCGAGAGCCTGGAAAGCGCCTTGGATCTCGTGGCCACGACCGCCGGCAAGAAGGGGCTCAACCTGGCCTATCTTATGCACGAGCCCACGCCCGAGTGGATCTTCGGTGACTCGACGCGGCTGCGCCAAATCTTCGCCAACCTGCTCAGCAACGCGGTCAAGTTCACCGAGCAGGGCGAGATCGTGCTGGCGGTGCGCGTGGCCGAAGACGCTGCGCGCGCAGACGTCCCGGACGCGGACGCGGTGACGTTGCACTTCACCGTTAAGGACACCGGCATCGGCATCGCGCCCAAGGACTGTGCGCGCCTCTTCCAGTCCTTCAGCCAGGTGGACGCGTCCACCACCCGGCGCTACGGCGGCACCGGGCTGGGGCTCTCCATCAGCAAGCGACTGGCCGAACTCATGGGCGGGAGCATGTGGGTAGAAAGCGAGGGCATTCCCGGCCGGGGCGCCACCTTCCACTTCACCGTGCGCACCCGACCCGCGCCCGCGGTGAGCCGCAGCTATCTCGATCCTGAGCAGCCCCAGTTGGCGGGCCGCCGCGTGCTCATCGTGGACGACAACCGCACCAACCGGGAGATCATCCGCCGCCAGGTGGAAAGCTGGCACATGCACGCGGACGAAACGGCGCGCCCGTCCGAAGCGCTGACGTTGATCCGCGCCGAGCAGAGCTTCGACGTGGCCATCCTCGACGTGCAGATGCCCGAGATGGACGGGCTGATGCTGGCCGCGGAGTTGCGCCGGGTGCGCAACGCGCAGCAACTGCCGCTGGTCATGCTCACCTCGCTGGGCCGCCAGGAGTCGGACCGGGAACGGCTCGACCAGGCCCAGGTCGCCGCGTTCCTCACCAAACCCATCAAGCCGTCGCAGCTCTACAACGAGTTGCTGAGCATCTTCGGCGACCGTCCGGCGCGCGACGGCGGACAGACGGACGACGGCGAATCGGAGTACGATCCCGAGATGGGCCGCCGCTACCCCATGCGCATCCTGGTGGCCGAGGACAACCCCACCAACCAACGCCTGGCCGAACTCACGCTGGCCCGCCTAGGCTACCACGCCGACATTGTGGCCAACGGTCAAGAGGCTGTGGACGCGGTGGACGCCGGCACTACGACGTCGTGCTCATGGACATCCAGATGCCGGTCATGGACGGACGCGCCGCCGCGGCCGAGATTCGCCGACGCCGGCCCACCGCCGCACGCCCCCGCATCGTCGCCATGACCGCGGACGTGCTCCAGGAGGAGATTCGACTCGTGCCGGCGCGCGGGCATGGACGGCTACGTGGCCAAGCCGGCCCGAGTCAGCGAGCTGCGGGCCGAACTCATGCGCAACTGGACCCAACTCAACGCGCCGGGCGACGGTGCACCCGACGCCCCGGAGCTTCCACCGCCCGCCGTAACCCCGGCGGACACACCATTCGACCCGCCGGCCGCGCCGTCTGCCGCGTCATCGCCCGTGTTGGAGCCGGCCGCGCTGGCTCGACTCACCAATCTCGTCGGCGGCGACCCCACGATCCTGGGCGAGTTGATCGACAGTTTTCTCACGGACGCGCCCGCGTTGTTGACCGAGATGCAACAGGCCGTGGACGCTCAGGACGCGGCGACCTTACACCGGGCCGCCCACACGCTCAAGTCCAACGCCGCCGACTTCGGCGCACAGACGTTGTCGGAGCTCTGCCGCGAGTTGGAAGCCCTGGGCAAGACGGCCGCGTTGACCGACGCTGCGGCCCTGGTCAACGCGGCCACGGCGGCGTATGCCCCCGTCGCAGACGCGCTGACCACGCTGCAGAGCGAGAACCCATCATGAGCGCAGATCCGGAGCACCATCCCACGTTGACCGCGCGACTCTACCACGCGTACGCGCGCGTCGTGGCGTTGGGCGACCTGCCCACCGACAGCCACGAGACGCGCGTCCAGCATCACTTCCTAATCAATGTCAGCATCTTGATGAGCCTGGGCGGCATCTTCTGGGGCAGCGTCACCGCCTACTACGGCTATTGGCTGCGCGCGGCCATTCCCCTGGGCTACACGGTGCTGACCGCCATCAACCTCGTTGTCTTTCACTACACCAAGAACTTCCGCTTCACGCGCCTCTTCCAGGTCGCCATCAGCCTGGCGTTGCCCTTCATGTTTCAATGGGTGCTGGGCGGCTATGTGGCCAGCGGCGCCATGATGCTGTGGGCCATGTTCGCCCTGGTCGGCTCGCTCACCTTCCGCAACCTGCGGCTGAGCACGGCGCTGCTGGTCGCATTCCTGGCGTTGACCGTCTTCAGCGGCGTGATCGACCAGCGCGTGGCCCGGTTTGCCATCGACAGCACACCGGGCTTCACCACGCTGCTCTTCGTCGTCAACATCTTCATGGCGTGCGCCATCGTCTTCGGCTCCAACATCTTTTACTTTGCCAAGCAAGAGGAGACCCGCCAGGCCCTGACCGAGGCCGAGCAGCGGGCCGACGCGGCCAACCAGGCCAAGAGCGCCTTCCTGGCCAGCATGAGCCACGAGATCCGCACGCCCATGAACGCGGTCATCGGCATGACCAGCCTGCTCCTGGACACCGAGTTGGACCAGGAGCAGCGGGAATTCGCCCACATCATTCGCAACAGCGGCGACGCGCTGCTGGTCATCATCAACGACATCCTGGACTTCTCCAAGATCGAGGCCGACAAGCTGGTGCTGGAAGAGCGCCCGTTCGACCTGCGCGAGCTGCTGGAGAGCGCGCTGGACCTGGTGGTCACCACGGCGGCCGCCAAGGGCATCAACCTGGCCTATCGCATGGACGACGACACGCCCGAGTGGATCTACGGCGACTCGACGCGGCTGCGCCAGATTCTGGCCAACCTGCTCAGCAACGCGGTCAAGTTCACCAGCACAGGCGAGATCCTGTTGACCGTGCGCCCGGACATCCACGCGGAAACATTTGCGGGGGAGACGGCCACCGAGGAGATCGCGCTCCACTTCGCGGTCAAGGACACCGGCATCGGCATTGCGCCCGCCGACCTGGGCCGTCTCTTCCAATCGTTCACGCAATTGGACACGTCGACCACGCGCCGGTTCGGCGGCACCGGTTTGGGACTCTCCATCAGCAGGCGGCTGGCCGAACTCATGGGCGGCGCCATGTGGGCGGAGAGCGACGGCATCAGCGGCCACGGCACCACGTTCCACTTCACCATCCACACCCGGCCTGCGCCCGCGGTGACTCGCAGCTACCTCGACCCCGAGCAGCCCCACCTGCGCGGGCGCCGCGTGCTCATCGTGGACGACAACCGGACCAACCGCGACATCATTCGCCGGCAGGTGGAAAGCTGGCAGATGACCGCGGCCGAGACGGCGCGGCCCAGCGAGGCGTTGGCATTGATCCAACGGGGCGAGCCCTTCGACGCGGCCATTCTCGACTGCCTGATGCCCGAGATGGACGGCCTCACCCTGGCCCTGGAATTGCGGCGTAGTCGCAACGCAGCGGAGTTGCCGCTGGTCGTGCTCACGTCGCTGGGCCGGCAGGAGGCGGACGACGCCCGCGCCGCGCAGGCGGAGATCGCCGCGTTCCTGACCAAGCCGCTGAAGCCGTCCCAGCTTTACAACGAACTCATGGGCATCTTCGGCGGCCAGGCATCCGCGCCGGGCCATCACGTGGACGCGTCCGAATATGACCCCGACATGGGGCGCCGCTACCCCATGCGCATCCTGGTGGCCGAGGACAACCCCACCAATCAACGGCTGGCCGAGTTGACCCTGGGACGGCTGGGCTACCGGCCCGATGTGGTGAGCAACGGACGCGAGGCCGTGGAAGCGGTCGCCATGGAGACTTACGACATCATCCTCATGGACATCCAGATGCCGGTCATGGACGGGCGCGAGGCCACCGCCGAGATCCGCCGGCGCTGGCCCGGCCGGGAGCGACCGCGCATCATCGCCATGACCGCGGATGTTTTGCAGGAAGAGGTGGAGCGGTCCCAGCGCGCGGGCATGAACGGCCACGTGGCCAAGCCGGTGCGCGTGGCCGAGTTGAAGACCGCGCTCAAGAGCAACTGGGCCATCCTCAACGACGTGGCCGACATGACGGAACACGGCGAAGTGCGCGCGCACCAGACCAAGCCCACGCCGCCCACGGCCACTGAGGTCGCGCCGCCGCCCGCATCGGACGAGACGACCGCGCCGGCGACGTCCTTGGACCTCACCGCGCTCAAACGGTTGATGCAGTTGGTGGGCGGCAATCAGACCGTGCTCAACGAACTGATCGACACCTTCCTCAGCGATGCGCCGGCCAGTTTGGCGGCCATGCACCAGGCGCTGCGCGACCAGGATGCCGCGAGCTTCCGGCGTGCGGCCCACACGCTCAAGTCCAACAGCAGCGACTTCGGCGCGCACGAGTTGGCCGACCTCTGCCGGGAGTTGGAGGCCAAGGGCCGCAACGACGACCTGGACGGCGCCGCGGCGTTGCTGGCCGCGGCCGAGGCCGCCTACGCCGGTGGCGGCGGCGTTGGAAGAAATGCGAAGAAGACAAGATTGAAGGGACAAGATTGAAGATTAAAGATTGGACTGACTACCGCTACGTGTCCCAAGAGAGGCGGACATGGCAGTCGACCCAATCTTCAATCTTCATTCCTCAATCTTCACGCCTCAATCTTCATTCCTCAATCTTCACTACAGTGGGAGCAGACCCCATGGCCGACATCCACGGACATATCCTCGTCGTCGACGACAACCGCATGAACCGGATCACGCTCTCCTCCAGCTTGAAGCTCCAGGGCCACACGGTGGCATTAGGCGGAGGACGGCGAGGAGGCGCTGGCCATGACACGCGCCACGCCGTACGATGCCGTGCTGCTGGACATCATCATGCCGGGCAAGGACGGCTACACCGTGCTCCAGGAGATGAAGCAGGACGCGGAGTTGCGGGAGATTCCCGTCATCGTCATTTCGGCGTTGGATGAAATTGAGAGTGCGGTGCGCTGTATCGAGTTGGGTGCGGAGGACTATCTCCCCAAGCCGTTCGATCCGGTGCTGCTCAAGGCACGGCTGCGGGCGACGTTGGAGAAAAAGAAGCTGCGCGATCTGGAGCGCGCCTATCTCCAGCAGGAGGTGATGCTGCGCCAAAACGAGAAGTTGGCCACGCTTGGGCAAGCTCAGTGCGGGCATGGCCCACGAACTCAACAACCCGGTGGCCGCGGTCCTGCGCGGCACCGAGCACATCGCCACCGCCCTGGCCGACCAGACCCGCGCCCACCTGGCGCTGGACAGCGGCGGACTGACACCCGCCCAGGTCGGCGCGCTGGGCGCGCTCAACGCCAGGCGGAGACGGCCGCCCGTCTCACCGGCGCATTGGATGCATTGACCCGGGCCGACCGGGAAGCGGAGTTGGAGGATTGGCTGGATGCCGCCGGCCTGGAAGACGCGTGGGAAGTGGCGCCCGGGCTGGTCAACATGGGCTTGGCGCCCCACGATCTGGAACGCTTGGCGGCACAGTTTGACGCAGCGCAACTGGCCCACGTCCTCGACTGGGCCGTCAACCGCTACACGGTGCACAGCGTGCTGCGTGAGATCAGCGAAGGGTCGGGCGCGTGGCCGAGATCGTCAAGGCGCTCAAGACCTTCACCTATCTCGATCAGGCGCCGGTACAGAATGTGGACATCCATGCGGGGCTGGACAACACGCTCGTCATCCTGCGCAACAAGTTGAAGCAGGGCGTCAACGTGCACCGGGACTACGCTGCGGACCTGCCGCTCATCGAGGCGCGGCTCGGAGTTGAACCAGGTCTGGACCAACATCATCGACAACGCCATCCAGGCCATGGACGGACACGGCGATCTCTACCTGCGCACCTTGTGGCAGGAGCCGTGGGTGGTGGTGGAGATCGAAGACAACGGCCCCGGCATTCCCGCCGAGATTCAGCCGCGTCTGTTCGATCCCTTCTTCACCACCAAGCCGCCGGGTGAGGGTACCGGGCTGGGCCTCAACATCAGCCACAACATCATCGTTCAAAAACATGGCGGCACCATCGGCGTTGAATCGGAGCCGGGCAAGACCGTCTTCCGCGTCAAACTGCCGTTGCATGCGCCGAAACAGGTGGAGGAAGCCTGAGCGCCGCGTCCGCTCGCCCGTACACGGCGGTGCCGCTCAGCCCTGGCCGCCGAACATGTGGCGAATGCGGTCCATGAGACCGACGTGCTTTTCCTGCACGCTTTGCTGCGCTGCCTCTGCCTTGGCGTCGAGATAGTCAATCTCGCCCAACAGGAGCGCGATCTGCCTGGTCGGCGGGTTCCTCCTGCGCCTCCATGGCATGCAATTTGTCCTCGACTTCATGCCGGACTGCGGCGATGTCCCCGCCGGCCTGTTTGACCCGCGCATCCAAATCAGCGGCCATTGCCGGACTTACCATCTGCTGCGCACTCATGGTGTTACTCCTTTTCCAAAACGAGACAAATGACATCGTGCCCTTCAATTATGGCAGGAAGACGGGGAAGATGTCGTGACCTTGATCACAGCGAGCGGCTAACGGCGGTATGTCAGTTCGCAGCGTGCGAACGTGGGATACTCAGCTTTGGCAAAGCCGTTCGCACGAGGGCGTGCGAACTCAACAGGTGACACGCCGATTGCCTTTCAAATCACCCATCACGGCAAGGGTGTATCACGGATTTGGGGCGGACGTCCGTCCAGTTGCACGCCCTCGTGCGAACGGTGGGATAAACTCAGCTTGGGCAAAGCCGTTCGCACGAGGGCGTGCGAACTCAACAAGTGACACGCCGCTTGCCTCAAGTCACCCATCGGCAACCGGAACGGACCTAAAGTACAAATGCCGAATTTCCGCCGTGGTATTTACGCCGCCCCGTACCAGGTTGTGCGGGAAGTGCAGGTGCATCTCCGGCGTGGGGAGATCGATGCTGTTGGCCACGAAGGCGTCCCACACCAACAGCTTGATGTCACTGCACACCTGCGGCCCCAGGGTCGGGTTGTCCAGCCAGACATTCAGTTGGAAATTGGCCACGTTGTCGCCGTAGTCCAGCACGAAGACCGTGGGCGGCGGATCGGCCAGCACTTCGGGGTGGCTGCGGGCGCACTGTTCGAGGACGCGCACCACCTCGGCGGGCGCGGTGGCGCAGTCCGTGCGCACGTGGATGGGGACGCGCACGGTCTTGTCGCTGCCCGTGTAGGTCTTGAACGAGGCGGTGAAGAAGGTCTGGTTGGGAATCACCAGTTCGTCGTTGTTGAGGGTGCGCACAATGGTGGCGCGCATGCGCACATCTTCCACCACGCTGATCTCCTCGTTGACCTGAATCACGTCACCGGGATGGAGCGACTGCTCCAGCAACAGCAACGCGCCGCTGATGAAGTTGCTCAGAATTTCGCGCAGCCCGAAGCCGACGCCCACGGACAGGCCGCCGGTCACCGCGGCCAGCGTGGTCGGGCCGAGTTGCAGGTTGGAGAGCACGTAGACCACGCCGGTGATCACCAGCAGGTAGCGGATGAGGGTCAGCGCGGCCTTGGTGCCGCCGGGATCGGCCTTGGTGTGCACGACCGTGAACTGGTAGATCAGATCCTGGACGAAGTGGGCGGCGTCGGTCCAGAAGTAGAGACCCACGGTGGCAATGAAGACCGCCCCCAACGTCACCGGCCGGCTGAAGACCTCCACCAGCACCACTTCGCCCAGTTGCTGCAGATCGGTCAAGTTGTCCAAAATCTTCAAGGTGACAACCACGCAGAGCAGCGGCAGCAGCAGGTGCAGGTAGTAGGCGCGCACGGTGGCGCGCTCGAAGAACGCGTAGAGCAGCGTCGTGCCCAGTTGCAGCGCCAGAAAGGCCCACAGAATCCACGAAACCTTGCCGAGCAGGCCGGACGTCATCCCCTGCAAGACCAGAACCTGGCGCGTCGCTTCCAAGAAGAGCAGGCTCAGGATGGGAAAGGTGGCGCTGTTGGCAATCTCCAGCGCGTACGCGCGCAGGAGGGCGCGGCGCGTGCGATTGGGCCGGCGGAACGCGCCCACGCCCAGCCGCGGGAAACGCCGGTGCTGCCAACGCCAGATGGACTCCGCACCGAACCAGGCCAGGCACGCGATCAGCGCGATCAGGAACAACTGCATCTGCACCGCGGGCCGTCCGAGAAAGACGGGTATCTTGCCGAGGATGGCGGTCAATTCGCCGATCCCGGTGTTGTGGGGCATGGACGTCTCCTTTTTGGGTGGATGTGCCGGCACCGAATCAATTCGGCGCGGCTACGGGAAACGTGCTCAAGCACGTTGCGCGAAGCGACCGAACAGGCTTCCAGCCTGTTTCCCGTAACAGGCGACGGTTTCAACCGTTGCCTGCTTAGCGATTGCCGGTGCAAACGCCGTCCTACGTCCCGTCCTCGCGTGCCAGTTGCGCCGTCTGCCGCAACTGCTGTTCGATGGCCCGGGCGCCCTCCGCCGGCTCGACCACGCCGCCCAGCACCTGGGCGTAGCCGTCGTCGGCGATGGCCTGCAACTGGGCGAAGGCGGGAAGGTCGGCCAGCGGCACGATGGGGGCGCTGCTGCTCTGACGCACCACCACCGCCTCGGCGCGGGGGATGCGCACGTCGAAGCGCACGCGCCGGTTGAGCGGCACGTAGCCCAGGCCCGAAGTGGCCAACTCCCGCTGTTGCACCGGGTTGGTCATGAAGCCGAGGAGGGCCAGGGCCAACGGCGTCTGGGTCGACACCGTGCTGATCACGCCCACTTGCAGCTCCAGGAACGAACCGGGCGGACCGGTCACCTCCGCGGGCAGCGTCCCCTGTGCGCCGGCATCCTCGTCCGCGGCGTCCGTCTCCGCCGTGGCCCGGGGCAGGAGCGCCACGCCGACGGTCTCCTCACCCAGTTGCTCCCGCAGTTGCGGCAGAAAGGTGGACTGGCCGATGAAGTACGCGGCATAGCCTTCGGCAAAGAGTTCGTAGGCCTCGGCCGCATTGCTGCTCACCACGATGTTGGGCTCCTTCTGCGCCAATTGCAGCCACGTGAGCCACTCGACCAAACCGGCGCTGATGGCAGGCTTGCCGTGTTCGAAGCTGACCTCGCCCCCGTGGCCGTCGATGCCCCAGAAGGAACTGTAGAAATCCGCCGCCAGCGCGGTAATCCGCTCGTTGCGTGCCTCCGTGAGCAACTCGTCCACACTCTGAGGGACCGCGTCGGTGAGGCGCGTGTTGTAGAAGAGCACCTCGGTGGACGCGGCCATGGGCACGGCATAGAGCGCGTCGTCCACGCGCAGCGCGTCCACACCGTAGAGCGGCCAGGCATCCACGTCGATGGCGGACGCCAGATCGATGAGCAGCCCCTGGTCAATCAGGCGGCTGACCACCGCGGGCGTCGTGCCCAGGATCAGATCGGGACCCAAGCCGGCCGCAGTCTGGTCGAGAAAGCGCGCCTCGAGCCGCGTCGCGTCCACATATTCGCTGACGACCAGCACGTCGGGATTGACCTCGGAGAAAGACTTGAGCGATGCCTCGATCAGCCCGCTGTACGGTTCCGGCCAGGTGTGCCAGACCAACAGGCGGCCGCGCAGCACGTCCGACGGCGGGCTTTGCCGGAAGCAGGACGCCACGGCCGAGGTGAGCAGCAAGAACAGCATAATCACGGATACGCGTTTCATGGGTCGTAAACCTCCATCGGGTGACTGAACGTCGCCGGCAGCACTGGTTCAGTGCAGATGGATGCACATTCGTTTGATGCAGGAGTGCGAAGCTTGCTTCCAGAGGTGTGAAGGGTGGGTACAGTGAGGAATGCAACAAATGCCGGACCATCTGCCCGGTACTGTAGCGCGCGCCGGACAGACCTGCATGCCGCTTCACATGCGGTTCAGCCACTGCGGTCCCATGGAACGGCAACGCCGGCCCTGCGCACGACGTCCACCCGGCGCCCGTAGCCGTGGAGTAGAAGCCTTAGTCATGGAAGAGACGGAAAGCAGTCCGAAAGTGCGGGATGTCAGCGCTGCAAGAGGTGCACCAATTCCTCGGCGCGTGCCGCGCGCTGCCCCAGGCGTTTGGCGAGTTCACGGTGCAGGGCGATGGCCAGCTCGGGTTCCGTCTGCTCCAGCCGCGTCAATGCCGCGGCGGTGAGGCAAAAGAGAACGCCGCGTGTGGTAGCGTGTATGGTGCGGGGCGACACATGACCGGCATAGGTTCCATTCACACCGAAGAAGGTGCCCGCGGCCAGCACCCTTGATCGATGACCTCACCCCGGTCGTCCACAGTCTGGTAGGCTGCCTCTCCCTCCTCCAGGAAAAAGAGGCCGTCCACCGCCGCACCCTGCGCCAGCAGCAGGTCGCCGGGCGCAAACTCAACCGCGCCAGCGCCGCCGTGAATGTCGCGAAGCGCTGTGACGTGGGCAGGGTCGTGCCGGGTTTCAAGCAGATCAAGCCAGTCCACCTCCGCGGCCGGTGCGGGAAAGCGGGCGCGCATCGCGCCGATCACCGATTTGGAAGCGCCGGTCAGCCCCACTGCGGCAAAGGTGTCGATCATGCGCTGCTCGCACCACGTCACACCATCATTCAGGGACGGCATCGTGCGCCAGTGCTGCGCATCGTCCGCATTCGGTGCGTCGCCGTCGGCGAAGACCTGGGCGCGAGGCAACTCCACTGGATGCGACTGAGCGCGGTCAGCACCACGAAGACGTCCTTGCATCCGTCGCCTGTTTCAGCCGGGCGAAACTCAGCGCAGACGAGGAGTCCATGCCCGTGACCAGGCGAAAGTCCATGACAAGATAGCGCAGCGGCGGCAGGCTTTCGTCCTCCAGCCGCGCCGTGATCTGTTCCAGCAGCCGGTGCGCTGTGCCGAAGAAGATGTAGCCCTGGAGCGTCAAGATGGCCATGCTGCGTCCACGCCGTTCCAGCAGTTGTTCGTAGAGCGGCGCGCTGAATTGCGCCGGCGTAGTCGGCACGCGACGCGGCGTGACGGACCACGTCCACTCGGCTGTAGTTGACCAGAAAGAGCAGCGCCGCGATGAGAATGCCCGCCGCCACCCTCCAAGAAACCGAATGCGGCAATGACGACGAGGATAACCCAGAGCAGCGCGTAGTCCAGCCGGGGCAGCGTGCGCCGCAGTCGACCAGCCACTCCACCATGAACGAGAGGCCCACGAAGACAAGGAGGCCGCCGGCGACCACGCGCAGGAAGACGGAGAGCATGGACGCACCGAAGACGACGGTCGCGCCGACAATAGCAGCCGTGAACAAGCCGACCAGAGCGCTGGGCCCGGCCAGCCGGTAGCCGAGCGCGGAGAAGGAGAGCGCGTGTAGCCCACCGGCGCCGCAGCCACAGCGCCGATGAGGTTGGCGACGCCGGACCAGCGCAACTCGCGATTGAGGTTCACGTCTTCGTTGCTGAGCACCTCCAGCCCGCTCACGTTCAAGAGGAGCGCCACCGCGCCGATGAGCAGCGCCGTGGCAATCTTGGCCACATTGGCGAAGACCAGCCCCCAGTCGGCTTGGGAAACGGCAAGCCATGCGACCGGCTGCCAGAGACGTCCACTGGGAAACGGGCCCAACAGCCAGCCGTCGGCGGTTGCGGAAGCCAGTGTGCCGCCCGCGCCCAGAAAGAGTGCGTAGAACGCCGCAATGCCACCGACCAGGAGCAGCGGCATGACCCAGAACTGGAAAACCGGCGCAACAGCAGCAGCAGGACGACTCCGTAAAGGAAGCCGGGCAGCCAACGCAGCAACAGGTCCGGCTGGAGCAAGCGCCTGCCCCAGCGGCGCATCGGCCATGACGCCGATCCCGCCCACGGTCAGCAGATAGCCGGTGCCGGCCAGAAAGCCGCCGACCACCGGATAGGGGATGAAGCGCACCAGGCGTCCCAGGTTGAACCGGCCCAATACCCAGAAGAATACCCCGGCGAGTGCGCTGGTCAGCACGATGACGGCCAGGCCCGTCGCCAACATGACCTTTTCGTCGGGCAGGGCCAATGACGCCGAGATCGTCACGAAGATTGCGGCGATGATGGCCACGGGCGCATCTTGCACGACGGCAATTGTGTTGTGCGAAGAGCTGGCCAGCGTGGCGAGCACGGTGTGAATAAAGGCGCCGGCCAGGCAGAGTCCGATACCCACCGCCATGTACGCGCTGAACGCACCCGAAAAGATCATGGCGCCGAAGGAGACTTCCACAAAAACGACAATGACGCTGATGACCAGCGCGGCCGACAGCGCGGAGATGATCTGCTGAAGTGAAAAGCCGGCAGGCGGTTTTAAGCGGGAACGACGCACGTGCACCCCTCCCTTACGCCGCCATTGTCGCGTGGCCGCCAAACCGCATGGACACGGTAAGCGCGGCCCTGAAACCGAAGAGTCGATGAGAGCGTCTACGCATGATGAAGTCCTACCGTTGGCGTGTGGACGATGAAGAATGGTGCATATACTAGCGCGATCGCCGAGCGTTGGCAACCGCCGTCTACGCATTGCCATCCGGCCGTTGCCGTCACGTATAATGACGCCAACCTTGGCCAACATCCACTGCCGAAACAGGAGCGACCGCATGACCATCTACGACGAAACGCTTGTACCTGCCTACACGCTGCCCGATCCCCTGGTGGATGCACACGGCGTGGCCATCACACAGACCGCGGCCTGGCCTGCGCGCCGCGCAGCCATCCTGGACCAGTTTGGCATGCACGTGTACGGCCGCACGCCTGCGACCACGTTCGCGGCCCACGCCGCCGTGGAGGAAGAAGACGGGCACGCACTCGGCGGCGCGGCACACCGCAAGCAGGTCCGGCTGGAGTTGACCCACGCCGGACGCACCCTTGCGCTGCATCTGCTCCTCTATCTGCCCTGCGCGCCGACGGTCCCGTGCCGGTCTTCCTGGGCCTGAATTTGAACGGCAACCACACCGTCCATGCCGACCCGGCGATTTTGCTGCCCACGGGTTGGGTACCGGCCAACGGCGAAGGCGTGCGCGACCAGCGGGCAACCGCCGCGGGCCGCGGCATGGTGCGGGCGCTGGCCCATCGCGACCATCTTGGCCCGCGGCTACGGCGTGGCCACGCTCTACTGCGGCGACGCCGACCCGGATTTCGATGACGGCTTCGCCAACGGCGTCCACGGCCTGCTGAGGGATGCGGGCACGGACGCGTGCCGGGGATGCGTGGGGCGCTGGGCGCGTGGGCCTGGAGCTTGAGCCGCGCGCTGGACTACCTGGAGACGGACCCGGATGTGGACGAGGCACGGGTGGCGGTGTTAGGCCATTCGCGCCTGGGCAAGGCCGCGCTCTGGGCCGGCGCCCAGGACGAACGCTTTGCCCTGGTCATCTCCAACGAGTCGGGATGCGGCGGCGCGGCCCTCTCGCGCCGTTGCTTCGGCGAGACCGTGCGCGCCATCAACGAGCGCTTTCCCCACTGGTTCTGCCGCAACTTCCGCGCCTACAACGACAACGAGGCCGCGCTGCCGGTGGACCAGCACATGCTCTTGGCCCTCATCGCGCCGCGGCCGCTCTACGTGGCCAGCGCCCAGGAGGATCTGTGGTCCGACCCGCGCGGCGAATTTCTGGCCGCGGTCGCCGCGTCACCAGTCTACGGGCTGCTGGGCTCGGACGGGCTGCCCGCGACGGAGATGCCGCCTGTGGATCAGCCGGTCACCGGCGGCACAGTCGGCTATCACATCCGCGCCGGCGCGCACGACGTCACCGCATTCGATTGGGCGCGCTACTTGGATTTCGCGGATCGGTGGCTGTCGCGGCCATAACCTAGCGAACAGCACCACGGGCCTCCAGTCCTATTCGGAGGCCTGTCTTGCTCGCTCCTGTTCGACATACACGTTCACCCGCTCAAGGTAGTCCCGCTGCTTCTGCTGCGCGATGGCATGGGATGTCAGTTGCGCACCGATGACCCCAATGGCCATGGCATCGGCCTTGTTGTAGCACGCTTCCAGCGCCGCGATGACAGAAAACCCACCGGTCGCCACATCCCATCCACTTTGGGCATGACCGGCTATGCTGTGTTCGCAACGGATTCTCAAGCCGTGCCGGAACGGGCCGTTACATTCGCTTGGGGTCGTGCCCAACGTGTAGTAGCAGCGATCGTGGGCGTTGCAGATGTCTGTGAAGCTGATCTCGACGAAGAAGAGCGTGATCGTATCGTTGGCGCCGGGAACGGCGCCCGGCACGCTGCAGCCGTTGGGGCGTTTGGCATACGGATAGTACGGGAGTGACTCATCCCCCTCACCGTCA
>JAWKOK010000083.1:0-22165 GCA_041391205.1 Caldilineaceae bacterium
GCGGCTTCGGCCCCGCTGGCGCCCAATCCCACCACGATTTCGGCCCAAGACGCCGTCGGTGTGGCCATGATGTGAAAGCCCGGCGCGGCCGGCCGTTGGGCATAGGCCAGGCTGGGCGCGTCGGCGGCGGGTCGCAGCCGGGTGCGGAACGTCTCATTGCGCAGCAGCCCGTCGCCGGCCGGCACAATGATGCTGCCGCCCCGGGCCACAAACGCGCCGGCGAGACGCGCCAACACCCTCCCACCTTCGGGCTGCAATGCACCCACCGACGCCAGCGCGATGGTCCGGGTGGTCAACGGCACAATGGTTGATTTGGACGCGCGCCCCGCACCCTGGGCAAACCAGGCTTCGATCTTCTCCAGCACGGCTTGAATGCCACCGTCCAGTTGGATGCTGGCCCAGCCCAACTGCGCCGGGTCGATACCGCGCGCGGCCATGGCCTGGCGCATGTGGTCGTTGTGGGTGATTTCGCAGCCGTGCTCCAGCAGCAGCGCCTGCGCCACCGCCGGATGCTCCAGATAGCCCAGCAGCGTGTCAGTCGCCAGATCCTTGGCCGCGGGCGAACAGCCGCAGCCTTCCGTGTGGACCAACGCGACGAACTCGTCCACGCCGGCGCGCCGAGCCAGATCGCCGTGGTTGAGGCGGCGCGCGGCCATCTGCCCGATCTGGCCCGCGCACAGGCTGGTGGGCAAGATCAGCCCGACCGTGTGCGCGCTGTCGCCGTGGAGCGTGGGCACGGTCGCCAACACGGTGGCCACCAGCAACGGATCCGGCGCTGCGCCCGCGCACGGAATCGGCTGCCCGTTCTCTGCGCCGGTTTCCGCCGGGACCGCGGCTGTGCCGCCGCGCCAGTTGCGCCAGAGTTGAACCTGGGCATGGCCGGCCCGTTCGCCCACCGTGCGCGCGCCGCCGGCCACGCGCCGGGTCAGTTCCAGGGTGGCCGCGCCCAGTTCATCCATGGGCGTGCCGTCCAGATAGGCCCCGGCGTTGACGTCCATGTCGTTGTGGAGCAGCTCGAAGCGCGCCGTGGTGGTGACGATCTTGATGGTAGGCACAAAGGGGAAATTGGTGATGGAGCCGTTGCCGGTGACGAAGAAGATGAGATTGCAGCCGCCGGCCACCTGCCCGGCGATGCTCTCCAGATCGTTGCCCGGGCTGTCCATAAAGTAGTAGCCCGGCGCGGTCATGGGCGCGCCGTAGTCGATGACGGAATCCAGGCGCACCTGCGGGTCGCGCTTCATGGCGGCGCCGATGCTCTTGAGCGTGATGTTGTAGAGGCCGCGCAGCTTGTTGCCGCCGGACGGGTTGCCCTCGGCGCTGGTCCCGTGTTGCGCGGCCCAGGCCTGGAAGCGGGCGACCATGGCCAGAAACTGTTCGGCCGTGGCCAGATCGCGCACCTTCTGCAACACATACGACTCCGCGCCGATGAGCTCGTCGGTCTCGGCCAGATTGGCGCTGCCGCCGTGGCGCACCACTTCCCGCGCCACCCACGCCGCCAGCGGATTGCCCGAGACGCCGGAGAACGCGTCCGAGCCGCCGCATTGCAGCGCAATCTTGAGCGCGCTGATGGGCTGGGGCGTGCGCGCCGTGGCATTCACCTCCGGCAGCCAGCCGCGCACCGTCGCCTCCGCCGCGGTCAGATGCTCGGCAAACCCGCCGTCCAGGGTGAGGAAGGCATGGGGCACATGCTCCAACGGATAGCCATGGGCATGCATGAAGCGCAGCTTTAGCGCCAGTGACCGTGTCGCCCGGCGTGTCCACGGCAACACCGCGCCCACGTTGGGGTTGACCATGAAGCCGGCCAGCGTGCGCAGGACCATGTCCAGATTGTTGGGATCCGGCTCCACGCCCTCGGTGTGGGCCACCGCAGCCACGCCGTCGATGTTGGCGTATGCGCGCGCCGGCGACGTCGGCCAAGTGCGCTTCCAGTTGGCGCACGAAGCCGCCCGCACGGGCACTCACGCCCAGCAGCACGATGGTGTTGCGCGTGCCCACGCCCCGACCGGGGGCGCGTAGCCGTCAAACGTGGGGCGCAGGCGCGTCGGTGGTGACCTGGGCGCGGGCCGGAGCGCGGCCTTGTCGAGCTGGTACGGCGTGATGCGGTCGACGAAATTGGAAGCGTCCGGCAGCGTCGCGTCCAGGGACCATTGCGCAGCGCGTGCAGCGTGCTCGCGTTGACCACGTAGTCGCCGGGCTGGGCGCGTGCAGCGTAGCCAGGGCAGCTCCCGACAGCAGCGGCGATCCGCGGCGATGGCGGCCACGGCGAAACTTGGTGGCCCCTTCGAGCACGGTGTGGCTGAGCACAAACTCCACGCCGCCTCGTCACGGATGCGCGTCCCCGCCTCCAAGCGCCGCGTGGCAATCGCCACATTGTCACCGGGCAACGGCAGCCGGCCGATTTCGTCAAACTCGATGGGAGTTGGCGCGGGTCAAGAATCCTTCATTCTTCAATATCACAGACACACACCTCACCATCCGGCGTGACCACGCGTCGCGCACAACGGTCTCGGCGGCGACGGTCGCGCCCGGCCAGGAGCAGGGTGTTGCGGACGATGGCGCCCACGCCGATGCGCGCGCCGAGCGGCATAGACGAGCGGGCCGACCACGGCGCGCGCCCACATGGGTGCCGCGTCCAGACGAATGGGCGCGTTGAAGACGCGTCGGTTCCAGAGTGCGGTGCCGTGAAGCAGACAGGCCGTCGGCGTTTCGAGCAGGAAATGACGGTTGAGTTCCAGTAGATCGGTGATGTTGGTCAGTTGACGTCGCCACGGCGTCTCCACGCCGGTCACCAGCAGGCCGTCGTCGATGCGCTTGGAACGCACATCCTGGGTTCGTACTCGCCCCGGGGCGACGGCTGCACGTGCGCCAGACGCTCCAGTAACGCCAGGCCGAGAACGTAGAGGGCAGACTGGAGATATTGGACGGCATCCGCCGGAGTCGGCTTTCCACGATGCGGCTGACACGCATCCCGTCCCAAGCGACAATGCCGGTGGAGCGCGACGGCCGCAGGCGCGACCGGCATCAAGCTCAAGGTGACGGCTGCGTCCCGGGTGCGGTGCGCGTCCATGAAGCGGCGATGTGATCCGGCGGCTCCAGGTTGTCGCAGGCGGAGAGCACGAAGTCGCCGTCGATGAGAGGCGCGGCCATGCGCAGCGCGTGGGCCGTGCCCAACCGGTCGTGTTGGTCGACCAGACGCACCAATCCCTGAGGGGTCTCCGGGTTCTGAAAATGGCGGCGGATCTCGTCGTCATCGGGGCCGATGACGAGCACGAAGTCGTGGATGTCCTGCTCGGCGAAGAGATCCATGACGCGCTGCACCATGGGCTTGCCGGCCACGGGCGCCATGGCCTTGGTGTGAAATTTGCTGACCGGGGCCAGGCGCTTGCCCCGTCCCGCGGCCAAAATCACCGCTTGCATGGCGTCTCCTCGTCGGCTGGGGGTGGGTGTTACAAGCCCGGCTTTTGAAAAAGCCGGGCTTGTCTTTCTCAAAAGTCGATCAACGTGGCGCCGTCCGGGCGGCGAGGTGAATGCTGTAGCGATCGGCCACTTCGGGATGGCGCTGCGGGTAGGCGTGCACGGCGGCGGCGATGTCGTCGGCCGAAGCGCAGGTCGATGGCGCGATGCAGGCTGCGGAAGCCGGCCCCGCTAAAGCGTGTGCCGTAGACGCCCGGCGCGTCGCCGCAGAATCTCGACCAGGCTCACCAGCGGCGGGCTGCGCACTCGTACTTGCCGATGGAACTCGCGCCCGATGCGTTGTCTGGTCGCCGAAGAGCGCCTGGATCGGCGCGCCCGCGTCCACACCTTGCGCCACACGCGCCATTTCGCCGAAAAAGTGGGCGGCGCGCGCCGGTCCAGCGGTGCGGGCAGGCGGTGGCCGTGGTCGGCATAGACGGTCGGATCCACCAGCCGCAGGCTTGGGTCGGTGGGCTTGAGGCGCACCGGCCGCGTCGAGCAGGAACTCGGCCGCCTGCCGGCATTCCTCGGCACGGCGGTTGTAGTCAGGTGCCCACCAGGGATTCGGTGACGCCGGAGTAGACGACCAGCCAGGCGTAGTCTTCCACGACCGGCCGGAATGCGTTCGATCTCGGTGGTCCGGCAGTCGATGCGGGTCAACGTGTTGGGGCGGCTGAACAGTTCGCTGGCCTGGTCGAGGATGCCGTTGTTCAGGCCGATGTAGCCGTGCTCGGTCGCGGTGACCAGGTCGATGTTGGCGTGGGGCGTGACGTCCAGATCGTTGACGGTCTGGAGCGCCAGCAGATAGGCGATGATGACCGCCTGGCCGACGAACTCAGCCCGCCCACGGGCATGTCATGGCGATGACGCCGACCATGCCCCGGCGCAGAGTGTAGCGTTGGCGCAAGGCGAGCACCGCGCCGCGCAGATAGTTGCCCCAATCGCCGGGTTGCCGCGGCGGCACATCGTCCAGCGCAAAGCTGACCCGGCCGGGAAAGTTGAGACTGTCCACCGCAACCGTGCCGTCGTCGGTGGGCGCAAAGGCGAGGAGCAGCGACTGGTCCACGGTCAAGCCGGTGACGACGCCCAGTTGGTGGTCGATATGCGCGCCGGGGGGCAGATGCGCAGCGGCGCGCACCACACGGATGTCGGCGGCAGCCACGTCGAAGTGGGTGCGCAGGTGGGCGGCCAGGTCTTCGATGCGCGCTTCTTCGGTGCGCGCCGGCACGATGAGCGCAGGGTCGTGTGGCACGGCGCGGTCTTGGACAGGGGCGTTCGTGGTCATGGGATCTGTGTGAGTACGTCGTCCATGAGCATGGTTTGGACGGCGGGTTGATGGAGGTCGAGCACTTCGATCATGAAATAGTCGACGCCGATGGCGATAAATTCCTGGAGTTGCGCGACCACCTGGGCGGGCGTTCCGGCCAAGGCGTTGGCGCGGGTCCACTGGCCGCCCCGTGCCGCGACTTCGGCGTCATCACGCCCCAGCACCATGCGCCCAAACCACGAGCGCCGGATGGTCGCCGGGTCGCGGCCGAGGGCGGCGCAATGCTCATCGAGCACGGCCATGCGCTCGCGGTAGGTGGCGATGTTGGCGTCGGGGATGTTCCAGAAGTCGGCGAAACGGGCCGCCAGCCGCATGGTCTTGACGCCGCCGCCGCCCACGAGCAGGGGCGGGACCGGGTCGGGCTTGGGCTCGCACCAGGCGTCGACCACGTGATAGTACTCGCCGCGATAGGTGACCTGCCCCGGTTCGGTCCACAGGCGCGTGATGATCTCCAGCGCTTCTTCCAGTTGCTGCACACGCACGCCGGGTCGGGGGAAGTCGTAGCCGTAGGCGTGGTACTCGTCTTCCTTCCAGCCCGCGCCGATGGCCATGATCAGCCGACCGCGGGTCAACGTTTGCAACGTGGCCGCCATCTTGGCCAGCAAGGCGGGGTTGCGATAGCTCTGGCCCAGGACGATGGGGCCAAGTTCGAATTGGGGCCAACGCGCGGCGGCATAGGCCAGGACGGTCCACGCCTCAAAGGTCGGGGCGTCGTCCCAGAAAAAGTGGTCGGTCATCCACAGGCTGCGGAAGCGGGACGCCACCACCGGCAGCACTGCGTCCAGGTCATCGCGCCAGCGGTCGAGCGCGCCCTTGGGCGGTCCGGCAGGCAGGACCAGGCCAAAGTCAATCGTCATTGGGTCACCTCAAGATCGTGCAACAGGAACGGGCAATGGCATCCGCCCTTGTCATGTAGACGCATCGGACACCGCTTGGGTACGGGTATTGTGGAGCGTCTCCGGCACGAAGAGCAGGAAGACGCCCGCGGCCGCGATGCCCACGCCGCCCATCAAGAAGGTCGCCGGCGCCAGCCCGACGAGATCGGCCACGCCGCCCACGGCGATGGGCGCGCCGGTCTGGCCCGCGTCACCGATGAGCCGCCAGACGCCCAAGAACTCGCCCATGGAGTCCTTGGGTGCAAGATCCGCGCCCAACGTCATCATGGTACCCGAACCCAGGCCGTTGCCAAAGCCGATGAGCATGGTGGCGGCGAGAAAGGTGTAGTAGCCGGTGGTGAACGGGATCAGCGCCATGGCGATGCCCTGGATCAGGAAGCACGGCACGATGGCGTACTTGCGCCCCACCCGGTCCATGATGGTGCCCGCCACGGGGAAGAGGGACATGTCCACCAGCGACGAGAGGCTGACGATCCAGCCGATCTCCTGCACGCTCAACCCGAGGATGTCGGCGCCGAAGAGCGGCACGACGATCTTGCGTGCGGCCCGGACCATCTGCGCCAGAAGTTGCCCCGCGCCCGCGGGCGTGAGCGTGCGGTAGTTCTCATGCAGCACGCGCCAGAGGTGGAGCGTGTGGCCGCGCACGCCGCCGCGATGGGCCGACCGCGGCGAGATGTCGTCCCGGGCGAAGAGCGCCGGGAAGATGAGCGCTGCGCCCGCCAACCCGGCATAGAGCCAGAACGGGGCGCGCAGGTCGAACGTGGCCGCGATGATGCCGCCCACGGCCGGGCCGAGAAAGGTGCCGATGCGGTTGATGCCGCCGAAGACGGCGATGGCCGTGCCGCGCTTGTACGCGGGCGTGGCGTCGGTGAGGTAGGCGTGGCGCGAGATGTTCCAGAGCGCCATGCCCATGCCGCCGGTGAAGCTGAAGACGAAAAGCTGCCACGGATTCTGGGCGAACCCCATCAGGCCGACGGCGGCGGCCAACGTCGCCAAGCCGGTGAGCATGGACCGGCGCATGCCCAGCCGGCCGAAGAGGATGCCCGCGGGCACATCGCCCAGCAGCGTTCCCAGGGCCTCGGCCGCCAGCACCAGGCCGACCACGCCGTACGAGACGTCGAAGGAGCGCGCGTAGATCGGCAGGGTGGGGATCAACATGCCGGCGCAGAAGGCCAGCAGCATGGTGGGCACGTAGACGGGCAGCGTCAACGGATGGGCCAGAATCGCCGCGGCGCGGGCACGTATGCCGACGGGCGTGCCCGCGCCGCCATCCATTGACGGCGGTCGGTGGTCAGTCATAGTTCCCCAATCTGCGCCAGACGTCCAGGATGAGTTTCCGCGGGCCAGCCGCATCCCCGTGTAGATGAGGTTGCTGGTGGAGAAGATGTAGCCGTAGCCGGGCATGCCGTGGGTCAACGCGCATTCGGCCGACGCACTACCTCATCGGTGCCCGTGTCCAACATGCCGCAGTTCACGTTGCCGCACGAGGCAGACCCGGTCGCCGCAGATGCGCTTCATCTCCGCCATGTCGATGCCGGCTTGGTAATCCAACGATATGGAGCGTGGGGATTGGCGTCCAGCAGATAGTCCAGGATGGGCATGATGCTGCCGTCGGTGTGCTTGATGACGTAGAAGCCCAGCTCCCGGTAGCCGCCACCAGTTGCTTTCCAGGTACGGCGCGATGAACTCGCCGAAGTGGTCCGGGCTGATGAACGGACCGGTGTTGAAGCAGTAGTCGGAACAGAGCGCAAGCCGTCCAGCCCACCGTGGCGGGCCAGGACGCGCGCGTCCTCCAGCGCCCGGTCGACCAGGCGCTGCGCCTCGTCCTTCAGCGACTGGGGATCGTCGTAGATGCGATAGGAGAACTCGGCCATGTGCGCGCCGTCGGGAATGGCGAAGGTGGCGTCGCCGTGGCGCATGAGGAAGTAGGTGTCGCCCGTGCGCTCCCGGATGATGTCGGTGAGCCGCATGGTTTCGTCCACCTCATCCGGCTTGGGGCGCATGAGGATGGCACTGTGGTCGAAACGTTCGGCCGTGCGGATGAAGACGTCGGCGATGTCCAGCCGGTGGAGTTGGCGCTCCTTCTCCTCCATCTGCAGCCACTGGTGATAGCTGCGATGGTTGGGATAGACCTTGCCGAACAACTCCATGGTGAGATAGACGCCCAACTCGAAATGGGGCACGCGTCCGGTGAGCGGGCGGCGCTCCAGCGCGGTGATGAAGCGTGCGCGCGGGGTCATAAGGCGGCCTCCTTGGTGTGCATCATGCGTAGTTGCCCATGCGCCGCCACACGTCGAGCATGAGCTCGTAGCGGGCCAGGCGCATCCCCGTGTAGATGCAGTTGCTGGTGGAGAAGATGTAGCCGTAGCCGGGCATGCCGTGGGTCAAGGCGTACTCGGCCGACGCGACCACCTCCTCATCGGTGCCCGTGTCCAACATGCCGCAGTTCACGTTGCCGCACAGGCAGACCCGGTCGCCGCAGATGCGCTTCATCTCCGCCATGTCGATGCCGGCCTGGGGGTCCAACGAGTGGAGCGCGTGGGGATTGGCGTCCAGCAGATAGTCCAGGATCGGCATGATGTTGCCGTCCGTGTGCTTGATGACGTAGAAGCCCAGCTCCCGGTAGCCGCCACCAGTTGCTTCAGGTACGGCGCGATGAACTCGCCGAAGTGGTCCGGGCTGATGAACGGACCCGTGTTGAAGCAGTAGTCGGCGCAGAGCGCGAAGCCGTCCAGTCCGCCGTGTTGACGCAGTTCCAGCGCCCGCTCCAGCGCCCAATCGACCCGACCCTGGGCCTCATCGCGCACGCTTTGCGGGTCGTCGTAGATGCGATAGGAGAACTCGGCCATGTGCGTGCCGTCGGGAATGGAGAAGGTGGCGTCGCCGTGACGCATGAGGAAGTAGGTGTCGCCGCTGCGCTCCCGGATCAAGTCGGTGATCCGCATGGTCTCTTCCACCGAGTCAGGATTGGGGTGCATGAAGATGGCGCTGTGGTCGAAGCGCTCGGCCGTGTCCACGAAGATGTCGGCCATGTCCCGGCGATGCAGTTCGCGTTCATCCTCCTGCATCTGCAGCCACTGGTGATAGCTGCGGTGCTCGGGATGCACCTTGCCAAACGCCTCCATGGTGAGGTAGAAGACCAGTTCGAAGTGGGGCACGCGCCCGGTGATCGGGCGACGTTCCAACGCGGCGATGAATCGTTCGCGCGGGGTCATGAGTACGCTCCTGGTGCACTGTTATGAAAGATTGGTCGTTTTGTAGCCGGCGTGCATGACGTGCAACGCCAGCAGAATATACTCAATGTGCCGGTCGCCGAACTCACGCAGGCGGGGGCCACATTCTTGCAGGATCAGCCAGGCCGTCGGCGTGAAGAGCGTCTCCGCAGATGGCCGATGACCGTGCCGAACAACATCGCCCCCGGTTGACGTCGCCCCGCGCCAACACGCCGGCGCACTCATCCAACTCGGCCATGACGCCGGTCGCCTGGGATCGGCGGGCAATTCCCGGCGCAGGCTGAGATGGCCACGGCGATGGCGGTGCCCGACGGCGCGCACCCGGCGCACCAACTGACGAAGTAGTGCTCATCTCCCACCAGCCGCTTGCGGGCCAGCGCCAGTCCCCAGCCGCGCGCTTCGTTCTCGAATTCGTAGAGCAGCCGTGAGAGCCAAGCCCGCTTCCAGTTTGCCCAGCGACGAGGCGTAAGCTGCGAGCATGCCTTTGTCCTGCTCGTCGCGGAAACCGTCGCAGTTGGGGAGCGCCGCCTTATCGCCCAGGGCGCCGAGAGCGCGGATCGCTTGACTCTGGATGGAATCGATAGGGCTTGTCCAGGGCTGCGTGCAAGGCGGGAATGGCCGACGGATCGCCGAGACGACCCAATGCCCAGGTCGACAGGGAGCTGAGGGCCAGTTCGGTGCCGTCCAGCGTCTCCACCAACGCCGCGATGACCCGGGATCGGGCTGAGCGGGCCATGGCCACGATGGCCTCAAAGCGCACGTTGAAGCGGGGATCCTTCAGCGCCTCCAGGAGTTCATCCACGGCCAGCGGACTCTTGGCCACTTTCCAGGCGTTCGGTCACCAGCACGGCGGCCGTTTCGTCCTTGGCAAACTGGTAGCGGACCAGCGAACTGACGGCCAGCAGCGGATTGCCGCGTGAACATGCCGGCGAACTCGCCCACGCCGTACTCGGCATCGGCGCGCACGCGCGCGAAGAAGACGATGCTCACCGCGGCCAGGATGACGCTCAGGACGAAGAGCGGCGTGTACGCGTCCAGGCTGATGGCGCCAATCTGGCCGGTCAGGTTGCTGGACGCATCCAGCAGCCGCCCACCCAGGAGCTGGCTCGTGCCGCCGATCACGCCGATCCAGGCGTAGTGGAGCGCCATGTATTCGGACTTTTTCGCGGTGGGCACCACCCCCACGTAGAGCAGGCGGGCGGAACCGATGGTCCAGCCCACGTCGACCACGCCCTGGATCATGGACGCGAACATGGCGTAGGGCAGGCTCAGGGCCACGTTGCGCGGGGTCAACATGTAGATGACGGGCAGCAGCACACGCCAGAAGACGCTGAACATCATGGCCGGCTTGCTGCCGTAGCGATCGGATGACCAGCCCCAGAGATAGCTCGACACCAGACTGCCGAAGAGCACGCCCATCTGCAGCAGGATGACGTTGTCGCGCCGATGCCGACCTCTTCCTGCATGAACAGGGGCAGAAAGGCGTTGAGCGGACCGGTGGCGAGAATGATGAACGCAATGCCGAAGAGGAAGCGCAGAAAGTTGCGATCCTTGAGTGAGTCGAGCATGCCTGCCCAGATGGAGCCTTCGGCCTCTTGCCGCGCCCGGGGTGCGCCGCCGGGAATGTGGGAGTAAAACCAGACGCCCAGCAAGCCAAAGCTGCCGCCGATCAAAAAGAGCGACAGGTAGCCCGTGATGCCCACCGCGCGGCCGATCACGATACCGCTGAGCATGACCGGCGCGCCAAAGCCGGCCATGGTGGTAATCATGCTGTCTTTCGCCGAATATTTGCCGCGGATGTTGTTGGGGATGTATTCTTGTCGCCACGGCATGCCCGCGGTCTCGCCCAGGGATCGGCACAGTGCAAACCAGATCATGACCACGATGACGTAGATGAACATGGCCTGGAAACCGAAGCGGGCGCTGATCAACGGCGTCAAGAGCATGGCGAAGGTGGCGACCTGACGCAGCCCCCAGAAGGTCAGAGCGTCGAGACCGTAGCGTGCCACAAAGGGCGCGGCGAAGAGCGCCACCAACCCGAAGTAGAATCAACGACAGCAGGAAGCCGGTCTGGGTTTTGTTGAAGCCCAGCGTGCTGAGAGAAAGAGCACGAAGACCGAGCCGAAGAAGGTCAGCTTGACGAAGACCACGTTGGCCGTGGGTGCCCCGGCCATGCTCCACGGCAGCCCGCGCAGCTTCTCAACAGTCGTAGCCTGGCTACAGTGGTCGGTTCGGACGGGTGGTCGACGGTGACGGGGTGTGGACATGAAGAGTCACTTCGGCTGCTCTATGGACGAAAGAACGGATTTCTATAGTGTACCGCGGCCCCAGGAATGGGAACAACCTTGCGCAATTCCACGGGTGCATCTCAATCTTGGGGCACACTTCCCGGGCGTGAGATAGCCCAATTCCCCGGCATCCTACGTCATCCGTACGGGTCGCACATCGATTGCGCGCAGACTGGCTGATGGCAGCGTTAGACTTCGGTAAGCATGATCGCATACGCGTGATGCAACACTCGACGTACACTCTTTGTAAACACAGTTCATGGAAATTGAGGATGCTATGGACGTACGTCTCTACGCCACGCTGCGCCCCATCGTGGGCGGGTCAGCGGTCACGCTGAATACCGGCCCGGGCGCCACGTTTCAGAGATGCTGGACGAACTGGATCGCACGCTGGCCCGACCTGAAGACTGAACTTTGACCGGAACGGCCAATGCTGCACAACAACATTCATATTTTCCTCAACGGCCGCGATGTGCGCTATCTCGGCGGGCTGGAGATGGAGATTCCCGAGAATGCAGAGGTGCGCATTCTTTCCCGGTCGGCGGCGGTGTCGACGCCCCAAACGCATCCGACGACAGCCAGCCTCCGTCCACGACTACTACGGCGTGCCACTGTGGCTCATGAAGGATTATCTCAGTGCCCTGGGCGCGACTGAACAGGACGAAAATGTGATGGTGGGCGACCAATGGCAGGCTTGCCTGCGCAAGGCCACGCCGCGAGATCGGTCGCTGCGCGGGCGGCACCACGGCGGAATTTTCCGGCGATCCCACTGCGCTGGAAGCTGTCGTCTCCAGCTCCACCGGAAGACCCTGCGCGGCGGCGGGTGAACCTCGAGCACGTCGCGGCTCAAACCGCATGAACGAAGGAGACGTCACATGCGACGTCTCCCGCTTTTTTTGCGACAGGATTCAGTTGTGACCAACCGTGCATACAAACCAGGTTTCTTGAAGACACCTGGTTTGTAAACGGGCGCTAGATGATCTCACGCTCCTTGAGCTTGCTCTCCGGCACCACACCGTTCTCCCAACCACGGAGCGTGTAGTACTCTTCCAGCATCAGGTCCAACTCGCAGACATGGCCTTCGGAGCCGGGCATGGTGCTGGGTTCGTCGGTGAAGCGCTTGGGCAGATAGTCGGAGCCTTCGCCGAAGCCGGCCAGATTGTTGTAGTAGCGCTCCAGGTTGTAAATGCGCTCGCCACAGCGGAGCAGTTCGTCGGTCGAGTAGTCCAGGCCGGTCACGGCGTTGAACTGCTCGGTGTACTCGTCCATGCCTTCGGCGAACGCCGAGAATTTGCAGAGATCCAACGAGTCGCTCACCGCGTGCACGTCCTGGAAGATCTTGGTGAGTTCACCCTTGCCCTTCCACTCCAGCGGATCGACCTTGAGCGAGCCGAAGGGCATGACGCCCAGTTCGGCGGCGGGGGTGTAGGCGCGCAGGTGGCAGGCGCCCCGGTTGCTGGTGGCGTAGGCGATGCCCATGCCCTTGAGGCCGCGCGGATCGTACGCCGGGATCGCCTGGCCCTTGACGGCCATGGCCAACTCGGGGTGGCCGAACGCAGCCGCGGTGCGGGCAGAGCCTTCGGCCAGCTTGTCACCGACGCCTTCGCGCAGCGCAATCGTGGTCACCACATCCTTCATGGAGAGGCCGTCGCCCCAGATCAGGGTGCCGTCGCCGTCGGTGTAGCCGCGTTCGCTGGCTTCCATGTAGACCGAAAGCACGTTGCCCAGTTCGATGGGGTCCATGCCGTAGTCATTGCACTGGGCGATGATGTACGAGATGGAGGCGATGTCGTCGTTGCCGCAGTTGGCGCCCAACGCCCAGGCCGATTCGTATTCGATGCTCTCGGTGCGCACCTTGAAGGGGCCCTCGGTGATCTCCACTTCCTTCTTGCAAGCCACCGGACACGCATGGCAGGTCGGCTCGGCCACCAGGATGTTCTCGCGCACGTACTCGCCGGAAATTCGCTCGGCTCGGTCCGCGCCGAAGGCCGTCTTCTCGCATTGTTGGTGGGCAACCCGCCGATGCTCGGTGATGTTCATGAGCACGTTGGTACCGTAGAGGCTCAGGCCACCTTCTTCGGCGACGTGATGTTCTCTTCCGCCATGATGGCCGCCAACGCCTTCTTGCGTGCGGCACGATCGGCATCCTTGTCGGCCGGACGGGGACGCGCCTTCCTGTCGCCGCGCACGATGATGGCCTTCAAGTTCTTGCTGCCGCCGACGGCGCCGGTGCTGCTACGGCCCGCGGCGCGATCGTCCACGTTGACCCAGCCGGCCAGTCGCACCAGGTTCTCGCCCGCCTGGCCGATGGCCATGCCGTCGCAATCCTCGCCGTGGCGCTCGCGCAGGGTGCGCAGCGTGTCGTGGACGCCCATGCCCCACAGGTCCGACGCATCATGCAAGGTCACTTTGCCGTCTTCCACATAGGCGTAGGTGGGCTTGTCGGCCTTGCCCTTGAAGACCAACCCGTCGAAACCGGCCCACTTGAGCTTGAGCCGCAGTCCAGCCGCCCATGTGGGAATCGGCAATGGTCCCGGTCAGCGAGGCTGGTCACCACGGCCAGACGTCCGCTCATGTTGACATCGGTGCCGGTCAATGGCCCGTTCATGACGCAGAGCAGATTGTCCGGTGAAAACGGTTCCACGTCCGGACCGTTGTCAAAGACGTACTTACACCGAGGCGCACGGGCGCCGATATGCTTTATGGCGTCAGCCTCATCGACCCCACGATACTCGATGTCACCGGTCGAGAGATCGATCCACGCAACGCGGTTCGTGAAACCACCGATCATATGCAGTCACTCCTTTTTCAGCTACCACGACAGAACGAACGACGAACTTACTGGACGGTCATTTACGCAGCATGATGAAATGCGGCGCAACAAGACATGTGATGATACCGGTTGGCAGATGGGTAGAATGTCCACTGTGGTTGGTGATGGGCGGATCATTTCGGATGTGCCGGAAGTGTAGCGCTGCATACAATAGTTGTCAAGTCAAGGCAAGATGTCGGGCAGCAGGCGCCCCTGTTTGCTTCCCACAACAATCCTGCTGACCGTCCAGAACTTGACTCAGCGAGCCCGAACGGCCCTGAGTTATCCACAGACACCACAACTTATCCCCCGCCAAGAGAGGGTCAGTGTGGATAACTTAAAGCCCCCAATTGGGATCGGACCGATCCGCAACAAACCGCACCTGCGTGCTATACTGGAGACAGGAAAGTCAATCTAACGTTTCGGTACGCTGAACATGCTCAACACCCCATCACGTCCACGCTTCGATCTGCTGCGCATTCCGTTTCTGGGCAATTTCTGCGCTGGAAACACAGCCGCACCGCGGTTCAAATTCCCCTGTTCATCCTGGCCGCGTTGATGGTCGTAGACGGACTGCTGGGCAGCCCGCTCGCGGCAAAAACACCGCCACCGTGGCGGCTCTGGGTGCACTATCGCGGCTTTGTGGTATTGGCACTGCTCTTGGTGGGCAAACCTGTTTCGGCGGGCGTGTCCGTTCATGTTGCCGCGCACATTGGCCAAGTGGCTGGGACGGCCAACTGCGCGTTGGCCCCGGCGCTGCGCAACAAGTGGCTGGCCGTGGGGCGTTGATCGCCATCGTCTACTGTTACGAACTCTTCGATCTGTGGGCCAGCCCCTGGTGGACCGCCTGGCTCATCGTGGCCTATTTTGCCGCCGTTCGTGATCGAAGCGCTCTTTCACGCGCAGCAGCTTCTGCATGTACGTCTGCCCGCTGGGCACATTCAACTTCCTCTACAGCACCGTCAGCCCCACCAAAATCAGCGCGCGCAGCCTGGACGTCTGCCGCACCTGCGTAGGCCACGACTGCATCAACGGCAACGCCGCCCAGCAGGGCTGCCAGCTGGAGCTCTACGTCCCCACCCTGCGCAGCAACCTGGATTGCACGCTCTGCCTGGACTGCGTCAAGGCCTGCCCGCACGACAACGTCGCCCTGGCCGTGCGGCCGCCCGCCCAGGAACTGTTTGACCGAACCTGGCCGCGGCGGCTGGACCTGGCGCTCCTGGCCGTGCTGGCGACGTTCTTGGCCCTGGTCAATGCGTTTGCCATGACGCCGCCCGCCTATGTGCTGGAAGCTGAAATCGCCGCCGTCCTGGGCACCCAGCGCGCAGGCGATTGTGCTGAGGCTGATCTTTCTCGTGGGCGCAGTCCTGTTGCCGCTGGCGCTGGTCTACGGTGCGGCCGCCGTCAGCCGGCGCATGGGGAGTGGCAGCGACACCTTGCGCGACGTCATCTTGCGCTATGCCTACGCGGTTTGTGCCGCTGGGCTTTGCCGTCTGGCTGGCCCACTATCTCTTCCACTTCCTCACCGGCATGATGACGCTGGTGCCGGCGTTCCAAACCTTTGCCGCCGACACGTTGGGCACGGACCTCTTGGCGCGCCCAACTGGGCGCTGGCGGCGCGCTTCGTGCCGCCCGTGCCGGTCATCCAGGCCACGCAGATCGCCGTCATGCTGATCGGCGGCAGCGTGGCATGGCCATAACGGCCTGGCGCACGCCGCGCGGAAGGCGACATGCCCCGACGCACGGCACTCCCATGGCTGGTGCTCCTGACGCGCTGGTCATCGTCGCGGCCATCTATCTCTTCTTGCTGCCCATGGAGATGCGCGGCAGCGCGCTGGGTGGATGACCGTGTGGCGTGCGACAGGGTGACAGTCAGGAATGACGTAGGGGCGTCCCTTTACGGGCGCCCGCAAGGGGACGACCCTACGCGATCTATTCTCTGGCGACACCCTAACCGCCGACCTGATACCCCGCCAAATTCTCCAGCGCCTTGATGAGCGCGTGATTGCCCTCGCTGCCCAGACCGCGCGCCTCCAGCGTGCGATAGAGGTTGAAGACCAGCGACGTGCCGGGAATGGGCACGCCCAGTTCGTCGGCCGCGTCGAGCACCAGCCGCAGATCCTTCTGCTGCAAGTCCACGGTGAAGCCGGGTCGCCAGTCGCGCGCGATGATCTGCGGCGCGCGGTTGGTGAACATCCAACTGCCGGCTGCGCCCTTGCTCACGGCATCGAACGTCTTCTGCAAGTCCACGCCGCCGGCCTGGGCCAGCATGAGCGCCTCGCCCATGGCCAGACAGTTGACCACGACCAGCACCTGGTTGACCAACTTGACCGTCTGGCCGGCGCCGGCGCCGCCCACGTGGGTGATGGTCTTGCCCATGGCCTCGAACGCAGGCATGGCCCGGGCGAACTGCTCGGCATCACCCCCAACCATGATGCTCAGGGTGCCATTGGCCGCGCCCTCGCTGCCGCCGCTGATGGGCGCGTCGAGCATGTGGACGCCCTTTTCGGCCAGCGTGGCCGCGATCTCCTGGGTCACCTTGGGGCTGATGGTGCTGCAATCGACCAGCAGCGCACCCTCGTTGATGCCGTGGATGACGCCGTCTTCGCCCAGGACGACGGCTTCCACGTCGGGCGTATCGCTCACGCAGGTGATGATGATGTCGCTGTGGGCGGCCACATCGGCCGGGCTGGCGCCGGCTTCAGCCCCGGCGTCCACCAGCGCGTCCATGCGCGATGCGGTGCGGTTCCAGACGCGCACAGGAAAGCCCGCCTTGAGCAGGTTGGCCACCATTCCCCGGCCCATGATGCCGAGTCCGATAAAGCCGATTCGTTCAGACATGGTTGATCCTTCCATTCTGTGCACCGGCGCGCGGGCGCGCCCATGCAGATTGCGAGATTGAGTGGTGCGGTGCGCCCCCATGATAAACCGGTCAGGCCAATCGTTCAACCGCGCCGTAGACGCCAATCAAAAAGGACCCGCCGGCGGCGGGTCCTCTTGTTTCACGTGCACAACGGCTACTGGAGCAACGCGGCGATGGCTTCCGTGGTCTCCGATTCCGGTTCTTCCACCGGCGTGTGATCGGTGACGTCGAAGACGAAACGCTCGCGGGTCTCGCCGTTGGCGTCGGTCGCCTCGCGGTAGTCGACCTGGATGGTGTCGCCCGGCACGAAGCGGTTGGCCAGAATCGCTTCGCTGAGCTCGTCCTGCAACTCGTTCTGGATCACACGGCGCAGCGGACGCGCCCCGTATTCCGGATCGAAGCCGGCTTCGGCCACGGCATGGCGGGCCGCCTCGGTCAGTTCCAACTTGATCTCGTGCTCGGCCAACTGCAGGCGCAGCGGCTTGATCTCCAGTTCCACGATCATGGCGATCTCTTCGCGCGCGAGGCTGCGGAAGACCATGACGCCGTCGAGACGGTTGATGAACTCGGGCCGGAAGGTCTTCTTGAGCGCATCCATCACCTTGGCCTTCATGGAGGAATACTCTTGCTCGCGTGATTCCTCGTCTTCGCGGGTGATGGCGAAGCCCAGCTTGTTGGCGCCCTGAATGAGCTTGGCGCCGATGTTGCTGGTCATCAGGATGATGGTGTTGCGGAAGTCAACCCGCCGCCCCTTGGCATCCGACAGATAGCCGTCTTCCATGACCTGGAGCAACATGTTGAAGGCTTCGGGATGGGCCTTCTCAATCTCGTCCAGCAGGATGACGCTGTACGGGCGCCGGCGCACGGCCTCGGTCAACTGGCCACCTTCCTCGTAGCCCACGTAGCCGGGAGGCGCCCCGACCAGACGGCTCACGTTGTGGCGCTCCATGAACTCGCTCATGTCGAGTTTGATCAACGCCTCTTCGCTGCCGAACATGAACTCGGCCAGCGTCTTGGCCAGCAGCGTCTTGCCCACGCCGGTGGGCCCAAGGAACATGAAGGTGCCGATGGGCCGGCGCGGATCCTTGAGACCGGCACGTGCCCGGCGCACAGCCTTGCTGATGGCCTTGATGGGCTCGTCCTGGCCGATGACACGGCGCTGCATCACCTGCTCCATTTCGAGCAAGCGCTCTTTCTCTTCGCCGGCGATGCGGCTGACGGGGACGCCGGTCCACATGGCCACCACTTCGGCGATGTCGTCGGCAGTCACCTTGGGCTTGTTGGTGGTCTCGTTCCAGCCCTCGCGCAGTTCCGAGAGCTTGGCCTCCAACTCGACCTCTTTGTAGCGCAGATCGATGGCGTCGTCGTAGCGCTGGGTCTCCAACGCCTCTTCCTTGGCCTTCTGCAACTTGCGCAGATTCATGAATGTCTCGCGCAGGTTGGAGGCGTAGGGCGCCTTGTACATGCGCACGCGACTGCCGGCCTCATCGATCAGGTCGATGGCCTTGTCGGGCATGAAGCGATCGGGCACGTAGCGGGCAGCCAAATTGGCGGCGGCCACCAGCGCCTCGTCGACGATCTGCAGCTTGTGGTGCTCCTCGTAGCGGGAGCGCACGCCGCGCAGAATTTCGATGGTCTCTTCAATGGACGGCTCGTCCACCAGGATCGGCTGGAAGCGACGCTCAAGGGCGGCATCACTTTCGATGTATTTGCGGTACTCGTCCAACGTGGTGGCGCCGATGACCTGCAACTCGCCCCGGCTGAGTGCCGGCTTGAGGATGTTGGCCGCGTCCACACTGCTGCCGGCCGCGCCTGCGCCCACCAGCATGTGCACCTCGTCGATGAAGAGCAGCGCCTGGGTGTTGATGATCTCTTCGATCACCTTCTTCAAGCGTTCCTCGAACTGGCCACGGTACATGGTACCGGCGACGAGGCTGCCCACGTCCAGCATGACCAGCCGACGGTTGAGCAGCGGTTCCGGCACATCGCCGTCGATGATGCGCTGGGCCAGCCCTTCCACGATGGCGGTCTTGCCCACGCCGGGTTCACCGATGAGCGCCGGGTTGTTCTTGGTACGCCGGCTCAAAATCTGAATGAGCCGTTCGATCTCAGCTTGGCGCCCGACCACCGGGTCCAGCTTATTCTCTTCGGCCGCGGCCGTCAGGTCATAGCCCAACTGGTCGACCAGCGGCGTCTTTGACTCTTTTTTCTGCTTGTCTTTGGATTGGGCCTGGTTTTGCAGAATGTTGCGCGCCGTCTGCGTGCGCACCCGGTCCAGGTTGATGCCGAGACCGCGCAGCACATTGACGGCGATGCCCTCACCCTCACGGACGAGGCCCAACAGCAGATGCTCGGTGCCGATGTAATGATGACCCATGAGGCGGGCCTCATCCACGGCCAATTCGATCACGCGTTTGGTACGAGGCGCCAGCGTGGGTTTGCCAAAAGGCGCCCGTTCGCCCCGTCCCACCGTCCGTTCGACGGCGCGGATCACCTGACCCGGTTCGACGCCGAGTTCACGCAGTACTTTCACAGCAACACCGTTCTCCTCGCGCACAAGGCCGAGCAGCAGGTGCTCCGTTCCAATATAGTTGTGATTTAGGCGAAGTGCTTCCTCTTGGGCGAGCGTCAAAACTCGCCGTGCACGCTTAGTAAATCGATCAAGCTTGTCAGACATTGAAAATCATCCTCAGATCACTCTGGCGAAGCCGTACCCTTGAGCCGACATTACCGTACCATTGGTAATCGAATTCCGCAGTAACGCCTGTTCCGCTTCTCCAAACCTTCCGCATCCGTCAAGTGGGGGAACGGTGTACCATGTCCGTGCCGCAGCTTGGCGCACACATACCGTCCAAAATGCGCTTTGCGGACATCACGACGGCAAAGACCAGATAGTGCACATTCGACAAAAGCTGATACAGCGTATCCTGTTGTGCCAGTGAGTTCAGCGTTGTGTCACGGAGGGTTCCGGCCAAGAGTTCGCGTGGTAAATGCAATGACAGAAACGCCGGCTTCCCGCCATGAGCCGCCAATCACACTGGGCTCCACGGCCTCCATTGTAACGATTGGCGAAGTGCTTTGTCAACATCGGGTTGCTTCTCCCGGAGCACGGCCTTGAAACGTCGCGTGAACAACGTTGGTTCCGACAGCGCAAAGCCCACGCAAAAAACGGGGAGACATGCCAGGCATGCCTCCCCAAGATCACGCTATCTTCTACTGGAATCGACCGGAATCTGACTCACCCTACACGGCAGCCGGTTCGGCGACTTCTTCATCGCTGGGAGCAATCTCCCAATCCAGCTCCATCGCTTCCTCAACCGGGAGCGCCTGCTTCAGGCTCAGCCCCATGCGCTGCTTGTCGGTGTCGATGCGGATGATGCGCAGTTGGTGTTCCTCACCCTCGGCCACCACCTCTTTGGGATGGTTGACCCGCTGGTTGGACAGTTCGCTGATGTGGATCAGCCCCTCAACGCCGCTGTCATCCAAGCGGGCGAAAGCGCCGAAGTTCACCAATTTGGTGATGCGGCCGGTCACGATCTGGCCCACTTCGTACATGTCATCGACCAGGTCCCACGGCTGCGGCTGCAGGCGGCGCAGGCTCAAGCCGATCCGGCGGCGCTCCAGGTCGACGCTCAGGATCTGCACCTTCACCTTTTCGCCCACCGCAACGACTTCGCTGGGATGCGAGACACGGTTCCAGCTCAACTCGCTGAGATGGATCAGACCGTCGGCTCCGCCAAGGTCAACAAAGGCGCCGAAATCGGCAATGCTGCTGATGACGCCGTCGTACACATCGCCTTCCTTGAGCGACTCAAGCAGTTGTTCCTTCTGCTGACGGCGCCACTCACGCATGGCCAGGCGTTCGGAAAGAATCAGGCGATTGCGATTGCGGTCGATGTCGATGACCTTGAGCTTCAGGGGATTGCCCATCAGGTTGGACCAGCGGTCATCCGACCCTGATTCATCTTCCTCAATCGACTGGGACTGGCTTGTGGAGCTCAACTGGCTGGCGGGCACGAAACCGCGCACCTGGCCCAGTTTCACGATGACGCCACCCCGGTTGCAGGCAGCCACAGTGCCATCAAAGATGTCCTGCGACTCCATCAGTTCCTCGGCACGCTCCCAGTCCTTCTCCGCCAGCGCACGGCTCACGCTCAGCAGGACGTTGCCTTCGCGATCCTCGCGAATGACATAGACGGGAATCTCGTCACCGATCCCCAGCGACAAGGCTGTGTCGCCGAGACGTTCGATCTCACGGCTGTTGACGATCCCCTCAGACTTGAAACCGATGTCAACAAGCAGCTCATTTGAGCGCTTGTCCACAATGACGCCCTGGCGAATGTCGCCAGACTGTGGCTCAAGCAGCGTCTCCTCGATCTCAGCCAAAAGCTGAGCCATCGGATGCAGCTCGCCGTTCTCCATCTGCATATCTGTAGAAGACATGAAGACAGATGCTTCCATGGTTGCTCGACCGTTGCTCATGGGATAACGAAATCCTCCAAATCAACAATAATCTCTAAGCCGGCATAATCCGGCACAGCACACACATTCCAGCGTTCCACTCACATCCGCTGCTGCGCCCCGGTTTGATGCGCACAACGTCTGAAATATCGGGGAAACGCGCGGCACGACGTCCACAGACCGGACGCGTTCAGTCGACCAAAGCAATTGCTTCGATTTCGACCAATCCGCCCAATGGCAAAGCCGCCACCTGCACCGTACTGCGGGCCGGTGGCACTTCGGAAAACGCGCCCGCATAGATGCCGTTTACGGTCGCGAAATCAGCCATGTTCGCCAAGAAGATCGTCGTCTTCACGATCTGATCCATGTTGCTACCGGCAGCCGCAAGAACGGCCGCCAGATTCGCCAACACTTGACGGGTCTGTTCTTCAATTCCGTCGGGAAGTTTTCCGGTTTCCGGGATGAGGCCTAACTGTCCTGATGCAAAGACCAGGTTGCCTGCTTTGATGGCCTGGGAGTAGGGTCCCAAGGCGGCAGGCGCATGCTCCGTGGCTACAGCGATGCGATTCAAAACGTACCTCTGCGCAAAACAATCAAAAATCAGCCGAGTGCGATGATGGCTGCATGCACTACGCACAATGTTTCAAAACGGAACGTTCGGGGTTTGTGCAAAACGCGCAATGAAACTTGAACTGCCTACAAGCCACCAGAGAGAATTGTAATAGAACTACCTTTTGGTGTCAAAATCGCCACACCATAAAATGACACGAATTATTGCTGAAACCGGCGCGTTTTCACATCAATATCTGTTGATGCGTCCACCGACGGCCGT
>JAWKOK010000084.1:0-21916 GCA_041391205.1 Caldilineaceae bacterium
CATAGGCGCGCACGTAGGTCGGCTTGTTGGCCGCCAACGGCGCCTGGTTGGCCAGATTTTGGATGCCCTGGGTCACCTCCATGCTGTCGGCCGCCAGATCGCGCACGATGGCGCTTGCGTTGAGCGGCAGCGAGTAGATGCCGGTCTCCGCGTTGATGCGGGCGTAGTAGAGGGTGTCATTGGCGATCCGCAGCCGCCGCGTGTCGATGCCGGTCTGATTGACGGCGATGTCCACCGGTGTGTCGTCGCCCAGAGGCATCCGCTTGATCTTGCCGTCGGTGCGGCCTTGGATGCCCAACGATTCCACCCAGAACAAGCTGGTGTCGTCGCTGACGATGCCGCCGAGTTCCCAGTCCGCGGGCGCGGTGTACTCTGTCACCGCCGGCGTGAAGCTGACGTTGCAGATGGCGATGAGGCTGCACGTGTAGCGCCGCACGGCCGAGGTCTCCGAACTGCCGCTGGTGGTGCGCTGCACCCAATACAAGCTGTAGCGCAGACGCGGCTCGGTGCGATAGAAGAGACTGTGGCCGGTGGTGTTTGCCGGGAAGTCGACAAAGCGCACTTTGGCACAGGGCAGCGAGTCGCACGCAACGGACGTGGACCAGACGCCGCTCCTGTCGATGAAGTAGACTGTGCTCCCCACCACCAGGATGGAATTGGGCCGGTCCAAGCCGGTGGCGACCACTTCAGGATCACTGTCGCCGCCGGCGCGCGGCGCGCGCAAGATCTTGTCGCCAAACAGGACAGGCCAGTAAACATAGTCGCCGGCCACGTCGATGAGGCTGCCAAACGACGGCAGATCATCGTTCACCGGCGTGCTGACCACGTCGGCGGTGTACGGTTCGGAGAGCGGCGTTCGCTCGATGCGGTTTTCGGACAGGTCGAAGTAGTAGACGCCGTCGTCCTCGGCGGTCAGGCTGAAGGGCATGTCGCAGTGGGAACTGTCGGTCTCCGCCAGTGTACGTTGGGTACCGCCGGCCAATGGACGCCGCTTGAGAAACCCGCCGCGGCCGAATTCATCGGCAAAGCAATCTTTGCCCCAGTAGATCATGCCGCTGCCGATGTCCCAACTGTCGACGGCGTCGAGCACCACGGGGACGGGTGTGTCCAGCGGTGCGTCAGGTTCAGCATGGGCGGCGGGGGCGGGGAAAAGGGACGGAATGACCAAAGCCAATACGACAATCAGGCCCCACTGGCTGAGCCGGTGGCGCCAACGTAACATGCGCAACATCTGTGTTCCTCCTTGTGACGGCGGGCGTGCACGAGGCTGTGCGCGCCCGAACTGGGCACTACACGGGACGGGGAGAGGGGATGGGCGGGCTGCAAGCGGCCGGGCCGGGACAGGTCTCGCCGCCAATGGGGCGAGTATAGCACGGTGGGATGGCGCTGTCTATGGGCGTGACGGTGTGGAATATGGGGACGCCTGCGCGCGCCTGTCGTTGTGTTGGAAATGTTAGGTGGGCGTACGACGAGGAATTGAACTTGGCGCTGTATGTCAGGTTGGAAAAATTGGTTGGTGCACGAAACCGGCGGGGCCAATGCGTTAATCTTGTTGTCCAACGGCTGTTGAGCCGGCGCGTGTTTTGGCTCCCGCTTCGCCTATTTGGCCTGCGCATACGCAGAAAGGATCTGCTGCTTCAACCATCCATTCTTCGCCAAGCCTCGTAGTGTTGTCAATGACGACGCAGTGAAGTTTCTGCACCTGTGCAACGGTCAGGCCGCAGTGCCCGGCAATGGCCTTGGGCGATTTCAATTTGGGGTGTTCAAACCATACCATGTGTCCAGCACTTGGTACGCCATGACCGTGTTTCTGCGCTAGAGTCTGCGACATCGAAGTGAGAAAGAGCGTCAAGAACTTCGCGATCTTGGCCGGTGATCCCATAAATTGCTGGATTTCAGCAGGGGTGACGCCATTCGCCTGGAGGATGCTTGAGAAGCGAGCCGGTTTCTTGTAGATGTCGGTTAGCAGTCGGTTGGTGCCGGACAATTGCGCCTTCACGCCAAGGTTTGGCACCTTCTTTGGGATGGGCTGGGGTTTCTGTGGCGCTTTGAAACCGGGTGGCAAGGAGCATAACGGGCGGAACCTGCTGTTGCCAAATCGGCTTGACCTTCTTGCCGCCGAACTTTTTGGCCGCGATTGCCATGTTTACATATGGGACAAGTAATCGCCCATGTGGGAATGAGTTGCCGCACTTGGTGCACCGAGGAGATGGGGCATCGATTTCTCCTGCTGAAACGCAGTGTACTACCCACACAATGGAATTGATGTCTCCAATTGGCGAGTTTTGAGCGAAATACATCGAGGATCTTGTTATCCAACGGCTGTTGAGCCGGCGCGTGTTTTGGCGCCCGCTTCGCCTATTTGGCCTGCGCATACGCAGAAAGGATCTGCTGCTTCAACCATCCATTCTTCGCCAAGCCTCGTAGTGTTGTCAGAGAAGCGGAACGCAGTACACTGTCCTTTACATTGGAATTGATGTCTCCAATTGCGCGAGTTTTGAGCGAAATACATCGAGGATTGTATCGCGCATAAACTCGCTAGCGTGCAACACCTCGATGCCAATTACCTCTACGCGTACACCACCCGCCCCGGCCGGTTGATCAAATAGACCCCGCTTCCGATCAGCACCACCCCGACCACCATCCCCCAGGTCACAATTTCCCCGAGGATCAGCACGCCGAAAACGGTGGCCACCACCGGGATCAAATACGACGTCAGCGAGAAGGCGGTGGCGCCGAAGCGACGCGTGATGTAGAAGGCCAGGAACTGCCCGCCCAGCGCGCCGACCAGCGACGCATAGCCCAGCGAGAAAAGCCCCGCCGGGGTCACATTATGCCAGGTCCCGCTGCTGAGCAGGACCACGACCGTGCCGGTGACCAGGGCGCCCGTCAACAAGCGGATGCCGGTGACGGAGACCGGGTCCATGTCGCGCATGCGTTTGCGCACGAAGATGGCGTTGGTGACCTCCGAGCAGAGACCGATGAAGACCAAACCGAAGCCCAGCGGACTGGCGCGGCCCACGCCGGCCAGCCCGCTTTCGCCGCGCAGAGCCAGAAAGAGCGAGCCGGAGAGCGCCAACATGACGCCGAGCGCCTTGTAGGTCGTCATGCGTTCATCGGGCAAAAAGATGTGCGCGGCCAAGGCCATCATCGCGGGCGTGATGGTCACGAAGATGGCGGCCATGCCGCTGGACTGAAATTGCAGCGAGAGGATGAACAGGTTCATGGGGATGGCCACGCCAATGACGCCGCTGATCGCAGTGTGACGCCAGACGCGGCCGTCCGTCGGCAACGCACGTCGCTGCAACAAGAAGATGAGGACGAAGAAGACGGTGGCGATGGAGAGACGCAGCGCAATGAAGACGACCGGGTCAAATTCATCAATGCCGAAACGGCTGGCGACAATGTTGGTGCCCCAAAAGAAGCTGAGCAGGCCAACGTAAGGTAGAGCTTTGGTATGCATGAGAATGTGGATCTTCCAACTGTTCCGCCCATTAACGAGACTGTGTTTCTGTCACATGCCGCTGAACGACAATCCAACCATTGTACCATGCTCCGGCAGATCCACCTTGCGGCTCGCGTGGTGCAGACACCCCACTGCCATGCAGCGAATCGCCCATGCGCGCTGGGGCGTCTTGGTCACACAACTTGGGCGGGATGCCCCACGACCCCACGCGCCAAAATGGGGGCCATGGCCGATGCCGGGCGGCGGCGATGATGCTACGCTGGTGGTAACGAAAATCATCGTTCACATCAGCCCAGGAGGAGTCTCATGTCAGCCTATGAAGCCATGGTCATTGCGCTCTTTGTGGTCGGATTCGGGGTCGTCCGCTTCGGCGTGCCGCTGCTCGTCATCTGGACCATTCGCCAGATCGCCGGTCGCCTTGCCCCCAGCCAGACGTAAGCGCCGTTCATCCCCCGGCGCGAGGGTCGGACCGTCCGGTATTCTTCGTCCTCGCCGCGTCCGGTCTGGTGATCGTGACCCGCGGCTTCACTGTCAAGGACAGCAATCATGAACAATCGATCGACGCGTCGTGCCGGCCGGAGTGTGCGGGCGGTCGGCACGCGTCTCTGTCTCTATGTGCTCTTCCCCGCCTTGCTACTCATCCTCTGCCGGCCCATTTGGGCCGCGCCGGCGCAGGCAGCCGGTGACGAACCCTGTGTCGAGTGCCATTCACTGGAAGCCGGCACCTGGGAGCATTCCGCGCACGCGGCGCAAGTCGGACCGAATGGGACGGCAGCCGCCCAGTGCGTTGACTGCCACGGCGCCTACAGCGACCAGCATCCCGACGACGATCTCATGGCGCTGGACGTGTCGTCGGCGACCTGTGCCACGTGCCACACCAACACCTACGCCCAGTGGCAGACGACCATCCACGCCACCAACGACGTGCAGTGCATCGGCTGTCATCAAGCCCATTCCCAGGAACTGCGCCTGGCCGAACAGACCCTTTGCGCCTCTTGCCACACCACCCCCAACGACGACGAGTTCCACGAGGCCCACTGGCTGGCCGACACGGCTTGCATCGACTGCCACATGGCCGGCGCCGTGCCCGACGGGCAACTGGCCGCCGTGTTGGATGGCACCAACCTGGCCATTGCCGCCCCGGCTGTGCTCGTACCGAGCGGACCGGACCACGACTTCGTGACCGTGTCACCGCGCCTCTGTCTGGACTGTCACCGCGAGGATGTGCAGAGTACGACCAGTAGCCACAGCGCCGTCGAGGCGCGTCTGCTGGAGCGCGAGCAGGCCAACACTATGCTGGTCAACGAGCTGGACGCGACGCAGAAAAACCTGCGCACTTTCCAGGGCATGACGCCGGTGGCGCTGGGCATGGGTCTGGGCTTGGGCGGCATGTTGGGTATCGTCTTCATGCTCGTGTTTGCCCGCACCGAGCGGACCAAGCCCGAGGACGCAGCGTCAGACACCACCGACGCAGGAGACTTGTCATGACCAGCCATGTTGAAGATCTCGTGATGGATTGCGCCACAGCGACGCCTACCATAGCCGCAGGCGGTGTGACGCTGAGCCGCCGTGAGTTGCTGCGCGGCGCGGCGGGCGGCGTGACGGCGCTCATGTTGACGTCGTTGGTGCCCGCGGGGGCCCAGGCCAGTGAGGCAACCGGCGCAGAGTCTGCCGCCGTCGACCCCAACGGCATCCTGATCGACCTGACCCGCTGCTCCGGTTGCCAACAATGTGCGCTGGCGTGTCAGGCCAGCAACGGGTGCCAGGCCAACGGCGCCGCACCCACCGGGTTGAGCCAAGATTCCTACTCGTACGTGCAGTCGATTGCCCTGGGAGAGGCGAATGCCGGACCGGCGGCTGAGGAGACCGTGACCGTCAAGCGGCAGTGCATGCACTGCCTGCACCCGGCGTGCGTCTCGGCCTGCACCGTGGGGGCGCTGCGCAAGCGCGCGGACGGTCCCGTAGTCTACGATGCGAGCAAATGCATCGGCTGCCGCTACTGCCAGTACGCCTGTCCCTTCGGCGTGCCTGCCTTCGACTGGGACAACCCGCTGGGGTTGATCCACAAGTGCCAGATGTGTGCGTCGCGGCTGGACTCCGGACTGTTGCCCGCGTGTGTGGGCGCGTGTCCCAATGGCGCACTGCGGGCCGGTTCTCGTTCGGCCCTGTTGGCCCAGGCCTACGGCCAGATCGCCTCCAACCCCGGCCGCTACATCGACCATGTCTACGGCGAACACGAGGCCGGCGGCACCTCGGTGCTCTACCTGTCCGACGTGCCCTTCGCCCGGCTGGGCTTCCCCGTGCTGGACACGCGGCCGATTCCGGCGGAAGCCGAGGCGATGATGCGCCGGACGCCCATGGTGGCGCTGGGCATGGCGACCTTGGCGACCACGCTTTACTACATCACGCGTTTGCGCCGGCGTGAACTGGCCGTGGCCGACGTGGTGAACATGCCCGCGGCCGGCCGTGCGGCGGACGAAGGAGACAGATCATGACTGCGCGTTCACCCTATGCCGAGCAAGGGTTTCATATTGGTCCTTTTTCCCGGGACGTGGTGGTGGTAAGCCTGTTGGGTTGTCTCACCCTCATCGGCGCGGTGGCCGGGTTGGGACGCCTGTTCTTGGGGCTGGCTGCCTCCACCACACTGAGCAATGTCTTCTCGTGGGGCATTTGGATCGGGTTCGACTTCACGCTGATCGCGCTGGCAGGCGTGGGGTTCACCACCGCGTTCCTGGTCCATGTGCTCCACCTGCACACGCTCAAACCGGTGCTGCGCCCGGCGTTGTTGGCCGGGTTTGCCGGCTACACCGCCGTGTTGCTGCTGCTGGTGCTGGACCTGGGGCGGCCGGATCGCTTCTACAGCTTCCCGATCAACTGGAACCTCCACTCGCCTCTCTTTGAGATCTCGTGGTGCGTGCTGCTCTACACCACCGTGCTCGTGCTGGAACTGAGCCCGGACTGCTGCAAACGCCTGGGCTGGACCTGGGCCACGCCGTGGCTGCAACGGCTCATCACGCCGGTGACCATCCTGGGCGTGACGCTCTCAACCTTGCACCAGTCGACGCTGGGCACGCTCTACCTCAACATGCCCCATCGTCTGGACCCGCTGCTCTATTCGCCCTGGCTGCCGCTGCTCTTCTTCACCTCCGCGGCCATGGCCGGCTTCAGCGTGGCCATCCTGGTCTACAAGACCGCCGCGCGCGTGCAGGATCAAGTCGAAGACGGACGTGTGGTGCCCCAGTTGGGCCGGTGGATGTGTGGTGCAGCTTCTCGTCTATCTGACGCTCAAAGTGGCCGACCTGCTGCGCGGGCGACTGGCGCCTGCTCTTCACGCCGCGCCTGATCACCATGCTGGTCTGGGCCGAGTTGATCGTCTTCCTGGCCGTGCCGCTGGTGCTGTGGATCTGGGCGCGCCGCCTGCCGTGGCTGCAATGGATCGTCCCACTGCTCTTCGCCGGCGGCGTCATGCTCAACCGCTTCAACGCCACGCTCTTCGGCCAACTGACGCCCGCGGGCGCGGTCTACCGACCCCACATTCTCGAATGGGCGTCGACCGTGGGCATTGTGGCGGGCGCCATGCTGGTCTGGTACCTGGGCGTGCGCTATCTCGTGGCGCCTCGATCCCTGAACCAGTCCGAGGCGGCCGATGTCCATGTGTAACCCGCGGCCACAGAGGCATTGCCCAAGACGCCGCACCGTACGAGGAGGATGACGATGCAAACCTGGAATGCAGTTGGCACAATGGCGGGGATCTTCGTGCTGCGCTTGGGGCTGCCGCTGGTCGTGACCTTCGGCGTGGCGTGGTGGCTACGGCGGCTGGACACACGTTGGCAAGCCGAGGCGCGCGCCGCCTACATCGCCGACCGCTGGGGCCGGTCCGACGCACCGCCCGCCGTCAACGCCGTGCAGACATCGCCGACGCCGTGCTGGGTCGTACGCGGCTGCACGGCCGAAGAACGGGCCGCGTGCGCCGCCCACGGCCAGCCCAACGTGCCCTGTTGGGTCGTGCGTCTGCGCCGGGAAGGCAAGCTGCCCAAAGCCTGCCTCAAGTGCGAACTCTTCGCCGCGGTCCAGTCCATGAACATTGCCCGGCCCTCCGTCGGACGCCCGACCCCGACGTGAAACGCGTAGCCGATCGGCCATCCACGCGCCGGGAGCGGCAGTCATTCACCACGCATGTCGTGGACGACTGCCGCTCCCGGCGCACTCGCGCAGAACGCGCGACCATCACTCCTCGCCGTCCAGCGTGATGATCCCCTTTTCAATGGCATACTTGACCAGCTCGACCCGGTTGTGCAGGTTGAGCTTGGTCATGATGTTCTCCCGGTGGCGGTCCACGGTCTTGGGGCTGATGACCAGCGCGTTGCCGATCTCCCGGTTGGTCATGCCCTCGGCGATCAACGCCAACACTTCCTGTTCGCGCGCGGTGAGCGGGTCGGGCGTCTCCACCGCGTTGTGGTTGGCCATGACGTCGTGCATGAGGAAGCGGGCCAGGCTGGTGTAGAGGAAGACGTTGCCCTGGCTCACCACGCGCACGGCCGACACCAGATCGTCCGGCGCGGCCCGTTTGGGGATGTAGCCCGACGCGCCCGCGCCCAGCATGGCGAAGAAGTACTGCTCGTCCTCGTGCATGGTCAGCGCGAGGATGGCGGCCTGGGGCGCGACCGCACGGATGCGGCGGGTCGCCTCGATGCCGTTCATGCCGGGCATGGCCACATCCATGATGATGACGTCCGGCTGGAGACGGGTGACCATGGCCAGCGCCTCTTCGCCGCCCGAGGCCTCGCCCACAATCTCCATGTCCTCTTCGGCCTGAAAGAGCATGCGCAGGCCCGCCCGCACAATCACATGGTCGTCCACCAACAACAGTCGAATCATGTCTCCGCTCCGGTCTGTCCGTCTGGATGAAGTGGGGAGCTTTCGTGTGGTTGCGCCTGGTGATTGGGTCGCGGCACCTCGACGTAGACCGCCGTGCCCTGGTCGACCCGGCTTTCGACCCGGCTGCTCCCACCCAGGAGCACGGCGCGCTCGCGAATGCCCAGCAGGCCCCAGCCGGCCGCGCCCGCCGTCGGCGCCGTCGACTCGAACGCGGAGGAGGGGAAGCCGCGGCCGTCATCCTCCACGCGGATGCTGACGTGGCTGGGCGTGTAGCTCAGGGTCACGATGACGGTCTGCGCGGCCGCGTGTTTGGCCACGTTGGTCAGGGCTTCCTGCGTGGTGCGGAAGAGCACGATCTCGTATTCGCCGGGCAGCGGTTCGGGTATGCCCTCCACGTCAAAGTGCACCGTCAGCTTGTGGCGTGTGCTGAACTCCTGGGCGTACCAGCGCAAGGCGGCGGCCAGCCCCAATTCGTCCAATTGCGGCGGCCGCAGGTCGGCGATGATCTGGCGCAACTCACCCAGCGCGGTGGTGGCAAAGCCCTCCAGTTCGGCCAACTGTTGGGAGGGGAAGCGACGCGTGCCCGCGGCCAATGTCTGCGTCCCGCGCAGTCCCAAGGCGATGGCGGTGAGCGTCTGGCCGGTGGCGTCGTGCAGCTCCCGGGCGATGCGCTGGCGCTCGCTCTCCTGGGCCGAGACGACCGCGCGCAGCATCTCCGCCAGCCGTTCCTCGCGTTGCCGGGCCTGCTGCGACAGCCGCGCATTGTGGATGGAGAGCCCCAACTGGTGCGCGATGCCCGTGAGCAACTGCAACTCCTCGGCGGTGAGCGAATCTTCGGCGTCACGCTCCGGGCCAGCGCCAGGCTGCCGATGACGTGCTCGTCGGTGGCCAGGGGCAGGGCGATGGTGATGGTCGGGCTGGCGTAGGCGGCAGAGTTGCTCAAGCATTTCGAACTCGGCCGCCATGGCCAGCACCTGGTCATCGGCGTGGCGGCAGAGCGCCTGGCGTTCGGCCACGCTGCGTTCGGCCAGCGCCAATGTCTCGTCGTAGCGCGAACCGGCGGTCGCGTCCCCGCTCAGGTTGATGAAGCCGGTGCGCGCCGCGACGTGCAACCGGCTGCTCTCCGTGTCGGCAAGCAGAATGAGCCCTGCGTCGGTGGAGTGGAGGCTGTCCACGATGCGCGAGCACGTCGGCCAGCTTTTCGTGGAGCGGCATGGGCATGCCCAGTAGATTGGCCAGTTCCACCACCAACGCCAGTTCGCGCGTCGTCACCCGCAGCTCGTGGTTCAACTCGGCGATGGCCTCCAAGTTGCGCCGTTCCGTGGCCAGCGCATCGCTCTGCGCCTCGATGCGCATGCGCTCCGGCTTCGTCCAGACGCCGTCGGTTTTCCACGTCAAACACGCGCAGCACGCGCACCATGTAGACGGTCAAGAGGATGGCGAGCACGGTGCGGAAGAGTTGCACCGGGATGCCGAACCAGGCCAGGAAGGTGCCGCTGTTGAGGAACGACGCAGGCGGCAAGTCCAGCGGACGCACGAAGAGTTGGCTGACGGCGCCGTAGAGCACCAGCACCACCGCACACCAGATGAGGTCGCGGCCGAAGCGAAAGAGGTTCTGGGCGCGGAAGGTGCGCTGCTGGGTCATCAGCGCGCGGGCCGCCAGCAGCGCACCGGGCACGGCCAAGATATAACGGGCCAGCACGTCGCCCAGATCGATCCAGGCCGAACCGGCGGTCTGCGTGGCCACGCCGATGACGATGAGCGCTCCGACCCAGAGCGCGGCCAATATCCACACCGCACGGTAGCGCCGCAGGGTGGAGCAGCCGGCGGGCGCGTCCAGCCGCGCGCTGAAGGCGATGAGCGCCAGAAACGAAGTCACGAGCAGCGCCAGCCGAACAACGTCCACCGCGGGCGGAATCACCGCGCCGGCGCGCCGCTCCATCACCATGAACATCTCCAGCCACTCGTGCGCACCGTGGAGGTAGCCGAAGAGCGCAAGCGGCATGATGGCGACGGCGAAGCGGAAAGCGGATTGGCGGCGCGCGGTCACCTGCAGCGCCAGCCCCAAGCTAAAGAAGGCCAGGCCGTAGAAAAAGTAGATGTAGATGATCCGGTCGGACAAAAATGTGCTGACCGCGTTCATGGACGGCGCTTACCTTACGTCGTGATTCACATACCGTCCAATCATGACACAAGCCGCCGGCCGATGCTAGGAACGGCTGTCCCGGTGTTCCCGGTGCATCTGTCAGCATTTCGGGCGGGTGCTCGGATCTCCTGCGCGCGTTATGGTCAACAGTTGTCCGGTGAAAGGCGGGACAGATGACCCTACGCTGAGTTCACTTTTTCCGTCTAGAATGGGCGTGTGGGTTCATCTTCCCGGATGATGTTCGTGTTGGACGCATACTGGACGGTGTGCTCCTCCTCTCCTCAGCCGACCAAGCCCAAGCCGAACGGGCACCAACTTCGTAGCAGCCGACATGGATAAGGTGTTCAAGTTCGTCCTTGCATTTCTACTGATCCCATTGGTCGTCGCGTTTGTCGCCGTGGCAGGGCAGATGCTCGTGCACGATGTGCCATGGGGTGAATTGCAGTGGGCACTCATCGGGATGATGGGCTACGTTGGTATACCCCTTTGATTCTACCAATAATCTGCAATTTGTTGAGATATTTGAGCATGAACTTGGGCATATGGTCACCTATCTGGGGGTCTTTTACCGACTTAAGAATTTTCACGTATTTCCTGAGGAACGTGAGCATTACGTATCGGCCTACAGGAGCGGAATACCTGGTGTAGGTTGGTTGGACCAATTGGCTCCGTACTTTTTACCCGTATTCACTATCCCGCTCTTGTTGCTGCATTTTGTGCTGCCAGAGAAGTTCATTCCCGCTCTAGATTTTGCATCGGCTTGTCACTGGGTTTCACTTTGTGCACTCGTCTAGAGAGTTTCGTCCGATTCAGACCGATCTTACTGAGCAGACAATGTCTTTTCGGCTGTCTTTACGATCTTTGCGAACACGATGCTAATCATGATTATAATCGGCGTTTTGACGCAAGATTCCGCTATTACTGGAGTATCTTCAAACTGCCGCCAGTCAAGCCGGCACATACTACACCGAAATCTTCGACTGGCTGCGCACGCAAGACTTCGCCGCCATGTTGTGAGCAATCGGCCCACGAACAAGGCCGGCCCAATCCGGTGACGGCCCGCCCTCAACACCCCCTCTACCTCGCGGTTACCGAAAACGCGCGTCGACGTACTCCGCCTGCAACGGGATCACCGCGTCCAGCAGCCGGCGCGCCAAGGGCAGCGACAGCACCAGCGGATTGGCCGCCAGCGCCCGGTCCAGCGCGCGCGGTCGCCCTGCCAGATTGCTTCCGCCGCCAACCACTGGTAGTCGGCCAGCATCTTGAGCAGCCCCGTCACCGCAGCCGGCAGCGGATCCTGCACCAGCGGCGTCGCGCCGCGGCGCTCCAGCCGCGCCGGCACTTCCACCACCCGGTCCGGCGCGAAGTCGGGCAGCGCGCCGCGGTTGGGCACGTTGAGCGTGTGGATGCTGCCGTCCTGCTGCACCAGCCCGCGCAGCACGTCCACCGCCATATCGCCGAAGAGGGAGCCGCCGCGCACGTGGGTGAGCTCGGGTGTTTCCGCCGCCAGTTGCGCCTGAAAATGTGCGTAGTAGCCGGGCATGGCGTCCATGATGGCTTCGGCGCGCGTCTGGGGCGCGGCCTGGGCGTCGGCCACCGTTTCGTCCCGGAAGTAGTAGTACTGCATGTAGCTGTTGGGCAGCCGCCCGTACTCCGCCGCCAGCCGGAACTGGCGCTTGGTGCGTGCGCTCACGTCGTCCCGGGCCAGCACCGTGTCCAGCGCCCGCGCCATGACTGTCACGCCGTCCTCGCCGTCGATCTCGAAGCGGGTGCTCCACGTGGCGTGGTTCAAGCCCACCGATTCCAGCACCACCTGCGCATCCGGCCGCCCCAGCGCGTGGAGGATGGTCTTCTGGTCGTCCCGACTCTGGTCGCAGATGCTGATGCAGGGCACGCGGCTGAAGTGGGTCACGGCCTCGGCCACGATCTGGGTCGGGTTGCTGTAGTTGACCAGCACGGCCGCGGGCGCCAATTCCTCCATCTCCGCCAGCAGGCCGCGGATGACCGGCAGCGTGCGCATGGCGAAGAAAAAGCCGCCGGGGCCGATGGTCTCCTGGCCGATGACGCCGTGTTTGAGCGGAATCGACTCGTCCAAGTGGCGCGGCAAAGCCGCCCTGGCGGAAGGTGGTCAGCACGTAGTCCGCCGGCCACGGCCGCGCGGCGATCCGTGGTGGCGGTGATGGTCAAGTCTGCGCCGGCCGCGGCGGCCATCTTGCGCGCCAGCGCGGCCACCGTCTCCAACTGTTCGGCGGCCAGGTCCATGAGCGCCAGTTCTGCGCCCTGGAACGCCGCGGCCTCCTGGATGAAGGCGTGGATCAGGCCGGGGGCGTAGGCGCTGCCGCCGCCGATGATGGCAATTTTGGGAGCCATGATTCTACCTCCGTGCGGGTGGGCAGCGCGCCGATGCCGCCCGTGCCCGTGGTGGACAGCCCGCCGCAGACCGCGCCGTAGCGCATGCATTGGTCGACGGGCATCTTGTTGACATAACCGAAAGGAAGCCGGCGTCGAAGGCATCGCCCGCACCGGTGGTGTCCACGGGCGTGACCGGCAGCACGCCCACGTGTGCGCCGTCGCATGCCCGCGCCCGTGAACGCCGTCGCCCCGGCCGCGCCCTGTTTGACCACGAGCAGCGCGCCGTCGGCCATGGCGGTGCATGTCGTCAGCGCGGCGGTGGTTAACGCATCGGTGGTCAACGCATCGGTGCCCGCCATGTGGCAGAGTTCCAATGCGCTGGGGAGGAAGACGTCCAACTCGGCCACCATGGCCGCCAGTTGCGGATCGCGCAGGGCCGCTTCATCCCAGCCCGGGTCCATGGAGACGGTCATCCCCAGCGCGGGCGATGCGGGCCGCGTCCGGCGTTTCCAGCGCCGCGAAAGCTGCAAATGTGCAGGTGCCGCGCGGATGCGCAACGAAGCTCGGTCAGATCCGCGGCGGTGGCCAGCTGCGCGAAGCGCGTGACGAAGGCCCGGTCCGCCGGGAAGGAGAGCGCCACGGTCGTGCGCAGGGGATGGGGTGCTCCCGGATCAGCGTCCGCTCCAGGCCGATGTCGTCCAGCACGCTGCGGATGATGGCGCTGAAGGGGTCGGCGCCCAGGTCGGCGATGAGGCCGACGCGCGCCAGCCGGTGCAGCCCCGCCGCGACGATGGCGCTGCCGCCCACCGTGGCCGTCAGATCGCCTGCGAAGATCTCCGTGCCAAGAACGGGCAGACTCGGCAGGTCGGTGAAGATGATGTCGCAGAAGACCGGCCCGTAGACCAGCACGTCGTACGCAGGGTCCATGGCGCGGCCATCAACCTTTGACCGCTTCAGGCGAGGCCTTCGGCGATCCGGTTCTGGAAGATGAGCACCAGCGCCACCAGGGGAATGGTCACGATCATGGCCGCAGCCATGATCTCGGCGATGGGTTCCTGCATGGCTTCCACCCCGCTGAATTGGGCGATGGCCACGGTCACCGTCTGCGCCGCCGGGTTGGTGATGGTGAAGTTGAGCGCGAAGAGGTACTCGTTCCACGAACTGACGAACGAGAGCAGCCCCGTGGTGACCAGCGCCGGCGCCAGCAGCGGCAGCAGGATCATGCGGAAGCGCTGGAAGGGCGTGGCCCCGTCCACGATGGCCGCCTGTTCGATCTCCTCGGGCAGGCCGCGGAAGAAACTGGTCAGCACCCAGACGGTGAAGGGCAGTGTGAAGACCGGGTAGGTGAGGATGAGCGCAAAGGGTGTGCCGAAGACGCCGAATTCCCGCACCACCGTGTAGAGGCCGGAGAGAATGGAGATGGCCGGGAACATGGTCATGGAGAGCACCATGTAGAGCAGCGCGGTCCGGCCGCGGAAGCGCAGGCGGCCCAGCGCATAGGCGGCGAAGGAGCCCACGGCCAGCGACAGCAGCGCCGTCGTGCTGGAGACGAAGGCCGAGTTGCGCAGCGCCAACAGGAATGTGTCGTCCTGCAAGACGGCGCGATAGTTGGCCAGCGTGGGCGCTTGCGGCACGTAGGTGGCCCGGCTGAACATCTCGTCCTCGGTCTTCAGCGACGTGTTGAAGGCCCAGTAAAAGGGAAAGAGCGCATAGATCGCGATGAAGGCCACCATGGCGTAGAAAAGCGCCCGCTGCAACAGCGCTGCAATCCGCTTGGATGCACTGGTCTGGTTGGCCATCAGTCTGTCTCCACATTGAGCATGCGCACGTAGATCACGGCGAAGATCGAAATCAGGAAAGAAGAGGATGATGCTCACGGCCGACGCATAGCCGTCCTGTTGATTGTTGACCAGCGTCTCGTAGTTGTAGGTGGCCATGGACAGTTGCTGGCGGCCGAAGAGCACGTTGAAGAGGTCGAAGACGCGCAGCGCGTCCAGCGTGCGGAAGACCAGCGACGGCGATGGTGGGGCGCAGCAGCGGCAGCGTGATGGCGAAGAACTGGCGCACCCGGGACGCGCCGTCCACGCCCGCGGCCTCGTAGAGATCGCGCGGGATCGATTGCAGCCCGGCCAGCAGCAGCAGCGCCATGAACGGCGTCGTCTTCCAGACGTCCACGGCGATGGCCGCGGGCAGTTGCAACGTCACCGCAGAGAGCCACGCCTGGGGCGCGTCCACGAAGCGCGCGTCCATGAGCATGCGGTTGACGATGCCGGCGCTGGTATCCTTGAGCATCAGCTCCCACAGCCGCGCCGACACCACGGTCGGGATGGCCCACGGGATCAGCATGACCGCGCGCATGAGGCCCCGGCCGCCGAAGTCCGAGTTGACCGTCATGGCCATGAAGAGCGCCAGCGACAGCTCCAGCGTCACCGAGGCCACGGTGAAGAGCAGCGTGGTCCAGATGCTCTTCAGGAAGTCCGGGTCCAGCCCGCTGACAGCCAACGAGCGGGGAAGACCAGGGCCGGGCAGGGGCAGGTTCCAGACGGTGCGATAGCCTTCCTCCAGCAGCGGCCGGTCAATGGACGCCCAGCGGATGGAGCCGTCGCGCGCAGTCATGCACGTACCCGTGTCTTCCTCCACGCGACAGGTGACCACGTCCAGCCGCATGCCCAGAAGTTCCTGGTAATTTTGCAGCCCCACGAAGCTGGGCACCTCGCGACCGGCGAAGCGCTTGTCGGTCAGGCTGCGGATGAAGGTCTGCTCCAGCGGGCGGGCCGCGACCAGGAGGAAGACCGCCAGCGTGGGGATCAGCAGCGTCCAGGCCAGCCGCCGTTCGCGTGAGCCCAGTTGTTCCTGCCCGGAGAAGAGCGTGTCCACCCGGTCGTTGAGCCATAAGTAGGCCGCGCCGAAGAGAAGCATGGCCGCGGTCGCGCCCACGAATTGGGGCCACTGGGTGGCCGCGGGTTCACCGGCGGGCGTGCGCATCAGCGCAAAGAGCGTGCGTGTCAAGCTTGCCACGGCGACGATGCCCGCGCCCACGGCCAGCCATGCCAGCGCCGCATTGGCCCAGCGCGCCGCCACGATGTTGCCCGTGCGCACGCGCAGCCCCAGCCCGATGGACATGAGGCCCAAGGCCAGCACCATGGTCGGCAGCACAATCCCGAACCGGGTCAGGAAGGCCATGATCAGCGACGGCGTCGCCGCGCCGTCCACGGGCGCGGGTTGCAGCGCCACGCGGATCGCCGGGTCGCGGGCCACGGCCAGGATCAACCAGCCGATGGCGACCACGCCCAGCAGCACGAACAGCACGGCCAGGAACCAGGCTGCCTGCCGTCCGGTGCCGCTGCCGGACTGGTTGCCGCCAAATTGTGATGCGTGCGCTGCGCTCATACGCTTCTGCCGATTGGAGGTTCGATGTTGCCAAGAAAATGAATGCGTAGGGGCGTGCCCCTGCGGGCGTCCACAAGGAGACGCCCCTACGCGAGGATTCAATCCTTTGGGGCAGCGTTATTCGCTCAACAGATCCATCAGATCCAGTTCCAGCAACTCCAGCGCGGTGGCCGCATCCTGCTCACCGGTGAGGATGGAGTGGACCGCCGTGAAGTAGAGCGTGGAGACTTCGTTGTACTTGGCGCCCGTCGCCGTCGAAGGACGCGCCGTGGTCACTTCCACCACCTCGGGGCTGGCGAAGGGCATGGCCGCCTGGATGTCCGGATCGGCGTAGAGTTCCAGCGACGCCGGCGGCGACGACGTGTCGATGGCGTAGTGCTTCTGGTTCTCGACGCTGGTCATGTAGGCCGCGAAGGCCGCCGCGGCTTCCGGGTGCTCCGAATAGCGGGAGACACCGATGTGCCAGCCGCCCAGGGTCGCCGCACCCACGCCCGCATCACCGGCGGGAACCGGCGCCACGTCGAAGTTGCCGCCGATGGCTTCGCTCTCCTGGCTGGTGCTGTAGGCATAGGGCCAGTTGCGCATGAAGGCCGCGTTGCCCGCGTGCCACACGCCGCGCGCGTCCTCTTCCTGGTAGCTGATCACGCCGGGCGGGCTGATGGTGTCGACCCAGCCGGCCGCACGCTCAAACGCGGCCATGGTAGCCTCGTTGTTGACCTCGATCTCGCCCTCAGGGCTGACGATGGAGCCGCCGCCGTTGGAGACCTGCCATTCCAGCGCGTTGGTGGTCAGACCCTCGTAGGCGTTGCCCTGCCAGACAAAGCCCCAGAACTCGTCGTTGCCGTCGGCCCGCTCGCCGTCCTGAATGGTCTGGGCCATCTCTTCCAACTCGTCCCAGGTGGCAGGCGGCGCGTCGTAGCCGTACTTCTCCAGCAGATCCGTGCGGTAGTAGAGCATGCCGAAGCCGATGCGCAAGGGCAGCGCCACCAGGCGGCCGTCCACCGTGTCGTTCTGCACCAGCGCGGGCAGATACGAGTCGATCTGCGCCTGCGGCGTGTACGGCGTCATGTCCAACAGGTGCTCAGCCAGCAGACCCGGCCAGATCACGTCCACACGGATCACGTCGAAGTCCGGGCTTTCCGCCTCGAACGCGGTCAGGTAGACCGCCAGCAGATTCTGCACATTGGCGTCGCCGGGGATGCGCTCCACGGTGATGTTGGGGCAGATCTCCTTGAAGCGCTCGATGGTGGCCGCCTCCGCGTCGGGATGGCTGCCCGCGGGGTCACCGATGTAGGTGATCGTCACCTCTTCATCGGTGCCGCATTGGGACATGTCGGCGGGCATGGCTGCGTCCGCCGCGGCTTCTTCCTGGGGCGCTTCGGTGGCTTCCGCGGCCGGTTCCGCGGGGGCAGCCGGTTCGGCGGGAGCGGCTGGCGGCGCGGCACAGCCGGCCATGATCGCCAGCGCCAGGATCAACAGGATGGGTACAAATTTGCGCATGGGAGTGTCCTTTCTGGTTCAAATTCGGTGTGACAAGGAATCGAAACTGCCTGATAAAACCGTGTAGAAGCTGCATGTGATGACTTGCAGGCGAGTGCAACTGAAGACGCTCTCTACGGTGCGTGGGGGACGTCTGTGCCTTCGACCCAGATGGGCGACGTCCAGGCCCATTGATCGTTGCGTTGACGCACGCGGATGGTGTACCAACGCCAAGTCGACCGCGCCCGGTGCAGGAAGGCGATGCGTTGGTGACTCTCCGTACGCGCAACGGCACGATGAAGGCAGAGTGCTGGTGAGACGAAGCCGCCCAGGTAAAATGTGCGGGCGCAGCGGTGAACAGCTCGCCCAGAGCCACGTCGATCGCTTCGCCATTGACTGTGAGCCGCAGCTGCGGTGCGCGCCCCGGCCACGGTCAACGCCATGCCCTCGGTGGCCGGCGTGTGCAGTGACAGGTTCTGCCGGGGTCTTGGTGCGGAACCAGACCCGGTTCTCGCCCGTGCGTTGCCAACTGGTGTAGGCAAAGTCCATGTCATCCGGCGGCGTTTTGCCGTGGGGCTGTAACCCCGGAAGCGCGGCTCCACGTCCACCAGCGCCCCTGGGCAACCGCGTGATGGTCACGTCCCAGGCGCTTCCTCGCCGCGTTCGCCCCAGCCGGCCTCCACGTAGACGGTGAAGACGCCCAGCCGACCGGCTGTGAAAGCGACTTTCCCGGTGGATGACCCGGTTGTTGTGCAGCACGTCGATGGTGTCGATGGCGTCGCCGCCCTCCACCGCCACCTCGATCCACCGCTCCCGTCGGCAGGTGCGATGCTCTGCGGGCCGCTCGTTGAGCGCAAAGGCTGCACATGCGGTCGCCGGTGAGCGCGTAGGTGCGGCGCTGGGCAATGGCCTCCCACACGGCGTCGCGGCTCAACGCAGGCGCCCACACGCCCAGCCGCCCGTAGCCGTAGCTGCCCGGGAATGCGTTGTGGTGGTCCGTAGAGCCGATGATGCCGAAAACGTGGCCCTGTTCCCAGCCGTACTCGGCCGTGCTCTGTTCGTGGCGCGGCCCCATGGAGTGCAGGTACGGGTACGGGCCTTCGCTGCTCAGCGACAGGCCGTGGAAGGAGAAGATCTCCACCACCGGCGACACCGCTTCCCGGAACGCGCGCCAGTTGATGCCCCGATACCCCTGGCGGTAGCCGATGTGGTGGGGATGACAAACGCGGACGTCGGCAATGCCTCCACGGCCTGACGCAGCGCGGGCAGATCCGCCGCCTGGATGATGGGCCGCGCCGTCGCGCCGCCTTGGCCGTCTCGGTAGTAGACGCAGTGGTCGCCGTAGTGCATGGAATGCCACTCAAAGCCAGGGATAGGTGACGAAGCGACCGTCGTCGTTGGCTGCGTCCATGGCCGCGAGATAGTCGGGCCAGGCGGCCTCCGCTTTGGCAAACCCCTCTTTGTGATAGTCGACCAAATAGCCGAGATACGGATCGTCGGTGGGCAGGTCGGGCCACACGGCATGGACCGTCACGCTGGCGAAGTCGAGTTGCAGGCGCGCGTTATCCAGCGCCGCGGCCAAGGCGCCATGGCCGTAGCTCAGGCCGCAGTGGTTGTGCAGATCGCCGTAGTAAACCTGCATGGTCGTGTAGCTGCGCAGCGTGCCGGCGTTCATTGATGGCTTTCCGCCTTCCCGTCAGTCTCTGCGTTGCGGAATGGCCGCCTGGGATGAGTCGGCCATCGTTCGGGTCTATCCCTCAAATCGAGGAAATCGGGCTGGTTTGCTAGAATGGGAAATGCGCTTGTTGCACTGAATGACACTTTTATAATATCATTTACAAAAGATTTGTCAATCCTGGATTTGCTCATGTCACTCCCACGCGCTGTGATTCGCCACGTGCTCAGCACGCCCATGTCCTTGGCCGACCTCCAGCAGGCCACGCAAGTGAGCCTGCCCACGTTGCGGCGCGCCGTGCAGGATCTGACCGACGCCCGGTGGATTCGGGTGGTGGGCCAAGCCGAGGCCAATGGCGGCCGGCCGGCCATGCTCTTCGGCGCCGATACGACGCGGTTTCTCTTGGTGGGGTGCATCTGCAACTGCCGGGCATGCGCCTGATTGCAGCCGACCTCGCAGGTGCGGTGCTGGACGAGGTCAAGCTCTTCGACCAGGTCGTGCCCACGCCCCACGAGGCGGTGCAGGCCGTGGCGGACTACGTGACCCGGCTGCGCGCTGCGTTCCCCGAACGGGTCATCCTGGGCGTGGGCCTGGCATCGCCGGGCTTCACCGACTTGACCAGCGGCGACATCATCTCCATCGGCCGTGTGCCCACGTGGGAGAATTTCCCGGTCTGCCGGCGGTTGCAGGCCATGGTCGAACTGCCGGTGCGCATCGCCAACGACGTGGACTGCATGGCCTTCGCCGAGTTCCTGCACAGCAGCGAGCCGCTGGACAAGAATCTGGCGTACGTGGGCTATGACGAAGGCGTGAAGGTGAGCCTGTTTTTGAAGGGCGAACTGTACAAGGGGTCGCTGGGCAATGCGGGGTTGATCGCCAGCCACCTCTTTTGCACGCGGGCGACCGGCCCGGTCTCCAGATGTGCATAGCTTGCTGACCGTCATCGGTGTGAACCTCAGCGCTTTGTGCAAAGTGTGGCTGCGCTGGAGGCGGCGGCTCCCGGCGTGACGACAGGCGCCCTACGCCGACATCTTGAGCACGTCGAATCCGCGGGCGCGCCGGCACTATTCTCAACGGCGATGACGCGGCCATGCCCCTTCCGCCGCACTCCGGTTCACGACTTGAACGCAGCACTGGTCGCGGCCGTGGCCAATGTCATCCACATGGTGCAGCCGGATGTGATCGTCATCGGCGGTCTGCTCAGTGCCATGCCCGCGGCCCGGTTCGCCGAACTGGAGGCTGACATCCAGGGACATCTGCCCCCGTTGATCGGCCACAATGCCATCATTCGCCAGGGGAAATGGGCGTCCCAAAACGGTGCAGCCAAGGGCGCGATCCTGCATTTTTTGCAGGCCTATCTCAACGACTCGACATTGGAGTTGGACGGGGTGGCGCGCGGGTGAGGGCACGCGGCTGCGGCTTGGGGAATTGCGCCTCGTGCCGGTGAGAACGGGTGGAAAAATAAATCCCGTGACCGGTTACCGGTCACGGGATTTAAGCTGGTCGGGGAGAGAGGATTCGAACCTCCGACCTCTTCGACCCGAACGAAGCGCGCTACCGAGCTGCGCTACTCCCCGAAAAGCTGATTGTAGTATAGCCATCTTGGGGCCACTTGGCAAATCATCCCGCGCGCGGAATGGACAAAAAGCACTTTGCAGCCCAATGCAGATATGCTATAATCCGCGTGCGATGAGCATTGGAACTCCCAGCGAACCCCCCGTTGTGTGTGGAGCGCCTGGCGCAGTCGACCTGAGAGTTGCAGAGGCTCATTTGAAGACGGGCGCTCTGTAGGTGGGAGCGGAGTTGAGGGCAGTGGAGAGCATCTATGATTGAAGTAACCATCGATAGCATTCGCGTTAGCTTGATGTCGCAGCATCGCATCGTCATCCTGAAAGAGGAAGAAGGCGAACGATTCCTGCCCATCTGGATTGGTCCCTTCGAAGCAGACGCCATCACCTTGCAGTTGCAGGGGATGGAAGCGCCACGACCGTTGACCCACGATCTGCTCAAGACGGTGCTGGAGACGCTTAACGCTGAGGTGCAGCACATCCTGATCAGCGGGTTGGAGAAGAACACCTACTACGCCCGGATTGTGCTCGATGTGGACGGCGATTCCATCGAAGTCGATAGCCGTCCCAGCGATGCAATTGCCCTCGCCGTCCGGGTCGGCGCCAACATCTTTGTGGCCGACGAGGTGATGGAGCAAGCCGGTCTGCGTGCGGAAGAAGAGATGAGCCTCACCGAAAGCAACGATGCGCCCGAACGCGAAGAGGGCGAAGGAGAGGACCTGGGCGTCTTCTCCGATTTCGTCGAAGGACTGGATTTGGACAGCCTGCTGGGAAACTGAGCGCCCGGTCCTCCTGCTACCTGAGGCGATATGACGGCGAGGTTGCGTTGCGCAACTTCGCCGTTTTTGCGCCTTGGACCAATATCCCCAGCTTTTCCACAGATCGCTCAACAGGCGAAACCGACGTGCCATGACCGAACATCTGGAAAGTCCCGTCAAAACCATTCCCGCCAACATCGAGGC
>JAWKOK010000085.1:0-21225 GCA_041391205.1 Caldilineaceae bacterium
GATCACTTCGATGGAACGCTTTGAAAAACTGACCGCACGCGCCGTGCCGCTGCGCATGGAAAACGTGGACACCGACCAGATCATCCCGGCCAAGTACCTGACGGCGGTGACCAAGGAGGGGATGGGCGACGGCCTCTTCTCCTGGATTCGCTACAACGCCGACGGTTCGCCCAAGGAAGATTTTGTCATCAACAAGCCGGAGCACCAGGAGGCGGAGGTGCTCATCGCCGGACGCAACTTCGGCAGCGGCTCCAGCCGCGAGCACGCCGTCTGGGCGCTGACCGACTACGGCTTCCGCGCCGTCATCACGCCGGGCTTCGCCGACATCTTCCACAACAACAGCCTGAAGAACGGACTCTTGCCGGTGACGCTGCCGGAAGAGGTGGTCAACATGCTGCTCGATCTGGTGGAAGAGGAGCCGGAGACGGAGATCATCGTCGATCTGGAGTCCCAGACCGTGATCCTGCCGGACGGCCAGCAGCACGCCTTCCACATCGATTCGTTCCGCAAGCAGTGCCTGCTGGAAGGGCTGGACGACTTGGGCTATCTCATGTCCAAGGAAGAGGCCATTGCCGCCCACGAGGCGCAGCCGGCCTACTGACGCGGGGACCGACGTTCATCCCGCGCTTCCCGCCGGTGCACGTGATGCGCCGGGTGACCGGGACGCGCGTGACAGGGGAAGGACACGGCAGCGCCGTGTCCTTTATTTTGAGGTCGACCATGGACCAAACCGATGCATCTGTCGAACTACGCTGGCCGCAACTGGCTGACCATCACCTCGCCGCGTTGCAGAATGCCGTGGAGTGGATCCTTGCCCACTACGCCGTGCGGGGCATCTTTGCGTGCGGCAGCATCATCCGGGGCAATCCGGGGCCGAGCAGCGACTTCGACATCTATGTGATTCACGCGGCACCGGAACGCCAGCGTGTGCAGCGTCGCTTCGACGGTGTGCCGGCCGAGATCTTCGTGAACCCGCCGGCGGCCGTGCGCAGCTACTTTTTGGCGGAACACGCGGCGTTTCGGCCCATCACCGCGCACATGCTGAGCCAAGGCTTTGTCGTGCTGGACCGGGATCCGGTGGTGCAGACGCTGCGGGACGAAGCCGCAACCTGGCTGGCCCAAGCGCCGCCCGCGTGGTCAGACGGCCAACGGATCATGGCCCGCTATCTGGCCGCGGATCAGCTGGACAACGCACGGGATCTCCTGGACACCGATCCGGAGAACGCGGAACTGCTGCTGCACGACGCCAGGCGCGCTGGTGGACTACTTGTTCAAGGCCAACGGCCGCTATCTTCCCTGCGGCAAAGAGTCCATCGCGGCATGGGCAATTGATGCCACCGCCGGTGACCTGCTCCGTGCGCTCTATCGCACGCCGGATCTGGCCGCACGCTTCCGCCTCGCCGACGAACTGGGTCGTCACGTTTTGGATGCCGCCGGATTTTTCGAGTGGGAGTCTCAGCTGGAACTCTTTCTGTCGGAAGAGAAAGAAGAGACTGAGATTAAGAGATTGGGAGACGGACGTACAACGGCATGCGTCAGTCTCCCATCTCTTAATCCCTTAATCTCTGTCTTTCTTCTCAAATTCGTAGTCAACGCACTAAGAAAGCACCAAACATGAACGCCAAAATTGTTGTCTTGGCCGGTGATGGAATCGGTCTGGAAGTGACCGACGAAGCCAAAAGATTCTGGACGTGGTGGCAGAGAATTCGGCCACAGTTTCAGCTACGACCACCAACTCATAAGGGTCAGTTTTCATCGACGAGCAGGGGACGAGCCTGCCCGATGCCACAGTCGACGCAGTAAAGACGGCTCGACGCGGTCCTGTTGGGCGCGGAAACGGGCGGCCCCAAATGGGATAACCCCAACGCACCGGACGGGCCCGAACGGGGCTTGCTGGCCCTGCGCAAGGCGCTCAATCTCTTCGCCAATCTGCGCCCGGTCAAGCTCAACCAGCAGCTGATTAGCGCCAGCACGCTCAAGGAAGAGGTGCTTCGCAGGCGTGGACCTGCTGGTCATCCGTGAGCTGACGGGTTGCGGCGCCTACTTCGGCCCGCGCCAGGAGGCCGGCGAAGAGGCTACGAGGCCTACGACACCATGCTCTACACCCGGCCGGAGATCGAGCGCATCGTGCGGCTGGCAGCCGACGCGGCCATGTTGCGCAGCAAGAAGCTGACCAGTGTGGACAAGGCCAACGTGCTCGTCCAGCCGGCTCTGGCGCCGGGTCACCGTCGAGGTGCTCAAGGAGTACCCCGAGTTGACGGTGGAGCACGAATTGGTGGACGCCATGGCTATGCACCTGATCCGCCGCCCGGCCAGCTTCGACGTGGTGGTCAGCGAGAATCTCTGGCGACATCCTCACCGACGAGGCGCGTCCATGCTGGCCGGGTCCATGGGCAATGTTGCCGTCGGCCAGCCTGGGCGACATCATGAACAGCCACGACCTGCCGCTGGGCTCTACGAACTCCATCCACGGCAGCGCCCCGACATCGCCGGGCCAGGCATCGCCAACCTGCTGGCCACGATCCTCAGCACGGCCATGTTGCCGCGTCACAGCCTGGGACTGGAAACCGAAGCCAAGGCTGTGGAGACGCAGATTCCCGTCTTGAGTGACGGCGTGCGCACACCGGACATCGCGGCGACTGGCACGGAAGTCGTGGGGACGACCGTGATGGGCGACCTGGTGGCGGAGCACTGGCGGCTGCTGCGTGAACCGCCATGAATGCAAACCAGGTTTCTCGCAGAAACCTGGTTTGTAGAACGCCGCGACATTGAAACGAATTGTTGGAACGGATGGAGAATTGCATGCCCGACGAAGCAGTGGAACTCATCTCCGAAGAGCAGCAGGACTGGCATCTACGCAACACAATCCGGATGCTGGGCAACCTCTTTTGGGCGAGACCATCATTGAGCAGGAAGGACGCGCATCTCTTCAATCTGGAAGAGCAGATCCGGGGCCTGACCATATGTGGCGCGTACCGGGCGACGAGAGCGTTGGCCCAATCCGGACGTTGATCCTCGACGTGCTCCAGGACGTGGACCGCACCCAGGTGGTGCTCAAGGCCTTCACGACCTACTTCCAACTCGTCAACCTGGCCGAAGAGGACCAGCGGTCCACGCTGCGCCCGCGCGGAAGCGGCGCACCAGCGCGGCCAGAACATGCGCGAGACCATCGCCAACGCGGTGCGCCGTCTCCACGGACGAGGGACTGTCCGCCGACGACATGCGCGCCATCCTGGCCAGCCTCTACATTGCGCCCGTCATCACGGCGCATCCCACCAACTGCGGCGGCGCACCATCCTGCCTGCTGCGGCGCCATGGCCGATGTGCTCACGCCCCCAGTCAGAAGAACCTGCTGCCGTCGGAAGTTGAGGAAAGCATGCAAGTGTTGCGCGAGACCATCGTGCTGCTCTGGCAAAGCGACGAGACGCGCGACCGCCGTCCCACCGTGCTCGACGAGGTGCGCAACGGCATCTACTTCTTCGAAGCCACCCTCTTCCGGCTGGATTCCCCGCATCTACACCGAGTTGGAAAAAGGCGCTCCACGATGTCTACTCCTGGCGAGCATTTTGATATCCCCGCCTTCCTGCGCTACGGCTCGTGGATCGGCGGCGACCGCGACGGCAATCCCTTCGTGACCGTGGGCGTGACCGAGGAAACCCTGCGCACCCACAAGGAATTCATCCTCCGCCTGTACAACATCGAAGTGGACAAGCTCTACCACCAGATGAGCCAGTCGGCCCGGGCCGCGGATTATCACCAACGACCTGGCCCAGAGACATCGACGATTTTGCCCTGCGCCCGAGGACGAACTCAGGTGTTGGAACGGTTCCGCAACGGTTTCATCGCCAGAAGCTCATCCTCATGTTCCGCCGGTTGCAAGCCACCCGCGCCGAGAACGAGCAGATCTGGGACGACAAAGCGCAACTCGCGCGCATCGCAACGTGGACGAGTTCCTCCACGACCTGCGCTTGATCGACACCAGCCTGCGTACCCACCATAGCACGCGCGCATCGCCGACGGGCGCCTGGCCGAACTCATGAGCGCCGTTGAGACCTTCGGCTTTCACCTTGGCCACTCTGACGCGCCAACACGCGCCGCCACCGCAGCGCCATCGCCGAGATCTTTGCCCGCTACCGCGTCTTCGCCGACTACGAAGCGCTCTCGGAGACGGACAAAGTCGCGGTGCTGACCCGGGAGATCCTCAGCGAGCGTCCGCTCACCGCGCAGTTGCTCTTCAGCGAGGAGACCAACGAGACCATCCGCCTCTTCCGCCTCATCCGCCGGGCGCGCGAGGAAGTCGATCGCCACACGATCCAGACCTACATCATCAGCATGACGACCGCGGTCAGCAACATTCTCGAGGTGCTGCTGCTGGCCAAGGATGCGGGCCTCTTCGGCAAGATCGACATTGCGCCGCTCTTCGAGACCATCGAAGACCTGACCATGGCGCCCGAGCTCATGCGCGAACTCTTTGACAACGACGCCTATCGCCGCCATCTGCGCGCCCGGGGCAACAGCCAGCAGATCATGATCGGCTACAGCGATTCCAACAAGGACGGCGGCTATCTCCGCGCCAACTGGATGCTCTTCCAGGCGCAACGGGCGCTGGCCCAGACCTGCGACGAAGCCAACGTGACGTTGACGCTCTTCCACGGCCGCGGCGGCACGCTGGGGCGGGGCGGCGGCCCGGCCAATCGCGCCATCCTGGCCCAGCCGCCCGAGTCCGTGCGCGGACGCATCCGCATCACCGAGCAGGGTGAAGTCGTCAGCGCGCGCTATGCCAACCCGGGCATCGCCCATCGCCATCTGGAGCAACTGGTCAACGCGGTGCTGCTCACCAGCGGCAAACGGCCCTACTATCCCGATGAGGAGATGTGGTCCGACTGCATGGAGGAGCTGAGCACCATCGCGTTCGACGCCTATCGGGCCCTGGTGACGCAGCCCGAGTTCATCACCTATTTCCACGAGGCCACGCCCATCGACCACATCGACGCGCTCAACATCGGCTCCCGCCCGTCCCGGCGCAAGGCGACCCAGGACATCCGCGATCTGCGCGCGATTCCGTGGGTCTTCGCCTGGACCCAGACGCGGGTGAACCTGCCCAGTTGGTACGGCGTGGGCACGGCCGTGGAGACATGGGTTGCGGGCGGCGACATGGAGCAGCGCATGGCCCATCTGCGGGCGATGTACGCCGAATGGCCCTTCTTCCGCACGGTGCTCGACAATGTGCAGATGGGGCTGGCCAAGGCCGATATGAACATTTCGGCGCTCTACGCCAATCTCACCGACGAGCACACCCGCGACGTGGTTTTCAACCAGTTGCACACCGAGTTCGAACGGACTCTGCGCGTGGTCCTTGACATTGCACAAGTCGACCATTTGCTGGAAAATGAAGCACGACTGGCGCGCAGCATCAAGTTGCGCAATCCCTATGTGGACCCCTTGAACATGCTCCAGGTCGGCCTCCTGCAGAAGCTGCGGACCGAGCCCGACTCGGCGCTGGTGGATCGTTGGCGTGAATCGGTGTTGATGGCGGTCAACGGCATCGCAGCCGGTTTGCAGAATACCGGTTGATGGAGAAGGAATGAGGCTGTGACCGATCTGCTCTCCACTGTAGACGGACTATTGATCGACATCGACGGCGTGTTGATGCGCGGCAATGAGGTGATCCCGGGCGCGTTAGAGGCGGTCAACGCCTTGCGCGCCCGCGGCATTCCCCACCGTTTTATCACGAACACGACGATCTATTGTCGTCTCACCCTGCTGGATCGCCTGCATGCGCTCGGGTTCGACGTGGAGGTGGAAAATCTCTTCACGGCGACCTATGCTGCGTCGCTCTACCTGCGCCGGCTGAACGCCCAGAGCTACTATCCGTTGCTGCTGCCCGACGCTCAGTTGGAGTTCAGCGACATCGTGGTGGACGAGGAAAACCCGGAGTTTGTCGTCGTCGGCGACATGGGGCCCGGGTTTACGTTCCCCCGGTTGAACAAGGCGTTCCGCGCTGTGCTCAACGGGGCGCACCTGGTGGCGCTGCACAAGAAACGCTTCTGGCGCACGGAAGACGGGCTCTTCCTCGACGCCGGGCCCTTCGTGGTGGCGCTGGAATATGCGACCCAGGTGGGCGCCGTCGTGGTGGGCAAGCCTAGCGAATCCTACTACCGCATGGTGCTCGACGACCTGGGGCTGCCGCCCGAGCGGGTCGCCATGGTCGGCGACGACATCGAGATCGACGTGCAAGGGGCCAAGCGGCTGGGCATGCAGGGCTGGCTGGTCAAGACGGGGCGCTTCCGTCCGGAAGACCTGGGCTGCGGCATCTGGCCGGACCGGATTTTGGAGGATGTGTCGGCGTTGTGTGACGGCGACATGTGAATGACTGAATGAGACCGCCGGAGATTGAGAGATTGGGAGATTATGAGATTAAGAGATTACGTGATGAGGAGACGGATGGATTCCATGCCGTCTCCGAATCCCTCAGTCTCTCAATCTCATAATCTCTTAGTCTCTCAATCTCCCCGTCTCTTCCCTTTTCTACGACAGGCAACTTAGACCATGAAAATCCAACTCTACGACACCACCCTGCGAGATGGCACGCAGGGGGAGGGTGTGAATTTTAGCTGTGACGACAAGCTGCGTATCGCGCGGCGTCTGGATGCGTTCGGCGTGGACTACATCGAGGGCGGCTGGCCCGGCTCCAATCCCAAGGACATGGAGTTCTTCGAACGCGCCCAGAAGGAATTGAGCCTCAAGCATGCCAAGGTGACGGCCTTCGGCTCCACCTGCCGGGCCGACATTGACCCGGCCGACGATCCGCAGATCGGGCTGCTCATCGAGGCGAAGACGCCGGTGGTGACCATCTTTGGCAAATCCTGGGATCTGCACGTGACGGAGGTGTTGCGCACGAACCTGGAAGAAAATCTGCGCATGATCCGCGATTCCGTGGCCTACCTCAAGTCCCACGATAAAGAGGTGGTCTACGACGCCGAGCACTTCTTCGACGGCTACCGTGCCAATCCCGAGTATGCGCTGGCCACGCTCCAAGCGGCCGTCGTCGGCGGCGCCGACAGCATCGTCCTCTGCGACACCAACGGCGGCAGCCTGCCGTGGGAAGTGGCGGAGGCGGTGGAGACCGTGCGCCACGACGTGCTGGGCCAGAACGGCGGCACCGGCATCACCCCGCCGGCGGCCCGGGTGACGCTGGGCATCCATGCGCACAACGACGGCGACACCGGCGTGGCCAACACGCTGGAGGCGGTGCGCAGCGGCTGCACCCACGTGCAGGGCACCATCAACGGCTATGGCGAGCGCTGCGGCAACGCCAACATCGTCAGCGTCATTGCCGATCTCCAACTGAAGATGGGCCACGAATTGGTCTCTGCGGACAAGCTGACCGCGTTGCGCGACCTGAGCCACTACGTCAGCGAACTGGCCAACCTCAACCCGGACACGCATCAGCCGTTCGTGGGCGCCAGCGCCTTTGCCCACAAGGGCGGCACCCATGTCAACGCCGTGCGCAAGTACCTCATGAGCTACCAGCACATCGACCCCGCGCTGGTGGGCAACGAGACGCGCATCCTCGTGAGCGAGCTGAGCGGCAAGGACAACATCGCCGCCAAGCGCGAGGAGTTCGGGCTGGAAGGGCTGAGCCGGGAGCAGGAGCGGGAAGTGCTCCAGACCATCAAGGAGATGGAGAACCACGGCTTCGCCTTCGAGAGCGCGGAAGCCAGCGTGGATCTGCTGCTGCGGCGCACCCAGCCGGACTATGCGCCGCCCTTCGAGATGATCGACTACACGGCCAATGTGGAGCACCGCGCCGGCCGCGGCCTCTTCTCCGAGGCGACGGTCAAGGTGCGGGTGGGCGACAAGATCTACCATGAGGTGGCCGAGGGCAACGGTCCGGTCAACGCCATGAATGCGGCCCTGCGCAAGGCCATCGCCCACATCTACCCGCGCCTGCGCGACGTCCATCTCAAGGACTACAAGGTGCGTATTCTCGACAGCGCCAGCGGCACCGGCGCCACCGTCCGCGTGTTGATCGACTTCACCGACGGCGAGCGTTCGTGGACCACCGTGGGCGCCAGCACCAACATCATCGAGGCAAGCTGGACGGCCTTGGCGGACGGGGTGGAGTTCTGCCTCCTGACCGACAACGGCTGCGGGAGTTGATTGGTCATTGCTCATCGGTAATTTTTCATTTGTTATTTGATCGGCGCCGACCGACGCAATAAGAACTAGAAAATTACCGATGAGCAATGAGAAATATTCTTATTTTAACGATTTTGATTGGAGAAAGCGCTCATGTCGGTGACAACCGTCAACGGTCATAAACTCAACAAGTACAGCAGCCAGTTGACCCAGGTGCGGTCACAGGTGGGCTCCCAGGCCATGCTCTACGGCGTGGGCCTGGACGACGATGACATGAAGAAGGCGCAGGTGGGCATCGCCAGCATGGGCTGGGAAGGCAACACCTGCAACATGCACCTCAACGCGCTGGCCCGCCGGGTCAAGGAGAGCGTGCAGCAGGCGGACCTGGTCGGCCTCATCTTCCACACCATCGGCGTCAGCGACGGCATCAGCATGGGCACCGAGGGCATGAAGGCGTCGCTGGTCTCGCGCGACATCATCGCCGATTCCATCGAGGCGGTCATGCGTGCCCAGTATTACGACGCCAACATTTCGCTGCTTGGCCGGGTGACAAGAACATGCCGGGCGTGCTCATGGCCATGGCCCGCATCAACCGGCCCAGCATCATGGTCTACGGCGGCACCATCAAGCCCGGCTACCTCAACGGGCGCAAGCTGGACATCGTCTCGGCCTTCGAAGCCTACGGCCAATACCTGGCCCACGACATCGACGAGGGCGAACTGAAGGCGGTGCTCAAGAACGCGTGTCCGGGCGCGGGCGCGTGCGGCGGCATGTACACCGGGCCAACACCATGGCCTCGGCCATCGAGACGCTGGGCATGAGCCTGCCCAACAGCTCCTCCTATCCCGCGGAGAGCGAAGGCAAGCTCACCGAAACGAGCCAGGTCGGCGCGGCCATCCGCCACCTCTTGGAAGAGGACATCAAGCCGCTGGACATCCTAACGCGCAAGGCCTTCGAAAACGCCATCACCATGGTCATGGCCCTGGGCGGCTCCACCAACGCCGTGCCCATCTTCATGGCCGTCGCCAAGGCCGCGGACGTGCCGCTGACCATCGACGATTTCCAGGAGATCTCCAACCGCGTGCCCTTCATCGCCGACCTCAAACCCAGCGGTCAGTTTGTCATGGAAGACCTGCACGAGGTGGGCGGCGTGCCTGGCAGCAGAAGCTGCTGCTGCGCGAGGGGCTGCTCCACGGCGACTGCCTGACCGTCACCGGCAAGACGCTGGCCGAGAACCTGGAGGCCATGCCCGACCTGAGCGAGGGGCAGACGGTCATCCACCCGCTCAGCGACCCCATCAAGAAGACCGGCCATCTGAACATCCTCTACGGCAACCTGGCCGGGAAGAGGGCGCGGTGGCCAAGATCACGGGCAAGGAAGGCGAAAGGTTTTACCGGTCCGGCCAAGGTTCTTCGATTCGGAAGAAGAGACGCTGGCCGGCCTGGAAGCGGGCGCGGTCACCCACGGCGACGTGGTCGTCATCCGCTACGAAGGCCCCAAGGGCGGCCCGGGCATGCGCGAGATGCTCTCCATTACCTCGGCCATCATGGGCGCGGGCTTGGGCAAGAGCGTGGCGCTCATCACCGACGGACGCTTCTCCGGCGGCACCCACGGCTTCGTGGTCGGCCACATCACGCCGGAGTCCCAGGTGGGCGGCAACCTTGCCCTCGTGCAGAACGGCGACATGATCACCATCGACGCAGTCAGCAACACGCTGTCGGTGGATGTGAGCGACGATGAACTAGCCCGGCGTCGGGCTGCCTGGCAGCCCAAGGAACCCAAGTACACCAAGGGCGTGCTCTACAAGTACATGAAGATCGTCTCGTCCGGTGCCGGAAGGGTGCGTGACGGACGCGTAGTGGAAGCCCACGGACCTCTATGACCCTGGACACCACCACGTTGGGCGGCTGGATCGCCGTCCTTCCACTCATCGGCGGCGTGTTGCGTCTGAATGTGGACGCATTCCACGCCGCCGTTGACAGTCCGCGCGGGCTGGGACTCGCCGTTGCGGTCTTCATGGTCAGTGGGGCTTTCGGTCGGGCTGGGCCAGAGCGTGGTGCTCTTCGCCAACCGCGTGCCCAGACGCCGCTCTTCGCCCTCTGCGGCGGCGCACTGGTCGGCCTGGTGGCGGCGAGTCTGTGGGCGCTGACCATCTGGCTGGCGCTGCGTTTTGTCCTGGGGACGCCGACCTCGCTACGCGGCGGTCATCGGTGGTGGCGCTGGGCGTCGCGCCTGGCATTCTCGGCATCTTTCTTCCCTGCCCTACCTCGGGGTGGTCTGGCTGGGCTGCGTGTTTGGGTCTTCATCACCATTCTGGTGGGCGTGGGCGTCGTGGCCGAGTTGACCTTCTGGCCGGCGCTGCTGGCCTGTGTGCTGGGCTGGCTGTTGCTGGAACTCCTCACACGCCTGCCGCTCTTCGACGTGGCGCGGCTGCGTGCCTGGGTCTGGCGCCTGACCACCGGTCGTCCCCAGCGCTACGAGGGCGAAGATCTGGCCGCGTGGCTGGCGACAGAGGCGCACGCGGCGTTGACCGCGGGCGATGACCCGCGCCTACCTCCGCCGAGATCCCGGGAACGAGGCCTGACATGAGCTGGCTCGCCGATTTTCTCGGGCAGTTTCTGCTGTTGCTGGGCCTGCTCCTGGTGGCCGCGGCCTTCTTCGCGCCCTTCGAGGCATTGGGCTGGTGGTCCGGCTGGACGGAGCGCAGCCTGCAGCCGACACGCACCGACCTGCGCGAGGCCGTGCATGCCCGTCGACGCCTCGTATTTCATCGTCTATCTCACCGGCGTGCTCGGCTTCGAGGGCGGCTCGGGTGCGGCCAAAGAGACGGCGTTGATCCGGGAGATTGCCGCCATTCGCCCGGACGACGCGGTGATGATCAGCGACGTCTTCCCCTACTCGGTCAGCAACAATCCGCTCAACGGTGAGCGGATTTTCGCCAAGCTCTGGCGCTGATCGATGCAAGCCGCAAACAGCAGAAATCGGAGGTCAACGCCTACAACGCGCTGATCATTGCGCGCACAAGCGCAGGTGGCGGTCTCGGCTGACCCGCGCTACGGCCCGCTGAGCAAATGCCGGCGTGGCCTGCGAGATTGCCCGCAGCCTGCTGCGCCACGGCTACCCGACCGACAGCGACATGCCGATCTAATCTCATCGGCTACAGCGGCGGCGGGCAGATCTCCGTCGGCGTGGCGCGCTATTCCGGGTATCGTACTCAACGCCTCCATCCGCATCGTGTCGCTGGGCGGCTTCTATTCCGACGATCCCGGCATTGCGTATGTGGCGCGCATCGACGATTCTCCAGGGCAGCCGCGATCCCTTGCCGTGGGTGGGGACGCTGCTGTACCCCGGCCGCTGGCGTCTCTTGGCCTACTCCGCCTGGAACCGCGCCCGTCGCGCCGGCAAGTTCCATGCGATCCCCCAGCGGTCCCATGGCCCATTTCGGCGATGTCATCTACTTCGCGGAGTCGACGTTGCCGGACGGCGAGATCTACGCCGAACTGCACCTCGCGGCCTTGGCCGTCGCCGCCATCCTCGACGATTGACTTCGGCATGGTCACTCATATGTTTGTGAAAGCGTGCCATTACGTTATTATATCGACGCAGTGACGTCCACTCGAACGTGCGACGTTCATTCTCATGGTCACATTATTTGAAGTTCGTCCAATCGTCCAGGGTAGAAACCAGCCCGATTCGACGAAGTTCAAGTGACTTTTCTATCAGACTCAAACAGGAGGTGTGTCATGGGACCGGTTGAGTACCTCGTTGTGGAGTTTCCCGGCAACCAGTTCAAGGGCGAACGCCTGCGTTGGCCGAGTTTGTCGACAACGGGACGATCCATATCATCGATCTGCTATTCATCAAGAAAGACGCGGACGGCAACGTGGCCTGGTTTGAACTGGACACCGTGGCCGAGGCAGAGTCGTCACCGTTCGAGGATCTGGACGGCGACGTCTACGATCTGCTCAACGAGGACGACATTGCGCTCGCCGCCGAAGCCCTCGCGCCCAACAGCTCCGCCGCGTTGATGGTCTTTGAGAATGTCTGGGCCACGCGTCTGCGCGACGCCATTGTCAACGCCAATGGGCGGCTGGTGGACAACGCGCGGATCCCGGCGGCCGTCGTGCAAGCGGCCCTGGACGCGGCCGGTCGGTTGGCGGTGTAGGCCGCCGGAGCCCGTGCACGCCATGATAGTTTGACCAGCAACGACGTTCGTTCAATCGAAGATGATTTTGAGTGCAAGACGATTGCGTGAAGGAGAGAAACCATGCGAAATCGACGAGGCCCCACCGTCAACGTGCAACGACGAGGCCCGGGCTTGATCGGCACCATGGCGCGTACCGCCGTGGTGGCCGGGACCGCGACCGCCACCGTCGGTGCGACCAAGAAGATGATGGGCGGCGGTCAGCAGGCTGCGGCTCAACAGGCTGCGGCAGAGCAAGCCGCGGCCGAGCAGCAGATGGCCGAGATGCAGGCACAACAGGCGGCATTTGAGTCCCAGCAGGCGGCCCAAGTCGCGCCGGCGGCAGATAGCCTGGATGCGCAACTGGTGCAGATTCAGAAGCTCGCCGTCCTGAAGGAACAGGGCTTGTTGACCGAGGAAGAATTCACGGCCAAGAAGGCGCAGATCCTCGGCATCTAAGGCGTATCCGAGGCTGAGCACGCGGTTGAGTCCGGCGCGGCGACAGTCATGTGCGGCTGTCGCCGCGTTCTTCTATGCGGGTTGCACGCATTCATCGGGTCGGAGATAGGCTGTCCGTCATGTGAAAGGTGACATCGCTCGTGACACAAGAAAGAGTCAAACGTCCCTTCGGCATCTATGCCATCATCGTGCTGCAGTTGCTCAATATTGTGGCCAACTTTTTCGACTTCGTGCGGCTGCAATTGGGAATGACCACGTTCGCGTTGCCCAATGTGAACGACATGCGCGTCATCGGCCTGGCCAATATACTCATCGCCGCCCTGTTGTTGTTTGTGGTGTGGGGACTGTGGCGCTTGAAGTACTGGGCCTGGTTCTCCACCATGGTGCTGGCCGGTATCGCCCTCATTTTCGGCATCTGGCAATACTGGCACGGCGGCACGCCGTACGTCGATCTGCTCATCAATGTGCTCATCGTCTTCTACCTCAACCAACATGATCTGCGCCAACTCTTCGAAGGCCAGTCGATTACCGAGGTGACGCCATGAACGATCTGGACCTGCTCCGGCAGTACGAGCCCATCGTGCGCTACACCCAGGGCGAGATGTTCTTTCCCTGCGCGGTGGACGAGTTCATCAAGGGCGCCAGTCTGTGGCTGGTGGACCCGGAGGGCAAGGCCACCGAACTCGCGCCCGGCGGCACGTTGACCGTGTATAACTTGAGCGACCACGAAGAGATCCCCGACGGCCACACCATGTACCTCACCTATGCCGGCGAGGCGCTGGACCCGCTCGAGCACCAGCGCTGGACACGGCGCACCGATCGCAACCCTTCCACGCCCAGGGCGGCTGGGCCTGGGTGCCCTGATCTCGGGCATCGGCGACTCGCTCTTCGACCTGTCGCTGCTGGTGCGCGGCTCGGTGCCCGGCGGCGTCGCGCTGCAGCCGACATCAAGTACCGTGAGCTGCTCCAACGCGATCCCCGGCGTGTCTACTACGGCCGCGCCCTGCGCGAGGGCGGCTGGATCGTGCTCCATTACCTCTTCTACTTCACCATGAACAACTGGCGCTCCAATTTCTACGGCGTCAACGATCATGAATCGGACTGGGAGCAGGTCTTCATCTATCTGGCCGACGAAGGCGATGAACCCGACAGCTGGGCCGCCTTCGCCTCCCACGACTTCAGCGGTGATGACCTGCGCCGGCGCTGGGACGACCCCGGCTTCAGCAGTAGGAAACCATCCGGTCATCTACGCCGGGGCCGGTTCCCACGCCAGCTACTTCGAGCAGGGCGAGTACATCATGGGCGCCACGCCCGCCGTCCTCGCCGCTGCAGAACGGCATCATTGCGTTGACTCGGTTCTGAACGAACAACTGGGCCAGGGCAGCAACATGATTTCCGTCAAAGAAGCCGGCAATCTCATCAGCATTCCTCTGTGGACTACGCCCGGTGACGGCAAGAGCATCGGACCCGGCCAGGACGAGGAGGGTCACCGGTCCTCATCTCGGACGCGGACGGGTGGGTGGATGGTATCGTATTCGTGGGGACTGGACACGCGCGACCCCGGCGGTGAACGCTCCCGGCCGCCCCAGTACGACCGCGCACGGGTCCGTGCGCCACAGTTGGTACGACCCCTTGGGCTGGGCTGGGCTGGACAAGGTCTATCCGCCCCAGGCAACGCTGGCCGAGCTTGACACGCGCCTGGCCGCCCTCGTCGACGAGGAGGCCGCCCTCTCCGCCGAAATCCAGGCGTTGCGCACGCAGGTGCGCACCTCGGGCTGGACGTGAGGCGCCGCGGTCGCCGAGTATTTCAGCACCCTCCACGAGAGCCGGGAGAGCAACTGACCTCGCTGCAAGTGCAGTTGCAGAATCTGCGCAGCGCATTGATCAGTAACCAGGAAACACAGAAGTCGCTGCGGGCCTACCGGGCACGCGCCTAGGGCCGGCGATCAAATACCCACCGCCCACCTGAAGCACGTGCATCCGCCCGGGCCGGTTCTCGCCGCCCCAACGCCGTCGTGGAGATCTGGGCCGCCATCAGCGGTGCGCTGGCGCTGCTCATCTTCGTGGCGCGCGCTCATCTTCCGCCCCATGCATTGGCCGTTCTGGGCCGTGGTCGCCGGCATCGCCTTCGGCGCGGTCGAGTCCATGACCCGGGGGCGGCTCTCCAACTTCATGCTCACCACCGTGATCGTGCTGGCGTTGCTTGCCACGCTGATTCTCTTCATCGAATTCTGGCGCTGGATCCTGCTGCTCGCGCTGGTCGGCATCGTCGTCTACATGATTCGCGACAATCTGCGCGAAGTCTTGCGCGCCTGACGTGCCGGCGCGAAGAGAGACTTCCCGGAAGCCTGCGGATGACTTTGGCCTGTGCCGATCCGTGCGCAGGCTTCCGGGAAGTCCCTCCTCGCGGCACTGACCGTGCTTGTCCCCTTCCCGCTCCCTCGTATACTTGGTTGAGAACCATCTGACTGACCAAGCGCATCCGGCCGAACTGGGCGCGCCGTCGACCTCTGGCTTGGCGACACCGCGGCGCTCCCGGCGCGATGCATGAACGTGGGAAAGGAACGGCATGACGAGCACGAGCACCAGCACGCAGCAGACCGGCGTGGGACGGCGCCACGCAGTCGCCATCATCGGGGCCGGCCCCATCGGCCTGGAACTGGCGGCCTGTCTCAAACGCGCCGGCGTTGACTACATCCATTTCGACGCCAACCAGATCGGCCACACCATGACCTGGTGGCCGCGCAACACCAACTTTTTCAGCACCACTTGAGCGCTGGCCATTGCCGGTGTCCCATCCAGAACAACCACCAGCAACGGGTATCACCGGCGAGGATTACCTGGCCTATCTCCGCGGCATTGTCGAGCAGTTCGACCTGCACGTGCACACCTACGAAACGGTGGTCGCCATTCAGCGGACGTCGCCTGCTTCCAAGACTCTCCACGTCCCAGTTCGGCGAGCGCACGACCCTGGCGGAGCGCGCCGTGCTGGCGGTGGGCGACATGCACTGGCCCAATCGCCTGAACATTCCCGGCGAGGACTTGCCCACGTCTCTCACTATTTCGCGACCCCACGACTACTTCCAGCACGCGGCCGCTTATCGTGGGCGGCAAGAACTCCGCGGTCGAGGCGGCGTTGCGCTGCTGGCGCGTCAGGTGTCAGAGGGTGACGGGTCAGCTACCGTCGTCAAGCATGGACCAGGAGCACAAGATTGGCTGCCGCCCGACCTGGAGGCCCAGTTCGAAGCCGGGACCATCGGCTTTCTGCCCGACACTGTGCCCGTGGAGATCACACCGCAACACGTGGTGCTCATGCTGACGACCGCAGGCGTGCCGGTTCCCGGCGCAACCCATTCTCCATGCCACCGACTTTGTGCTGCTTAACACCGGCTTCCTGCGGCGACTGTCCCTGTTGATCATGGCGGGCGTGGAACTGGTGGGCGAAAACCGCGTCCCCGTCTTCGACCCGGCGACCATGGAGACCAACGTGCCGGGGCTCTACCTGGCCGGGACGGTGGCCGCGGGCGTGCAACAGCGCTACACGCTTTTCATCGAAAACTGCCACGACCACGCCGGCAAAATTACCCAAGCCGTCACCGGGCACTGGCCCGCGGCGCTGGGCAATGTCCCGGCGCGCAACTACGATCTCGATTTCTCACAGATTCAAGCCAACTAATTTCACCCAATGTGAGGGGCAGCATGTCCATTCTTGAACGTTTTTCAATGGCAGACAAGACCGCGTTGGTGACCGGCGGCGGCCGCGGCATCGGCGCTGCGCTGGCCCGGGCCTTGGCCGAAGCCGGCGCCGATGTGGCCGTGGCCGACCGCGACCCGCAGACGGCGCAACGGACCGCCGCCGAGTTGGCCGCACTGGGCGTGCACACGCTGGCCATCCAGGTCGACGTGACCGACGCGGCGCAGGTGCGTGACATGGTCGCGGCGGTGGTCGACGCCTGGGGCCGCCTGGACGTCGCCGTCAACAGCGCCGGTATCGCCAATCGCAGTCCGGCCGAGGATCTGACCGAGGAAGCCTGGGACGCGGTGGTCGACATCGACCTGAAGGGGATCTTTCTCTGCACCCGGGAAGAGGGGCGCGTCATGCTCGGCCAAGGCGCGGGGTCCATCATCAATATCGCGTCCATGTCCGGCCAGATCGTCAACCGGCCCCAGCTTCACTCCCACTACAACGCGGCCAAAGCCGGCGTCATCCAGTACACGCGCTCCTGCGCTGCGGAATGGGCCGACCGCGGCGTGCGCGTCAACAGCCTCAGCCCCGGCCACACCCGCACGCCCATGACGGTTGACGCCGTGCCCGAAATGGGTGCGACGTGGCTCGGCAACACCCCCATGGGCCGCCTGGGCACGCCGGAAGACCTCCAGGGCGCAACCATCTTTCTGGCCTCGTCCGCCTCCGCCTACGTGACGGGCCACGATCTCGTCGTGGACGGCGGCTACACACTCTGGTAAGCACGAAGGAGAAACAATCGACATGAGCCACGAAACAGCGTTCACCATGGACACGTCCAGCATCAAGTTCGGGCCGGGCGTGACGCGCGAAGTGGGGCAGGACATGGCCGCCCTGGGCGCACGCCGGGTCATGGTGGTGACGGACCCGAACCTGGCCGGCAGCGAGCCGGTGGCCACCGTCACCGATGCGCTGCGGGCGGCGGGACTCGACGTTGTGGTCTACGACCGCGTGCGCGTCGAACCGACCGACGCTTCGTTCAAAGACGCCATTGACTTCGCCACCGCGGGCGACTTCGACGGTTTTGTGGCCGTGGGCGGCGGCTCGACCATCGACACGGCCAAGGTGGCCAACCTCTTCAGCACCTGGCCCAACGATCTGCTGGCCTACGTCAACGCGCCCATCGGCCGGGCCGAGCCGGTGCCGGGACCGCTCAAGCCGCTCATCGGCGTGCCCACTACCGCGGGGACCGCCAGCGAAATCACCGGCGTGGCCATCTTCGACTTCCTGGAGATGCACGCCAAGACCGGCATCGCCCACCGCGCGCTGCGCCCGGTCATGGGCATCGTCGACCCGCTGAACACGGTCAGCATGACGCCCATGCAGAGCGCCTGCACCGGGCTGGACGTGCTCTGCCACGCGCTGGAGTCCATGACCGCGCTGCCCTATGACCAGCGTCCTGCGCCGCCGAGCCCCAAGCTGCGCCCGACATACCAGGGAGCCAATCCCATCAGCCACATCTGGGCCACCGAGTCGATCAAGCTGGTGGCTGAAAACCTGCCCATCGTCGTCGCCGAACCGGACAATGTGGATGCGCGCGGCAAGATGATGCTGGCGGCCGTCTACGGCGGCATGGGCTTCGGCAACGCGGGCGTGCATCTCTGCCACGGCATGTCTTATCCCGTCTCAGGCATGGTGCGCGACTACAAGCCTGCGGGCTACATCTCCGACCATCCCATCATCCCGCACGGTATGTCGGTGGCGCTGAACGCGCCCGCGGTCTTCCGCTTCACGGCGTCGACCAACCCGGACCTGCACCTGCTGGGCGCGCAGCTCATGGGCGCGGAGACGCGCGGGGCCGCGCCCGAGGATGCCGGTGACATCCTGGCCGGCGCCATCGTCAAGTTGATGCAGCAGGTGGGCATGCCCAACGGTCTGGCCGCGGTCGGCTTTACCCCGGATGACATTGAGGAGCTGGTGGAGAAGACGCTGCCCCAGCACCGGGTCACCAAACTGTCGCCGCACCCGGCCGGCGGCGCCGACCTCAACCGCATGTTCGCCGAGTCTATGCAGATCTGGTAAGAGGAGGAGAGTATGACACGTGTGGTAATCATCGGCGGCAGCGGACACGTGGGCACGTACCTGGTGCCGCGCTTGGTCGCAGCCGGCTTCGACGTGGTCAACGTGAGCCGCGGCGCCCGTGAACCGTACCAAGCCCACGGTGCGTGGGCATCCGTGACGCAAGTGGAGCTGGACCGAACTGCGGCCGAGGCCGCGGGCAACTTCGGCACCCAGATCGCCGCACTGGAGCCGGACATCGTCATCGATATGATCTGCTTCACGTTGGAGAGTGCCCGCCACCTGGTCGAGGCGTTGCGCGGGCGGGTGCAGCATTTTCTCCACTGCGGCACGATCTGGATCCACGGACCCAGCGTGGAGGTGCCGACCACGGAGATGCAGCCCCGGCGGCCCTTCGGCGAGTACGGTATCCAGAAAGCGGCCATCGAGGCGTACCTGCTGGACGAGGCGCGGCGCAACGGATTCCCCGCCACGGCGCTGCATCCGGGTCACATCGTCGGGCCGGGATGGTCGCCGCTCAACCCGGCGGGCCACTTCAACAACGCGGTCTTCAGCACGCTGGCCCAGGGCGGCGAGCTGGCTCTGGCCAACTTCGGCCTGGAGACGGTCCATCACGTCCACGCCGACGATGTGGCCCAGGCCTTCATGCAGGCCATCACCTATCGCAGCGCGGCCGTAGGCGAGGGCTTCCACGTGGTCTCACCGGCCGCCGTCACCCTGCGCGGCTATGCCGAGACCGTGGCCGGCTGGTTCGGCCGGAGCGCCAAGTTGACCTATCTACCGTGGGAAGAGTGGAAGACGACGGTGAGCGCTGAGGAAGCCCAGGCCACGTGGGATCACATCGCGCACAGCCCCAATTGCAGCATCGCCAAGGCGCAACGCCTGCTCGACTACCGCCCGCGCTACAGTTCGTTCCAAGCCGTATACGAGGCCGTGCAGTGGCTGATCGAGGACGGGCAAGTGGAGGTGGGGGAGTAGGGTTTTGGAGAGTTGGGGTTTTGGGGTGGTAGGGTGGTGGGGTTTGAAGGCTACCGCACGAGACGGCAAGACCCGAAAACCCCACCACCCGAAAACCGACTACCCTTCGTCCATGGCATCCAAATCCGGCGCGCCCATGATGTTGTAGCCGCCGTCCACGTAGAGCACTTCGCCGGTGATGCCGGTGGCCCAGTCGCTGAGCAGGAACGCCGCGGCGTCGCCCACGTTCTCCTGGGTCACGCTGCCCATGGGCGCCACCTGGCCCACGTAGCCCAAGCTCTTGCGGAAGCCGCTGATGCCGGCCGCGGCCAGGGTCTTGATGGGCCCGGCACTCACCGCGTTGACGCGAATCTGGTCCTTGCCCAGATCCCACGCCAGATAGCGCACCGACGCTTCCAGCGCAGCCTTGGCCACGCCCATGACGTTGTAGTTGGGCGTCACCTTTTCCGCGCCGAAGTAGGTCATGGTCATCATGGCGCCGCCGTTGGGCATGACGTCGCGGGCGCGTTTGGCCAGCGCGATCATGCTGTAGCAGCTAATGTCCATGGCCACGCGAAAGCCGTCGCGGCTGGTGTGGATGAAGCGTCCGCCCAGTTCTTCCTTGGGCGCAAACGCGATGGAGTGAACCAAAAAGTCGATGCTGCCGAACGCGTCGCCGGCCTTGGCAAAGACTTCGTCGATGGCGGCGTCATCGGTCACGTCGCACTCCTCCACAAAGGTGCTGCCGATGCTTGCGGCCAACGGCTCCACCCGTTTCTTCAACACCTCACCGGCGTAGCTGAAGCCGATCTGCGCGCCTTCCCGGTGCAGCGCCTCTGCAATGCCCCAGGCAATGGAATTCTTGTTGGCGACGCCAAAGATGAGTCCCTTTTTCCCCTCAAACAGGCCCATGCGTTTCGCTCCTCTTCAGTCTTGAGTCTCTGATTCGTTCCCGACACAATACTATAACACGCGTCATGCCGGGACGACGCGGAGAAATTTGCGCTTGCCCACCTGAACCACGTGCTCAGCGTCCGGGGCGACCTCGGTGCTCAGGTCCTCCACCGCTTCACCGTCAAGCCGCACACCCCCCTGTTGGATCAGCCGGCGCGCCTCCCCTTTGCTCTTGGTCAACCCCGCGTCGGACATGAGATCCAGCAGCGACGTCGCCTGGGCGAGTGTGTAGACCGGCGCGTCGCTGGGGACTTCGCCCTCGTGCATGCGGCGGGCGTCCTCGGCGGCCTGGTCGGCCGCGTCGTCGCCGTGGAAGATGCTCACGATCTCCCACGCCAACTTCTGCTTGAAGTCGCGCATGTCCAGCGTGCCCGCGTCGACGGCAGCGAACATGGCATCGATGGCGTCCTGGTCCCAGCGCGTGACCAATTCGGCGTAGTTGCGCATGGCCGCATCGGGCACGTTGAGCACCTTGGTGAAGATGACGCCCGGCGGCTCGTCGATGCCGATGTAGTTGCCCGTGGACTTGCTCATGCGCAGCTCGCCGTCGGTCCCCACCAGAATCGGGAAAGTCAGCACGGTCTGAGGCGCCAGGCCCTTGGCCTCCATGAGTTTGCGCCCGGCCATGAGGTTGAAGAGCTGGTCCGTGCCGCCGATCTGCACGTCGGTCTCCAGCGCCACCGCGTCGTAGCCCTGCATGAGCGCGTAGAAGAACTCGTGCAGCCAGATGGCGTCCTCGCGCTTGAAGCGCTTGCTGAAGTTGTCC
>JAWKOK010000086.1:0-21115 GCA_041391205.1 Caldilineaceae bacterium
GGCATTCACGCCTTCCTTGGCGGCGTGATTTCGGTGCCTATCCTCACGTATCTGGTGTTCGGCGGCTACTGGCAGTTCGGCATCTTTGCGGGCGCGTTTTGCGGTCTGGCCGGCAGCCTCATGGAGTTGGTGCTACGCCGGCGGTGACGCAGTTGGCTGCGGGAAACGGGCCGTGTGCCTCAGCACCCGTTCGGCCAAATACCAGAAGACGATCAGCCCCAACAGGTCGGCGCTCAGGTCGACCAACGAGGCCGTGCGCAGCGGCGACAGCGCCTGGAAAGCCTCTTCGGTCAGCGCCACGGCGAAGGGCGCCACGAGCGCCGGCGGCACGGCCAAACGTGCCGTCACGGGGATGCGCCGTCCCTCCCACCACAGATTGAGCCAGAAGGCCACCGATCCGATGAGGAGGAAGTGGAGCACCTTGTCCGAGTTGGGCCACGCCAGCAGATGCAGCGGCAAGATGCCTAAATACGCCATCTCCGTCACCACCACGGCCAGTGCCACCTGGGGCCAGAGCAGCCACCGCAACCGTTGCACCGGATCCGTATCTGTGCAAAACCAGCCGTAGGCGGCCGCGCCCAAGGCCGCACCCATCACCGCACCGGCGAAGACGTCGGACGGGAAATGGTGGCCCAGGTAGAGACGGCTCACGCCGACGGACGCAGCCCAGCTGAGGCCAAGGATCCACCAGCGACGGCGGCGCAGATAGAGCGCCATGACGACCGCGTTGGCAAAGACCAGGCTCGTGTGACCGCTGGGAAATGAGGCATACGCCGGCGGCGGGATCGTCAGCCGCACGGGGTAGAGCAGCGGCGGACGCGGACGCATGGAGAGCCCGTAGAAGAGCGCGGTGAAGAGTGCGGCGGCGATGGTCGCAGCGATCAGCGCTTTGCCCAACTGCGGCCGGCCGCGTTGGAATGCCACCGCAATCAGCACGGGAATCACCCCCAGCGCGACGGTGGAGAGCGCGAGCATCAACACGTCGAGCACAGGATTGGCGAGCGTCTGGTTGAAGAAGTTGAGGAGGACGAGGTCCATGGCGCGCTCCTCGCAGCGCTTTCTTGTGGCGCGGTTTTGTCTGCATCCACCAACGCCGTCCACGCCGCGGCTGTTCCCGGCCCGCGCTTTCTGACGGGGCCACCCACCCGTTCGGCGGATGACAAAGGCCACGAAGACGGGTATCATTTGGCCCACAACCATTCACCGCAAACGAAAGGACGTGTGCATGCATAGTGGCGGCTGGTGGCGCTACATCGCCTATGACGAATCCAAGGGAAAAGCCAAGATCGACCGGACGCTGCTGCGCCGGGTCTTCGCCTATGCGCGGCCCCACCTGTTTTCGGTGGGCGTGGTGCTGTTGAGCATTGTGGCCGTCTCGTTGTTGGAACTGATTCCCCCGTTGCTCTACCGTGATCTCATCGACAATGTCCTGCCGGACAAGAACTTTCGCCGCTTGAACCTGGTGGCTCTGGGCATGTTGGCTATCCCCTTGCTGACGGGGCTCATCAACGTGGTGCAGCGCTATTTCAGCGCACGCGCGGGCGAAGGCATCATCTACGACCTGCGCCAGGAGATGTACGACCACCTGCAGCGCATATTCATACTTCTTCACCAACACCAAGGCGGGCGAAAATCATCTCCCGCTTCAACAACGACGTGGTCGGCGCGCAAGAACGCCATCACCGGCACGATTCCCAACATCCTCACCAACACGGTGACCCTGGTCTCCACCCTGGCCGTGATGATCACCATCGAATAGCGGCTGGCGCTGCCCAGCCCGTCGTCGATATTGCCGCTCTTTCTGCTGCGGCCCGGCGTCGCCCACCCGTTGCGCACCATCCGCCGCCAGGCCATGGAGCACAACGGACATGAGCAACATCATCAGCGAGACGCTGGGCATCAACGGCGCGCTGTCGCGAAACCTTCGGCCGGGAGGGCTACGAGCAGGCGCGCTTTCTCGACGCCAATACCCACGTGCGCGACATCGGCATTCGGCGGGCGCAGGTGGGGCAGCTCTTCTTCATGGGCTTGAGCGTGGCCGGCACCATCGGCGCGGCGCTCATCTACTGGTACGGCGGCTATCTCCGTGCTGACCGACGCCATCACCATCGGCACCATCGTCGCCTTTCGTGGCCTACCTGGGCTCTACGGTCCCGTCACCCGCGCTGACCAATGTTCAGGTCGACTTCGCCACCTCCATGGTCAGCTTCGAGCGCGTCTTTGAATATTTGGACCTGCCCCAGGAGATCACCGACAGCCCTCACGCAGTGACTGCTGGGAGACCGTCGTGGCCACATTCGCTTCGAGGATGTAGGCTTCGCCTATGCGGATGCGCTGCCGCCGTCGGTGGATGACATAACGGGCGCCGAGGCTGCCGACGAGGACAACGACGACGAGGAAGAAGGCGAGCGCGCCGGCGGCACGGCCTGTGGGCCTTGGACGGCGTCTCGTTCACCATGGAGCCGGAAGACCAGCTGGTCGCGCTGGTCGGCCCCAGCGGCGGGCAAGACCACCATCACCTATCTCCTGCCCCGGCTTTACGACCCACCAGCGGCCGCATCACGCTGGACGGCCACGACCTGCGCGACATTCGCCTGGAGTCCCTCTCCGAGCAGATCGGCATGGTGACCCAGGAGACCTATCTCTTCCACGACACCATCCGCGCCAACTTGCTCTATGCCAAGCAGGATGCCACCGACGCGGAACTGGAAGCTGCCTGCCGCGCCGCCAACATCCACGCCATGATCGCGGCCCTGCCCGACGGCTACGACACCATGGTGGGCGAGCGGGGCTACCGGCTCAGCGGCGGCGAAAAGCAACGGCTGGCCCTCGCCCGGGTCATCCTCAAAGACCGCGCATCCTGGTGCTGGACGAAGCCACGTCACACCTGGACTCCCAGAGCGAGGCGCTCATCCAGGCCGCGCTGGAGCCGCTCTTCGACGGGCGCACCAGTCTGGTCATCGCGCACCGGCTGTCCACCATCCTCAAGGCCGACAAGATCCTGGTCATGGAGCAGGGGCATCTGGTGGAGCAGGGCACCCACGCCGAACTGCTGGCCCGCGGCGGTCTGTACGCGGAATTGTATCACACGCAGTTTGGCGGCGAGTTGGAAGCTGTGGCCGCAGATTGACGACTCGTACAGAAAATTGTACTATTGATTGTACGTTCTTTTGTGCGATACTTGAGTTGTGCTGCGCTAGTAGGGGAGGCATCACATGGCGAAGACCGTATCCGTCAGCGAAGCACGTGAGCAGCTTGGCAGCTACGTACGCTGGTCCAAGGACAATCGCGACTATGTCATCATCGAAGTGCGGGGAAAAGCGGAGGCTGCATTGATCCCGTATGAAGAACTGGCCGTCCTCCAAGCCGCGCATGAGGCAGCGCGACGACGCAATGCGCTCGCCAAGCTGGAAGCGCTCGCTGCGCAGGTGAACGCACAGGCAGCAGACTTGAGCGATGAGGAGGTGGAGGCGCTGGCCGATGAGGTCACGCGCGATGCCATCCAAGCGTTGGTTGACAAGGGCAAAATCCAGTTCGCGGATTGAGGCCCGGTATGCGCGTATTGGCAGACACCAATCTGTTCATCAGCTACCTGCTGCGGCGTTCAATCACCGAAAGCGCAGTTGACTACTTCTTCCGCTCACTAGCAGAGGGCAAGTTTGCGCTGATATTGCCGGAAGATCTACTTCTGGAGCTTACCCGAAAGATCACTGCGAAACCCTATCTCCAGTCCATGATCTCGCCGGACCAAGCCGATGAGTTCCTCGATGCGATTACAGTACTGAGCATCACCGTTCCGCGCCTCCACGAGCCAATTCCTCGCATCTGCCGCGATCCCAAGGACGATTATCTGTTGGCATGTGCGTTCATCGGGGAGGCTGACTATCTGGTTACCGGTGACAAGGACCTGCTTGTTCTGCGTGAAATCGGCCCCCTCAAGATCGTATCTCCAACGCAGTTTCGGGAACGATTGGAGACCGGCTGAAGCGAAGAACCCGCACATCGAAGAACCAACGGCGCAGATAGCACGACGGGAATTGGGCCTCGCTATGGCTGGACGCATCTGTCCAGCCACTTCCGCCGGGATCGACACAGCGTACGCTCAGCGCCGCCGCACGATCACGTCGCCGCCGCGGATGTGCCACTGGGTGATGCCGCCGGCGATGTTGTGGGCGTCGTACCCCTGTTCGATGAGGTAGTGGGCCACGCCGTAGGAGCGGTTGCCGTGGGCGCAGAGCACGCCGATGGGGCGGTCGGCGGGCAGCTCGGCCAGACGCGCCGGCACACTGTTCATGGGGATGTGCAGCACGGTGAACGGGCCGTCATCCGGGATGCGTACCTGCTCCCACTCGTAGCGCTCGCGCACGTCGAGGATGACCGGGCGCACGGCGTCGTCGCCCAGGGCGAGCAGCGCCGTCACCTGCATGTCGGGGACCTCAATTTGCGGCTCCGGATCGGCCGGCGGCACATAGCTCACCGGAACGGCAGGCCCCTTGCCGCCGCCAAACAGCCGTTTCAACGAATTCATCATCAGTCAATCCTCGCTTCATCGGGCTACTCACTCGCCACCACATGGACATCCACATGCATGGCCCGTAGCTGTGCAAGATACTCCTCGGGCGCGTTCTCATCTGTAACCAAAATCGAAATTTGCTCCAGAGGAACGATCTGGAGGAGCGAGCGCGTCCCAAACTTGCTGCTGTCGATGAGGAGGATCGTACGCTCGGCGCTGGCGGCCATGGCGCGCTTGACCTGAATCTCGAAGGGGCTCGGGTCCGTGATGCCCACGGGAAAGGCCAGGCCGGTCGCACCCAAGAAGAAGGTGCGGGCGCGCATGTCGTGGAAGAAGCGTTCGGCCTGGGGACCGACGAAGGTGTGCGCCTTGTCGCGCAGGATGCCGCCGCAACTCATCACCGTCAACTCGGGCAGGCGCGCCAGGGTGCTGTAGATCGTCTCCACGCCGTTGGTCACCACGGTGAGATTCTGCCGGCGGAGATACTTGGTCATGGCCGCGACGGTGGTGCCGGCTTCCAGGAAGAGGATGTCATCGTCGTCCACAAAGTGTTCGGCGGCGTAGCGGGCGATGCGCTCTTTGGCCCGGCTGTGGAGCGGCTGTTTGCTCAGGTAGGGCGGCTCGGTCTGGGCGTCTTCCCGCGGCACGGCGCCGCCGCGGACCCGCTGCAACTGGCCGTCCTGTTCCAAGACGTTGATGTCGCGCCAAATGGTCATGTAGGAGACATCGAAGCGCGCGGCCAGGTCTTCGGTGTTGGCGCCGCCCGCCTGGTTGACCAACTGCTTGATCAGCCGGCGGCGCTGCTCGGTCGTCACCTTGGCCGGCGTTTTGACGGGAGCGGTGCCGCCTTGTTCGGCGTTGTCAGCGGCGGATTGTACCGGCGCATCCGTCGTAGGAAGTGTCGAGTCACGGTCCATGCACTGCCTTCTTTTTGCTCAAGCGGGTATTCCCCACGTAGCCCGGCGCTGATTGTAGTCCATTCCAGTCTAGCAGTCTAGTCACAGACTGTCAACGAGATTTTATCAAAACTTATCAAATTGATGTTTGATTTTGTGGTTTTGGTGGTTGACACGTCCGGTTTCGTGCGCTATCATGTGGATGTCTACAGCGTCTTCTCAACATTTAACATAATCTGACTGTAACCCATCTGAGGCTGAGTGCTCATGTTGACGCTCCAAGTCGAGGAACTCTTGGCGCGATTCGATCCGGTTGCGGGAACCATTGCCGGCGCCGACGCAGTGACGCGTGCGCTCAGTGACATGCGCGGCTACTACGCCGACGCCGACGCGTTTGCCCAGGCCCTGGCCCACGATGACCCCCGCGTCTATCACGTCGCTGCCGTCGAGCCGGACCAAGGCGACGGCGCGCTGCATTTCGGCATCGGTCGCATTGAGCCGGGACGCATCGGCGCGGAGTATTTCATGACCAAGGGCCACCTCCACGCGTGGCGGCCGGCGGCGGAATACTACATCGGCCTGCACGGGTCCGGCGTCATGTTGCTGGAGGACGAAACCGGCGTCCAGGCGAGCATGGTCCCCCTGGAACCGCACCGCGCCGTCTACGTGCCCGGCTTCACCGCCCATCGCACCATCAACACCGGAGACGAACCGCTCACCTATCTGGGCATCTACCCGGCCCGGGCCGGCCACGACTACGGTGTCATCGCCGCGCGCAACTTTCGCCACGTGATCATTGAACGTGACGGCGCACCGGTCATGGTGGCGCGTGAGGACTACTTGCGTGAGTTGGGGCGGTAGGGTCTTGGGGTGGTGGGGTTTTCTGTTCACACAAACTTTGAGGAAGTGGTGCATGTCTGAGTATGTGACTAAACCGATCCCGGACACACAGCCGGGGATCGATTTCATCGAGCGGCCGTGAGGCTCGTTCAAGCGATGCGCGCACAACAAGGAAGTCACCGTCAGCCTCATGACGGTCAAGCCGGACAACGGCTGAGTCTGCAATCCACGGGGCGGGCCGAACTCTGGATCGTGCTGGACGACGGCGCCACGGTCCAGGTGGACGATGAGGTTTTGTATCCGCGGCCGGCGCCGAGATCTGGATCCCCGCCAACGCCCGCCACCGCCTGGGCAGCACCGGCCCGGCCGTGCGCGTATGAAATGCGCGTTCGGCAACTGGCAGCAGGCCGACATCACCCGCTACGCGGATGACTATGCGCGTCCGGCCGCGGAGGACGCCGCATGATATCGTCACAGACTGGCGCAAGACAACCCAGGATTTGGCCCCGCTGACCACACGCCCACGCCCGCGGACACTACGATCTTTACCCCGGCTTCCCCGTGGGCTCAGGCAAGATCGACGTGGGCTACGACGCAACGGCCACTGCCATCGCGGAAGCGGAAACGGTGATCATCGACGGCTACGTGGGCGTCTTCTGGGAGGATCTGCGCGCAACTGGATGCCGCGTTGACCGCGCAGGGCGTGACCGCGCACTGGGTCAATGTGGACGACGCGCTGCGCCCGGAAGCCGAGATCGGCGCGCTGATCGCGCTCTTCCTCGGGGGCGACGACCCCATCTTCGGCGCGCGCTTCCAAGGGACGCCGGCCGACTTTTTCGGCGCGGACAAACTGGCGGCCATACAGACCCGACGCCGGCGCCGCGCCCAACATCGTCTACGGCTGCGGCGCGGCGTTGGCGGGCTGGGACAGGCTGCTCGTCTACGTGGACCTGCCCAAGAACGAGCTGCAATTTCGTTCCCGGGCCGGGACTGTGCGCAACCTGGGCGCACGCGTCTCGATCCCGCCCAAGCCCATGTACAAGCGGTTCTACTTTGTGGACTGGCCCGCGCTCAACGCGCACAAGGAAACGCTCCTGCCGCAGATCGACCTCATCGTCGACGGGCAGCGGCCGGACGCGCCGGTCTTCATGCAGGGCGACACGCTGCGGGACGCGCTGGCGCAGATGAGCCGCAACTTTTTCCGCGTCCGTCCCTGGTTCGAGCCGGGTGTCTGGGGCGGTCAGTGGATCAAGGAGAAGATCCCGCAACTGCCCCAGGACGCGGTCAACTACGCCTGGTCCTTCGAGTTGATCGTGCCCGAGAACGGCCTCATGTTTCAAAGCGACGGCACCCTGCTGGAAGTCTCGTTCGACCTGCTCATGTTCCACGACAGCCGCGCGATTCTGGGCGACTGCGCCGACTTTTTTGGGACCGAGTTTCCCATCCGCTTCGATTTCCTGGACACCTTCGACGGCGGCAACCTGTCGGTGCAGTGCCACCCGCGGCCGGGGTTCATCCGCACCCGCTTCGGTGAAACCTTCACCCAGGACGAGACCTACTACATTCTCGACGCCGCGCCCGACGCGCAGGTCTATCTGGGCTTCCAGGAGAACATCGACCCGACGGCCTTCCGCGCTGCGCTGGAGGAGAGCTTTCACAACGCCACGGCGCTGGACGTGGAACGCTACGTGCAGGTCCACCCGGCGCGCAAGCACGATCTCTTCCTGATTCCCAACGGCACCATCCACTGCTCGGGCGCCGACACCATGGTGCTGGAGATCAGCGCCACGCCCTACATCTTCACCTTCAAGATGTACGACTGGATGCGCTTGGACCTGGACGGCCGGCCCCGTCCGCTCAACATCGAGCGGGCGTTCGAGAATCTCTACTTCGAGCGCAAAGGTGACCGGGCACGCGAAGAACTGATCTCCAAACAGACGGTGCTCGAGAGCGGCGACGACTGGCGCATCGTCCACGTGCCGACGCATCCGGTCCACTTCTACGACGTGCACCGCCTGGAATTCGCCGATGCGATGGAGCAGGAGACCGGGCCGACCTGCCACGTTATGAGCCTGGTGGAAGGCACGTCGATCATCTTGGAGACGGCCGGCGGCATGCGCCAGCGCTTCAACTACGCCGAGACCTTTGTCGTGCCTGCGGCCGCGGGCAGCTATCGGCTGGTGAACGAAGGGCCGGGCGAGGCGAAAGTCATCAAGGCGTTCGTGAAAGACGAATTGCCGAAAACGATCTAGGGAATAATTAATGGAAAATAGATAATTTTAAATTGTTAATTCGATCGTGTGCGCACGCGCTCTCATTAGAGATTAGCAATTATCTATTTTCAATTAATTGTTAGGAGCTTTCGTGGCGACTGTGCTTGGCATCGACGGCGGGGCGACCAAGACCCACGCCATCATCATGGATGAAACCGGCGCTGTGCTGGGCGAGGGCTTCGGCAGCGTGGGCAACTACACCGTGGTGGGTGCGGACGGCGCGCAGCAGAGCTTTGCCGATGCCGTGGCCGCGGCCCGCGCCGCCGCCGGACTGGACGCTGCCCCCTTCCGACGCCGTCTTTCTCGGGCTGGCCAGCGTGGTCTCGGAGACAGACCACAACATCATCCGCCGAATCGCGGCGGCGCTCAGCATGGCCGCACCGGAAAACGTGGAGCGTGGACCACGATTGCAGTGTCGCGCTGGCGGCGGCGGGCGGGCGGCCCGGCATCGTGCAGATCTGCGGCACCGGCTCGTCCACCTTCGGCGCGGCGCGGCCGGGAAGGCTGGCGCGTGGGCGGCTGGGGGCGCACCATCTCCGATGAGGGCAGCGCGTGCTGGATGGGCGTAGAGGCCATGCGCGCTGCAGTGCGCGCCTACGACGGCAAATGCGACGGAGGGGAACGGCGTTGCTGGGCGAGGTGCTCGATTTCGTCCGGATCCCGCACATCGACTTCATCTACCAGCCGCTCTACGTGCAAGGGCTGTCCAAAACCGAGATCGCCGGATTGGCGCGGGTGATCACGACCGCGGCCGCGGGTGATGCCAAAGCACGCGATCATCGTCACGGGTATGGACCTGGTGGCCGAGTGCGTGGCAGCAGCGGCGCAAGTTGGGCATGTTGGGCGCGCCCATCGGGTTGGCGTTGGTCGGCGGCGTCTTCAGCGCCGGCGAAATCACGGTGGGCGCGCTGCGTGATGCCGTGGCCAAACGGGTGGATGACTGCACCTTGGTCTGGCCCGAGTTGCCGCCGGTCGTCGGCGCGGGAATTCTGGCGCTGCGTCTAGCCGGCGTGGAGTTGGATGAGGCGCAATTGCGCGCGCTCCGCTGATCATCACGGCACGGCGTTTCATGGTCATTGGACCGGTTGCGCGTCCGTGGCTGTCTGCGGAGCGCCGTTTACGTGTGTGTATGTAGACGCTGAGAGGAGGGCGGTGGTATGGGATGATCCGCAACGTCGTGTGCTCCCCCACCAAAGTGTTTGTGTCACGATCTCGCATCGACGATCGTGCCGTCCATATTTCAACCCAAGGAGAAGACCCAATGATATCTCGCTTTCGATTGATTGTGCCCCTGATGGTCGTGGTGGCGCTGCTCTTTACGGCGTGCGCGGCGCCGGTTGCGGCCCCCGCGGGCGGCGACGCAGGCGCTGACAGCGATGCGCCCATCGAATTGCTCTACATGACCCACAACCACGCCCAGTCCATTCCGGTGAACGAGGCCATCATCGCCGAGTTCCAAGAGTCGCATCCGAACGTCACGATTACGTTCGACAATGCGCCCCACTCCAACTACGAGCAGAAGGTGCTGACCGCGTTTGCCGGCGGCGAAGGTCCCGACGTCTTCTGGGCGGGCGACTGGATGGTGCCCCAGTTCGTGGGCGCCAACATCGTCGCCCCGGTCGACCCGACCGCGTTCGGCGTCGACACGCAGGAGGAATTCCTGAATCTCTTCGAGCCGGGTTCGCTGGACGCCTTCACCGTGGACGGCACCGTCTACACCGGCGGCATCTCCGAGTACAACACGTTCAGCCTGATCTACAACGTGGACGCGTTTGCCGAAGCCGGTTTGGATCCCCTGCCCAAAGACCAACCCGTCACCTGGGAAGAACTGGCCGACATCGCGGCTGCGCTGGTCAAGCGTGACGGCGACACCATCACCGCCACCGGCCTCACCTGGCCGCCCAACACCCCCATCTGGACCGTGTTGATCCAAGAACCCATGCTGCGCCAACTGGGCGGCGAACTCGTCGACCCGGAGACCGGCATGCCCGATTTCACCCAGGAACCCATGGTCCAGGTGATGGAGTATCTGCAGGGCTTGACCGAAACAGGCGCTGTGGACATGGCACTCTACACCGACTTGCTGCAGGACTTCGCCAGCGGCCGCGTGGCCATGATCATCGGTGGGCCGTGGGCCGCCAAGCCGCTCAACGAGATGAACCCGGATCTGAACTGGGATACGGCGCCGCTGCCCCAGTTTGCCGACGCCCAGGACCGTGTGACCACACTCTACGCCTGGGCCTGGTTCGTGGGCAATCAGTCCACGCCGGAACAGCAGAAGGCAGCGTGGGAGTTCGTCAATCTGCTGACCAGCAAGCAGAAGGAATGGTGGGACAACGTGGGCTACGTCCAGGCGCGCAAGGCCGACATCGACGGCATGACGTTGCAAGAGTACTACGCCCAGGACGATCCGCGTTTGTCCACAATCTTCGAGGACTATCCCTACGGCCAGTTTGAGTTCCGTTCACCCAAGTACTTCGAGCTGTCCGACATCTGGACCCGCGCCCAAGACCGTGTGCTCAATGGCGAGGATATCATGACTGTGCTGCAGGACGCCCAGGCCCAAGCCGAAGGCGCGATGGCGGATTAAGCTGACGCCGGCAAGCTCTGTGCCGGATCGACGCGACCATTTGTCGACCGGGGCGATCCTACGACCGCCCCGGTCGCAACGCAATGCGCAGTAACGAATTCAGAGGGCATCATGCAAGGCAACGCAATCGATCATGCGGGCGTGAAGCCGCCGGCGTCGCGTAAGACCAGGATCTGGCACAACACGCTGGAGGCGCGCAAGCAACGCTTCGGCATCATGTTTGCGTTGCCCGCCTTTCTCTTCTTCGGCTTCTTCTACATCTATCCGCTCTTCCGCACGTTTCAGGTCAGCCTCTACTCGTGGAGTTTGCTCGACGAACCGAGTTTCCGCGGCATGGCCAACTACACGCGTCTCTTTGCGGACAAGGAGTTCATCAACTCCATTTGGGTCACCTTCTACTACGCCATCGGCGTGGTGTTGCCCATCTGGGCCTTTGCCCTGGCGCTGGCCCTGATCTTCAACCAGGCGTTCACCTTCCGCCAGGGCTACTTGACGGTCTACTATTTGCCCGCCGTCATCTCACTGACAGTCTGGTCGCTGATCTGGCTGCTCATGTACAATCCGAGTTTCGGCCTCTTCTCGCTCTTCCTGCGCGCGCTCGGCTTCAACGTGCGCATGCTTGATGACCCCGGCGCCGCCATGCCGGCCATGATCATCCTCAGCATTTGGAAGGGTACACCGGTCTACATGGTCATCTTTATCGCCGGCCTGCGCGCCATTCCGGCCGACTACTACGAAGCCGCCAAAATAGACGGTGCGCGCGCGCTGGCGCGCTTCCGCTACATCACCATGCCGTTGCTGCGGCCGGTCTTCCTCTACGTCATGGTCATCTCCATCATCGAGGCGTTCAAGGTCTTCACGCCCATGTACCTGCTGACCAACGGCGGCCCGGGCTCGGCCACGCGCGTGCTCTCCATGTTCATCTTCCAGAACGGCTTCCAATTCCTGAAGATGGGCTATGCCAGTGCCGCGTCGGTCATCTTCTTACTGATTCTCCTGGTGGTGAGCGCACTGCAGTTGCGTATTCTGCGCCTGAGCGGGGATTGAGGAGGCAACATGTCACACAGAACCATCCGCATCGTCGGCAGAATCTTGGGCCAACTGGCGCTGCTCCTCGGCGCCATCGCATTTTCGCTGCCTACCTTGTACATGATCTCCGCCTCGCTCATGAGCGGCCAGGAACTCTTTTCCACCCAACTGCAACTCTTTCCGTCCGTGCCCCAATGGAACAACTACTCCGAGGTTTTCCTGAACTTCAACTTCGGCCGCTATCTCATGAACAGCATCATTGTGACCGGTTCCGTGGTGCTGTTGAATCTCATCCTCACGCCCATGGTCGGGTACAGTCTGGCCAAGTTCGACTACCCGGGCAAAAACGTGCTCTTTATCTTCATTTTGGCCACCGTCATGGTGCCCTTTACGGCCATTCTCATCCCCCTCTTTCTCATCGTGCGCAGCCTTGGCTGGGTCAACACCTATCCCGGCCTGATCATTCCCTTCACCATGACCGCGTTCGGCGTCTTTCTCATGCGCCAGTTCACTCTGGCCGTGCCCGATGACTACATCGACGCCGGCCGCATTGACGGCGCCAGCGAACTGCGCATCTTCTTCCAGATCGTCATGCCGCTCATCCAGCCGGCGCTCGTCACCCTGGCCATCGTCATCTTTGTGGCCAACTGGGACGAGTTCCTCTGGATGCTGGTGGTCACCACCGGCGACGCGCTGCGTACGCTGCCCATCGGTTTGGCCAAGTTTGTGGAGCAATACCGCACGCGCTACGAGTTGATGATGGCCGGCTCCGTGGTGTCGGCCGCGCCGGTCGTCCTCGTCTTCCTTGCCTTGCAACGTCGTTTCCTCGAAGGCATGGCCGGCCTCTCCGGCCTCAAATAGATCAGGAGCGTTTCCCAATGTCCGCCATGACCAGCCGTGAACGCATCGCGCGCATGTTCGAACACCGTGACGCGGACCGCATCCCCGTGATCGACGACCCGTGGGCCACCACCATCACCCGCTGGCAGCGGGAAGGCATGCCCGCCGACGTCAGCTACGTGGACTATTTCGGCCTGGACAAGACCGCGCGCATCATGGTCGACAACTCGCCGCGCTACCCCAAGAGCGTGGTTGAAGAGACCGACGAGTACCGCACCACCACCACCGAGTGGGGCACGACCCTGCGCAACTGGACCCACATGACCAGCACGCCCCAGTTTCTGGACTTCACCATCAAGGACCGAGCGAGTTGGGCCGCGGCCAAAGAACGCATGCAACCCAGCCGCGACCGCATCCCATGGGACGTGCTCGCAGCCAACTACAAGACGTGGCGTGACGAGGGCTACTGGCTCCAAGCCGGGCTCTGGTTCGGCTTCGACGTGACCCACTCGTGGATCGTGGGCACCGAGCGCCTGCTCTATGCGCTGGTGGATGACCCGGAGTGGTGCGCCGAGATGTTCGCCACCGAACTCGACGTCAACCTCGCCCTGCTCGACATGATGTGGGACGCGGGCTACACCGTGGATTCCATCTTCTGGTGGGATGACATGGGCTACAAGGGCCATCAGTTCATCTCGCTCAACATGTACCGCGAGTTGCTCAAACCGGCCCACCAGCGCGCCATCGACTGGGCCCACGCCAAGGGCATCAAGGCGCACCTCCACTCGTGCGGCGACGTCAATCCCTTTGTGCCCGAGCTGGTGGACATGGGGCTGGACGCGCTCAACCCGCTGGAGGTCAAGGCGGGCATGGACCCGGTGCAGCTCAAGCAGCAGTTCGGCGACCGGCTGCTGCTCCACGGCGGCATCAACGCCGTGCTCTGGGACGACGTGGACGCCATCACCGCGGAGATGGAGAAGGTGATTCCCGTGGTCAAAGAGCACGGCGGCTACATCTTCTCGTCGGACCATTCGGTGCCGGACAGCGTGAGCCTGGAGAACTTCCGCCACATCGTCAATCTGGCCAAGCAATTGGGGTCGTACGCGTGACCGCAGTCCGTTCCATTGACTTCCGCCATGCGCCGCCGGACCGCTGGACCTGCATCGGCCGGCCTGACGATCCCCACAAGACGCTGGTCGACCAAGAGGGACGGCTGCTCTACCACTATGCCCGAGACGGTGTGCGCTTCGGTGTTTTCCGTTTCCAACGCGTGGTGAGCTTTGCGCTGCAGACGGATGCCAAGCCTGTCTCCGTGACGCAATGCACCGAGGACGCGGCTACGCCCATCGTCGTCACCGAGATCCGCTATCCCCACGCCACGTTGACCCTGCGCGCGGCCGGCCATGCCCACGCCGGTCTGCGGACGGATATCGTGCAGTGGCAGATCGACGCGCACGCGGGGCCGGTCACCACTGCGCTGTGGCTGCAAGTGCAAGACCATGCCGCGCTCTGCGCCCGCCGGACTCGCACCCAGCCCGTACGTGTGCGCACCCGGCGGACGACGTGCCCAGTTGGACCGGCCTCCAGGATCTGTTCACGACGCATATCGATCCCCGCCGGAAACCGTGGCGCGCAGACTCGTGCTCGTCTCTCCCACGCACCGCTCCAGGTCGCCTCAGCCTATGATCACGGCCCTGCGTCCGGGCTGAGCACCGATCTGTTCAAGGTGGAACCAGAGCGCGCCTGTGACCGGCGCAGTCTGCCTACCCCAAGGGCGCCGGGATGTGGTCGCCATGGACCCCACGTGGGTCGACGCTGCGTTGGCGCAGGAACGACGCTTCTGGCAAAACCTGCCCCTGGTCGAAACCATATCGATTCCCAACGCGGCCATCATGGACATGTTGACCGCGTCGCGCGCAACATCCTCCAGGCGCGGGAGGTCAAGGATGGGCTGCCCGAGTTTCAGGTCGGCCCCACCGTCTACCGCAGGCTGTGGGTCATCGACGGCTACTTTTTCTGGAAGCGGCGCGCTTTCTGGGCTGGGACGACGGCGCGGCCCAGGGCATCGACGTGCTGCTGCGGCGGGTGCGGCCCAATGGCGCCATCGAAGAGCGCAGCCTGGACACCAAGGACACCGGCCTGGCCCTGGCCACGCTGGTGCGCCAGTGCAGACTGAGTGGCGACCGGGCACGGCTGGCCGCGCTCTGGCCCACAATGCGGTGCCGTGGACTACATCCGCAGCCTGCGCCGCCGCGTTGGACGTGGATCCGTCCGCGCCCGAGTACGGTCTGCTGCCCCCGGCGTTCGGCAACGGCGGCCTGCGGCATTAGCGCCGGTACACTACTGCGCTTTGGCTCCTGGTCGGCTTGAAGGCGGTGGTGCGGGCCGCCGGTTATCTCGACCTGGAACGCGGAGCAACAGGCTGTGCAGACCGAATTCGACGCTCTCATGCAGGCACTGCGGGAACACGCCACCCGGGACATGGGCGTGCTGCCCGACGGCACGCCCTATCTGCCCATGCTCAAGCCGGGCAGCGGGCAGCATCATTGGAATCATGAATTTCGAGGGACGCCGCTGCCGTGGCAGCGGGTCAATCCGGGCACGGCCACGTGGGCGCTGGCCCATGCCGTCTATCCCGGCGAACTCTTTGCCGCCGATGATCCCTTGGTGCAGAATTTCTGCGCCTTGCTTGACCAGATCGACGACGCCGAGGGGATTCCAACCGAGACAGGCTGGCTGCCGTACCAGGCGCTCTGGACCTACGCGGCCTCGTTCTACGCCCACGTCTGGCTCTACGCCGGCCGGCCGGACAAAGCCGTGGACTACCTCTATGCCTTCGCCAACCACGCTGCGCCTACGCGCGTCTGGCGCGAGGAGCAGAGCCTGGCGGCCGCACACCTCGGTCAAAAAGTGGGCGATATGCCCCACAACTGGGCGTCGGCCGAGTTCATCCGTCTGGTGCGCAATTTGATCGTCTGGGAGGAAGATGGGCACATCCACCTGCTGCGTGGACTGCCGGAGGCATGGCTGGCGCGCGGTGAGTCGCTGCGGCTGCACACGCCGACCTGCGCCGGCGCCATCGACTTGGACCTGACCGTCGACGCTGCCGGCGCTGCGCATCTCCAGGTTCGGCACGCGCCGGGTGGATTGACGCCGCTCGCCGCGCTCCACGTGCACGTGCCGACGTGGTCGGCCGTCACGCTGCGCACGGTGGAATTCGGCGGGCAACGGCGCGCGGCGCCCCCATCCGGCAGCATTGATCTCCTGCGTTGAACCGCACTTTGCCTTGAACCACATCTCATCCCATCAAACCGAGGAGTCCGGCATGAGTGAACGAACCATCGACTTCCGCTATGCGCCCACCGTCAGTTGGACCTGCATCGGCCGCCCCGACGATCCGTTCAAGAGCCTCGTGCGCGAGGACGGCGCGCTCTTGTACGACTTCTACGGACGCGGCCTCGGGCTTGAAGTGTGGCGCTTCGATCGCGTCTTTGCCTTCGGTCTGCAAGCGTTGCACCCGCCTGTGAGCATCGACCAAGCCACTGAATCGGCCCGCGTGCCCATTGTGACCACCCGTCTGGTCTATCCCGACGCCACGTTGACGCTGCGGGCAATCGGCCATCAACACGGTGAGCGCCGGACCGACGTGCTGCTTTGGCAGGTGGCAGCACCGGATGTGGACGAATTTCTCACACGTTTCCAACTGACGGCCTCCGCGCCGGGGCGCTATTTTGCCCCCGCCACGCTGGCGCCGGGCCATCGCATCTACATGGCGGACGAAGCTGTGCGCCCCGCAGTCGATTTCTGGGAGACGGTCAATCATTATCTGGTCGAGCCGTCTGATGTCGTGCCAATCGGCTCGCTGGCTTTGGTCTCCGTGCCCCAGCCGTTGCTCACGGTCCATGCCGACGGCTTCACGAGCGCGAGCGGGCTGGGAACAGAACTCTTTGCCGTGGGGCGCGATCGGATCGCCCAGGGCGCGCTGCTGTTTCCCCAAAACCACGATCAGCTGGATGATGTCGACCTTGACTGGGCTCTGAGCTGCTGTGGACGAGGAGCGTCGTTTCTGGCAAGGAGTGCCGCTGCAGCAAGTCATGCTAGAGACGCCCGACCCGGATGTGAACGACATGATCGTCGCCTGCGCGCGCAACGTCTTGCAGGCGCGTGAGATCGAAGACGGCCTGCCGGTCTTCAAGGTCGGCCCTACCATCTACCGCAGCCTTTTCGTGGTCGACGGTCACTTTTTCCTGGAGGCGGCGCGCTATCTCGGCTATGCCGACGACGCCGGCGCGGGCGTGGATACGTTGGTGCGCCGAGCCAATCCTGACGGCTCGTTTTCCCTGATTCCCGACCACAATAAGGAGACCGGCATCGCGCTGGCCACGCTGGTGCGCCAGGCCGAGTTGAGCGGAGACTGGGAGAAGCTGCGCACCGAGTGGCCGCTGGTCCGGCGCGCCGTCGAACACATTCGCAGCCTGCGTCGTCAAGCCGCCGCGCTGGATCCGGCCGATCCGGCCCACGGTCTCATGCCCGCGAGCTACTGTGACGGCGGGCTGGGCGGCAAACGGCCCGAGTACTCGACCGCACTGTGGACGCTCTTCGGCCTCAAGGAGATCGCGCGCGGGGCGGACCGTCTCGGCTTTGCGGACGACGCTGCCGCGTTCCAGGCCGAGTTCGACGCGCTGCTGGCCGACTTTCGCCGTTGCGCCGCGCGCGACATGCAGACCAGCGCCGCCGGCATCCCCTACCTGCCCATGCGCATGCCGGGCGGCAGCGGCGATCACCACTGGATTCCCGACTATCCGTTGGACGTGCCGCCGTGGCACCGCATCAACCCCGGCACGGGCACGTGGGCCCTGGCCCAGGCCATCTATCCCGGCGAGCTCTTCGCCCCGGACGACCCGATTGTGCAGAACTTCTGCGCGCTGCTCGACTCGCTGGATGACGAGGAGGGCATCCCTGTGGCCACGGGTTGGCTGCCGTACAAGGCGCTGTGGAGCTATGCCGCTTCCTTCTACGCCCACGCCTGGCTCTACGCCGGACGTCCCGACAAAGCGGCCGACTATCTCTATGCCTTCGCCAACCACGCCACGCCCACCCGCGTCTGGCGCGAAGAACAGAGCCTGCGTGATAGCGGCCACGGCCAGTCCTTCGGCGATATGCCCCACAACTGGGCGTCGGTGGAGTTCATCCGTCTGGTGCGCAATCTGCTGGTCTTTGAACGGGATGACTGTCTGGAGTTGCTGGCCGGATTGCCGGCGGAGTGGCAGGGCAAGCCGCTGAAGGTGGATGGAATGCCGACGCGCTTCGGCACTGTCACCCTCAACGTCGCGCCGGGGGATGGGCACACGGTGACGGTGGATGTTCGCATTGAACCGCATCGCACCCAGGGGAATATCGCACCGCGCGCAGTCCGGCTTTACGTGCCCAACGCAGTCGACACGGTGCAACTTGACGACGAGCCCAGGGTGCTTGAGTCCAGGGGATATCTGCTGTTGCGCGAGAGCGGGCGTACGCGTGTGACATTTGCGCTGCCGTGACGTCCCTTGCTCTGCACCTGCGCCCTCGGTTTAGAGGACGAGATTCAAGTAGGTGTTGGGGCCGCGCTGGCGGATTGCCACTACCAACACGATTTGGTCCGCATCGTTGACGCTGTAGACCAAGCGCCACCCATCGATCCGGATCGTTCGAAGCCCTTGCAGCTCGCGTCCGAGCGGCTTGCTATACGCCGGTCGCGGATCGTCGCGCAGATCGCGCAGCACGTCGATGACTTCGTCGCGGATGCGTGTGGGTAATTTGGCAATGCTGCGCCGCACGCCCGCGGAAATCCTAATGCGCCACTGCATCACTCTCCACCCATGCGTTCAGTTGGTCCGGGGTTAGGTCGAACGTCTCTTCCTCACCGCGCTCCAGCCGTAACAAGGCCTCGAGTCCGGCCACCATATCGCGCAGCATGTCCAGTTCTTCGACAAACGTGTCCCACTGTTCCGGCGAAATCAGTACGCCGGCCGGTCGATTGCGGTTGGCGATCAAGACCGGTCCCTCGGTAAGTTTGGCGAATATCTCAATATGCCGATGTCTCAGATCCGAGACGGATGCCATCTGCGGCAACTGTTGCATAAAAAATGTCCTTTCCGGGATATAAAAATGTCATAGTTTGGCAATTCTAGCATGGGGGGCGCCACGGCGTCAATGGGTGACGATCCCGCGGGAAGTCAATTTCGGGGTGAGTTTCGTTGAGTTCGCACTCCCTGGTGCGAAGCACGGTGCACAACAACAAGTCGTTCTCCAATCGTATCGTAAGACACTAGGAATGCGCGGCATCCTCTGGTATACTTCCGGCGTACGTTCAAACTGTGGAGGATACCTTATGAAAGCAAATTGGAGCCGCAACGCCTTTGTCTACTTGCTGATCTTGGTGGCAGGCGCGGCGCTCTTCTTCAACATCTATCGCCCGACCGAAGAGGTTGAGCAGGTGACGTTGAGTCAACTGGTCGAGTCCGTGCGCGCCGGCAATGTGGAGAGCATCGTCGTGCGCGGCGAAGAGGTGCAGGTCTTCGTCAAAGGCAAGGACGAGCCGGTGATCAGCCGGCGCGAGGCCGATGTGCCCATCACGCGCACGTTGCTCGGGCTGGGGCTGACGCCGGATGAATTGGCGAGCGTCAAAATCGCCTATGACGCACCCAGCAACGGCGCCAACTGGACCGCGCTGCTCATCAACCTGTTGCCGCTGGCGTTTATCGTCGGCCTCTTCTTCGTGCTCTTCCGCCAGTCCCAGGGCAGCAACAACCAGGCGCTCTCCTTCGGCAAGAGCAAGGCCCGTCTCTTCACCGGCGACCGCCCCTCGGTGATGTTTGCCGACGTGGCCGGTGCGGACGAGGCCAAGCAGGAGTTGCAGGAAGTGGTCGAGTTCCTGCGCGAGCCGCAAAAGTTCGCGGCGCTGGGTGCGCGTATTCCCAAGGGCGTGCTGCTGGTCGGCCCGCCCGGCACGGGCAAGACGCTCATGGCCAAGGCCGTCTCCGGCGAAGCGGGGGTGCCCTTCTTCAGCATCTCCGGCTCCGAGTTTGTGGAGATGTTCGTGGGTGTGGGCGCCAGCCGTGTGCGCGACCTCTTTGAACAGGCCAAGAAGAACTCGCCCTGCATCATCTTTGTGGACGAGATCGACGCGGTGGGTCGCCATCGTGGCGCCGGCATGGGCGGCTCCCACGACGAGCGCGAGCAGACGCTCAACCAGATCCTGGTGGAGATGGACGGCTTCGACACCGACACCAACGTGATTCTCGTGGCCGCCACCAACCGGCCCGACATCCTGGACCCGGCGCTGCTGCGCCCCGGCCGCTTCGACCGGCAGGTGATCATGGATGCGCCGGACATGAAGGGCCGCCGTGCCATTCTGGACGTGCATGTGCGGGGCAAGCCGCTGGCCGCCGACGTGGACTTGGAGATCGTGGCCAAGCAGACGCCCGGCTTTTCCGGCGCCGACATCGAGAACCTGGTCAACGAGGCCGCCATTTTGGCCGCGCGGCGTAACCGGCGCTCCATCGGCATGGACGAGTTCCAAGAAGCCATCGACCGGGTGCGCATCGGCCCGGAACGGCGCAGCCGCATCATCTCGCCCAAGGAAAAAGAGATCGTCGCCTATCACGAGGCGGGACATGCGGTGGCCGCGCACTTCCAGCCCGGCCACGACAAGGTGCACAAGATCACGATCGTCTCGCGAGGCATGTCGCTGGGCCACGCCCAATATCTGCCCGAGGAAGACAGCCGCTTGCAGACCAAGAACCTGTTCAAGCAGCGCTTGGTCTCCGCGCTGGGCGGTCGGGTGGCCGAGGAACTCCGCTTCAAGGACGTCACCAACGGTGCGGCCAACGATCTGGAGCAGGTGACCAATACCGCCCGATCCATGGTCACCCAGTTGGGCATGAGCGAAAAGCTCGGCCCGATTCAGTACGGGCAACGCGACGACATGCTCTTCTTGGGCCGGTCCATCTCCGAGCATCGTAACTACAGCGACAAGGTTGCCCAGCAGATCGATGAAGAAGTGAGCCGGCTGGTGGATGAAGCGCATACCGCCTGCCGCGAGATCCTGAGCACGCACTGGGATGAAGTGGAATCGCTGGCCCAGGCACTCTTG
>JAWKOK010000087.1:0-20860 GCA_041391205.1 Caldilineaceae bacterium
TTGCGCAGCGCCAGCTTGACGTCGCCCAGAGTGACGGGCGCGCGGGTGCGGTCCAGCAACACGTCGCGGCCGACCATCATGCGCGCCAGTTCGTTGCGCGTCACGTTTTCGTTGACCACCGAGCCGGCCGGCTTCCCGTCCCGCAGCACGGTGATGCGGTCGCTGAGCGCGATGACCTCGTGGAGCTTGTGGCTGATGAAGATGAGGCTGTGCCCGTCCGCGGCCATCTGCTTGAGGATGACGAAGAGCTCGTCCACCTCCTGCGGCGTGAGCACCGCAGTCGGCTCGTCCAGCACCAGCAGGGCCGCGCCCCGGTAGAGCGCCTTGATGATCTCCACGCGCTGGCGTTCGCCCACGGCCAGCGTCCAGACCGGCGCGTTGGGATTCACCTGCAAGCCGTACTTGGCCGACAGCTCGCGGATGCGCGCCGCCACCTTGTCCAGGTCGAGCACCGGTCCGCGGCTGGATTGCAGCCCCAGCGCCACGTTCTCGGTGACGGTCAGCGTGTCCACGAGCATGAAGTGCTGGTGGATCATGCCGATGCCCAGGTCGATGGCGTCGGTGGGCGAGTCAATCTTGACCACGTCCCCGTTGAGCACAATGTCGCCCTCGTCCTGATGGTAGAGGCCGTAGAGGATCTTCATCAACGTGGACTTGCCCGCGCCGTTTTCACCCAGCAGCGCATGGACTTCGCCCGCGCGCACGTCGAAGTTGACGTGGTCGCAGGCCAGCACGCCGGGGAAACGTTTGACGATGTCGCGCATCTCCATGTGCTCGATGCGAGGACGGCCGGTGGGCAAGAGGTTCGTGGTCATGGCGTTCGTTTCAATTGGTGCTGTCGCGGTACGTGGACAAGTCGCAAGGCAACGGTTGAAACCGTCGCCTGCTACGGAAAACAGGCTAAAAGCCTGTTCGGTGGCGGCGTTCAACGTGCTTCAGCACGTTTTGCGTGACAGCGTCGAATTCATTCGATGCTGCCGGTCATGCGGTCACCGATCGGCGGCCGCGCGCGGCTTGCGCGCCCGGATCAGAAAATGATGCGCATGCCCCGGGTCCACCTCGCACAGCCAATCCGACATGAAAGGCGGGAACGGGTGGTAGCCAAAGGCCCAACTTCCCTCGATCTCAAAGCCGGCCTTCTCCAGCACACCCAGAAGCGACTTGTAGGTCGGGATGACGATGTGTCGGTGCATCTTGCTCGCGCTCAACTCGTCCTGGGCCAGTTGCGCGGTCTCGTTGAGCTTGTGATCCCGGCGGTGCATCTGCTCCACCACCTTGATGTCCGCGTCGTCGATGGAAATGAGATGCGGCCCGGACGTGGGCTGATAGCCCGCGATCAACGCCAGAACATTGTGCCAGGCGGCCAAGTTCGGGCAGTCGATGACGAAGATGCCGCCGGGCTTGAGCACCCGGTAGACCTCGCACACCGCCTGCCATGTCTCCACCAGATGCTCCAGCACATCGTACGCCACCACCACGTCGGCGAAGGCATCGTCGAAGGGCAGCGGCTGGTTCAGGTCGTGGCGCACGGTCTGGACGCCGCGCTCCTTGGCCTCGACGATGGCGGTCGGTCCGTACTCCAGGCCGATGGTCACGCGCGGCTGCAAGACCTCGCGCACCCGCGCCGTGTTGATGCCGTTGTGGCAGCCCAGGTCGAGCAGCACGTCCACGTCGGCCTTGCGCACATGGCGCAGTTGGGCCGCCACCCGCTTGTCCACCATGTCGAAGTAGATGTAGTCCAGGTAGCGGCGCAGCAATGCGTTGAACAACGTTGTTTCCTTCTATTCCGGCTAGCGCACTTCCGGGGCACCCAACTTCCCGGAAGGGGTCACAGCGCGTGTGAATCGTCTCAATGCGCCTGACCCCTTCCGGGAAGTTCGCATGCCCCGGAAGTTCGTTTTGCCTATTCGGACAGCGTCGTGATCGACCCGTCGATGACGCCTTGGATGGCTTCCTCGGCCGCGGTCTTGACGTCGTCCGGTGTGGCGTAGCCGTCGTTGAAGACCACCTTGAGGCCGCCGTTCTCCAGGGTGAGCACATACGCGGTGCCGCCCAGTTCGCCGGCCTGGATCTTGGCGATCATGTCGGTGAGCACGCCGTTCCAGTCGTAGACCTGATTGGCCACCACCAGATCCGGCGCCAGCGAGGACTGGTCGCTCTGGGTGCCCAGCCACGGCACGCCCGCTTCCTTGGCCACGCCGATCGCGCCTACCGCTCGCTGCGCCGAGCCGGTGAGGATGTCCGCGCTTCCGCGATGTGGGTGTTGGCCGCTTTTCCGCCGCCAGCGCCGTGTCGCCGAACGAGCCGGTGTAGGAGATGTTCACCTCGATGTCCAAGCATTGGCTTCCACGCCGTTGACGAAGCCGTCAATGTAGAGCTTGGCGTCGCCCGCTTCCACCGGCCCGACCACGCCGATGACGCCTGACTGGTTGAGCAGCGCGGCGATGACGCCGTTGACGTAGCCGCTCCTGGGCATTGGCCTCGTAGGCGAAGATGTTCTCGTGGCCTTCATCCGCGCCCGTGTCCACCGCGGTGCCCCAGGCGAAGGCGGTCTCCGGGAAGTCGGTGGCGACTTCGAACATGGAGTTGCCGTACTGGGTGCCGTGGGCGATGACCAGGTCGAAGCCTCGGCCGCATAGTCGCGGATGGCGGCGGCGGCGTCGGCCACGTTGAACATGTTCTCGGAGTAGGCGATCTCCATGGCGCTCTCGCCGCCCATCTCCTCCCGCACGGCCAGCAACCTGTCGTACATGGACTGGCTCCACGCCAGGTCGGTGATGGTGCTGGGCATGACGATGGCGATGCGGAACGGTTCGGCGGGCGCCTTCCGCGGCGGCGTCACCGCCTTCGGTGGCGGCCGAGCCTCGGCTGCGGGGGCCGCGACCGGCGCTCGCGCACGCCGCCATCACCATGACGATGACGGCAATCAAACTGAACAGTGCAAACAATCGACGCATTCTCGTTCTCCTCTAGGATGGAATCTGTCACTGGTAAAAAGTTAGCCACAGATGGACACAGATAAACACAGATTGAACAGCAAAAACACAAGTTTAAGCAAAGATTTTTAGCAGCCGAATGAATCAGCAGAGAAATTCAAGCCATCTCCGCAATCAGCAAAAAAACCGTATTTCGTGTTTTTATCTGTGTTCATCTGTGTCCATCTGTGGCCCCTGTTTTTTACTCCCCGCGCTCGTACGGCTTGGTGAGCGCGGCGGGTTGACGCACTTGTTTGACGGCGAAGGCCAGCGCCACGATGGTCAGCACGTAGGGCAGCATCACCGCCAGGTCCGACGGGATGGGCAGGCCCAGCACCTGGATCCAGAGTTGCAGCGCGTTGACCGTGCTGAAGAGGAGCGCGCCCGCAAGCACGCCCACCGGCCGCCAGCCGCCGAAGTAGACCAGCGCCACGGCGATGAAGCCCAGGCCATTGGTCATGTTCTCCTGAAAGACGTTGAGCAACCCGATGCTCAGCGACGCGCCGGCCACGCCTGCCATGGCGCCGCCGATGATCAACGTCGCGTAGCGCACGCCGTTGACGCTCACGCCCAGCGAGTCGGCCGCTTCCGGGTTCTGGCCCACGGCCCGGATCTTCAGCCCGAAGGTGGTGCGCTGGAAGACGAACCAACTCACCGGCACCATGAGATAGGCCAGATAGGTCAGCGCGTTCTGGTTGAAGAAGATGGGGCCGATGATCGGGATCTGGCTCAGGCCGGGAATGGCCAGATTGGGAAAGCCCGAGACGCTCTCCACCGAGCCGATGAGCATCTTGAAGAGCAGGCTGCTCAGCCCCAGGCCGAAGAGGTAGAGGCCGATGCCGCTGATGCCCTGCTCGGCCTTGAGCGTCACGCTGACCACCGCCATGAGCAGGCCCATGAGCGCGCCCACCAGCAGGGCCGCGGCCACGCCCAGCCACAGGCTTTCCGTGTTGAAGACGACGAAGAAGGCCATGAACGCGCCCATGAGCATCATGCCGTCCACGCCCAGGTTGAGCACGCCGGAACGCTGGGCGAAGGTCTCACCCAGCGCGGCGAACAGGTAGGGCGTGGCCAGCCGCACGCCGCTGGTGGCGATGCCCACGAGCACGGAGAGGGTCAACAATTCGCTAATCACCCACCACCTCCTCGCTCAAGTGGACGGCGTTGCCCATGGGAGCGCTCAGTTCGGCGTCGTCGGCCACGCGGCGGCGCGAGCGACGGCGGACGTAGTAGTCGCTGGAGACGACGAAGAGCACCACCAGGCCCTGGAGCACGATGATAAGCGCGCTGGGTACCTGCACCGTGCGCTGCATTTTGTCCGCACCCACCAGCAGCGCGCCGAAGAGGAACGAGGCGGAATCGCCCCCAGCGGATGCAACTTGCCGAAGCGCGGCCACGATGCCGCTGAAGCCGTAGCCGCCGGACAGCCCCTCGATCATGCGGTGGTGCACGCCGGTCACTTCCACCGCACCGGCCAGCCCCGCGAGCGCGCCGCTCAAGATCATGGCCAAAGCCAACAGCGTGCGCACGGGCATACCGGCGTAGCGCAACGCGTCGGGGTTAAGACCCACGGCGCGGATGCGATAGCCGATGGTGTGCATACAGAAGATGTGAACCAGCACCGCCAGCACCACGGCCAGGATCGCCCGAGTGCATGAGCGTGCGCGGCACCAGGCGTCAGCCACACTTGGGTGAGCAGGGCCGCACTTTGGGAATGTTGGTGCCGGCTGCGATCTGTTCCCGGGTCGGAGAGCATGGGGCCGCGCAGGAGAAAGTTCATGAGTTGCAGCGCGATGACGTTGAGCATGACCGTGGTGAGGATTTCGTTGACGCCCAGCCGCGCCTTGAGCACGCCGGCCGATGCCGCCCAGACCGCACCCCTGCGGCTCCGGCCAGCGGAAAGCGGCAGCAGAAACCACCAGCTCATCTCCGGCAGCGCCAGCGCCGCAGCCGACGTGGCCAGCGCACCCACGATGATCACCCCTCACCACCGATGTTGATGACGCCGCCGCGGAAGGCGTGCAGATGCCCAATGCCACCAGCAGCAGGGGCGTCGCCTTGGTCACCGTCTGCGTCAGGCCGGAGACGCCCGAAGCCTGGAACGCTGGCGCCGTAGGCTTCCAGCGGACTCACGCCCAGCAACGGCAGAACAACGCCAGCTCCAACCAGCAGCACGCCGAGCACGGCGCACCGGCAGAAAAATGTCGATCAGGCGGGCAATGGCGTCAGACGATAGCAGTGATGAGTACGACTTGCTCTCTTGCATCGTGCGTCCCAGCATGCGTGTGTGGTTGTTGACCGGCTGTGTAGGGCGGCGCGCGCCGTGGTGCGCGATTCGTCACGCCCAATGCATAGATTGCAAAGAAACGGCCAGGTGAAAACTAGACAATCTGCACAAACAAAAGCGCGCCGCGCTCGAAGACAGAATACAGATGGCCACAGATGAGTCCACTGCAAAAAACAAGACCGAGCCACAGATGGACACAGATAAACACGGATTAAACAGCAAAAACACGGATCTCCATCCAGTGCCTAGCGAAGACGAATCGGCAGACGGATACAATCCATCTGTGTTCATCTGTGGTTTATTGCAGTGTGGTCACAGATTAAACAGCAAACACGTGAGTGTTTGCTGTTTTCATCGGTGTTAACCGTGAATTTGCAGGTAAGTACAAGACACCTGTGTCTTTGCTTTATCTGTGTTCATCTGTGTCCATCTGTGGCTGCGCTTTTTGGCACACTCAAGGCGAATTGTAATCCTTGGCGCGTTCATTGATGGAGCGGCCGGTGGGTTGCTTGGGCGCGGGCTTGCTTTGCCCCGGCGCCGGTTGCGCTTGGGCTTCGCCGACGAGATGGCCACCTCCTCCTGCTCCACCACCGGGTAGGCGGCGAAGACGGCCAGGTCTTCGTCGCTCGGGTCAATAGAGACGATCGCGGCGCAGCGTGCGGCGTCGTCGAAGCCCAGCAATCCACGACCTCGTCCGGCAGGGCGACCGGTGGCGCCGTTACGCTGCTGCACGCGCAGGGAAGGTCGGTGCTCTTCACTGGCCACGTCATAGCAGGTACGTCAACTCGAAGACCAGCGGCCGCAGGTTGTACGTGTACTTGTGCCTGCGCTCCCGTTCCCGCTCGATGACGTCCGTGGCCAGAACACGGCGATGCGCTCCTCTCCAGCAGCGCCGCAGGGATCTCTCGTCCCGGCTCGGCAGATGAGGATGGTATAGTCCGCCGATGGTGTGGGCCTGGAGCGGCTCGGTCTTCCAGCGGCACCTCTCTCACGGCGTGCAAGAAGACGCGCCCGGCGGCACTTGGCCCGGATGCGCGCCGCCAGTTCGTCCAGCGGCACCGGCGGGCTGAAGGTGATGTCGATGAGCTCGCGCACGCCGGTGATGCCCACGCCCAGCGCCGCCGCGAACTGCATGTGCGGCTGCGGGTTGAAGCCCTGCTTGTAGAGCAGCGGCAGATCCGCGCGCCGCAGCGTCCGCTCCCACAGCCGTGATTCATCGTTGTTGGAAATGAACTTCACCACCTCGCCCTTTTCGTAGGTGACGCGTACACGTTGGCGGGGTGGATCAAGGGTTTCTTCGGTCATGGATGCCTCGGTAAAGCAAGATTGAAGACTGAAGATTGGAGAGGCCGGCGTTCGCCGCATTTGGAACGGATCGGGGCAGATCCAGCCCCGGTCGAGCAGATGCCTGCGCATTCTCCTGAACCGTCCAGCGTCCAATCTTCAATCTTCATTCCTCAATCGTCTTCGCCGTCCCAAACCTTCTCTGCGGCACCCGGTGAGTCAAACTGCCCCACCAACTCCGGGCGACATGTCGTCGTTGAAATAGAGCGGGATGGGGGTGATGTCCCGCGGGCTGGCGTCTTTACTGCATACAGGCTGGGGCAGCCCCAGGCGTCGTCGAGCGCGTCCCGCCGCTGCTCCTTGAAATAGCCCAGATGCCCGCGGAGAAGCAGTGCTCGCGGCAGTCATCCACCACGCCGCCCTTGTAGGTGTTGACGTACTCCTCCACCAGGAACTGCTTCTTCAGCCCGGCCGAAATGCTCCCACGGCGGGATCTCGTCCACCGTGCGCGCCCCGCCGCGTACCGGTCCATGTCCATGCCCAGCTCGGCGAGCACGGCCTGCCACTTGGCGGTTAGTACTCGCCCCAGCCTTCCAGCTTGGCCCCCTTGCGCCATGCCAGCTCGATCACGTCGGCCACGCGCCGGTCGCCCCGGGTGAGGAAGGCCTCCACCAGCGTCTCCTCGGGATTGTTCCACGAGAAGTGGATGCCCGGGCCGACCAACTCCCGCTGCAAGAGCGCAATCTGCTCGTTGATCACCGCCTCGTCTTCCATGGGCACCCACTGGAAAGGTGTGTGCGGCTTGGGCACCAGCGTGCTCACGCCGATGCGCACATTGGCCTTTTTGCCCAGCACGTGTCGGCCCACGGCCAGCACTTCCTTGGCGAGATCGGCGATGGCCTGCACATCCTCCAGCGTTTGGGTGGGGTGGCCGATCATGAAGTACATCTTGATGGTGGTCCAGCCCCGCTTGTAGACCTCCTCGGCCGTCGCCAGCAGTTCGGCGGACGCAATCGGCTTGTTGATGACGTCGCGCAGGCGGTCGGTGGCGGCTTCGGGCGCAAAGGTGAAGCCCGAGCGGCGGCGGCCCTGTTCCAGCAGCTCCATGAGGCCCACGCTGAAGCTTTCGATGCGCAGGCTGGGCAGGCCGATGCTCAGCTTCTTGGCGCCGTGCTTCTCCATGGTGCGCCGGACCAGTTCCTCCACGTAGGAATAATCGGAGCTGCTCAGGCTGAGGAAGCTCACCTCCTCGAAGCCGCAATTCTCGATCATCGCGTCCACTGCGGCCAGCACCTCGTCGGGCGTGCGTTCGCGCACCGGGCGGAAGATCATGCCGGCCTGGCAGAAGCGGCAGCCGCGCGTGCAGCCGCGCATGATCTCGATGGCCGCCCGGTTGTGGACCACGTTGATGTTGGGCACGATGAACTTGGTCACCGGCGGCGGCATCACCGTCACCACGCGCTTGAGCACCTCGGCCGGCGCGGCCGGATGGTTGGGCATCATGGCCGCAATCGTCCCATCCGCCGCATAGCTCACATCATAAAAATGCGGCACATACACACCCGGAATCTCCGCCAGCATCTCCCACAGCCGACGCCGAGGCGAATTAATAATTATGAATTCAGAATTTTCAATTATTAATTCCTCGCGCCATCGTTCGTACGCCGCGATCACATCAAAAATCGCTTCTTCGCCTTCCCCAATCACCATGGCATCAAAGAACGGACTCATGGGCTCCGGGTTGTAGCAGCCTGACCCGCCCGCAATGACCAGCGGATGGTCCGCCGCTGCGGTCGGCCGCGCAGGGGATGCCCGTCAGGTCGAGCATGGTGAGCACGGTGGTGTAGAGCTGTTCGTAGGGCAGGCTGAAGCCGATGATGTCGAAGTCGGTCACCGGGTGAAGCGTCTCAGCCGCGTAGGCGGGATACCGTCCCGGCGCATGTACGCCTCGAAGTCGGGCCACGGGCAGTAGACCACTCAAACCAGCGGGTCATCTGCGCCGGTTGATGAGGTCGTAGAGCACCATCAGCCTTGTTGAAACCGCCCAGTTCGTAGATGTCGGGAAAGGCCAGCGCCACCTTGGTGCGGATGGCGGGATCGGCCCAGTCGCGGCGATGCTGTTAGGTTCGCCGCCGGTGTACGCGGCTGCTTGATGTGCTGTGGAGCACCCGATCCAGGCGCGCGTCACTTGTTTAGGTGTCTGAAGCACGGTGTCACTCCTGTTCCTTCATGAGCCGGGCGTGGTCGTGTGCCGGAGCGCCGCACCTGCCCGGGCGGGATTTGAACCCACGTCATGGGAGTCGGACGATGCGGGGGACAGTATGGCATAGAAGGGGAGAGAGATTGGGGAGATTGAGAGATTGGGTCCGGCGCTGCGCCCTGGTTGAGTGCGCACGCCCACGTGCGCCCGTGACTAGAGCGGCAGACCATCCTCCGCAATGCGCTTCTGCAACCGTGGCGACGCGTACTCGATCAGCACCAGGTCGAACAGGAACTCGGTGCTGACGTCGAAGCGCACCGAGCGCGTCAAGATAGTCCTCTTCGCGGGTGTCCTCTTCATGCCCCGATGATAGCAGCGGTTGCCGGTTGTGCACGCAAAACCGCGTCCTGAACTTGACATTTCCGCCCCCGTGGCATATCATCGGGACTCCTTCAGGCCAGTTGTTGGTTTGCCATCGGGGCGCATTCGTCTAGTGGCCTAGGATACTGCCCTCTCAAGGCAGAGACACGGGTTCGAATCCCGTATGCGCCTGCTCTGAGATGCAGGCCGGCCGGCTCAACCTTGATAGGTTGGGCTGGCTTTTTGGTTTATTGTGACACGACACCACACAATTCTGTAACCGCTCTCCGTGCTACTTCCTCACATTGTTCTGAACAGGTCTTGAAAAAGATGCGAACCTTGCGGTAAAACCGGCAGATATTGAAATGGTGGTTCAAATACCGCTGAATGCAGTCTTCGTTGTTATGTAAGCGTTGGATGCCGGCAGCGTGATGCCTGGCGTGAAGATCGGTGTCGCGAGTCGAGATGTGATCAATCTTGGGTGGGCGTCACCTTTGATCTCCTCGTTGCGCTGGGTCTTGTGCATTCTACTCATGGGTGAAGCCTCAGTAAGCGAAGGGTCGGAAGTTGGCATAGGTGGTGTTCACATCTTGATGATGGCGAACAGAACGAAAGCTGGTCGGACACTGGCTTGACAATGGAAGATAGAGCAGCACAATCGTATGGACGATTCGGAACGCAAAGCATATGAAGATACCTTTGCAGCTCAAGGGTTCGAAAATGTTGTATACGAACCGGATGGTAATATTCCCCCCGATTTCTTAGTCGATGAGCGTATTGCGATAGAAGTTCGTCGTCTCAACCAGAATTTTGTGGATCCGGAAGGTTATGGCAAGAAAGTTAGATAGATTGCGTATCCCATTGTATGGGGTTCGCGACGTGCTCGATTCCTTCGACCACAGTAGATGGCTCATCTGATTTCGTCAACTATACTTTTCGCGTCCACTGATCATGAAAGAGGTTAAGTCGAGACTGACGTCTGCATTGCAGGACTTTCGAGATAGAGGACTTCACAAGAATTCACGAATCGAACTATGTGATGGTTTCACGTTGTGGTTATCCAAAGCTGACAGGCCCAGAACAGTCTGTATATCACAGGCGGCTACGTGAATCGGATGCTGGGGGCTTTGTTCAATCAAGAATTATCGAAAATTTGGTGTTATGCATAAGTGAAAAATCCAGACCGAGATTGCTGATTTCAAGAAGAGATATCCTGAATGGTGGCTTGTCTTAATAGACTACAATGAGTTTCCTTTTGATGAGACGATCGAACGTATCTTCGCGAAAGCGTTCATGTTAGGTCCGCATTCAATAGAGTGATGATAATTGACTTACGAGCTAGCATGTACTCCGAGGCGGGACGCCAATTAGTTGTATCTCCAATTAACGTGTTCTAGCATCATACAATTCAAACACAGGGTCCTGGCCAGCATAAGATGGCTGCGACCCCTCTTCTGTCTGGCTAACCCCAGTCCTAGCTTCGGCCCTCGTCGCGAATACAAGCAAATGCATAGCTTTGCAGACTGCCATGCCGCGGCTCTCGTCGTCAAACATCTCGACAATCACTCGCTCGCAGTATGCACAGGCAGAACAGAGCAGGACCGTGATTCATCTTCGCGTCGCAGGCTTGTTTCTTCAGTGGGGAGTGACATCCCCGTTGAAATGCCTCCCTGCAAAGTGGGCAGTTCCGCATCCCAAATAGGGTCAAAATTCCGCTCGTCACGGCAGATGTTAGGGGTAATGTCATACTCAGTCAGACTGCGCCGGTTCGGATGGGATGGCCCGAAGGTGAGACCGCGCACGATGCTTGGCGACCGGGCGAAGGTACGAAGGCCACGGGAGGCAGCGTGACCATCGCAGGCTGACTGCCTACGTAGGACCACTCGACGCCATCCTTGTTCAGCAGGCTGGCCACGGCCAGAGTCACCGTTTGCACTCGCTGCTGTACATTCATCAAGGCAAAGAAATTCGTTCCAGCTCAAGGCAAAACAGAGGATCGCCGTCGCCGACAGCACCGGCGCAAGCAAGTACCATGATCCCATTTTTTAACGTCGAACAGGAATACCCATCGACCGGGCTGCGTCGAGCAGATCGGGTGGTACGTCTGCCATGGCCGGTAAGAGGCGGCTTAAGTCGCCAGGGGCAAGGAGAGGGTCGTGTGCGCAATCACCAGAGCCGGATAGGTGTCACCCAGGTGCAGCAAACGCATGAGGTGCGAGAAGGGAAGCGCGACGATCACTGGCGGAATGATGCGCGGCAGCAGGAAGAATCCGAGCAGCCAGACAACTCTTCGCCCCATCGGCGGCGGAGACGCAGCAAAGGCAGCCGGGGTGCCCAGAGCCAGGGCAGCAGCGGTGGAGGCCGACGCCACGAGCAGACTGCCCAGAAGACTGCGGCCCATACCGGCCGGATCGTCGAAGGCATTCCATTCGTAGCGCCAATGGTCTAGTGTGGGGGAGAACTGGACGAAGGGCAGGAATTTGGCTGTGAAGAAATCCGCCGGGTGCTTGATGGAGAGGACAATCGCCCACCAGAGTGGGAACAAGATCCAGAAAATTACGAGGACAAGGACGCCGTAAAGGGCCAATTGCCGAAACGGCTGCAGGTTTGATCGGTTCATGGTTTTGCCCCAATCGCGCTCGTCGCCCCCAAACCGTCCAACACGATCCGGTTCTTCTCTTTCCCCGAATACTGCGTGCGGCTCTTGCGCTTGAGATCCCGCACCTTCTTCACACTGCTTGAGATTTGCTTGGCCGTGATTCTCCTCTTGACCTTGATTCTACTTCACGATGGAGTCGCCGGAAAGCCTCCCTGATCGAATTCTCGCTAGGCAATCAGATGGCGATCCGTGTTTTTGCTGTTCAATCCGTGTTTATCTGTGTCTATCTGTGGCTCTGTTTTGTTTTTGCAGCGCCGACGGTCGCAAATTCAGCAGCTTGGCCACTTGCCCGTCGAACCAGCGCGTGGGCGCGAAGCGCGCCAGCCACCAGCCCGTGACGCGGCTGTCGGGCTTCAGCAGCACATAGCGGGCCTTGGGCCTGGGCGTCTCCAGCGCAGTGACGATGAGCGCCGTCATCTTGGCCACGGGCATGGCCGTGCGCGCCAGCTTGGCCGTCATGCCCGCAGAGTGCTGCACCATGGGATAGTAGTCGGTCGCCGCGAACTGGGCCGGATCGTGCTCCTGCTCCTTGTCCCAGATCGCCGTCTTCACCGCGCCCGCCTCGATGACGATTACGTCGACGCCGTAGAGCATGAGCTCCCGGCGCAAGCTGTCCGAGAAGCCTTCCACCGCGTGCTTGGACGCGACATAGGGCCCCAAAAACGGGTAGCCGACTCTCCCGCTCACCGAGCCGATGTTGACGATGCGGCCCGGCGGATGCGGGCACGGATGTCGCGCCCCCAGCAGCGGCAGAAATGCCTGGGTCACGCCGATCAGGCCGATGACGTTGACCTCCAACTGGCGGCGAAATGCGTCCAGCGCCACGTGCTGCGCCGGTCCGGAGACCGCCATGCCCGCGTTGTTCACCAGCCCGGCCAGCCCGGCGTCACCCACTTGGTCGGCCACCATCGCCGCGGCAGCGTGCACCGCGGCTTCATCGGTCACGTCGAAGAGCAGCGGCGTGAACCCGTCGCCCAACTCGCTGCGCACTCGTTCCCCGTCTTCGGCCCGGCGCACGCTGCCGAACACGTGATAGCCCGCGCCACCAAGAAGCGGGCGGCGTCGTAGCCGACGCGCGTGGACACTCCTGTAATGACAACTGCACGCACGATCTCTTCTCCTCCGCAAGGCATATGCACTATCAAATCAAAAGCCGCTGAGACGAGTTCTCGCTGTCAGCGGTGGTGTCCAAACCGAGGCATGTTTTCTCCCTTGATTCTACCGTCCCACCACCCGAAATCCCCAAACTTTCATGCCGATTTCTCGGCTTTTTGCTGTTTAATCCGTGTTTATCTGTGTTCGTCTGTGGCTCGGTCTTGTTTTTGCAGTGGACTCATCCGTGGCTACTGCTTCTGGCTCATCCGCACGCCCAGTTTGATGGCGCGGCCGGGATCGGTGAAGGCGGCGCCAGCGAGGGGATGGCCTCGGCGAAGGGCACGATCGGCGTGACGATGGGTACGCCCGTCAGCAGACCGCGGCGGAAGCAGTCGATGGTGGCGGCGAAGGCCCGCGCCGGCGTCCAACGGGGGTGATCCCGGTCCGGGTTGCGCCAGTAGGCCGACGCCTGGCTGCCGATGATGGTGATGCGGTTGTGGTGAAACTCCTCGTCCATGTTGAGATGGACCGCGCCGTGGGGCCCAAACGGCACGTGGACCACCGTGCCGCACTGGCGCACGCAGCGGATCGCCTGGTGCAGCGCGCGACTGTTGCCCGACGTCTCCACGGCCACGTCCACGCCCGCCCGGCCCGTGGCCTCCTTGACGGCCAGACCCACATCCACCGCTTGGGGGTCGAAGGCCGCGTCCGCGCCGTGGGCCAGGGCTACCTCCCGCCGCGCCGCCACCGGGTCCACCGCCAGCACGCGCCGCGCCCCTGCCGCACGAGCCGCCTGCACCGTGAGCAGGCCGATGGCGCCCAGCCCGTAGACCGCCACGTCATCGCCGAGGCGGATGTTGCCGTCGCGCACGGCCACGAAGGCCACGTGGCCCGGGTCCACACAGACCGCGTCCTGGGGCGTCAACGTGCCGAGTGCGTGCCAATGCTCTTCCGCGGCCTGATGCGCCTCGGCCAGCGGCCCGTAGCCGAAGACTCGCGTGCCCGGCGTGAGCCGCGTGACCGCCGCACCCACCTCCGTCACCGTGCCGACCACCGTGTTGCCCACCGCGCGCGGCTGCGCCGTGGGCGCCGGCGTGGCCGCGTCGCGCGGCAGAAACATGCGCAGCTCGTCGTCCCACAGGTGGCGGACGAACGGGCTGTCGGTCAGGATCTTGGTCTCGGTGCCGTGTTTGGGCGCGGCGAACTCCACCGCCACGCGCACGTCATGCGCGCCCAGCGGCGGCAGGTCGAACGTCTCCACGCTGAACGTCAGTCCATCTGTTGAGAGAATGCGTTGCACCATCAAAACCTCCTCGTGTGATGATCGAACGGACGGGACACGGAACGGACGCGGCGGCAGCGAACCGCCGGATTTCGGCCGGCCTGCCTCTGGCTGGTTGGGCCTTGCTCAGGTACAATTTCGTGTATGCAACCGGTGACACTCCACTTCTCGCCCGATCTCCATGTCTTCCTGCTGCCGCAGCAGCGCGGCGCGGCTGTGCCGTTCCCGCTGGTGGAGTGCGCGCCGGTCAAACATCCCGTGGAGGCGCTGGGCGTGCCCCACACCGAGGTGGACGCGGTGACGGTCAACGGCCACGGTGTGACGCTGGACCACCGGCTCTGGGGCGGCGAGCGCGTCCACGTCTACAGCAGACTGGACTTGGGCGCGGATTCGCCGCTCGCGCACCTGCTGCCGCCCGTGCGACCGGCTCTGCCTCGACCGCCGCGCTTCGTGCTCGACACGCACCTGGGCCGGCTGGCAGCCCACTTGCGCCTCTTCGGCTTCGACACGCTCTACCGCAACGACTACGACGACGATCTTCTGGCGGCCATTGCCGCGGCCGAGCAGCGGGTGTTGTTGACCCGGGATCGAGGGCTGCTCAAGCGCAGGATCGTCGTCTACGGCCACTGGGTGCGCGACACGCGGCTCCGACGGCAACTGCTGGACGTCATGCGCCGCTATGCCCTCGCGCCCCTGGTCGCGCCGTGGACCCGTTGTGCGCGCTGCAACGGGCTGCTCACGCCGGTGGCCAAGGCGGAGGTCATGCCCCAACTGGAACCCAAGACCAAGCTCTACTACGAGAACTTCCAGCGCTGCGCCGTGTGCGGCCAGGTCTTCTGGCAAGGATCCCACTTTGCGCGTATGCAGAATTTTGTTGACGGCGTGCTGGCGGAGGTGGCCGCCGCACCGCTCCCCGGCTCACCCACCGGCGCTTGACCTGCGAAAGGAACGCTTCCATGCACGTGCTCTTCGACCACGACGGCGGCATCGACGATCTCATCTCCCTGGCCATGTTGCTGGCCATGGAGCATGTGGACCTTCGGGGCGTGGTGGTGACGCCGGCCGACTCGTATCTGCGTCCGGCGCTCTCCGCGACGCAGAAGATCCTGCGCCGTTTCGGCCGGACCGACATTCCCGTGGCCGCGGGCACATTGCGCGGCGCCAATCCGTTTCCGCGCGCGTGGCGCGCCCAGCCCTATGCGGTGGACGCGCTGCCCATTCTCAACGAGCCGTCCACGCCGCTGGTCGCACCCGTGGCGGCACCCGGCCACCTCTTCCTGGCCGAAAAGCTCGCCGCCGCGGCCGATCCAGTCACCGTGCTCATCACCGGCCCCGCCACGAATCTGGCCGCCGCGTTCGCCTTGGACCCGACCCTGCCCGCCAAGGTGCGCGAGGTGGTGTGGATGGGCGGCGCGCTGCATGTGGAGGGCAATGTCCACGACTACGAACACGACGGCAGCGCGGAGTGGAACGCGTATTGGGACCCCGACGCCACCCAGGCGCTGTTGGCGTCCGGCGCGCCGATCACGCTTTTCCCGCTGGACGTGACCAACCATGTGCCCGTCACCATGGCGTGGTTGGAGCGGCTGGCCCGGCAGCGCGCCCACAGCCTGTCGGACTTCGCCGGGCAATGTTGGGCCATGACCGTGGGCGCAATTCCAGCCTATGCCTACATCTACCACATGTGGGACACCCTGGCCACGGGCTACCTGGGCGCGCCCGACCTGGTCAGCGTGCGCCCCGTGCAATGTCAAGTCGACACCGCGCCGCCCAGCGCCGGCCGCATCCGCCCGGTGGAGAGCGGCGGTGCCCCTCTGCGCGCTGCTGTCGACGTCGACGTGCCCCGCTTCCTCGACTATGTGCTCGACCTGCTGCGGCGCGACATCGATCCGTAGGCCCGGTTTTCGCCGCATCTCCCCATTCACGCCCATCGCCGGCGCGCCCATGTGCGTAATTACAGCCCGGCCAACATCTGCCGGAAGACGCTGGGTTGCGGGCGTGAGGGCAGCGCCGCCAATACGCGCAGCGTTCGCCGCCGGTGTGAGCGCCGCCGTATCCACCGTGAAGTCGTACGGCCCCCACGTGTGCACGCCGTCTGCGAGATGGGCGCGGCCCTCGCCGGGTTGGCGGTCGCCGCGCAGGCGTTCGCGACGCTCCAACTCGTCCAGGGGACAGTGGACGCCCACGAAGAAGACGTCGAACGGCGCCAGCAGTCGCACCAACGCGCCGCACCACGCTTGACGCTCCAGCACGTGCTCCACGATCAGCGGGTTGCCGGCCGCGCCAGCGCCGCGATGCAGCGGTGAAAGCCGTCGAAAAAGCGGGGCCGCACCGTGCGCCAGGCCCATGGCCCCGCGTCCGCCTGCCGGTCGACCGCAGGCAGCACCTGTGCCTCGACCAGTTGATCCGAGGAAAAGTAGAAATATGGATGCGGCAGGTGGGCTTGGAGCGCGCGCCCCAACGTCGTCTTGCCCGCGCTGGACGCACCGTTGAGCAGGATGATCTGGGGGAAATGGGCGGCGCGTCACGCCGGCCGCCACCAGCGGGCGTCTCGTGGATGTGCAGCCAGCGCACGCCATTGGCGCAGCGGCATCCGGCGTGAAGAGCACGGAGATGGTGCTCGTGGCCGTGCGGCGCGCGCCCGTCTGCCCCTCCACATAGGTGACGACGCAGAATGTGTCCGTCGCATGGCGCACCTGGGGATCCTCCACCCAGCGCTCGATGGTGGGGTCGGCGCCGTGGCTGGTGAAGAAGTAGTCCACCAACGCCGCCCGCGTGATCTCGCGGCCGTCGGGACCGATGAGCACAAATGCCTCCGCAAGCACGTCGTTGAAGCGCGCAAACGCGTCCGTGGTCTTGGGCAGCCGCCCGGCGATCCAATCGGCGAAGAACGCCTCGATCTCAATCACTTCTTCGATGCAAGGATGTGCCTTATCTGTGTTCATCTGTGTCCATCCGTGGCTGATGTGGTTGTTCAATTATCGCTCAAACCGCCGCTTGCACCTGCGCCCACGTGGGGCTGTCGAGCACGCCCCGGGGCGCAGCGACCACCAGCGCCGCAGTCACATTGGCATGGCGCACGGCCTGGACGGGGTCGATTCCCTTGGGCCAGCGCCATGAGCAGCCCGGCGTTGAAGGCGTCGCCCGCTCCACCGTGCTCTGGGCCGTCACGTCGAGACCGGGCACGCGCATCTGCATGGTGCCCTGCCGCACCAATGTCCCCGCCGCGCCGAGCTTGAGCAGCACCGTGCCAAAGCCGGCCCCGTCGAGCCGCCGCAGCGCGGCCGGTACCTTCTCCGTGCCGCAGCAGACCGACAGTTCGTGTTCGTTGGTGACCAAGTAGTCAACGTACGGCGCGAGCGGCGCCAGTTCCGCCACCGTGGCAGGCGTGCCGATGGCCGGGCCGATGTCCACCACGGTGGTGATGCCCGCGGCGCGGGCGGCGGCGAGGATGGCGGCATAGTCGGCGCGCAGGCCCGTGAGCAACGGGTAGCTCGTCAGCAGCAGGAAGCGCGTTGCGTCCGTCCAGTCCGGCGGCAGATCGGCTGCGGTGAACGCGGCGTACGCGCCGGCGTGGTGGAACGACGCGCGATGAAAGGCGGCGTCCATGGCGATGGTCGTGGTGGAGGTGCCGGCGTCCTCCCGCGTGGGCAGGGTGCTCGTGTCCACGCCCGCCGCATTGAGCCAGCCCCGCATGAGCGTGCCCAGTTCGTCCGCGCCCACGGCCGAGGCCAGGCGCACCGTGCGCGGCGTTGCGGCGGCCAGCCGGCCCAGCACGTACGCGCTGTTGGCCCCGTTGCCGCCGATGGTCATGCGCAGCGGACGGCTGGTGAAGACGAGATTGTCCTGGGCGAACTCGTCCGCGCCCAGGGCCGGCAGATGCTCCATGCCGGTGAGGAGCAGGTCAACGGTGGTGGAACCGAGGATGAGGAACATGGGAATATTTAATTTGTGAATGGTAAATTCTCAATTAATAATTTTTTGATTGGGGTGCTTGTGGGTCAATTCTGTTGGAGTGTTGGGGAAAGCGTGGCGCGCCCCAAAACCCCACCACCTCAAAACCCTACAACCCCAACTCGTCCCGCACGCGCACGACCCCTGCGACCATGTTGTTCAGCTTGCGGCGCGCGGCCCAGCGGGCGGTCTGGCTGAGGCCGCAGTCGGGGGCGAAGGCCAGGCGCGCCGCGGGCGCGTGTTGCAGGCAGAGGCGGACGCGGTCGGCCACGTCGTCGGGCGTCTCGATGTAGTAGCTCTTGACGTCGATGATGCCCACGGCCACGTCCCGCTGTTCGGCGATGGCGCCGATGATCTCGATTTCGGCGAACTCGCGGCCGGCCATCTCCACGTGAATTTCGTCCACGTGCATGTTGAGGAAGGCGGGGAACATGGGCGCATACCGGCGCGGGCCCACGGCGTGCCCTTTGAAGTTGCCGAAGCAGAGATGGGTGGAGAGGCGACATTTGTCCACCACCGGCGCGACGGTGCGGTTGAAGATGTCCACAAAACGCTCCGGGTCTTCCCGGTAGGCGTAGCAACTCATGGACGGCTCGTCCACGGTGATCTCGGTGCAGCCCGCTTCCACCAGCGCAATGAGTTCACGCTGCACGATGGGCAGCAGCGCTTCGGTGACGGCGTAGCGGTCGGGATAGTCGGCGTTGGGGGTCAGGCGGCCGCTGAGCGTGTACGGACCGGGGATGCTGGCCTTGAGCGTCGGCCCGGCGGGGGCCAGCCGCCGCAGCCGCTGGAACTCCGCCACCGCGCCCAGCCCGTCCGGTGTGGTGATGGCGTCCACGATGGCGTGTTTGCCCCGCTGGTCGTGGGCGGGCGGGCCGAAGATGCGGGGCGACTTCTCTTCGTGGGCGATGCCGGTCAGGTAGCCGTAGAACGAGAGGTTGAAGTCGAGCCGGGTCTGCTCGCCGTCGGTGATGACGTCCAGGCTGGCGGTCACCTGGTCATGGATGGCGTTGACCACCGCGTCGTCGATCATCTCGTCGACTTCAGCCGCGCCGAATGCGTCCAGGTGCATGCTGCAGTAGGTGAGCCATGAGGGAAACGGGTAGCTGCCGATCACAGTGGTGCGCAGCGGGCGCGGTTGCATGGCGTCGTCTCCTTTGGGTGGGGCCGACAGATGGGCGTGCCGGCAAGCAACGTCCGGCGGTCTTGCGCGGCGTCGCTTTGGCGTTGAGTGCAGTGGTGCTGGAAACGGACCCTGTGCGTTGGATTGTACAGAAGTGCCGTGCCGGTGTCCAACGAGGAAAATGCGGTAAATGTGCGCGGCTTCCCGGAAGGGCTGGACGTTCTGCGGAAGACGATGAACTCGGTTTCCCCTTCCGGGAAGCCCCGGCGTGTTGACCAAGCGGTCAGATCGTTTCAACAGACGGCGGCTGCCAGCAACGTGAAGGCGATGACGCTGATGATGCCGACGGCCAAGGCGACGGAGAAGAATTGAGAATGCTCGTGACGGCGCATGTTGCGGACTCGGCGGGAACCGGGACCCAGGACCTCGGGGAGGCGATGTGGGCGGCGAAGGGAGGCCGAGTCGATCATGGTCAATGCACATCGTAAGGACGTGCGTCAGATCATGACGTTCATCTCCGTCATAAGTTACGGTCAGCCACACCATGCATCAGACCGCCGCCTTCTCCGGGCGCAGCATCTCGGCCAGGGGCGTCACGTAACTGGGCACGGGATCTTCCACCTCCATCAGCCGCAACAGATGCAGCGTGCCCCGGTAACGGGTGAGGCGAAGATGTTCCGGCTGGGCCTTGAGATGGGCACGCACGGCCTGGCGGCAAGACGCGTAGAGCAGCTCGGGGTCGAGCGTGGCCAGATTGCGCATGAAGCCGGCGTCGTTGCCGTGCCACCCGGCGCGCGCCCGCGCGAAGAGCATCTCCACCTCTTCCACAAAGATGCTCACCGCGTCCACTGCGCCGGTGTGAATGGCCGTGTTCACTTCGAAGATGGGCGCCGGTGACTGCAACGTGCACGTGGTTGCCTGAGCGCCGTTTTCCACGTGCAGCGTGCCGCCAAAGGAGAACGCTTCGACCACTTTCTGCTTGCGGTCGACGATGTCGATGGCGCCGGGGGCGATGTGCCAATCGCTGCGATCATGCCACGGGTGCTGGACGGCCAACCGGCGCACGTCGCCGGTCAGCGTGACGCCGGGCAGGTGCATGCGCTCCGGGTCGTAGTGTTCTTCCGTGGGCTTGGGCCGGAAATTGACCGTCAACGTGGCGTTGCCGATGACGCGGTCGGCCGCAGCGAAGATGTAGCCGAGTTCGTCCGCGCGGTCGTGACGGCGTCCGTTACTCATGGTGGAGCCTCGCTTCTAGAGCTGTTGTTTGGGGACGGTGGTTTGTACGCAGCCAGATAGGCCTGCGCGGCCGTGCGCCCGGCAGCCACCAACTTGAGATAGGTCTCACCCGGCGGGTCAAGCTGAATGTCGAAGTCGGTGGAACTCACGCAGCAATTGGAGATGTCGATGGTGCGCGCGCGGTCGGCCGGTGCGCCACGGTGGGCAGCCTCCTGGGCATTCATCATGGTTTCGATGAGATTGGACATGTAGCCGATCAGGGTCTTCATGGGCATGCGATAGCTGGGCTCGTCGCAGTCTTCGGGCGTGTAGAGCCGGCAGCCCAGCGTCTGCCAGTTGACGCCGCCCCGGTACCATTCGTTGTCGTGGGCGAAGTGTTCCGGCGCGTCGAACAGTTGCAGAGGG
>JAWKOK010000088.1:0-20576 GCA_041391205.1 Caldilineaceae bacterium
TGTAGGGCCGCGTATCGGTCACCGCGCCTGTAATCTCCACGTTGGGATGGTCACGCAGCACGTCCAGACGGTCGTGGGGATTCATGCCCACGATCTGGAAGCAGATGTCCGGCCGCGTTGCCGTCACCAGGGGCAGCACCTCTTCGACAAACCAGAGCACCGCATCCACGTTGGGCCGGTAGTCCATCTTGCCGGTGAAGACCAAGATCGGCGCAGGCGGACGCCGGTCCGGCGCCACGGTGTAGCCGTCAAGATCGATGCCATTGGAGACGACGGTCACGTCCAGGCCGGGCGTCAACTCACGCAGCGCGGCCGCGTCGGCAACGGAGACGGCCACGGTGGCATCGGCGTTGCGGCAGACCGTGGCCTCGTAGCGCACCAACTTCTGCCACTGCACCATGCTGTAGCCGGCCGCAATCCACCGCCGCGGCGTACGCACGTCGGTCAGGGCATTGCGCTTCTGCAGCAGGTATTCACAGTTGTGGTTGTCGAAGACCCAGCGCAACTCGCGCCCGTGATGGGCCGCCGCCGCCCGGGCCAGATAGGCGTACTGGCTCGTCTCGATGCCCTCGTTTTGGACGATGTCGTAGTGGTGATTGCGCACATATTCGGCCACGACCTCGTTCATGGCCGGGCTGTTGAGACGCAGCGCCATGTCGGGCAGGCGCGTGGTGAGCGTGTCAAAGCCGCGGCGGTGAAGCGTGCGCACCGGCTGCGGCACCGTGTGCACGCGGCGGCACAGGTCCAACAGCGGATTGTCCCCGTCCAGATATTCGCCCGGCGCCAGGAACGAGATCAAGTCGATGGTGTGGCGCGCGGCCAGCTCCTTGATCAGGTTGAAGTTTCGGATCGTCGTCCCCTGGCGCGGCGGGTGCGGCAACTGGGGAGTCAGCATGAGCAGGTTCATGGACGTTCCAATTCAGGGACGCAAACTATGCAGCTGGGCAGGATGGATGGTCGCACTGTCGTCAACAGAACTTGTCAGCAGAACGGGTGATCCGCAACTCCCCAATGGACAGTCACGGAATCGTCTGGCGGCTGGGCGTCGAATTGGGCTTGGCCACCTGCGCCGGCGTGGCCGCCACGGCACGATAGACGTCCAACGTTTGCTCGGCCGCGCGATCCCAACTGAAAAAGGTCGCCTGATGCAGACCCTTGCGGCGTAGTTCGGCATGCAGCGCGTCATCGGTCAGCAGCCGGTGCATGGCCACCGCGATCTCCTCGTGATCGCGCGGCGCGACCAGCAGCGCGGCATCGTTGACGACTTCGGGCAGGCTGCCGGTGTTGCTGACGATGGTGGGCGTGCCGCAGGCCATGGCCTCCAGCGGCGGCAGGCCGAAGCCCTCGTAGAGCGCCGGGTGGATGTGACAGCGGGCGCCCACGTAGAGTTGATGCAGGTCCTCGTCGGAGACACGGCCCAGGAAGAAGGTGCGATCGGCCAAGTTGAGCCGGTTGACCAGGTCCATGGTTTCCTCGTAGAGCCAGCCTTTGCTGCCGGCCAGGACCAGCCCCGTCTCCTGGACATTGTACCGGTCGATGAGAATCCGGAAGGCTTCCAGAAGCCCGTTGACGTTCTTGCGCGGTTCAATCGTGCTGACAAAGAAGACGTACGAATCGGGAATGCCGAATTTTGCGGTGACGGCCCGCCGCGTCTCGTCCACAGGCAGGGGGCGAAAGCGCGGATCCGCGGCCTCGTAGATGACACTGACTTTGGCGTCGGGTGCGCCCATCTGGCCGACCAGATCGTGTTTGGTGCTTTCGCTGGGCACGATGATGTGGCGTGCATGATGGACGGCGCGGTCGATCTGGCCGTAGTAGGCGGCGCTGGTGGCCGTCAGGAAGTGGGGCCAGTGCAGAAACGCCAGATCGTGAACGGTGACGACGGCGGGAACGTTTGAATGAAGTGGTGGAATGAAATCTGTGCTGTGGATGAGGTCTAGGGGAAAACGCAAAAGCTCAGCCGGTAGGATGTACTGTTCCAGGCGGCTGTGAACCGGGGCAAAGAGCGTAGCCCGCCTGAAATTCGCCTGTTCGATCAGCGGCGTGCGATGCTTGCGGTGCTGGAAGATGATGAACTCATCCGTCGTATCCAAATTCGCCATAGCATGTAGCAGATGCCATGTGTACCGGCTGATTCCCGCCGGCTGGTGATACATTAACCGAGTATCGACACCAATTCGCATGAACGATTCTCAATCGACGCGTTTGGAACGGAACGGACGACCCGGATGGGGCCTGTTGCGCCGGTTGCAACCGAACAGTGTGGCTGCACCAGAGGCATCAAATTGTAACAGTCCGTTTCAACATCGGTCAACTTTGTGCCGCAGTCGGGCTGTGCCCCGATTTATGGGACATGTGTTCTGAAGAAAGCGCCAAGGTTTTGTGCGCCTTTTGATGGATGCTATAATACCGGCGAGTTGCGCGCATTCGGATGAGATGCGGCCCGCGCCGGAAGGAACAGGAAACCTATGGATCTCGCACAACTTGCGCAGATGGTCAACTGGCTGGACGAAGAGCACCGACGTGACCGCGCGGAAATTGCCCGGTTGCAGCAACGCATCGAAAGCCAGTCGGCCGACATCATCGAGCAGGCGCGGCGCATTCAAGAGCTTGAGGGCAGGCTGGCCGGCACCCATGCGCAGCTCGGCAAATTCACCCAGATCGAGAACGCGCTGCAGAACACCAAGACGGAAATCTCCGCGCTGGTCAACCGCAACGAAGAGGAGCGGACCCAAGCCCAGCGTGACCTGGAGCGCGCCCGACTCAGTGACCGCGAGCTGCTGAGCCGCGAGATTGCCGAAGTGCGCCGCGAGCTGCCGCGCATCGGCCGGCTGGAGGAGGCCATCGACCTGCGCGCGGCCGAGGACGACCGCCTCAGCGAACTGGTCATGGCCGTGCGCAACCAGTTGGGCGGCCTGGCCAAGGAGATCGAGGAGCGCACCCGGCAGATCCCCTTCCTCTCCGAGCAGCGCACCAGCGACACCAAGCGCATCGCCCAGTTGCAGCAGGAGACCGTGGAGCTCTTCCGGCGCATCGAAGCGGTCTCAGGCCGCATCCCCGTGTTGGAAGAGTCGGTGCGCAAGACCGGCAGCGAAGTCGAAAAGATTCCGCCCACCGTGGACGTCCTGCGCGATGAGCAGCACGAGTTCATGGAAGAGATTCGGGTCATGACCAGTGAGCAGGGCCAGGCCATCCAGCGCTGGAAAGACACCATCGCCGAACAGAAAAGCATGGTCACCCAGGCGTACGAACGGGTGCAGAGCTTCGCCCAGCAGATCGACATTGCGCGCCGGGCGGTGGGTGAAGTGCAAGAATTCAAGGATCTGATCCTGCGCGAGCAGAGCCAGGTCCAGGAACTGCAGCGGCTGGCCGAAGAACGCATCCGGCGCGAAATGGACGAATTCCGCGAGGACTTCGAGAAGAAGCGCCGCAAGGCCGAACTGCGCCAGGAACATCTCTGGGCCGAACAGGACAAGTACAACCGCGAGATCACCGAGAAGTTCCCGCCGCTGGTCCACGACCTCAAGGCCCACGACATGCTCATCCAGCAAGTGTGGAAGCTGCAAGAGACCTACGGCAACTATTTCCTGGGCATCGCCCAATCCTGGATCGACGGCATGCAGACGTCGCTGCGCGAGCGGGACGACAAGCTGCGCAGCCTGGAAGAAGACTGGCAGCGACAGCGGCGCAACGCCGAGATCTACGCCAGCCAGACCGGCCAACGCCGCACCACCGGCGTCGTCAGCGGCGAAGCGCCGCCCACCAACGGCCAAGCACGCAACAATTAAGGCAACCAGATGCGCGTCATCGGCACCGCCGGCCACGTCGACCACGGCAAATCCACCTTGGTCCGCGCCCTGAGCGGCATTGACCCCGACCGCCTGCGCGAGGAAAAAGCCCGGGGCATGACCATCGACCTGGGCTTTGCCTGGATTGACCTCCCCGTTCTCGCTGAACAAGAATCTGCCGACACCCACGAAACGGTGGGCATCGTGCCCGCCCACGAAACCGTGGGCATCGTAGACGTCCCCGGACACATCGACTTCATCAAGAACATGCTGGCCGGGGTGGGCGGCATCGACGCCGCCGTGCTGGTCATCGCCGCGGACGAAGGCGTCATGCCCCAGACGCGGGAACACCTGGCCATCCTCGACCTGCTGGGCGTGCCCGCGGGCGTGGTCGCGCTCACCAAGGTGGACCTGATCGACGACCCCGAGTGGCTGGATCTGGTGGAACTGGACGTGGCCGAGTTGCTCGAAGAGACGCGCCTGGCGGACGCACCGGTCATCCGCGTCAGCGCCGTCACGGGGGCGGGGCTGGACGACCTGCGCACCGCGCTGGCGGCCACGTTGGGCCGGCTCGCACCGCGGCGCAACCGTGCGCGGCCGCGTTTGCCCATTGACCGAGTCTTCACCCTCAGCGGGTTCGGCACCATCGTCACCGGCACGCTGAGCGACGGCCACTTTGCCGTGGGCGACGCGGTGGAAATCCTGCCCGCGGGCCACAGCGCACGCATCCGGGGTCTGCAAAGCCACAACCAGGCCATTCAACAGGGCGAACCCGGCAGCCGCCTGGCCATCAACCTCACCGGCGTGAGCACCGACGACATCCACCGGGGCGACGTGGTCGTCAAGCCGGACACGCTCCACCCCACCACGCTCATCGACGCGGCCTTCCGCCTTCTGCCCGCTGCGCCCAAGCCGCTGGCCCACAACCAGGCGGTCGACTTCTTTGTGGGCGCGACCGAGGTTGCGGCGCGCGTGCGCGTGCTCGGCGCGGAGGTGATCGAGCCGGGACAGCAGGGCTGGGTGCAACTGCGCCTGGCGCACCCCGTGGTCACCGCCGCGGGCGACCGCTTCATTCTACGCCAGCCTTCGCCCAGCATGACCCTGGGCGGCGGCACGGTGCTGAGCCCCGATCCGCGGCGGCGCTGGAAACGCTTCGACCCGCGTCATCGACCGGCTGGAGACGCTGGCCCGGGGCGCCCCCGACGAAATCCTCTTACAGACGCTGGCACGCCAACCGTTCAGCACACGGCGGGATCTCATCGGCCAAAGCGGGCTGGACGTCGCCGTGGCCGACGAGGCGTTGGACGCGCTGCTGGCCGGCGCCGCCGTCGTCCCCCTGGGCGATGGCGATCCGCTGCTGGTGGGCGTTGACATGCACGCCCAGATGCTGGACCGGCTCAGTGCGCAATTGGACGCGTTTCACCGCGACCAGCCGCTGCGCCGCGGCATGGCGCGCGGCGAACTGCGCAGCCGCGTGCAGACCCCTTCCGGGCCGCTGCCCGTGCGCGTCTTCAACGCGCTGCTGGAGCAGGCCGTTGCCCAAGGCGCGGTGGCCGCGGACGAAGCGCTGGCATGGCGCGGCGACTTCATCGTGACGCCCACGCCGCCGCAGCAGGCCAAGGTGGACCGGGTGCTGGCAGCCTATACCGCGGCCCCGTATGCGCCGCCCAATGCCGGCGACACGCTGGCGCTGCTCGACGGCGACGAGGCGCTGCTGGAGATGATGGTGGACCAGGGGCTGCTCGTGCGCTTGCCCGGCGGCGTCTTCCTGCGCGGGGACGACTTCGACGCCATGGTCGCCGGCGTGACCGCGCACATTCAGGAGCACGGCGCCGTCACGCTGGCGGAGGTGCGCGACCGGTTCGACACCAGTCGCAAGTACGCCCAGGCGCTGCTGGAGGAGATGGACGCACGCCGCATCACCCGGCGCGAGGGCGACGCCCGCGTGCTACGACGCTAGACAGCGTTACGCGGGGCTGCCCTTGGTCTTGAACGCAGTGGCGATCAGTTCGGGCGTGTATTGCTGGGCCACTTCACCGGTCTCGGCGTAGTGGTAGACGGCAGCGCGGTAGATGCCGCCCAAGGTGCTGTTGATGACCGCCAGCAACGCCACGACGATGACGGCCAGCACGATCATGACGATGACCGCGGTGACGGAGCCGGTGGCCGAGCCGAGCATGACCGTCAGCGCGCCGAAGAGCACGACGGCCAGCACGATGAGAATGCCGAAGATGAAGCCGATGCCGGTCGCGCCCACCAACTGCTCGCCCCAGGTGTGGCGCAGCATGGCGGCGCTGCGTTTGATGGCGTCGATGGGGTTGACCTTTTGGGCCGCGATCACGGGAATGACCAGGAAGGTGGCGATGTTCCAGGCGGTGCCGCCCAGCGCAGCCAGGATGCGTCCGCCCGTGTTGCCGCCCTCGCCGCCCCGGTTGCGCAACAGGCTGAGCAGCACGCCCACCGTCGCCGCGACGGCCGAAAAGCCGAAGATGACGCCCAGCCGGCTGTTGGCGATGCGGACGCCGTCGCCGAAGGTGGGGTCGCCGCCCTCAAAGCGGATGAGCGCCGCGCCCGCCAGCCCGGTCATAAAATAGTTGGCGATGAAGGCCATGATCAGGTAGTAGACGAACAGAAGCAGGATAAAGGCCACGGTGGTGGCGGGCGAAGCGTCGCCGTTGTCCATGGACTGGGCCGCGTTGGAGACGGTGTCCGCCAACGCGGGGTTCATGGCGATGGCGGCCATGCCGACGCCGAAGATGGTCACCGACGTCACCAACGTCACCAGGGCGGCCAGAAACGGGAAGACCAACAATTCCTTGTCGGCCATGAGCACCCGCCAGGTGGATTTGAACAACGACCAACTACGTGAAAATGCACCCATGAAGTCTCCTTTCGATACAATATGATTATCGTTCTCGACCAACCGCAGAACCCGGCCAACATCGGCGCCGTGGTGCGGGCCATGCGCAACTTCGGCTTCACGACGCTCCGTCTGGTGAACCCGGCGCCGTTCGCCCGCACCGACTTGCTGCGTTACGCGCACCGGTGCGATGACCTGGTGGCGGCCATGACCATCCATCCGTCACTGGACGAGGCGCTGGCCGACGCGGTCTACGTGGTCGGCACCGCGGCTCAGGCGCATCCCGAGCGGCCCCACACGCGCGACATCCACGCACTGGCCCGGAGCCTCCATGCCCGCGCCGGGGACGGACCCGTGGCGTTGCTCTTCGGCACCGAGGGCGACGGCCTGGACCGGGCAGCGTTGGACCGCTGTCACCTCATCGCGTCGCTGCCCACCGAGGCCGACTATCCGGCGCTCAATCTAGCCCAGTCCGTGCTGCTCTTTCTGTATGAAATACGCCAGAGCGCCCCGACCACCTCCACACCGCCGCCATCCGCCGCCGCCGACACGACCGATCCCGCGGCGACACAGGCGGATCTGGAACGGCTCTTCGCCGCGACCGAATCCCTGTTGACCGACGCCGGCTACATCCGCTACAGCCCGGAGGCGCTTATGCGCACCGTGCGCCAACTGGTTTACCGCGCCCGCCTCTCCCAGCGGGAGACCGGCATCCTGCTGGGGATGGCGCGCACGCTCCAGCGGCGTCTCTCTGCAGATCCTGCCGATGCCCACGCCGGCCCTCCGTCAGAGACCGACTGAGAGATCGAGCGCGAAGTTCTCCAGGAAGGGCAGCAGCACCTTGTCGGTCAGTTGCTCCACCTGGGCCGGATTGGTGACGAAGAGGACGGCCAGCAGCGTGTCGCCAGCCTCCACCGTGCCGGCGATGCGCACATCCTGGCCGAAGAGCGTCCCGCCGAAGAGCGTCCACGTGCGCTCGCCGTAGGTCAGCGTCTCCAACTCAGCGGCCTCGCCCTGGAAGTTGCCCACGAACTCGGCCACGGCCGCGGCCACATCATCTCCCTGCTGCGGGATCACGGTGAGACCCGTGCCGTCGGCCCGGCGCAACTGGCGCGATTACGCCTCGTCATATGCCAGCCGCGGCTCCCACCGACGTGACGCCCACGAAGTCGAAGGTCACCGGCACCGGCTCCAACTGCACCAGCGTCAGATAGTCGAGCGCCGCGTACAGCAGCGGATCGTTGCCCGTGCTCTTGGCCGTTTCGCTCTCCTGGGTGATGTGGCACGCACGTCGGGCGCCACCCCCGCGCCAGTGAATGGCGCCGTCCGCCAACGGTGCGCCGACGGCGTAGCGTTTTCCGCGGGTAGGTGAAGACGATGCCGCTGGCAACAGGACGTCGGCGCGCTCCCCGGCGACGCCCGCGGTCCCGGTCTGGGCCACAATGGTGCCGCGGCCGCTGCTCTGCAGGAGTGCGGCCAGCAGTTCGCACGCGCCGGCACAGGCGTCGTCCACCAGCACGGCCAGCGGCCCGGTGAAGGTGGCGACCGCGCCGGTCCTGTCAGCGCGCCGCGCGCCTAATGGCGCGGTTCGCCATGTGCCCGACGCCGGGTCGAAACGTTGCACCTGCACCGTGCCGGCTGCCAGCGGCGCGTCTGGGCCGTAAAAGTAGGCCGCCACGGTGAGCATGGCCGCCAGGGAGCCGCCAGCGTTGCCCCGCAGGTCCAGCACCACGCCTTCGCCCCGGCGCGCGTTAAGTTGCGTCACGAAGTCGTCGACCGACGCGGTCAACAGCGCGGTGCGGTCAAATCGGCGACGGCCAGATAGCCCACATTGTTGAGAAAGCGACAGCTCGCGGGCATGGGCTGGCCGCCACGCCGAAGCTACGCCGCGACGGGCATTGGCCTGCAGTCAGCGTCACCCGTTGGTGCCGCACCAGCTCGGCGCCGCCAGGTCCAGCGTCACCCCGGCGTCCAAGGGCGCACGCAACAGGTTGGCCACCTGCACCCGCCGGGTGGCTTGCGTCCGTGCCGGGGAAACCGGGCAGGTCGGACGGCGGCCGGGGCATCCGCCACCGGCGTCCCGTCCACCGCGCGCAGGTCCATCCCCGGCTTGACGCCCGCACGCAGCCTGGGAACCGGGCGCCACGTAGACGACGACAATGCGCCCGTCGTCCAGTTCGACCATAATGTCCACGCCCAGCGTGCCCTGGTCCGCTTCCTGACGCACGGCGTTGGCCTGGGCCACGGTCGGGGTGGCGTCGTCCGCCGGCGTCACCGTGACGAGACCGTCGCCCGCAGCCTGGGCAAAGTCGGCCAGCGCGTTGAAGTACGCGGCCTCATCGCCGTCGGCCGCGACTGCGGCCGCAGCCGCCTCAATCTCCGGACGCACGCGCGCAGGGCCAATGCGGCCCAATCAACGCCGTCGTCCGCGGGGTCGGTGTTGGCGAGCAGATGCTCCACCAGTGCGTCGAACGTGCCGGCCATGGGCAGGGCCGCGAAGTCAACGGGCGTGGTCGCCGGCTTCGTGTGCAGCGGCATGACGGCGGTGATGGTCAGTCACCGTCACCGTCGGCGTCGAATGTGGCCAGCGCATAGCCCGGCGGGATCGGTGGCCAAGCCGTCATCCGCGCTGAAGAAGAGGCCGTCCGCGCTCTGCGTCCGTGGGGAAGACAGCCGGCCGCGCCGCCCTCGGCGAAGATGAGCGCAGTGCCGGAGATGATACGCCCCGTGTCCACGGACCGCGCCAGCGAACGGAGCCGCTGCGCCGCTCGAAGAGTTGCAGGTAGCCGTCGCCCAGCAACGGCGGTGACGCCACCGCCTGAAGATCTGCACGCCGCTGCCGTCCGTGCCCGCGCTGACGCTGCGCAGATCCACAAGCGCGCTGGTGGGCTTGATCGGTAGGTTGAGCGTGTAGGTCATGGGGCGCGGATGCGTCATCCACGAGCGGCGCCCAGCAGCTGGCCGGAGACCGGCACCCAGCTTGCGGGCGTCGTGGTCAGCGCCGGTGACGTCGAGAAGCGCGCAAGGTGAGCGTGGCCGGCAGGCCCGCCGTCGTTGTGAGCGTTCCCAGCACGCGCACCACGCCCGTTTCCGGTGCGGTCGTATCCGTTGCGGCGCCGGGGCCCGGCTCACTGCGCGGCCGCGGACCACCGATGCGCCGCAGATCAGGGCCAAGGCGATTGCGCCCAGGCAGAGCGCCACGGCCGGGAAGACGCGCCGCAGATTCGGGATGTGCTGTGGGTCAAAGTGCCGCATGATGTTTGCCGTTCTCTCGCGGGAAAAGTTCGCTCTGTTTGAAATCGTCAGGGCATTCTAACCCACAACGAGAGAATTGATAAGCCGATCGCCGCGCGGCAGGTCTAATGCAGAGCCGGCTGTGCACTTTCCGGAAGCCCGTCGTGACACGCCGCTTGCGCCAGATCGCCCGAGCGCTGCCGGGAAGTGCGCCTCGTTTATTCCCGTGCGACCGCGAATGCCGCCGCCGTGTTGGCCTTGACCTCGTCCAATGTCGCGCCGGGGAGCAGGTCGACCAGCGTGAGGCGCCCGCCGGGGTACTTGAAGACCGCCAGGTCGGTGATGACCGTGTCGACTGCGTTGCGTGCGGTGAGCGGCAAGGTGCACGCGGGCACGATCTTGGACGAGCCGTCGCGGTTGGTGTGGGTCATGGTGATGAGGAGGCGCTTGGCCCCGGACGCGAGATCCATGGCCCCGCCCACGCCCAGCAACGGTTTGCCCGGCACCGCCCAATTGGCCAGATTGGCGGCTTCGTCCACCTCCAGCCCGCCCATGATGGCCACATCCACATGGCCGCCGCGGATCATGGCGAACGAGTCCGCGCTGTCGAAGTAGCTGCTGCCCGGCAGCGCCGTGACCGGGATTTTGCCCGCGTTGACCGGATAGTCCAGTGCGCCGCCGTCTTCGGGCGACGGGCCCACGCCCAGCATGCCGTTCTCCGTGTGCATGATGATGCCGTGCGCCGGCGTGATGAGATCGGCCACCAGGGTGGGAATGCCGATGCCCAGGTTGACCACGTCGCCGGCGCGCAGTTCGGCCAGGGCACGGCGGGCCATGTTCATGCGCGCGTCGTCCACTTTCTTGCTGCTCCCCGCCACCGACGCCGACGAGCCCAAATCGTCCAGCGTCGTGTGGGCCTGGACGAGATAGTCCACGTAGCAACCCGGCGTGTGGATGGTGTTGGGGTCCAGCGCGCCCACCGGCACGATGAACTCCGCCTCGGCGATGACCAGATCGGCGGCGGTGGCCATGGCCCGGTTGAAGTTCTGCTCGGTCATGCGGTAGATCAGGTTGCCCGCGGTGTCGGCCTGCCAGGCGCGGATGAAGGCCACGTTGCCCCGCAGCGCAGGCTGAAAGACCTGCTCCACGCCGTCGATGAGCCTGGTCTCGCGGTCCGCGGCCAGGAGCGTGCCGCCGATGTCGGCGTGAAGAAGCCGCCGATGCCCGCCGCCGGCGCGGCGAATGGCCTCGGCCAGCGAGCCTTGGGGCAGCAGCTCCACCGCCATCGCCCCGGATTGGCCGCCTCCACCGCCTCGCGGTTGCTGGTGAAGTACGAGCCGATGGCTTTCCGATCTGCCCGTTGCGCAGGAGCCGCCCGCCACCCAGCCCGGCTTCACCCACGTTGTTGGCGATGTAGGTCAGGTCGCGGTACGCCGGCGTACAGCGCGGAGCAGATGCACCGGATTGCCCGTCATGCCGAAGCCGCCCACCAGGAGCGTATCGCCTGATTTGACCAGCGCGGCGGCGGCCTCAGCCGTGATTTGCGGCACTTGTTTCATGGGTTGTTCCCTCATCCTTGAGCAATGAAAGCGATGGGAATGAACGCGTTGCGTCCAGTGTAGCACGGCTGGGGACGGCGCACGAACCCAGGCCGCCGCGAGGGTACATCCTGCAGATTCGGGGCAGACGTCTGCTCAGTTCGCACGTAGGGCGTGCGAACGGCCGGACAGACCCGGCTGCGAAGCGGTTCGCACGAGGGCGTGCGAACCCACAGGCAGCCTGTCATCGCCCCCAAATTGAGATAGATCCCACTGCGACCGTGCGCACGTCGCGCGATTGGGCCGATCTCGTGTATCATGTGCCGCACGGCGTGACCGAGTTTGGTCGCACGTGCCATCATCAAACAGACATGAACGAGCGGACCGCAGAAGGAGTCGAGATGAGCCAGCAAGCAGAGGGACGTCGGGCCGGGGTGGGGACCCTGGCGGTGTGGGCCGGGGAGGAAGGACCGAAGTGGGAACGCGCCACCCAGGTGCCCATCGTCAACAGCGTGGCGTTCGGCTACGACGACTTGGACACGTGGCAGGATGTGGCCTTGGGCAACGCGCCCGGCCACATCTACAGCCGCAACACCAATCCGACCGTGGCCGCGTTCGAAGAAAAGGTGCGCGTGCTCGAAGGCGCGGACGACGCAACCAGCTTCGCCACGGGCATGGCCGCCATCAGCAACACCCTCTATGCGCTGCTCAAGCCCGGTGACCGGGTGGTCTCGGCCACCGACACCTACGGCGGCACCAACCAGATCTTCGTCAAGTTTCTGCCGCGCATGGGCGTGGAGGTCGAACTCTGCAACACCACCGACTTCGCCGCCATCGAAGCGGAGATTGCCAAGGGATGCACGCTGCTCTACCTGGAAAGCCCCACCAATCCCACGCTCAAAGTCATGGACCTGACCCGTCTGGCCCGGGCCGGCCATGCCGCGGGCGCGGTGGTTGTGGTGGACAACACCTTTGCCACGCCCATCAACTCGAATCCGCTGGCGTTGGGTGCGGACCTGGTGGTCCACAGTGCGACCAAGTTCCTGGGCGGCCATGCGGACGCGCTGGGCGGCGTGGTTTGCGGACGGCGCGACCTGGTGCGCACGATCTACCACTACCGCGAGATCAACGGAGCGACGTTGGACGCCAACGCGGCCTACCTGCTCCTGCGCGGCATGAAGACGCTGCACCTGCGCATCCGCCAGCAGAACGCCAGCGCGCAGGCCATCGCCACCTACCTCCACCGGCACCCGGCGGTGGAGCGCGTACTCTACCCCGGCCTGCCCGCGCATCCGCACCACGACATTGCCGCGGAGCAGATGCGCGGCTTCGGCGGCATGCTCAGCTTTGCGCCCGTGGGCGGCTTCGACGCGGTGCGCCAGGTGCTGCCGCGGCTGCGCTTTGCCCACGCCGCCGCCAATCTCGGCGCGGTGGAGACCATCGTCGGGCCGCCGGCCACCACCAGTCACGTGGAGGTGCCGGCTGCGGAGCGCGCGGCGTTGGGCATTCCCGAGGGTCTCATTCGCTATTCCACCGGCATCGAAGAGACGGAGGATCTGCTGGCGGATTTGGAACAAGCGCTGCACGTACTTGAAGCCTGACGCGCGCGGCACATCGTACTGCCCGCAACGCACTCAAGTGGTATGAAAAAGCCTCTCCACGAACGGAGAGGCTTTTTTCATGTGAAGCGCGAGCCCGAAAAACGGGTCGCACTGTTCGCCGTTGCGCCGATACTTGTCTTCCTTTGTGCATGGCGTGGTCGCATGGGCGCCGTCGGTGTTTCGCTTGACCTGGCGCGACCTTGTTGCCAATCTGTGGACAACGGTCAGCAACAATGGAGTCGAACTCGACCTGCCACTCACCAATGTACCCATGAGTTCGCCCAAAAACTGGATCTTTTGCAGAAAAACAGGAGGCGGTCATCATGCATCACCCACGCGCGTACACCCTGATCCCGGTCCTACTCTTCGTGTTTGTCCTGCTAGCTGCACCAGTCGCACATGCCCAGCAGCGAATCTATCTGCCGGTCATCTCGAATTCAGTGAACGAGGCCTCGACGCAGGCCGCACCTGACTCAACCGCCACAGACCGTCAACTGGATGTCGCGGCGGCTGGTGCCGTCAACGGCTATCCTTGGCGTAACCACCGCGCGCCCTTCGATTTCACCTTTGGCAGCAACATCGACAACCATCAGCAATCCAAAACGGAAGGCAAGGATCGGCTTACCGGTTTCCTCTATATCAGTTTTGTCGATGGAGAGATGCACGGTGAGTTGCCGGTTGCACAGCATCAGCCCTGCGAGGAGGATCCCGAAGCGTGCACGGTCGGATGGACCATACAAGGGATTCAAGCAACGGCCCGACTCATGCAGCACGGGCAAGGACAGCCGCAGTGGTGTATGAACGAGGAAGACCTGCCCCCGATGAGGGGGTACAGTCACTTCCACTGGGTCAAGGAGACGGGCGGCCACACCGGCGACCCCGTCACCGTGGGCGATTGGTATGACGGGTACCTGCTCAAGCTCACCGCGGTGGACACCTTCTGGTTCAAGCACGCCGGGCATGGCAGCGGCGGTGAAATGGCGCCAGGCGGGGAAGAGACACCGGGACACGATGCAGGGTCCGGGTGCGGTGACGAGGAAAGCGGCTGCGGCGATGAAAGCGACACTTGCGGCGATGAGGGCGACGATAGTTGCGGCGATGACCATGGCGGCTCCGGCGACGAAGGCGGCGGCCACGGGAAGGGCGCCGCGGTCTATCCGGGCATCGACACCGACAGCCATGCCAACTTCATCATCAGCGACGACTGCGAAGCAGAGGTGTTGTCCAGTGGTAATGAATGACACCAATGGTAATGAATGACAGTGTTGGCGGAGGCGCGCACCGTGACTCCCGATCAGTTGCTCGACTATCTCACAACACTACTCTCCCAATTCGCGGGCGGTCCGGGACCGGCCGAGAACAACTTGGTGCGTTTTGGGCTGGCGGCCACCTTCTGGGCCGTGCTGCTCTTTTTTGCATGGAACCGTCAGCGCCAACAAGACCTGCCGCGCGAGCGCCTGCTCATGCTCGGCTTTGGCCTCGGCTTCCTGCGCGATGCCTTCATGTTCGTCCACCTCTCATTCCGCCTGGTCACGGGGACGGAACATGACGCGCTGTGCGCGATCACGGTGCCGCTGGAGCACGCGTTGACCCTCGTCTCCATGGTCATCATCGGCGCGGCATTTCTGCGCTACATGCTGGAAGACGACACGTTGACCACCCGCTATCTGCGCACGGGCGTCGGCGTGGCATCGGTCGGGCTCCTGGCCATGCTGCTCTGGTGGCCCCAGCAGATCGCACGCAACCCGGCCGTTCGCTTCCATGCGACCTGGCCGGCGCTCTTGATCCACATCATCGCCGCGGTCATGCTCATCCTCGCGATCGGCATCCTGATACGGGCACGGGGTTGGCTTCGGAATATCGTCGTGGTCTCCCTGTCGTTCTTCTTCATGGCCGAAGCGCTGGTGATCTTCAACTTGGCGACCCAACGCGTCTACAAGGAACTGGTCTGCCCGCTGGGCAACACCCTCTACATCCTGGCGATTCCGCTCTTCGGCTATGTCTACTTCCGCGAACAAGCCAACGAAAAGCGCCAGGTAGAAACGGCGTTGGCCGCCTACCGCGATCACCTGGAGGAATTGGTCGACGAACGGACGGCAGCCCTGACCACAGCGACCAAGCAACTGGAATGGGCTGCAGCGCTGGAGGAACGCCAACGCATCGCGGCGGACATGCATGACGGTCTGGCGCAAACGCTCAGCTATCTCGGCCTGAAGACCGACGTAGTCCAGGATATGCTCGAAGAAGGCGAAGTCAGCCGTGCCCACGGCGCCGTGGACGAGATACGCGGTGCGGTCCAGCAGGCCATCACTGATGTGCGCCAGTCAATCGCGAGTTTGCAGAGCGCGCCCAAACCCCAGGCGTCGCTTCAAGATCTGCTTACGCGACTGGCGGCCGAGGCCAATCCCGCGGCGGGTGCGCCGGTGCAGACGCATCTCGCCGTGGCCGCACCGCTCTATCTGCCGGGAAACCAGTCGGAACAGTTGCTCCGGATCGTGCAGGAAGCTTTGGGCAATGCGCGGCGCCATGCACGGGCGACGGTGATCACACTCTCTTTGACGGTGGAAGGCGAACAGGCCACCCTGACCATCGCCGATGACGGGCAAGGCTTCGCCCAGGAAGATTTGGCCCTCATGGCCGGCGACCACTTCGGCCTGAGCATCATGAGTGCGCGAGCGCGGCGCATGGGCGGGCGGCTGGAGATTGCCTCGCAACCGGGCGAGGGCACGAGTGTCACCTTGAGTTGGCCGTTGGTCGCCGCAGCCGGCGCATCCGGAGAAGTCCAAGAGCAAGGGTCTCACCATGAACAAGATACGCGTTCTTTTGGCCGACGATCACAGTCTCTTCCGTGAGGGGATGATCAGCATCCTCCACGGCCAACCAGATTTCGAGGTCATCGGCGAGGCGGCCGATGGGCTGGAAGTCGTGGTCAAAGCGCGCAAGCTGCGCCCCGACCTCATCCTCATGGACATCGGCATGCCCGGCTGTGACGGGGTGGAAGCCACGCGGCAGATCAAAGACGAAATGCCGGAGACGATTGTGGTCATCCTCACGGTGCGCGACGAGGACGAAAAGCTCTTCGACGCAATCCGCAGCGGCGCGCAGGGCTATCTGCTCAAAAGCATCCGCGCGCGCGATCTGCTGGCCATGTTGCGCGGCGCCGCACGCGGCGAAGCAGCCCTGACACCGGCGTTGGGCGGTCGCATCCTGGAGGAATTTCGCCGTCTGGGAGAGATTCCGGCACGTGCGTCTCCGGCAGCCGATCCCACGCCCCACCTGACCGAACGGGAGCAACAAGTGCTCAAATTGGTGGCACAGGGGGCGACCGATCAAGAGATTGCCGACGAACTCGTGCTCAGCATCCACACTGTCAAGACCCACATGCGCAATATTTTGGCCAAGCTCCAACTCAGTCATCGCTACGACGCCGCCGACTACGCGCGGCGGGAAGGACTCATCGACCCCGACCCCAAGACGCCCCCGTCGACCTAGTCCCTGGCCGCATCGACCTAGGTCGGCCCCCTGCGATTCACACCCGCAATCTACCTCGTCAATTCATGCTTCGGTCCAACGACGAGCGATATCAATTCCCTCCATCTCCGGTCACAATACGAGATACAGACAAGACGTACGTTCCCGCACACACACGGCAGCGAGGCGTCCCATGGTCCGCTCAAGAAAGGTTGCTCTGGTCGGCGATTCGCTCATGCTCGAAGGGGTCGCCATGCGACTCGAGAACCGCACCGACGTCCAGATCATCCGCATCGATCCCTGCACCGACGACATCCAGCGGCGTCTCCTCGCCCTGCAGCCCGATCTCATTCTCTTGGAATTGCAAGCGCCGTGGACGGCATCCCTCCTGGCGCTGCTGTGCGAGACGCCGGGCACCGAAGCAGCCGTGTTGGATTTCAGCGAACAACGGCTTGTTCTGGTCTCAAGCCGGCACTATGCCACCCAAACCATGGACGACCTGCTGCAGCGCATTCAAGTCGGCAGCGACGGTGTGGAGGGCGGCACAGACTCGGAGAATGACACATCCGCGCACAAGAGTCCCATCAAGGAAGCGAACACGTCCGCGCAGCCGATACAACCAATGTCGTGAGACTGAGTGGTTCCCCCTACGAAAGGAGCGAGGGACATGTCAACCAAGCGATGGCGCATCATAGTGGCGGTCATCATGGTGGCCGCGTTGGTACCGCCCGGTGGGACGGTCTGCCGAAGGCGGGCCACCGGGTGGTGGCGGTGGTGGAGGTGGTGGCGGTGGCGGCGGTGGCGGTGGTTAGCCATGAGCCGGGCGGCACCAACAAACCTGTCGGTGCCGACGATCATGATCGGAGGCGGTTTTACGGGCGTCACTTGCACGGACGATGATGATCTTAACATGCCCAGCATTGGCACCCACCGACCGGCTACGAGATCTCAGGCAGTTACTTTGTCCAGGGCACGCACGCTCTGCAGGCTGGACTGCGCGACGGCCACGTCGGCAACGGCCACGGCCGAGGTGACAACTTGGCGGGCGATGCCAAGTTGCAGGTGGGCAAGCCGATCCGTGTGGAGTTTTCGGCCTGTTCGACGATACGGGCCTCCAAATGCAGGGGTTCAACGTGGTGAAGTTGGAGCCGAGCAAGCTTGACCGTGAGTCGGCCTATGGAACCCTGGCCACGGCTGGTGCGGTACGCCACGGCGGGAATACTCCCGGTGCGGGTGTTCGATGCGGGCGTCACGTTCAGCGTCCGGAAGCCTGGGATGAAGGGGAATACGTCGTCTCTCCGGGAACCAACCCGGACGGGCTGAGATCAATGCGACGGGCAAAGTTGTATACGGCCAAGCAACTCCACGGGTATATGCCGCGGGAACATACTGATCACCTTCGTCATCCCCTCGGTCGACGGGCGTGGATGCGGGAAGCCATGTCTATGATCCGCTTAACCCGACACCGTCACGCTCGGCATTAATGTGATCGCCGCGGCGGCGGCGGTGGCGGCGGCGGCAAAGGCCCGCACGTCGAGTCGATGATGTTGAGAATGGTCGTCAGCTGATCATGACCATCGGCTCATGGAACAGGACCAGATCGCACGCGATCAGGATCGGTCCGAGAGCAGGATTGCGATTGCGATCGAATGCACTGCTACCAGGACGGCACCTTGCGATCCCAACTGTGATTGCCAATGTGACTGCCCGTGTGACTGTGAGCAGGAACAACAGGCCTAGAGCAGGAGCAGGAGCAGGACGGCGAGGGAGAAGGCAGCGGCGCGGTGAGGGTGAAGAGAACCAGGAGCGCGAGCGTGAGCAAGAGGGTCCGAACCGCGTAGTTCACCTGCCTCTGTTGACGACCAATTGACAGACGACCGGCACCGACAGATTGCCTTCGACCCGGAAATCCGGTCTGTCGGTTGCACCAGCCCTCCCAGGGCGAGTGTAAGGGACCCGGCCGCACGCGGCCAGGTCCCGCATTTGCCGCGACCCTAGCCTGATGCTATCGCCAGCAACTTCTGCATGTCCACGTTGCCGCCACTGAGCACCACGACCACGTTCTCCCCAGAATCGGCGCCTTGTCGTGAAGCAGCGCAGCCAACCCCACCGCGCCGCCGCCTTCCACCACTTGATGCTCCACCAGCAGCGCATGGCGCATCCCCGCCGCGATCTCCTCCTCACTCACCAGCACGTAGTCGTCCACCACCCGGCGGATCAGGTCGAACGTGTAGCGGTTCTCCAGCCCGATGCCGCCTACATGACTACCTATCAGGGTCGGTTCCTCGGGCAACTGGAGCACGCGCCCCGCCTTGACACTCTCCACCATGACCGGCCCGCGCCATGGAGACGCCCACGGTGCGGATGCCGGGATCGGCCGCCTTGAGCGCAAAGGCGATGCCGCCTATCAAACCGCCGCCGGAGAGGCACGACCACCGTGTCGATCCGGGGGCAATCCTCCAGATCTCCAGCCGATGGTGCCTTGACCGGCGATGACGCAGATCGTCGAAGGGCGACACGTTGACCTCGCCCTCGAGCCGGGTTCCGCGGGCGTGGGCTTCCGCCCCGTCCTGGTTCGCACCATGGACCACGACCTCAGCCCCACCGCGCATGGCCGCGACTTTGTGGGCAGCACCAGATCGGGCACGGCAGACCACGTAGACGCGCACCCGGGCCGCCATCACGCCACGGCACGCCCGTGGCTGCCCGTAACCGTGTGACCACCCTCTGCTTCGTTCGTCCGGCGACAAGCTCAGCAGCCGGCTGGCCGTTGCACTCTTGAACGCACCGGTCACCTGCTGCGTCTCCAGCTTCAGGAAAACGTTGCGTCCCGTGCGCGCCGACAGGGCAGCGGACGGCGCCAGCGGTGTGCGCACGGCCACGCCGGCGACGCGCTGCCGCGCGCGGTAGAGATCACGCAGCGTCAAGGGGAGGTCGGCAGACATGGCAGATCCTTTCTTGTGCGCCTCCAGCCGGCGCAGCACCCCGCGGTTCGAGGGCGCTTGGGTGAATTCACGATTCCTGGTAGACTTGCAGCGTAAACCCACGGACCGTTTTGTCCCACGTCAATGCGCGTGGTTTGTGTTGGTTGACACGCCAAATCAAGTACGTCTGTACATTGCCTGATGCGTGCAAATGCGTCAAGCTATGAGTCGGACGAGTGATGCGTCAAACTGAATCGACGGATGAGTTGCGTGCGCGTGCGCACGATTGCATCCTGTTGCAGACCAGAGTAAGGAAGAACCCATCATGCCCGAGACCTCGCTTTCCCCAACATCACCCGCGACCGGCGTGCCGCGACTGAACGGCGTGCGCGTGGCCGTGACCCACGCACGTGAACAGGCCGAGCAACAGACCACGCTCTTTGAAAGCCTGGGCGCGCAGGTCTTCCACTACCCCTGCATCGAAATCGTCGAATTTGAGCAGAATGATGAGCTGGACACGGCGCTGCGCGCGGCCGCATCCGGCAAGTACGACTGGCTGGTGCTCAACGACGCGGATACGGTGCTGGTGTTGGCCGACCGGATCAAGCAGCTGGGCATCGACCCGCGCAGCCTGGCGCAGCTCAAAGTGGCGACCATCTCGTGCATGACCGAGCAGTACACCCAGGAACTGCTGGGGTTGCAGCCGGCCTTCTCCCCCGAAATCTACACGCCCGAGATTGTGGCCGAGGCCATGCGCCTGGAATTGGGCGAGCGGGTGCTCCTGCCCCAGTCGGCCACGACGCGCGCCGGGCTGGCGCGCCATCTCGTCAACACGGGCGCGGACGTGGACGCGGTCAACGCTTACCGGACCGTCATCGGCTACGGCGGCGACACGGTGCCCGTCATGCTGTGGGAAGGCAAGATCGACGTGATCACCTTCGCCTTCCCCACCGCGGTGCGCTATTTTGCCAAACGGCTCAAACATGAAGGCGGCACCCTGGCCATGCTCGACGACGTCATCGTCGCCTGCATCGGCCCCATCACCGCGGCCACGGCCCAGGACTACGGCCTCAAGGTCGCGCTGGTGCCCCAGGACCATACCCTCACCGGACTGGTGAATGCGGTGGCGGAGTACGTGGCGCGGCATTGAGTGGTAGGGA
>JAWKOK010000089.1:0-20474 GCA_041391205.1 Caldilineaceae bacterium
GGTGATCCGATGTGCCCAGATTCGGGCCGGAGTTGCCGTTGGACATGGAGACGAAGATGCCCGCGTTGGCGGCATTGATCAAGGCCTGATCGATGGGATCGAACTGACCGCCCTCGCTGATCGGGCCTTCGCCCCAAGAGTTGTTGAGCACATCCGCGCCGTCGGCCACGATGTCTTCCAGCGCGGCCACACCTTCGGCCGTGTAGAAGGACTCGTTGCCGTTGACGCTGGCGTAGAAGACGCGGTAGCTCATGAGCCACGCACCAGGCGCCACGCCACACATGGTGCCGACGTTGTAGCCCAGGTATTCCACGTTGTCCACACAGTTGCCGGCCGCAGTCGAGCCGGTGTGGGTGCCGTGGGAGGTGCCGGCAACGCCGGGCCACGGGTTCTCGTCACCGGGCGCAGGCGGATCCCATGAACGGAAGTAGACGCGCGAGGCGATGATCTTGCCGTTGTTGTTGGCGGTCAGGCCGAGACCGTCGGCGGGATAGCCGGCCGGGTAGCTCCAGCCGGTGCCGTCAAACATGGCCGCGTCCTTGTGCAGACCGCCGTCCATGGACGCTACCTTGACGCCCTTACCGGCATTGGCCGCACCGCCGGCCTCCGCCCATACCGTGGTCGCGCCGATGAGCGTGGTGCTGGTGTAGAGTTGGGTCTCATAGGCACGGTCGTAGTAGACGGCCTTGACGCCGGGCATGCGCGCCAGCTTCTGCTTGGCTTCCTCGCGGTCAGCGCTGCCCGGATCCACGGCGAGACCGTTGAAGACGATCTGGTAACTGGCCTGTTCGGCCACGCCGAGTTCGTTGATGAAGGTGCTCACCGACGCATCCTGCAACACAGAACCCATGTCCGCAACAAACGCGGCCTGTTCGGCCTGAAGTTGGGCGATATAGGTCTGTGCATCAGGCGCGTTGACGTTCAGGCGGCCGTTGACGCCGGCGGCGCCCACACGGTCACGGTACGCTACGGCGAGAGGAGGTGAGTCGAGTTCGACAATCAAACGATGAGAGAGTTTGGCATCCGGGGCATCCTGGGGACCGTCAACCAGAGTCGGAATGCCTTGATCAGCCATGGCGACCGGGGTCAGCACCATGCTAAAGATCAGAACGAGTGCAAGAATTCCAGCAATCTTGCGTCTGAACATTGGTATTCTCCGTTGTGGTTTGGTGAACAAGAGAACCGGCACGCGCCGACGGAAGTCAGCCGGCAGTGCGTGTACTGTGAGCGTAACCGCCCGACATAAGTTCACCAGATCAATGTATAAGGGTGGAGTGACATTTGGACAACATTACGTACATGGACTTCGGTTTCGTGCCGATATAGCCCCCTTGTTCAGTGGTGTGGTATTCACAAAGAGTCAATTTCGATCATGCATTCGTTGCCTCGTCTTACCGAGGCAACAGATGGAGTGATAGAACTTGCGCCGTGTGAAATCCGCGGTGGATGTGGATGAGGGACGTTCTTGCGCATGTTGCCGATGCTGCTCTGTGCCGTCCGCATTCAGGCAATCCGACGGACATGGGTCGACAGATCTGACCACTGCGAGAGATGTCGAATTTTCGCCGTGGAAGTTTGCCTTACGGTACCAGGCACACCAACGTGGGCGAAGTGTAACACCAATCACACAGTGGCTCAAAACTGAACAAAACGCCGAACTGTTTCACCGGTTTTCGTGACGTTCCCACTCTGTTGGCACAACGGTGAAAGCAAAACGTCAGTGTAGCACCAATAGGGAGAAACGCACAAAACAAATGTTCTACCAAAAATACAACGCGAGGCCGCTCTGTGAGGACACGACCTTGATGAGTCCCTTGTCGCTTGGTGCGTCACTCTTTGCCGTAGAGACGGACATAGTGGTAGAGGTGCGTGCGACTAACACAGCGCCGTTGCCCCTGAATGCACATGAGTCCCTTGTCGTCGGTGCGCACTCTTTGCCGTAGAGACGGACGTAGGTAGAGGTTGGACAAAATAGCCTGGACGTAGATGCGCGGCTCCCGGTATTCGAGCGTCTCCACGTAGAGCGGATCGTCGCTGCCCGGGCGTTCACGCCAGCGATCGGCGTTGCCCGGGCCTGCGTTGTAGCCCACCAACGCTGAAAGCAAATTCCCGTCCAGGTAGTCGCGCCCAGTCCAGGTAATAGGCGCCGAATTTCAAATTGACGGCGGGTAGATAGAGCAGGTCATTCCTGTAATCGGGGTAGCCAATGCGCTTCTGCGACCCAAGTCCCGGTATCCGGGATGATCTGGGCCAATCCCTGGGCAGCCGCCACTGAACGCGCCCCCTCTTCAAACAGGCTCTCCTGGCGCACCAGACTGTAGAATACCATTGGATCCAGTCCGGCTGCCGCCGCTTCCGTTCAATCAACGGCGCAAACCGTTGCGGATAAGCCAGACGTTGCAAGAAGATCGGGCCGTCCTCGACCAGGTCGATCTGGGTGAGCACCAGCAGGCGCCAGCGCTCAGCAAGCTCAGCCGGTAGGCGCCGATCCGCTCAAACTCCAGGCTTAAGGGATAGAGCGCATTGACGGTATCCTTGTTGCGATTGTAGACGCGTTCCAATGCCAGCAGGCCGGCCCGACGCTCGTCCAACTCGAGCAAGAGCCGGCCGCGCGCAGGTCCGCATCGGTGGCGACGGCCTCCGGTAGCGCTGACAGCGGCTGCGACGGCGCGTCCAGGCGCGTGGCCAGCCAGCTTTCGGCAAAGGCTTGGCTGCCGTCGTCGCCCTCAATGCGTCCTGCCGCGCCGGCGACGCGCGGCACGTTGGCGAGCATGGCGCCGTCCTGTTGCGCCAGTCCCTGCAACGACTGTGCCGCGATGATGCCAAAGTAGATGTCCGGGGCACGCGCAACCAGGCTTTGCCACTGCGCATCGCCCGCGCCAGGCTCGCCCGACGCGTGGTAAGCGCCCGAGCTCAATAACTCACCGCATCCCAACGATAGTCGGGGTAATCCCGCTGCAAACGCCAGGACGTTGGCGGCTTGGCCCGGCAAATCGTTCTGGACAGCGCCCAACCCGACCACATAGAGCGCTTGGGGCGCCAGATCGCTCGCGGGGAAGGCATCGGCCAGCGCCAGCAGGTCCAATCCGGCTTCGATCTGGTTCTCTTCGGCCAAGGCCGACATGCCGCTGCGCCACAGTGCTTCCGGCGCCAGCGGATCGGCGGCATGTTCCCGGGCAAAGGTGCGCAGTGTCTTGCGCGCGGCGTTGGCATCTCCGAAAAGGGCCTGGGCGCGCGCCAGATCAAGCCACGCCTGGCCGTAGCAGGAACAGGCCGGATACTCGGCGATGACCCGCTCAAAGTAGGGCATGGCATCAACCGGATTTTCCAGCCCCAAGTACGCTTGCCCGATCCCGAGCAGGGCAAGACCGGCCCGCGCATCGGTTGTATCAACGATGTCGAGATAGGCGGTGTACGCGTTGATGGCCGGCAACCATGCCCCGGCCAACAGGTCGATGTAGCCGCGATCGTAGAGATCGAAGTCCACCTCGCGCTCGACCAACTCGATCAGGGCGGCATAGGCCGCGGTGGCCCCGGGCGACTCGGCCGTCGCGGCACGCCAGCGCTCGACGGCGCCGGAGAGATCACCGGCGGTGGCCAGCGCTTGTCCGGCTTTGTACTGAATATCGGCCCGGTAGCCCGCATTCTGTGCTACGGCCAAGATGCCATCGTAAGCGGCGACGGCGTCTCCGTAGCGCGCGGCACCCGCATGCACGGCCGCCAGGTTCTCCAAGATCTGCACGTAGGCCACTGTGTCATCGGAGGCCGCGTCCAGCGCATCGGCGGCGCGCTGATAGGCTGCGGCCGCGGCCGCACTGTCGCCCAGAGCAAGATAAGCCGCCCCGATCTCTTGCTGCACGGATTCGCCCATGGAGGGGAAGCGCTCCAGAAAGGCCCAGTACTCGGGAATCGCCTGGTCGTGACGACCCAGCGCAGAGAGCGCCTTGGCTCGAAGAAAACGGCCTTGCGCCGCCAGATCCGCGCCCGGGTCACCCGCGGGTGCGGCTTCGGCCAGCAAGGTGTCGAGCACAGACAAGGCTTGCTCGGGCTGGTCGTCGGCGAGATTGAGACGCGCCAGCAAATAGAGTGCATCCAAACGCGCCAAGGCATCCAAGCCACCGCCGTCGAGCAACTGGGTCACCACCGTACGCGCTTGGGAATACTCGCCGTAGCGGAAGTGGGTGGCAGCCTGAGCCAGTTGCGCCGCGGGAGAGATGGAGGGCGAGGTTGTGGGCGCAGACGCAACCGTCGGTGACGGCGTTGGGTTGAGGATCAGATCCTGCGCCGCCGCGGCGGCCGTGGCACCGGCGTTGTCGTCGGCGGTCACAATCGTGTCATCGACGAGAGGCGGGGCGGCCGTCACGGTGGGTGTCGCGGCGACGACTGCCGCCGCGACACCGGCGGGCGCGGGCGTGAATGTCGCGGCCAGGGTGCGCGCTGGCGCGGGGGTGACCGGGGCGCGGTTACAGGCCGCGGTCAGCCCAATGGCCAGGGTGATGCAACCCGCAAGGACAAACGGCTGCTTTCCCTTCGGTGCTTTGCAGTTCGATTTTCGATTTGGTATCATCGTCCTATTGCCGCGCATATGCGTCACATTCTACACTACTTTGTGAAGAAGCTGCCATAAAAATGCGCAATTCGTGGTTTTGTGTATTTGAGATGTGTTATCATCATTGATGACAATGCAAACACAAAAACCCATGCACATACGTACGGGCGTCAAATTGATCACAAGCGAAATCTGGGCAAGATGAGCATAGAGAACAAATACGAACTGGTCGTCGGCATGGAAGTGCACGCACAACTGTTGACACGCTCAAAGATGTTCTGCAGGTGTGCCACCGACTATGCCGGCGCCCCCCCGAACACGCGCGTCTGTCCCGTGTGCCTGGGCATGCCGGGCGCGCTACCGGTCATCAACGGGGCGGCGATGGAAGCAACCATGAAGACCGGGCTCGCCTTGAATTGCGAGATTCCACCGCGAGCCGTCTTCGCCCGCAAGAACTACACCTATCCCGATCTCCCCAAAGGGTACCAGATCAGCCAGTTTGAGTACCCATCCTGCGTCAACGGTTGGCTCGAGATCGAACTGCCCGACGGCGCGACCAAGCGCATCGGGATCCGGCGGGCGCATCTGGAAGAAGACACCGGTCGCACGGTTCACCAGGGCCGCTACTCCTACGTCGACCTCAACCGCGCCGGCATGCCGCTCATGGAGATCGTCAGCGAAGCCGACATCAACAGTCCCGATGAAGCGTATGCCTATCTGAGCAAGCTGCGCACCATCCTGCGCTACTTGGGTGTCAACAGCGGCGACATGGAGAAGGGCGCGCTGCGCTGTGAACCCAATATCAGTGTGCGCACATTGGCCCAAAAGGCACGCGGCGAATACGGCACCAAGGTTGAGGTCAAGAACCTGAATAGCTTCCGCGCCGTGCGCAGCGCCATCGCCTACGAAATGGAGCGCCAGATCGAGGTGCTGGAGAGCGGCGGCACGGTCGAGCAGGTCAACATGGGCTGGGACGAACAGCGTCAGTGCACGGTGGTTCAACGCAGCAAGGAAGACTCCCACGACTACCGCTACTTCCCGGAGCCGGATCTGCCCCCGATCGAGGTCAGCCGGGAATGGGTCGACCAGATTGCGGCCACGCTGCCGGAGTTGCCCGCCAGCAAACGCATGCGCTACGAACAGGAGTGGGGGCTACGGCCGATCGACGCCGAGACGTTGGTCAGCGAGAAGCTCGTCGCCGATTTCTTCGAAAGCGCAGTTGCCGCCTATGGCACGGACGACGGCAAGCCGCAGCGCATGGCCAACTGGCTCACCGGAGAATTGTTCCGCCTGTTGTACGCCGACGGCGAAGGTCAAGATCTGCGCCAAATCGCCCAGGTGAAGCTGACGCCGGCACAGCTGGCGGCGTTACTCACACTGGTGGACGACAAGCTCATCAACGCCAACACGGGCAAGAAAGTGCTAGAGACCATGTACGCCAGTGGCGACGAGCCGAGCGCCATCGTCGAGCGCGAAGGATTGGCCATGGTGAGCGACACGTCCGTGATCGATGATGCCATCACGGCCATCCTAGATGGCAATCCGGACGAGTTGGCCCGCTATCGTGGCGGCGAGGAGAAGCTCTTCGGCTTCTTCATGGGCCAAGTCATGCGTGCCACGAAAGGCAAGGCCGATCCGGCGGCGGCACGGCAGCGGCTCCAGGAGCTTCTACAGGAAGAGTAGCCGCGTGTCCCCGCAGCGCTGCTCGACGTAGGCAGCAGATTGCCTCACAGTATCGACTGAGCCGGGTTCCACGTTGGAGCCCGGTTTTTGTTTGGCGCCGACCACGACTCATCCACGCGCCTGCACTCATCAAATTGGTAAAGTGCAACAGTCACAAGCGGGACTAGAAACGTTCCATGCTGGGCAGCCGTTCCGCCGGGCGGCACATTGTACAGTGTGCGATCGGACAGATGGCGCCAATGAAAAACACCGGCATCGTGGCGATGCCGGTGTTTCACGTGAAACATTTTGCGGTCTACAGATAGTCACGCAATTTGCGACTGCGGCTGGGGTGCCGTAGACGGCTGAGAGCCTGGGCCTCAATCTGGCGGATGCGCTCGCGCGTCACACCGAACTTCTTGCCCACCTCTTCGAGCGTGTAGCAATAGCCGTCAACCAACCCGAAGCGCAGCTGCAGGATACGCACCTCGCGCGGGGTCAAGCTCTGGAAGATCTCGTCGATGACCTCGCGCAGCAGTTGCTGGCCTGCGGCCTCGCTGGGGCTGTCGGCGTCCTCGTCTTCGATGAAGTCGCCCAGATAGCTGTCTTCCTCTTCGCCGACGGGCATCTCCAAGCTCAACGGACGCTGGCTCACCCGCATGATGTGCTCCACCTTGCGCGGGGTCACACCCAGTTCATCCGCAATCTCCTCGGTGGTGGGATCCCGACCGAGTTCCTGCACCAGTTGCCGGCTCGTGCGCGTCAGACGGTTGATCTGTTCGTACATGTGCACCGGCACACGAATCGTGCGCCCCTGATCCGCAATTGCGCGGGTCACAGCCTGGCGAATCCACCAGGTCGCATAGGTGCTAAACTTGTACCCGCGCCGGTAGTCGAACTTCTTGACGGCACGGATCAGGCCGATGTTGCCCTCCTGAATCAAATCCAGGAACGGCACACCCCGGCCCACGTACTTCTTGGCAACGCTGACCACCAAACGGCTGTTGGCCTTGATCAAGTGCTCCTGCGCCGCCTGCCCGTCGCGCACAAACCAGAGCAGACGTTCCCGCTCTTCCCAGTCATCGATCCCCTGGGATAGCTTGACGCGCGCATCGCGACCCTTTTCCATGCGCTTGGCAAGCGAGACCTCTTCATCCGCCGTCAAGAGCGGAACACGTCCGATCTCTTTGAGATAGAGGCTGATCGAGTCATCGATCTCAATCTGGCTCAGATCGAAGGCATCATCGTCGCTGGAATCAGCGTCCTCTTCCTCCGGCTTTTCCCCTTCGGTATCGCGTGCTTGCCCAACTTCAATTCCCTGCTCAAACAGAGCTGCAAATGCGTCCTCAAGCTGGTCCATGTTGTTTTCAGCCTCGGGCATAACGCGTAGAACGTCATCGTACGAGACAAAGCCCTGCGACTTACCCAACTGCAACAAGAACTCGAGCGCGGCTTCCGGCGTCATCGGCTCGGTCGCCTCAGCTTCCTCTTCATTTTCGGTTTCGGACGAATCGAGCAACAGGTCGACACCGTCTTCGGTCAGATTCTCATCTGCCTCTTGAAGCTCAAGCATCTGCTCTTCCTGCTCAACCTGTCCATTATTGGTTTGCTGTTTTCTCTTTGTCGCCATTCCGAACACCTTCTCCCCGTTCACATAGTCCCGAGACCTTCAATATTAATTGAATTGCCGCGGATTTTCTGGAACTACGCCTACGTCTTTCGCACTTTCTATCAAGTCAAACGCACTCTCCACGCCGCCCGGAACGAAACCTCAAACCCTTCCCCAATGGGAAACGAATGTTTCTTACTACCGGACATTGCCACAGCAACCGGTGAAGCGTTCAAAGCCCAACAAACTTAGACGTCTCACGCCGCCAAATGTTCCTTCATATCCCAAACTGATCCGTGGCGTCCGTAGTGACACCCACATGTAGAACATGCGACGATATCATCAGCCACACGCATCAGACCGTCAGCACCACAGTTTGGGCAGCGCAAAAGATCCGCCACACCATCGGGCGTCGTTGCGACGTCACGCCTTGCACCGGCCGTCTGTGGCTGTACCTGGACAAAAACACTAGGCGCCAACGGATATACGCCGCCGACGCCGAAAAGTCGCTGATCGATTGCCGCCAACTGACGCGCCGGAACCCGATCCTTCAGCAGCGGCAACCGGAAGTGCGAAACCGCGTACTGCTTGCGGGGCGCCAATCCCGCCGCTGCCAGCCGTGCCGTCATCCATGCAGGATGAAAGTCGAAGTTCAGATCCACAAACTCGACGGGCGCCCGGTCCAGCGGCGACCAACTCTGCCGGCGCAGCGCCCAACGCATGAGCGCCTTGAGATTGCGCTTGTTGGCGTATTCCAGCACGGCAACACTGCGGTTATGCAGAACACGCTGCAACTGTGCCAGCGCAGCATCCACATCGGCCAAATGATGCATCACACGCACCATGACTAGTGTATCCAAGATCCCCGACGCCAGCGGCAGGGAATATACATTGCCGGCCACAAACACAAAACGGGGGTCATGCCCCCAACGTTCGGCAGCCTCAGCCAAAAGTGTGCGACTGTAATCGAACAGGATGACCTGCTCGTAGCCGCGGTACAACTCGCCCAAGCGCCCAAAGCCGGCGCCAATTTCCGCAATACGCACACCGGCCGGGGGCACCAGCTCTGCCAATGCACGCCGTTCTGCCGCGTCTTCGTATTCACGCCCTTGACCCACCCAGAAATCGGTCTGATAACCGCTTCCTTCGTAGTCGATCACGGGGATGGTTGTGTCGCCTTGGCCACGTCGTAGATGCTCGGTCAACACACACTCAACACGGTTTCATGTCCCCCAAGATTGTTTCACGTGAAACATGATCCCGCACCGACATCCTGCTGCCGTCTTGTGCATTTGTTCACAGAAACATATCTCACGGCAAAAAAAATGGCGGGATTGCGTCCCACCGCTCCGTTAGTTATGACAAGTATAGCAAGGGTGTTCCGCAGATTCAACACCCAATTCCCGGGCAACAATCAACAAAAATTGCACAAACGTTGTTGTGAAGACACCGATCACTGAGCCAGATCCTCATGGATCGTTCACCTGATAGGCGGCGGTGTGGGCGTCTTCGTTGCGCGGCCGGGGGCAGATGGCGAATGTCGTTGATGAGAATGGGTGCCCAGCCCTGCCCCGTCTGCTCGATGATGCTGATGGCGCAGTTGTGGGCCTCCCAGTTGCGCCAGTCCGCAGGTCCGGCGCCGTACCAGGAGGCCTGCAAGTTGCTGATGACCGCGCCGTGGGTCACGATGAGCAGGGTCTCGCCGGGATGGCGCGCCACCAGGTCGGCAAAGACGGCCTGCACACGTTTGCCGAAGGAAACCGGCGACTCTCCATCCGGCGGGGCGAAGGCCGGATCCTCGGCCCAGCGCCGCCACCGAATCCTCCACTTCCTTCAATTCGCGGAAGGAACGCCCTTCCACGCGCCCAGGTCGAACTCACGCAGATTCAGTTCAACGGCAGGCACGTGGTCGACGGCGGCGGCAATGGCGGCGGCCGTGCTCTGCGCACGCGGCAGCGGCGACACGTAGAAGCGGTCAAGCGGGTACGTTTGCACCAAGTCACGCATGCGGGCCGCGGTCGCTGCCACCTGGAGTTGGCCGCGCGGCGTCAGCGGCGCATCCAGCGCGCCTTGCCACACGCCGGCCACGTTGGCCTCGGTCTCCGCATGTCGAATGATGATCAGTCGCCCCATGGTTCACTCCTGTCGCGTCCGTGAAAAATCGCACCGCAATCATGTTGACAGTGCACTACCGCCATGCTACACTTTGCCCACCATGATAGACAGTCAATTGTCGATTGCCCAAATCAACATCAGGCCGTGCCCGTTGCAACCAGACCAGTAACCTGGAGATCGCGGCGCGGACACAATCGGCATGGACCAATGCGACAGGCTCTCCAGCAGGAGAGCTTTTTTGTTGCGCAGAATTTTGCGGCACCCGGACCGTTATGGCATCAACATTGATCGTTGCGGATTCACATAAAGCGGATTCACACAGAGACGAGGACGAGACATGACCTACAAAGCGGGAATTTGTGGCGCAACCGGCTACACCGGGCTGGAGTTGATCCGTCTCATTGACCGCCATCCGGAGCTCGAAGTCGGTTGGATCACCAGCCAGAGCAGCGCGGGCAAACGGTTTTCGGATGTCCACGCCGGGCCGTGGGACACCCCGCTCATCACCATGGAGGAGGGCATGGCGCGCGCCGACGAGGTCGACGTGGTCTTCCTCTGCCTGCCCCACGCGGCGTCCATTGAGCCGGTGCGCAAGTTCAGCGAGACGGGCGTGCGCGTCATTGACCTCAGCGCCGACTACCGCCTGCGCGACGTGGCCGCCTACGAACGCTGGTACGGCGTCTCCCACACCGCGACCGACCTCATCGACCAGTTCGTCTACGGGCTGGTGGAGGTGAACCGGGACGCCATCCGCGGCGCGGACAAGATTGCCGTGCCCGGCTGCTATCCCACCAGTGTCAACCTGGGGCTCTTCCCGCTGGCGCAGGCCGGCTGGCTGGGCGAGCGGGTCATTGTGGACAGCAAGAGCGGTGTCAGCGGCGCAGGGCGCAAGGCAAAACTCATGTACAGCTTCGTGGAGGCCCACGACAACATGACGCCCTACAACATGGGCTATCGCCACCGCCACATCGCCGAGATGGAACAGGTGCTCGACGGCGCCGCGCCCAATGGCACCCACTATCGCTTCACTTTTTCGCCCCATCTCCTGCCCGTGAATCGGGGGATTCTGAGCACCATGTACGTCTCCGTGGCCGACGGCGTGACCCACGCCGACGTGCGCGAGCTTTACCGGGAAGTCTACGCGGACGAGCCGTTCATCCAGTTGGTGGAGCCGGGACAAGCGGCCACCTTACGTCACGTGACCCACACAAACCGCTGCGCCATCAGCATCGACCCGGTGGATCCCAACGAGCCGGACGGCACGGACTATATCGTGGTGGCCACGCTGGACAACCTGATCAAGGGTGCGAGCGGCCAGGCCGTGCAGAGCTTCAACCTGGCGGCGGGTGTGGATGAGACTGCCGGACTTTTGTAGCTGATAGATAAGTCACTTGAACTCCGTACAATCGAGCTGGTTTCCACTCTGGACGATTGTACGGAGTTCAAAATAATGTGACCATGAGGATGCATGCCATGAATGCTGAGACACGTCACCTGGGCGCCGACCACAGGAGCGCCATGGACGAACAGACCGCTGACGACGTCCGCTATATTTCAGTCATCAAAGTGGGCGGCAACGAACTGGACGACCCCGCCTTTCTGGAGGGCCTGGTCAACGCCGTGAAAGCGTTGCGCGCCGCCGGCCAGACACCCGTGATCGTCCACGGCGGCGGCAAGGCCATGTCGCCGGCTACCAGGAGCGGCTGGGGCTGGAGACCCGGTTCATCGAAGGGCTGCGCGTCACCGACGAGGCCAGCTTGGATGTGGCCGAGATGGTGCTGAGCGGGCTGATGAACAAGCGCATCGTGCGCGCGCTGGTCGCGGGCGGCGTACGTGCCGCCGGCATCAGCGGCGTGGACGACGGCACGATCTACGTGGAGAAGCTCTGGTCGCCCCACGGGGACCTGGGCCGCGTCGGCGACATCCAGGACGTGGACACCTTCCTGGTGACCACGCTCATCGAGGCGGGCATCGTGCCCGTGGTGAGCCCCATCAGCTTCGGTGCGCTGGACGGACTGAGCTACAACGTCAACGCCGACCACGCCGCCACCGCGCTGGCAGCCAGGCTCGGCGCGATCAAGTTGATCTTCGTCAGCAACGTGCCGGGTGTGCTGGTGGCCGGGCGGGTCATTCGCGCCGTCACCGCCAACCAGGCAGAGCAGTGGATCGAGGAAGGCATCATCTTCGGCGGCATGATCCCGAAGGTGCGTAGCGCGGTCGAGGCCGTCCACAACGGGGTGGCCCAGGCCGTCATCACCAATCTCGCCGGCGTACAGGAAGGCAGCGGCACCGGCATCATCGGCGGCGGTTGAGGGCAAAACGTCTTCCGCCGGAAGTGACTCAGCAACCGATCACAAGGAGCGAGGGATCATGGACACTGAAGCAATCATCAACTTGGAGCAGGAAAATGTGCTGGGCGTCTATGCGCGTGCGCCCTTTGTGTTGGCCCGCGGCGAAGGGAGCACGCTCTACGATACCGACGGCAACGCCTATCTGGACTGCGTGGCGGGCATCGCCGTCAATTCGCTGGGCTACAACGACGCCGGCATTAACCAGGCCATGCAGGACGTGATGGCGTCGGGCGTGCTCCACGTGAGCAACCTCTATCACACCGAGCCCCACGCGCAGTTGGCCCAGTTGCTCTGCGAGAAGAGCTTCGCCGACAAGGTGCACTTCAGCCTCAGCGGCGCGGACGCCAACGAGGGCGCGTTCAAGTTCGCCCGCCGCTACGCCCGGGAGCAGGGCCAGAGCGACAAGTACCACATTTTGTCGTTCACGTCGGCCTTCCACGGACGGCTGTTCGGTTCGCTGGCCGCCACGCCGCGGCCCAAGTACCAGGAGCCCTTCGAGCCGCTCATGCCGGGCGTGCGCTTCGCCGAATTCAACAATCTGGAGAGCGCCCGGGCCCAGATGAGTGACGACGTCTGCGCCATCATCGTCGAGCCGATTCAGGGCGAAGGCGGCATCAACCCGGCCACGCCCGAGTTTCTGCGCGGGCTGCGCGCCCTGGCCGACGAGTACGACGCGCTGCTCATCTACGACGAAGTGCAGTGCGGCGTCGGGCGCACGGGCAACCTGTGGGGCTACGAGACGGTGTGCAGCGCGGGCAACCGGGCCGACTGTCCCCTCTGCGACGGCGGCAACGGTCCGTGCATCGCCGCGCCCGATCTGATGACGGCGGCGAAACCGCTGGCCAATGGTCTGCCCATCGGCGCCATCATGATGAAGCAGAAGGTGGCGGACGCCATCCACAAGGGCGACCATGCCAGCACCTTTGCCGGCAACCCCTTCACCACCCATGTGGCCCATCACGTGGTCAGCCGCATCGCCGATCCCGCGTTCTTGGGCGAGGTGCGGCGCAAGGGCGCACTGCTCAAGGAGATGTTGGAGGAACTCAACAGCCCCCACATCGTTGAAGTACGGGGCGAGGGCTTGCTCGTCGGCGCGCAGTTGGACATCGAGGCCGGCCCCATCGTGGCGGAAGCGTACAAGCACGGGCTGATTTTGGTGACTGCCGGAGCCGACGTGCTGCGCTTCGTGCCGCCGCTGATCATCACCGATGAGGAGATCGAGCAAGCGGTGAACACCGTCGGCGAGATTCTGCGGGGGATGTAGGACAGAGGTGGCAACATGGCGGTGATGCCGGCAACGGCTGCTTTGGGACGTGGACGTGTGCGCCTGCGCGAGAAAACAATGTCGACCAAGATTCGTTCGGCTCAACCTGAAGATGTGCCCCACATTGCGGCGTTGGTCAATCGCTTCGCCGCCCAGAACCTGATGTTGCCGCGCACGGAAACGTCCATTGCGCAGACGGTCCAGGACTGGGTGGTGGCCACGCCCGCGGACGACCAGGCCGCGACGGGTGACGTTCCGCCCATCGTCGGCTGCGGCGCGCTGGTGCCGCTCACGGAGACGCTGGTGGAACTGCGTTCGCTGGCCGTGGACGAAAGCCAACACGGGCAGGGGCTGGGCAGCAAACTTGTGCTGGCGCTGGTCGACATGGCGCAGACCCGGGGCTATCCGCAGATCTGCGCGCTCACCCTACGCGAGGATTTCTTCGTGCGCCTGGGCTTTCACCTGGTGGACCGGTGGAGCATCAGCCCCAAAGTCTGGCAGGCGTGCATCTATTGCCCCAAGTTCCATCGCTGCGATGAAGTCGCGGTGTTGATGCACTTGCAGCCGCAGGAGCAACCGCTCGCGGAACCGCGCCCGGCTGCATGGAACGGTCTGCTCAAGTGGGATTCGTGGCAACCGCTCCGTCTGGCCTATCAACACAAACCGGCCCATGCAACCGGCCCATCATCCCAAGGAGAAGAAGTCGATGCCGGCAATCCTCGTTTTGGCTGACGGGACCGTCTACCACGGCACGGCGTTCGGCGCCGCGACCACGGTGGTGGGCGAAGTCGTCTTCAACACCAGCCTCACGGGCTACCAGGAAGTCATCACCGATCCGTCCTATCGCGGGCAGATGGTCTGCATGACGGTGTCACACGTGGGCAACACGGGCATCAATCCCGAAGATGTGGAGAGCGATCGCCCGCAGATCACCGCCTTCATCGTGCGCGAGGTCAGCCCGGTCATCTCCAACTGGCGCGCCAACGAGAGCCTGCATGACTACCTGGCGCGGCACGACATCCCCGGCATCAGCGAAATCGACACGCGCGCGCTGACGCGGCGCCTGCGCGAACAGGGCATTCTCCACGCGGCGCTGAGCACCGACGGCCAACCTCCCGTGGACGAGTTGCTGGCCATGGCGCGCACGTGGGAAGGACTGGACGGCCGCGATCTGGTGCGGGAAGTCACCTGCCAGGAGCCGTACCACTGGATCGACGGCACGCAGGTGGAATGGACACCGGTGCCCGCGCGGGCCGGCGGCGATGGCGCGCCGGGCGGCGGACGTCGCCGCAGATGCGCCTGGTGGTCGCGTACGACTTTGGCGTCAAGCACAACATCTTGCGGCGGCTGGCCAGCCACGGCCTGCGCGTCACCGTGGTTCCGCAGGCACACCGGCAGCCGATGTGTTGGCGTTACAACCGACGGCATCTTTCTCTCCAATGTGGCCCGGGCGATCCGGCGAAGCGTGCCGTATGCGGCCGCGTCGGTGCAAACGCTGCTGACGAGCGACATCCCCATGTTCGGCATCTGCTTGGGGCACCAGGTCATCAGGCGCGCGCTGGGTGCAGGAGACGTACAAGCTCAAGTTCGGCCACCACGGCGGCTTAGCCAGCCGGTGAGCGACGTGGACTCGACCAACGTGCAGATCACGGCCCAGAATCACAACTACGCCGTGGACGGCGCCAGGCTGCCCGCCAATGTGGAAGTCACTCATCGCAATCTCAATGACGACACGGTGGAGGGGCTGCGGCTGACCGACCGGCCGGTCTTCTGTGCAATATCGCGGAAGCCAGCCCCGGCCCCCACGATGCGGACCTGCTCTTTTTGCCCGGTTCGCGCAGATGGGTGCGGCCCACCGCCGCGGACAACCGGATGATAATCAGAGCACAGCCAATTAGAAACGACAGCAGGTGACATCAACCGTCGCCGGCAACAAGGGGACGCATTCGAATGCGTCCCCCCCTTTACATGGTGTCGATCTGTCTATCGACGCATGGTGTAGGGCAAATAGACGAGATGTTGCGGCGGCAGCAGGGCGATGGTGGGGCGTCGTCTTGGCGTTGCGGGTCGTCCTGGGGGTTTAGCACGACCACCACATCGACCGCCAACACGACGGGCGATGTCCAGGGAGTCCGGCACCGAGATCTGCACCGTGGTCGTGTATTCGCTGGGCTCGGTGCCGCCACACGCGTCCACGGACAAGATCAGCTGGTCATCCTGCTCGTGCATGGTGACCCAGCCGGCGTCGCAACTCACGTCCCAGGTCATGTCACCGCAGTCGTCGCACGTCCCGCGGATGGCCACCGACGCCCGGCGAAACCACGTCCCCGTTGACCTCGAAACGATATTGCGACGGTGCGGGCGTCACGACCAGCATGGGAGCATCGGCATCCGTCGCCGTCATCTCCACCGGCTCGCCGAAACCGCCGAGCGCCGTCGCTGTGGCGCATCCAGATGGGCTGGCCGCGATAGTAGCCCTCGGGCACGGCCCAAGTCAGCAGTGTGGCGACGGCCACGTCCTGGGTGTAGAACGTGACGGCGTCGAAGAAGAATCGGTGGTGCCTTCCGTCCCGCATCCACACTTCCAGGAAGGGATTGGCGTCGTCGGCGTGGAAGGTGAAGGGGAGCGCAAAGGTGCGGTACTCACCGGCGGCGGCAAAGTCCGCGGCGTGAATGGTCAGCGGGCCGTAGGTGACGCCGCCGCCGTTGATGGTCACATCCACCAACGCGTCGGGTGCCGTGGTGTCGGCCACCGCCATGCGCACGTAGGCCACCAGCGGCACCTCTTTGATGAACTGGTAGGTGCGCACCACCGCCATGCTCTCGAAGTCGTCGCCGTTCATGCGGAAGGCCGTGCCGCCCAGCGCGTTGCCATCCGCCACCTGGCCGCCGTCGCCGTAAACCAGTTTGAAGGATGCGTGGCTGTCATCGGCCAGCCAGTTCAACCGAAACTGGGCGAAGGGCATGTCGCTCTCAGGCAACTGCGGGAACGCCACCGCGGCTTCGATGGTGGTGGTCGCGTTCTCCAATGCCGCGCTCTCCCACGGCACCTCATCGCCCAGATAGATCGTGTCTGAGGTGACGACGGTCCGCCCCAACGCATCGCGCAGGCGCACGTACACGGTCCGCCAGCCTTCGCCCTCCTCCAACTGCCAGCGCTTGTCGGCAACGTACGGCTCCCAGACGGCGCCGTCGTCGAAGCGCGGGCTGTTGGAGATCATCATCTCGTGCGCAGGGCCCATGCCACGGAAGGTGTCGCTGGGCTCGGGGCTGTAGATGTAGAGGGCGACATCGGGTGAAGAGGTCTGGGGCGCTTCGTATTCGATGACGACCGGCGCGAAACCGTTGTCCACGCCCAGGTCCATGGTGACGTAGCCGCGGCTGGTGTCCGGGTTCTCGTAGTACCCCAGGCCGATCTCACGCAGCGTCGGGTTGAGCATGGCCGTGCGGTGACCGTCGCTGCGCATCCAGGCCCCGATCGCGGATTCAGGTGCGGCCATGCCACAGAGCACATTCTCGGCCCACGTCGTCATGTTGACGTAGCCGTAGGCGGCCATGCGCTCGCCGGGCCCGCGTCCGATGGAGTCTTCGTGTCCACAGTAGCCGTCGGGACGGTTGACCACCGAATCGTGGGAAAAGGCACGCGCCGCCAGAGTCAACTCCCGGTTCCAACGCAGCGGCGGCAGACCGACGGCGGCCCGTTCCAGATTGGCGAGGTAGACCGTTTGGGCTTCTTCGGCGAGGAAACGATCGGATGAGGACGATTGGGCAACGACGGAGGGGGCCGGCAAGAAGAGAACAGCTAGACCGGCAAGCAGAGCAATGCACAGCAGGCGACCGCGCACGATAGATGGCGTATCCATGAGTTCTCCACGGTAACCGGCCAGATCCGCCAAATAAGGTCAGAAGAATGATGAACTGGGGAGGCGGATGGGTGACCGGCAAAGCAGCATAAGAACAATGAGAAGAATTATACTGATTCCGACCAAATTGGGAACATTATTGCACGTTCTTCCAGACCGTTTCCCAACCGTTCAGAATACAGAAGCCACACGCAAACCCTACGCAAACCAGACGATCATTGGGCGGTTTTCAATTTGATTCCGACGCTGCTGGATAGGCTGCCGAAGAAAGCAACCCTGATGGCCTTTTGAGGAGATACGTCCGTCGGCCGTGGAGGGGAAAAACTTACAAACGTAGCCATACAAATGAGGTTGTGCGATCAGCGTGGGCCGGCGTCGGTTGCGAACGCCGTCCATTGCTCCGGCGTGTCCAGATCGCGCAATTCGTGGCCGGTCGCGGCAATGGTCGCCGCGTCCGCGGCATGGCGTCGCAGCACGCCGCGCCCCCCCACGTCGCCGCTGGCGCGGCCAGTTCGGAGCCAGAAGCGCCGGGCAAAGAGACAGGCGCGCCCGCAGCGCCCCGTCCACCGTCAGGGCATTGCGACCAAGTCAGCGCCACGTTGCCAAGCCGTGCCAACTTGCGCAGCAGCGGCGGCGTGAGGAAGGGGTTGATCCACAGGGAGAAAGAGTGCTGCCTGAGTTGGAGAACGCAACGTTGCCGTCACGACTGGACGCCTGGCCGGCTTCCCTGCGTTGTGCACCATGCGCACCGGCACCGTGAGTTGCGCGCATCCGTCGCAACCGCGGCAACTGCCCCAGCGTGCGCACCGGTGACGACCAGTACTTCGGTTGCGCCGGCCTGCCGCGGTCTGCACGGCACGGACCACCAGCGGCACACCGTCGACTGTGAGCAACTGCTTGGGCGGCCGGCCCCATGCGTGTCGACGCTCCGCGGCCAGGATCACGGCCGTCCAGGGCAGCCAACGCTCCTCGATCGGCGTCCGGCCGCGCCGTATCCCCCAGGAGGCTGGGCACGCCGTGCGCGGCGACCGTTGCGCCACCAGCCGGGCCAGGGCAGACCCAGCGGCCGGTCCACTTTGTTGAGCAAGGCCACCACGCGCCGCTCCTTGGCCCTTGCGCCCCGGTCGGATGGGCCAGCAGCGCGGCCTGCCGGCGTGACACGGCCAGGGCCGCATCTTCCGCTAGTCCCAGCAGCCGCGCGACCTCGGCTCGGTGCACGTGCGCCGCACATCCACGGGCGACCGATTGCGTCATCCGGCCACGGGGACGAGCACGGTGGTGGACGTGGGCAGCACCGGCTCGTGCGCGGCGGGCGCCTTGAGCGGCAACATGCGGCTGCCGTCCGCTTCGACGAGCACGGCGTCCAGGCCCAGTTGCCCCTTTATGCGTGACCGCGTCGGTGATGTCAGCGCGATGCAGCGCGCTTATGGATGCGCCGTGCTCCACCGTCTCCCGCCCGATCAGCATGACATGCCCGTGGGCGTCCAACCAGGCCGCCACATGGTCCAGCGGCAGCGCCGTGTCGAGCACGGGGACGAACGCAGGGGCTTCGGCGATCTGCGCCGCGGCGATGCGCGTGGTGGTGGTCGTCACCACGCGCTTGCCCGCAGCCGCGAGTTCGCGCGCCAGCACAAACATGGCGCTGCTCTTGCCGCCGCCGCCTACGAAAGCCACCACCGCGGGCGCGTCCGGTGTCGGCGTCAGCGCCAACGCATCGAGCAGGTGCATGACGGCCGTCAGTCGCCCAACGCTTGCGCCAGATCGGCGATGAGGTCGTCGGAGTGCTCCAGGCCGACGGAGAGGCGCAGCAGATTGTCGGGCGTGGGCGATTGCGGCCCTTCCACCGATTTGCGGTGCTCCACCAAACTCTCCACGCCGCCCAGACTGGTGGCGCGGATGAAGAGACGCAGCCGCCCGGTCAAGGCCAGCGCGTCGGCGGCGTCGCCCCGCACTTGGATGGAGAGCATGCCGCCGAAGTCGGACATCTGCCGCGCCGCGATCTCGTGGCCGGGGTGGTCGGGCAGCCCCGGGTAATTGACCCGTTCGATGCGCGGGTGTCCGGCCAGGAAGGTCGCCACGGCGCGTGCGTTGGCGCAATGGCCGCGCATGCGGTAGGGCAGCGAGCGGATGCTGCGCGCCAACAGCCAGCAGTCAAAAGGCGACGGCACCGCGCCGCCGACGGTCTGCACCCGGTGCATGCGGTCGTAAAACGCATCCTGTGCGCGCACGATGACCGCGCCGCCGAGGAGGTCGCTGTGTCCGCCCAGGTATTTGGTCGTGGAGTGCATGACGATGTCCGCCCCCAGCGCGAGGGGACGCTGAAGGATCGGCGTGGGCCAGGTGTTGTCCACGGCGCAGCGCGCGCCGCCGTCGTGGGCAACCTGCGCGATGGCGGCGATGTCGGCGATCTTCAGTTGCGGGTTGGATGGCGACTCGATCCAGACCAGTTGCGTGTCCGGGCGCATGGCCGCGGCCACGTTGGCGGGTTCGGTCATGTCGACCGCGCTGACGCTCAACCCCCAGCGGCCGAAGACATCGTTGACCAGCGCGCCCGTGCCGAAGTAGACGTCGTCGGGAATGACCACGTGCGCGCCGGCTTCCAGCCCCATGAAGACGGCCTGGACCGCGGCCATGCCGGAGGCGAACGTCAGCGCCGCTGCCCCGTCTTCCAGCGCGGCGAGGACTTCCTCCAGCGCCTGGCGGTTGGGATTGTCGCTGCGTGAGTAGACGTAGCCGCTGGTGTAGCTGCCGTCGGCGTTGCGCTCGAAGGTGGAGGAAAGATTGATGGGCGGCATGACCGCACCGGTGCTCGGGTCCACGTGGTGCCCGGCGTGGACGGCCAGCGTCTCGATGTGGGTGGCGTTGTCCATGGCTCAGCCCTCGCCCCGGGGAATACCCGTGATGCGGATGCCGCTGCCCTTGACTTTGTGGCGGATGTTGATGCCGATGAGCACCGCCGTCAGCCCCTCGACCACGGAGGAATTGGCCAGCGGTCCCGCGTCGATGCCGGTGAAGCCCGCGGCCGCGGCGAGTTCGGCCGCCGCCTGTTTGGCCGCCTTGT
>JAWKOK010000090.1:0-19739 GCA_041391205.1 Caldilineaceae bacterium
GGTTCGTACTGCGCGGCCACGGCGGTATTGGAGAACGCGGCGGGGTCGGCCTCGCCGTAGCTGTTGGGGTCGTAGGTCGGCCAGTTGGCCATGGCCAGAATCGCCCCGGTCCGCGGCTCCATGACGATGACCGAGCCGGCCTGGGCCTTGTACTGCTGCACCGCGGTCTGCAACTCGTCCTCGGCAATCCACTGCACTGTGCGATCGATGGTCAGCACCAGGTCCTTGCCCGACACCGACGGCAGGTAGCGCCGCTGCGCGCTGTCCAGGTCGCCGGTGCTGATGAAGTGCCGCCCCTGGAGGTCCACCCCGTTCTGCCACAGAAAGCTGTTGTAGTAGCCCTCGGTGCCGTAGTAGCCCCGACGTTTGCTCTCGTCATGCCGATCCACGCCGACCAGACCGAGCACATGGCTGGCCAGTTCCCCTTGCGGGTAATAGCGTTCGGGAATGAAACGCACGTGAACCTTCTGCAGCGGGCTGTAGACATTGTCCGCTTCCTGCGCTGCCTGGGCATCCAGGACGCGCTGGCCGTCGTGCTGTTCCAAATCCTTGGCCAACAAGGCAAACCGGTAGCCCGCGGCGTCACGAATGGCGCCGGCGATTTGCCCGCGCTCCACGTCGATGAGCGCCGACAGTTCATCGGCCACCACGTCGAGCTCGCCGGGTTCAAGCTCCGACGGATCGATGCTCAGCTCGGTGAAGAAGCGGTCGAAGGCCAACAGTTCGCCGTTGCGGTCCACGACGGTGCCGCGCGGCACGTGCTCTTCGGGCGGCACATGGCCCCATACGGACTGTCCGGCCGAGAGCACCTGATAGTCGAAGAGGCGTGCCAGCAGCAGCGCCCCCAACAACAAAAATACCGTAATAATAAAGCGAAAACGCCAGGGCTCGCGCACCTGGTTTTCTCTCGAGGGAGTATTCTCTTCCGGAGTTTCGTCAGCCGGCGGCTGGACTGCCGGCTGCACTCCTTGGTCTGATGTGCTGAACATAGCGTCTCACCTCATGGCAAACGCGGCACGGTTCCGGGCGCGGCGTCAATGCGCGAGTTGCGCAATTGCTTCGGCCACGCGCTGGCGCAGTGTACTCACCAATCCGGAGGTCCACGCCATATCGGCGTCCACAGTTGTCTCCAGTTGCGGCATGTTGAGTCCCGTCTTCCCGTCGTCATCCAGCGGCGCCGGCATGGCCCCGTAATACGCGGGCGCTTCGGCCGCACGCACGACGTAGAGCGGCTCTTCCGCCGGCACGAACCCAATCTCCAACGCGCGCTTGCGGATGGCATCCAGCGAGGTGGCTTGGGAAGTGGCCCACATGGTCTCAGTGTTCAGTTGCTCGATCCGCTCCACCTGGCCGCGCAGCGCGATGTTCTCCACCTCAGCTTGACGGATCTGCGCCGACAACAGCACCTGCATGCCCAGCCCCGCACAGACGACCAACACGCCGGCCACAAAGAGCAGGAACCCCTTCAGCGTGGAGGGGAGGGCAAAGGCGCGCCGGAGCGCGGCGATCTGGTCATTGCGGAGATGTCCGCGAAATGACTCGGCGACTTCGGCTGTGGCAACGATGGTGGAGACTGAGCTTCTTTGAATCATGGTCGACGCCTCAAGCAGGATGATGAATGCCAGGGTTACCTTTGGATCAATCCGGGAATGCCCATGCGCAGAAGACGGTGTTGCCTGTACAGGTGTGCCTTGTCTCCTGCCGGGAAATTCCAAATGGGTTTTTGGACCGAACTATGAGTTGGAAAGTGATTACTATCGACAGCTTGATGAATGGTTCACGCACCGGCTGAATGGAGCGCTGCGTTGTCAACGGCCAGCTTCTCGGCCAGACGTAGCTTGGCGGAACGGCTGCGTGGATTTTGCTCCAGTTCGGCCGGCGCGGCCGTGATGGGCTTCTTGTTGAGAATGCGCAGCCGTGGCGTTCGAGCGGTGCCGCCGTAGCGACTGACCGGATCCGGCACCCAATCCCGGGCTTCTTGCTGCATCCACTGTTTCACCAGCCGGTCTTCAAGGCTGTGAAAGCTGATGACGGCGAGGCGTCCACCCGGTCGCAGCAGTTCAAGACAGACGGGCAACACGGCTTCCAGTTGTTCAAGTTCACGATTGACGGCGATGCGCAGGGCCTGAAAGCTCTGCGTCGCCGGATGAATGCGACTACCCTTGCGTCCGCCGACCGCCCGTTCAATGACCGCTGCCAACTGGCTCGGTGTCTCAAGCGGCCGTGCCCGCACGATGGCCCGGGCGATCCGGCGGCTGCGACACTCCTCACCGTACTGAAAGAGGATGTCGGCAATCTCGGTGCCGGACCAGTGGTTGACGATGTCCGACGCACGGCAGATGAACGCATGTCCAGCGGTCCGTCCAGCAGGAACGGAAGCCCAGTCGGCCGTTTCAATTTAAGCTCTGCTGATGCCCAAGTCGAGCAAAATGGCGTCCACGTCCACGGGAGTCGTGGGCTTGGGCGACGTCGGCCAATGCCTGAAACGGTTGGTTGACCAGAATGAGCCGGCCCTGCGTCACGGCATCCGGCAGGCGCTGCTCCACCCGCGCAGCGCCGCGGGATCGGCGTCGATGCCCAGCACGGTGCCCGTGGGCGCCGAGTCGGCAGAAATTGCGCTGTATGTCCACCGCCACCCAGCGTGGCGTCGATGATGCGTGTCCCGGGCCAATGGCCAGCCCGGCCATCACTTCGGCACCGGCACATGTTCGGCGCCGGCCGGATCGGACGGTACGGCAGAGGTCATCGGCAGAAGTCCCGGGTCAAATATTCCGGGGCGGCGAAGAGTTCGGCCGTCAATTCCTGGTTGTCAATCTGCTGCAAGACATTGGCGTCCCACAGCGCAGGTTCCCAGAGTTCCACGTAACCGTCCATGCCCACGACCAACACATCACTGACGATCTGGGCAAAGTCGCACGCAAACGCTGAAACAGATGCGTCCCTGCTTGTCCGGCACCAAGTCCTCCGCGGCGCTAAAGAGCGCACGGCGCAGCGCTGGCGCCGACCCCGGGTTCGCCAACGGCAGTTCTGGCCTTGGCGGTCAGTCGCTCCCCACTCGGCCAGCGGCATCGCCGGCAGACAGCGATCGCCCGGGTTGCGTGTCACCACAAGTCCCGCGGCCAGTTGCTCACGAAACTTGGCCGGAATCGTGAGTCGCCCCTTGCTGTCCAGAGTAGCCGTTGTACTCGCCGAGAAACATTCGCTGTTTCCAATAGACTTCTGCCCTTGAACTTTCAGCACCAACCGAGCCGGACAGAGGACTCGGGCTACCGCGCACTTCAGAATCGGCCGCTTGGGATAAAAGCAGCATATCCCAAATTTTAGAACATACGTTCTCATTTCCCCACTCAATCGCCGATTTTGGCCCATTTTCTGGGCTTTTACCCCACTTTGCCCCACAATTTCCCACATTATAGTGGAACGTCGCAGGTTTGTCTAGTCCCAGAAAAGGGGCTGAATCGTTTGGTTTATTTGGGATAAATGGAACGGCTGCCACAGCACTCGAGCAGCGCCTGCTTTATTCTGTTACAGCCGTTAATTCGACATCACAGCACCGGGTACTCGAGGGACGACACATATTTGCGGAAATTCAAGTTTGTATCTTGACAAGCAGACCGCCGTATGGTAGCATTTCCTGATGCGTATTGGCCCGTCTCCGAGTTAGTTCGGTTGGGTAGGGACCATAAAAACGGCATAAGACAGATGGAGATGGAAGTCGGTGAGGGAAGCGCGTATACTCGAACGTCTTGACGAGATTGCAGAGTATCGGTAGCCAGTCACCGATTTTATTGAAGACAAATCAAATGAGAAATCGGTATTCAGAATTTGAATGCGAAGACACCTAAGGTGGGTAGTATATTCGGTAGCGATGTCGCTAATCCGGAGCGCTATCTGCATAGGTGTCTTATTGCCGTTTATCGGCCCTGTGCATCCATGTGAACACGCTGTCTTCAGCCCAGCGGTAGCGGAATCTGCGATATTTTTATTCGGTCTAAGGAGTAAACAGTACATGAGCGTTACCTCTAACGGCACCCACTCTGAAGTCAAGAGCATTCGCCCCGTGCGCAAGACCTACGCACCCCCACTGTTCTGGACTTGCCACGTCTGACAGAGGTGCAACTCCGCAGTTTCGAATGGTTTAAGTCGAGGGACTCAAAAAGAGCTTTTCGAGGAAATCTCACCGATTCAGAGCTTCAACAAGAATTTGGAGGCTCCACTTTGGCGACTTCTACTTTGGAGGCAAATATCCCGAAGATGAGTGCCGCGAGCGGGATATGACCTTTTCCGCCCCTGTGGGTGAAGGTCAAACTCATCAACAAGGATACAGGCGAGATCAGTGAGCAGGAAGTCTTTATGGGAGACTTCCCGTGGTAACCGACTCGGCTACTTTTATTATTATGGTAGCAGCGCGTCGTCGTCAGCCAGCTCATCCGCTCGCCGGGCGTCTGCCACGGTCGAAGAAGACCGCAGTACCGGTCGTGACCTGGCGGAGCGCCAAGCTGATTCAGCCGTGGCGCCTGGCTGGAGTTCGAAAGCAGCAAGCGCGACATCATCAGCGTCAAGGTCGACCGCAAGCGCAAGCTGCCGGTGACCATCCTGCTGCGCGCCATCGGCTACGGGTCAGACGACGAGATCCGCGACCTCTTCAAGGACGTGGACGTGGACATCGACCACCCGTTCATCGAGTCGACGCTGGAGCGTGACCCCACGGCCAACCCGACCGACAATTCGGAAAAGGGTGTGGACGACGCGCTGCTCGAGTTCTACAAGCGTCTGCGCCCGGGTGACCCGCCCACGCTGGACAATGCCAAGAGCTTCGTGCAGAACCTGTTCTTCACCCCGCGCCGCTACGACTTGGGCCGGGTGGGCCGCTACAAGCTCAATCGCCGTCTGGGCCTGGGCGCCAGCCTGGAGACCCGCACTCTGTCCAACGAGGACATGGTCGCGGTCATCCGGCGCATCATCGAGATCAACATCGGCCCGGCCCGCCCGGACGACATCGATCACCTGGGCAACCGCCGCGTCAAGACGGTGGGCGAGCTGATCCAGAATCAGATTCGCATCGGGCTGCTGCGCATGGAGCGGGTTGTGCGCGAGCGCATGTCCATCCGCGACCCGGAGCAGGTTACGCCGCTGAGCTTGATCAACATCCGTCCGGTGGTGGCGGCCACACGTGAGTTCTTCGGCGGCAGCCAGTTGAGCCAGTTCATGGACCAGACCAACCCGCTGGCGGAGCTGACCCACAAGCGCCGCCTGAGCGCGTTGGGTCCCGGCGGTCTGCGCCGCGAGCGCGCCGGCTTTGACGTGCGCGACGTGCACTTCAGCCACTACGGCCGCATCTGCCCGATTGAAACGCCGGAAGGCCCCAACATCGGCCTGATCGGCTCGCTGGCGTCGTTCGGGCGCGTCAACGACTTCGGCTTCATCGAGACGCCCTATCGTCGTGTCTTCAGGGAAGTCCCGGCCGTGGCCGAAGAGTTGACGGGCCACGAATTGCGCCAGGACATCACCAATGGCGACGGCAAGGAGATCGCCAAGAAGGGCGCGGCCATCGATGCCAAGCTGGCCAAGACCATTGCCGATGCCATCGGCGACAGCGCGGCCATGGTGCAGGTCAAGCCCTTCGCCAGCCGCGACGTGGTCTACCTGACTGCGGACGAAGACGAGCAGGCGTCCATCGCCCAGGCCTCGTCGGAGTTGAACGTGGTCGGCGAATTCCAGAACCCGCGCCCGTCTGCCCGTCGCGCCGAGGAATTTCAGTTCTCGCAGCCCGAGCAGATCACCTACATGGACGTGTCACCCAAGCAGATCGTGGGTGTATCGGCTGCGCTGATTCCGTTCCTGGAGCACGACGACGCCAACCGCGCGCTCATGGGCTCCAACATGCAGCGCCAGGCAGTGCCGCTGGTACGGCCGGAAGCGCCGGTGATCGGCACCGGCATGGAATGGCAAGCAGCCATCGACTCGGGCCAGGTGGTGACGGCGCGCAAGGCCGGTGAGGTGGTCAGTTCGACCAGTGCGGAGATCGTGGTGCAGGAAGAAGACGGCACCCGCCGCACGTATCATCTGCGCAAGTACAATCGCAGCAACCAGAGCACCTGCATTGACCAGCGCCCGGTCGTCTTCAAGGGCGACGTGGTCGAGGCCGGGGCGGTGTTGGCCGACAGTTCCAGCACCCAGGGCGGCGAGTTGGCCCTGGGCCAGAACGTGGTCGTGGCCTACATGAGCTGGGAAGGCGGCAACTTCGAGGACGCCATCCTGGTGAGCGAACGGCTGGTGCAGGACGACAAATATACGTCCATCCACATCGAGAAGCACGAGGTGGATGCCCGGGAGACCAAGCTTGGTCCGGAAGAGATCACGCGTGACATCCCCAACGTCGGCGAAGACGCGCTCAAGGATCTGGACGAGGAGGGCATCATTCGCATCGGCGCCGAAGTGACGCCGGGCGATATCCTGGTCGGCAAGATCACGCCCAAGGGCGAGACCGAACTGACGCCGGAGGAGAAGTTGCTCCGGGCCATCTTCGGCGAGAAGGCGCGCGAGGTCAAAGACTCTTCGCTGCGCCTGCCCCACGGTGAACGCGGCAAGGTTGTGGACGTCAAGGTCTTCGACCGTGACGAGCACCGTGACATGTCGGCCGGTGTGGAAAAGATCGTGCGCGTGAGCGTGGCCCAGCGTCGTCGTCTGACCGAAGGCGACAAGATGGCCGGTCGGCACGGCAACAAGGGCGTCATCTCCAAGGTGGTGCCTGTCGAGGACATGCCCTTCCTGGAAGACGGCACGCCGGTCGACATCATCCTCAACCCGTTGGGTGTGCCCGGCCGCATGAACATCGGCCAGATTCTCGAAGCGCATCTGGGCTGGGCGTCCATGCGTCTCGGCTTCAAGGTGGAAACGCCGGTCTTTGACGGCGCCAAGGAAGATGAGATTGAAGCAGAACTGTCCCGTGCCTGGCTGCTCGATTTGGCCTGGGCAGCGGCGGCCAAGCGGGCGTGGGAGTATCTGGAAGAAGCGAACATTGACCAGGAAGAATTGGTCGATGACGACGATGCCCGCCTGATCTACCTGTTGGACTGGCTGGAGCCGCTGGGCTACGATCCGGAGCAGATCTTTGGTGATGTCGTCTACGCTCGCCACGCCACCTTGCGTGAATGGCTGAAGGAGCGGGGCTACGATCCCGATGCGCTGATGCCGCCGACATACATGTCCCATCGCACCAGCCGCGAGGCGAACTTGCTGACCCGCGAGGTGGCGCTGCGTGAGTGGATGCACCACCACGGCGAGGATGCGAGCGACCTGGAAAGCACCGAGTTGGAGAAGGCGGCCCAGGCCATGAGCATGAAGATCGGCTGGCCGCTGCCGACCACGGGCAAGCAAAAGCTGTTCGACGGCAAGACCGGCGAGGCCTATGACTCGTCCGTGACCATCGGTGTGGTGCAGATGCTCAAGTTGCATCACCTGGTCGAGGACAAGGTCCACGCCCGGAGCACCGGCCCGTACAGCCTGGTCACCCAGCAGCCGTTGGGTGGTAAGGCCCAGTTCGGCGGCCAGCGCTTCGGCGAAATGGAAGTGTGGGCGCTGGAGGCCTACGGCGCGGCCCACATCCTCCAGGAGATGCTCACGGTCAAGTCCGACGACGTCAGCGGACGTGTCAAGACCTACGAGGCCATCGTCAAGGGTGAGCCCATCCAGAATCCGGGTGTGCCTGAGAGCTTCCGGGTGCTGGTCAAGGAGTTGCAGAGCTTGGCCCTGGCCGTGGAAGTCATCGATGACAAGAACGAGGTCATCCAGTTCGGCAAGGAAGAGACCGAGGATCGGCTGCCCAAGCTGGGCTTCAGCCTGAACATTCCCGGCCCGATGAGCCGCAGCAGCGAGTAAAAGAGATTGGGAGATTATGAGATTGAGAGATTCATGGCACATGACCACATGGTCCGGTGTCCTGAATCTCCTTAATCTCCAGTCTCTAATCTCGTTTCGAGATAATGGAACGAGGAGACAGATAAGTCCAATGGAAGTCAAAAATTTCGACTCAATTCGCATTTCGCTGGCTTCGCCCGAGCAGATTCGGGATTGGAGCTACGGCGAAGTGACTAAGCCGGAGACGATCAACTATCGTACGCTGCGGCCCGAGCGTGACGGTCTGTTCTGCGAGCGCATCTTCGGGCCGACCAAGGACTGGGAATGCGCGTGCGGTAAGTACAAGCGCGTGCGCTACAAGGGCATCGTCTGTGACAAGTGCGGCGTAGAGGTTGCGCCGAGCCGGGTGCGCCGCGAGCGCATGGGCCACATCGAACTGGCGTCGCCCGTCAGCCATATCTGGTATGTCAAGGGTGTGCCGAGCCGTTTGGGCCTGCTGCTCAACATCAGCCCGCGCCACCTGGAGCGGGTGCTCTACTTCGCCCAGTTTATCGTCACCAACGTGAACGAGGACGCGCGCAGCCGCGCCATCCAGCGCCACGAGCGCGAGTTGGCCATGCGCCTGACACGTCTGGAAGGCGACGTCCAGAGCCAGATCGACGAGTTGGAAAGTCAGATCGAGGGCGCGCTGGGCGAGTTGGACAGCGAGGAAGAGACCGAGATCGGCTCGCTGGATGAGAGCATCAACACCGAATCGTCGAACGCGATCAGTGAAGCCCAGTCACTGCAGACGTGGATTCAGAACCGCGTGGGCAAGAAAGCCGAGGAAGACAAGACGCTCGGCTGGTCCGATGTCGTGGTCATCAAAAAGGGCGAGACCATCTCGGCTGACCACGAGACGCTGATCAACGATCTGGTCCAGGAGAAGCTCAACGATCTCCAGACCCGGTCCGACGAGGAAAAGGCCGACATCCGCCTGCTGATCAGCGCCAAGCGCGATCATGTGCGCGGTGAACTGGGTGCACAGCTTGACGCCGTGCGCGACGAGCTTGAGGGCAAGAAGGAGCGGCTGCGCCAGCAGATGGAAGCCGATCTGGACGACCTCAAGAGCCTGGAAGAGAAGCAACTGCTCACCGAGACCCGCTACCGCGAACTCAACGATCGCTGGGGCAACGTCTTCACGGCGGGCATGGGCGCGGAGGCGGTGCGCGACATCGTCACCAAGCTCGACCTGGAGAAGATGGCCAAGGAATTGCGCCGGGAGATCCGCACGACGCGCAGCAAGCAGCGCCGCAAGAAGGCGGCCAAGCGTCTGCGTGTGGTCGAGAACTTCCGCAAGAGCGGCAACCGCCCCGAGTGGATGATTCTCACCGCGCTGCCGGTCATTCCGCCCGATCTGCGTCCCATGGTGCAGTTGGACGGCGGCCGCTTCGCCACCAGCGATCTCAACGACCTCTATCGCCGCGTCATCAACCGCAACAACCGGCTGCACCGGCTCATGGAGTTGGGCGCGCCGGACGTGATCGTGCGCAACGAGAAGCGCATGTTGCAGGAAGCAGTCGATAGCCTGATCGACAACGGGCGTCGGGGCCGGGCCGTGAGCCGCTCCGGCAAGCGCAAGCTCAAGAGCCTGAGCGACATGCTCAAGGGCAAGCAGGGCCGTTTCCGCCGCAACCTCCTGGGTAAGCGTGTCGACTACTCGGGTCGCTCGGTCATCGTCATCGGCCCGACGCTGAAGCTGCACCAGTGTGGCCTGCCCAAGAAGATGGCGCTGGAACTGTTCAAGCCCTTCGCCATGCGCCGCCTGGTGGAATACAACTACGCCCACAACATCAAGAGCGCCAAGCGCATGGTGGACCGCGCCGCGCCCGAGGTGTGGGACGTGCTGGAAGAGATCTGCAAGGAACGCCCGGTGTTGCTGAACCGTGCGCCCACGCTCCACCGCCTGGGCATTCAGGCCTTCGAGGTGGTCCTGATCGAGGGCAGCGCCATCCAGTTGCACCCGCTGACCTGTGCCGCGTTCAACGCTGACTTTGACGGCGACCAGATGGCCGTCCACGTGCCGCTGAGCGAACCGGCCGTCAAGGAAGCGCGCGAGTTGATGCTGTCCAGCCAGAACCTGCTCAAGCCGAGCAGTGGCGAACCGATCGTCGGCCCGTCCAAGGACATGGTCATGGGCGTCTACTACCTGACCGTGATGGAAGAGGCCGAAGATCCCGAGCGGCTGCCGACCTTTGCCAACATGGACGAAGCGCAGTACGCCTATGACATGGGCATTATTCGCCTGCGCCAGCCCATCCGTGTCACCTTCCAGACCAAGTTCGATGAGATGCCGCTGGATGAAATGCTGGAAGTGGCGGGCGACGGCAACGGTACCGCACCCCGTGTCGGCATCAGCGAGCGTGTCTACGAGGCGCTGACCGACTACGGGCTGAAGAGTGTGGGCGAGTTGATGGACATCTACGCCCACGGCGAACGTCACATGGTGCAGGAGATCCCGGCCTTCGGCAATGCGGCCATGAACGAAACCCGTGAAGCGTTGCGCCGCATGGGTTTGCTGGGTGCACAATGGCCCACCGAGCGCCTGCTCACGACCACAGTCGGGCGTGTCATCTTCAACCGTGCGCTGCCTGAGGAACTCTGGTTCATCAACGAGTTGCTGGACAAGAAGGGCGTCAATCAGGTGGTGGAACGCTGCTACAAGCATCTCCACGGTGACGTGACGGCCGACGCAGTTGACAACATCAAGGACCTGGGTTTCCGCTACGCAACCCGCTCCGGCATCACCATCGCCGTCAGCGACATCCGTGTGCCGGCCCGCAAGCGCGAGATCATCGACGAGACCACGTCCGAGGTCGAAAAGACGGAGCAGCAGTACCGCCGTGGTCTGATCACGGCCGAAGAGCAGTACAACAAGGTCGTCGAGCTTTGGACGCGGGCCACCGACGAGGTGACCGATGCGGTCAAGGATCTGCTCAGCCCGGTGGACGGCCTGGGCGCCATGGCGCAGTCCGGCGCGACCAAGGGTGGCATCAACCCGATTCGCCAGTTGGCCGGCATGCGCGGTCTGATGGCCGACCCCAACGGGCGCATCATCCCGCTGCCGATTCGCTCCAACTTCCGTGAAGGATTGACGGCGCTGGAATACTTCCTGAGCACCCACGGCGCGCGCAAGGGTCTGGCCGACACCGCGTTGCGCACCGCCGACGCCGGTTACCTGACGCGGCGTCTGGTGGACGTGGCCCAGGATGTGATCATCACCCACATCGACTGCGAGACCAACACGGGCATCTGGATCACCGAATCTGAATCCCGGGAGATGGGCGAGTCGCTGCTGGATCGTGTGGCCGGTCGCTACCTGGCCGGCGATGTGAGCGACCCGGAGACGGGCGACTTGCTGCTGGAGAAGGGCGCCTTGCTGGACGAATCTGCACTGGCGACGTTACAGCGCCACAAGGTGGCGAAAGTGTTTGTGCGCAACCCGCTCACCTGCGAAGCGCGCTTTGGGCTTTGCGAGAAGTGCTACGGCGAAGATCTGGCCCGCGGCGGCGTGATTCGCATGGGCGAAGCGGTGGGTATCATCGCCGCCCAGTCCATCGGTGAGCCGGGCACCCAGTTGACGTTGCGCACCTTCCACACCGGTGGTGTGGCGGGCGCCGACGACATCACCCAGGGTCTGCCCCGCGTCGAGGAGTTGTTCGAAGCGCGCACGCCCAAGGGCGAGGCCGCCATCGCCGAGATCGACGGCACGGTGGACATCTTCTGGGAAGGTGAGGTGCGCATGCTGCGCATCAGCCGCACCGACCTGAAGCGCCGCGAGCTGGAGATTCCGGCCGGCTATGAACTGACGGTGGCCAGCGAAGACCGCGTGCAAGAGGACACGATCGTGGCCCAACGGGGCGCGGCCGAGTCCAACGGCAGCGACGAGCCGGACGTGATCCTGGCGGGCATGGACGGCGAGGTCTTTGTGGAAGCCCAGGGCGACGGCTACAGTCTGGTCGTCCGCCGGGAAGAGACCGACGTGTGGGAGGTCGACATTCCCGCCAACGCGCGTCTGCGTGTGGACAAGGGTGACGTGGTGACGGCCGGTGAGCAGTTGACCGAAGGCGCCAAGAATCCCAAGGAGATCCTGCGCATTCAGGGCCGCGAGGCATGTCAGCTCTACCTCCTGGGCGAAGTGCAGAAGGTCTATCGCAGCCAGGGTGTGGACATCCACGACAAGCACATCGAAGTGGTGCTGCGCCAGTTGCTGCGCCGGCTCATGATCCGGGCCACGGGCGACACCGAGTTCCTGCCCGGCGAGTTGGTCGACCGCTTCGTCTTCGAAGATATGAACGACGCGGTGGTGGCCAAGGGCGGCAAGCCGGCCCGGGCCGAACCCGTGGTGCTGGGCTTGACCAAGGCGGCGCTCAACACCGAGAGCTTCCTGGCCGCGGCCAGCTTCCAGGAGACGACGCGTGTGTTGACCGAGGCAGCCATCCGCGGCCAGACCGACGATCTCCGTGGCCTCAAGGAGAACGTGATTATCGGCAAGCTGATCCCCGTGGGCACCGGCTTCCATACACGGCTTGAGCGTCAGAATGAGATCGAGGTCGAGGAGCCGGATCTGGACCTGCCCGAAGAGATCGAAGAGATCGACGACGACGAGTTGGAGATGGACGACCTGGACTTCGCCGACATCGACATGAGCGAACTGGCGGGTGTGCCGGAACTGGGCATGGAGCCGCTGGGCGTCTCGGGCCTGAACGATGAAGACGAGGACGATGTGGACATCGACTTCGGTTCGTTGAAGTCGGACGATTCCGATGACATCGATGTGGAGTTGAACTAACGTTTCCCCGGATGATCCGGGACAAACGCAGAAATAAAAAGGGTGGCCGGTTTGAACCGGCCACCTTTTTCATTGGTGAACGCACCAGCGTGATGCGCTTACTCCACGCTGTCTAGAATCGTGTAGACGCGCACATCGCGCAGCCGCATGGCCATTTCGCCCGTCTTGTCCTTGTCTTCGATCTGCATCTCCGGCCCGATGCCGATGGCCTGCATCACATAGTCGTCGGGGTCGTCGGACAGGCCGAGGTCGAAGAGATCGTTGGCATCCTCCACGGCCCGGAGCAACTGGGGCCGGCTCACGCAGAAACCGAAGTAGCGCCAATCGTTCCACGTGTCGCTGGTCGACCGTGCCGAGCCGGGCAGCAACGACGAATATTTCTCGCCGCCGTACAGCCCGATGACGATGGCGTCGCCGGCTTCTTCCCACCAGTGGACGACGTCGCCTTTGGCCAGCACCTCCGGCCGCTGATCGTATTGGGTCATGGTGAACCAGAGGAGGGTATCGGTGGATTCGTCGCGCAATTGCAGCGAGACATAGCTGTAGTTGATGGAACCGCCGGCGAAATCGGAATAGGGCACGGCGGCCTCGTGGTCGACGCAGAGGTGGGCATCATCACCGTACGCCCACGGGTGCACGGCCGGATCGAAGCCATAGTAGAACTGGGCCAACTGGTACGGAAACTCCGGATTCGGCGGCTGGGAGCGAATGAAAAACCCGGCGGTGAACCCTTCGAGCTGCACGGCCGACGTGCCTCCGCCGCCGCCCCGAAGTTCGCGCTGGGTGATGGCGTAGTCGCCCGAAGGATAGAAGCCGGTGTAGTCACCCACCTCCCAATCCGCAGTCGCCGATGAGACCAGACCGACGTCGACGGTGTGGATGACGGAGTAATTGGTGGGCAGGCGCGCGTTGGCGAGAATGCGCGTGCCGATGTCGCCGATGTAGATGGGCATGTAGTGGCGGATGTAATACTCTTCGTCGTCGGCCGGCGGGCGCTGGAGCAGGGGCAAGTAGATGGCCCGGCCACCGTCGGCGGCGCGCAGGGCCAACGGCATCAACAGCGCCGCCGCCAGAATCAGGACGGCGACACCGGCGATTGACCAGTTGACGAGGTTGGAGCGCTCGATGCGTTTGGAGGAGTGCTTGTCAATCATGGCTCTTGCTCCGGATCAGCCAGCGTGAAGAGGCGCACATCGCGTATTCGGGTGGAAATGTCGGCCTGGCCCAACGTGGGGTTGTAGATCTCCGGCCCCACGCCGAAGGCGGACAGGGTGTAGGCGTCGACCGCTTCCGGCATGGCGAGGCCGTAGGTTGTGTTGGCCGTGCGGATGGCGCGGACAAGTTGATCCGTGTCCATGCAGAAGCCGAAGTAGCGCCAGTCGACCCAGGTGTCGCTCGTGGAGACGGCGGATTCGGGCATGAGGGTGGTGAAGTCGTCGTTGCCGAAATAGGCATAGAGGATGGGGGCATTGGCTTCCGTCCACCACGCCATGCTGTCGCCCCGATCGATGACGTCCGCCCGCGAGTCGTAGAACGTGACCAGCAGCCACAGGCTCTGCTCGGAAAACGGCTCCTCGATGTGCATCAACGCATAGGCATAGTTGATGCCGTCAGCCGGCGCGGTCGATGCCGTCACGCTGATGTCGTAGTCCATGCACAGGCGCGGATTGATCCCCGTCGCCCAAGGCCGGGCCGGCGCGCCGAAGTCATAGTAGAGTTGGGCAAACTGAAAAGCGGCGTCCGCATCGCCGGCACGCGCCTGCAGATGCATGCCGGCCGTGAAGGCCTCCATCTGCACCGCCGACGTGCCGTAGGTACCGTTGGGAATGCCCCGCTGGGTGCTGCGATAGGCGCGCTCCGGGAAAAAGCCGGTCTTGTCCCCGACCGACCAGTTGGCCACGTAGCGACTCATGTCCCCGGTGCCGCCCGCATAGATGACGGTGCGATCCAGCGGCAGCGCACCGTCCACATGCACGCGCCCGCTGATGTCGACAATAAAGACCGGATCGTAATGGCTCACGTAGGTGCCGTCGTTGTCACTGGCATTGCCGCTGCCGCTGTCGACACGTTCGGCCGCAATCGGCATGAAGACTCGATGGAGAAGGTCTTCGGCGTAGAGTCCGGGCGTCGGGGCGAGTGTGAACACCAACATCAGGGCAAGGAGAGCGCCGATCAGCAATCCGCTTGCACGTCGTCTTGTCATAGACAGCCTCTTCTTCAACAACTTGCCGCGTCAAGAACATCGGAAATCCCGGCGGAAAAGGGCCGACAAATCGCACGAGTGGTAGCGATGCCGAATTTTCGCCGTGGTATGCACGTCGCACTGAATTCGCATGCGCACAGTCTGCCGCCGCGCACGCGCACCACGCAGCAGTATACCAAGTTTATGGCGCGTTGCCACACTGCACAGGCCGGGAAATCGGACGGATCGTCATGGCACGCCAATGCAACAAGGCCTCCCCAACGTCTGGAGAGGCCTTGTGATGGGCGTAACAGCGATCCTGTCGCCGCCGGACTTCTACTTCACACGTGCCATGAAATCGAGCAACTCATCGACCAGGACTTCCCGCTCGGCGGGGGCGAGATCGGCGCCGCTGAGCATGCAGCCCTTGGCATAGACACGAACGAATTCGGCCGTGGCCCGTTCGATGGCGGCATGAACTGCGTTCAACTGCTGGAGAATGTCACGGCAGTCCCGCTCGTCGTCGAGCATCTTCTGAATGCCGCGGGTCTGGCCTTCGATTCGGCGCAACCGGGCATGAAGACCGGCTTTGACTTCCGGCGATTGAATCTGCATGGAAGAACCTTTTCTGCAAACAAACTGTTTGCTAGCAGCCGCCCGCTCAGGTGAAGGGCCGGCTGACCGGCGCCGCCGAGACTGCACTGCTGCTGGAACTGCCGCCGCCAAACGAGAACGACGAAAGCTGGCGCCGGGACTTGTCGCTGCCGCACTTGGGGCAACTCTGCGCGTCGTCCGCCTTGGACATGGGCAACAGTTTCTCATACGTGCCGCCACAGGTGACGCACATGTATTCATACATCGGCATGGCTGGAAACTCCCCCGTTTCTGAATGAATGATACTGTGGGGGAGTATAGTATAGGGCGCCGGCTCTGTCAAAAATCCGGGCACGATTCACTCGATCATGCTGCTCCTGGCCAGCGTCCGGCCGCTGTCGGTCAAGAGCAGTGTGCCGGCGCGTCGGCGCAATGTGCCGTGCCGCTCGCCGTAGCGAATCACCTGTTCGGCAAACGACGGCGACCAGCGAATGTGCTCCAGCAGGTGGTCGGTTCGATTTTCGAGCGTGGCCTCGGGCTTGCTCTCGTGATGGAGCAGATGGATGAGCAACATAGCCTGGGCGAATTCCCAGCGTTGACGCCGCCGGCGGGAGGCGATGGCCACCAGCCCGCGTGACGGCGCAAAGAGGAGCACGGCAAGAAAGACGAGGCCGGTCACGGTGGCGATGGAGCCGGCAATGTTGGCGTCCAGCGTGCGGGCCAGCCAATAGCCGCCCACCGCGCTCAGGCCACCGATCAACGCGCTGAGCAACAGCATGCGACGCAGGTCGTCGGTCAACAGGTAAGCCGTCGCGGCCGGCGTCACCATCAGCGCCACCACGAGGATGGAGCCCACGGCGTCAAATGCGCCCACCGCGGTGATGGAGACCAGCGTCATCAGGCCGTAATGGATCAACGCGGGCGAGAAGCCGAAGGCCGCGGCCAGGCCGGCGTCGAAGGTCGAGAGCTTGAGCTCCTTGTAGAAGAGGACGATGAAGACGATGTTGATCACGAGGATGCCGCCCATCACGGCCAGCGACTTGGGCATGTCCACGCCCAGGAACGTGATCCGGTCGAACGGGGCGAAGGCCAACTCGCCCAGCAACACCGCGTCCACATCCAGATGTACGCCTCGGGCAAAGCGGGAGATGAGAATCACCGCAATGCTGAAGAGCGCAGGGAAGACCAGACCGATGGCCGCATCCTCCTTCACCAGCCCCGTGCGGTTGAGCAATTCCACCAGGCTCACGGTGAGCACGCCCATGGCCGCCGCGCCCAGCACCAACAGCGGCGAGTCCAGGCTCCGGGTCAGGAAAAAGCCGATGACAATCCCCAATAACACGGTGTGGCTGATGGCGTCGCTCATCATGGCCATGCGGCGCAGCACGAGAAAGACGCCCGGCAGCGCACAGGCCACGGCGACTACCAGGGCGACCAGTTGAATTTCCAGTTGCGTGACGGTCATGGCTGCACCGCCTCAGTGTGGGTGCCGGCGTTGCCGCCGGCCGCGCCATCGCCCGTGGATGCAGCATCGCCTGTGTCGAACTTCTCCCGCGCCACGGTCACGCCGGCGGGGGTCAGCGCCCAGCGGGTCGCATCCACCCGGCGCACCAGGCCCCGCTCGGCCAGCGCCGCCAAGCTGGCACTGACGCCGCGCGCCCCCTCCCCCATGATGCGCAACGCTTCCTCGGTGTGGGGATGGTCGAGATCGTCATGCTGGCCGGCCAGCGTGTAGAGGTTGCCCAACACCTGATCGGTGCGCAGACGACGGCGATTGCGTTGCTGCTGCACCCAGCGCCAGACGAGCCCACGCGACGGGGCGAAGAGCAGCGACGCCGTTGTAATCACACTGACGGCCAGGACAATGACCGGGCCGGTCGACAGCCCCGCGCCCATGCTGCTGAGCAAGGTGCCGCCCACGCCGGCCATGGCGCCGAAGAGGGCAGCCAGCACCACCATGATGCCCAGGCGATTGGTCCACTGGCGCGCCGCCGCGGCCGGCGCCACGACCATTGCGCTCATGAGCACCACGCCCACCGCCTGCAGGCCGATGGCGATGGCGACGACCAGCAGTGACGTGATCAGCAATTCCAGGTATTGCATGGGAAAACCCAGGCTGGCGCCGTAGTCCCGGTCAAAGCTGAGCAGCTTGAATTCCTTCCAGAAAAGGAGCATCAAAAGCAGTGCCGCGCCGCCAAAGAGCGCCATGACGACCACGTCGCGGGTGAGCAGCGTGGCCGCCTGGCCGAAAAGAAAGCTGTTGAGGCCCGCCTGGCGCGCGTCGGGGTTGCGCTGCAAAAAGGTGAGCAGCATGAGGCCGAAGCCGAAGAAGACCGACAGAATGATGCCCAGCGAACTGTCCTGTTTGACGCGCGTGTAGCGGGTGATGACGACGATGAGCAACACCCCGGCGAGTCCGGCCAACGCCGCGCCCAACGTCAGCACGGCGGGCGACTTCTGCCCGGTCAACATGAACGCCAGCACCACACCGGGCAGCGCTGCGTGGGACATGGCGTCGCCCATGAGCGCCTGTTTGCGCAGCACGGCAAAGGTCCCCAGCGCGCCGCTCACCACACCCAGCGTCAACGTTCCCAGCGCCACGGTGCGGATGGTGTAGTCGGTGAAGATGCTCTGGAGCAGGTCGAAAAGAGTCATCCGCCACCTGTCCTGCCGGCCTCCGGCGTCGCAACAGCCTGTACACCGGCGGCACCCGGGCCGGCGCCGCCGTTCTTGCCCATGAAGGCAACACGCCCGCCGTAGGTCTTGCGCAAGTTCGCCTCGGTAAACACGTCGGCAACGGGCCCGGCGGCGATGCGGCGTACGTTGAGCAACATGACCCAGTCGAAGTATTCAGGCACGGTCTGCAAGTCATGGTGCACGACGATGACGGTCTTGCCCGCGGCGCGCAGTTCCTGCAACAGGGCGACGATGGCGCGTTCGGTGGTGGCATCCACGCCCTGAAACGGCTCGTCCATGAAATAGACATCGGCGTCCTGGACCAGGGCGCGGGCGAGGAAGGTGCGCTGCTGCTGGCCGCCGGAGAGTTGGCTGATCTGCCGGTCCGCCAGGTGATCCATGCCCACCTTGGCCAGCGCATCCATGGCCAATGCCTGATCGTCCTTGCCGGGACGCTTGAACCAGCCGAGCGCGCCGTAGCGCCCCATGGTGACGACATCGAGCACGCTGGTGGGGAAGTCCCAGTCCACGCTGCCGCGCTGGGGCACATAGGCGACCAGTTTGCGCTGGTCCGTGTACGGCTTGCCGTAGATGAGCACTTGGCCGGCCGCGATGGGCAGCAGCCCCAGAATCGCCTTGATGAGCGTCGTCTTGCCCGCGCCGTTAGGGCCGACGATGGCCATGAGCGTGCCGCCCGGCAGCGCCAAATCCACATCCCACAGCACCGGTTTGTTGGCATAGGCGACGGTCAGATCCGTCACCTCGACGGCACAGGTCTCTGTATCGATTCCGTTCATTGCGGAAGCTCCTCCACCCCGATGTCCCATGCAGCTCGTCTCATCTCACTCTCCCAACAGCGCGGCGACGATGGTGTCGACATTGTGCCGCACCATGCCGACGTAGGTGCCCTCGGGCGTGCCGGGATCGCCCATGGCGTCGGAGAAGAGTTCACCGCCAATCTCAACCTGGTGACCTTTGGCCGCCACCGCCGCTTGCAGTGCCTCCACATTGCGGATGGGCACCGAGGATTCGATGAAGATGGCGGGGATTTCGTGCTCCACGATAAAGTCGGCCAGTCGCTGCACATCGGCCGTGCCCGCTTCGGACGCAGTGCTGATGCCCTGCAAGCCGCGCACATCGAAGCCGTAGGTGCGGCCGAAATAGTGGAACGCATCGTGCGCGGTGACGAGCACGCGCTGCTCGTCCGGTACGCGCGCAGCCTGGGACTGGACATAGACGTGGAGCTCGTCCAGTTCCTGCAACAAAGCGTCGGCATTGGCGGCATAGTCGGCGGCGTTGGCGGCATCGACCGTGCTCAGCGTGTCGCGCACGGCCCTGACCACCTCCATCCACAGCGTCACGTCAAACCAGATGTGCGGATCGTATTCATCGGCATAGTCGGCCCAGGGCAACAGCCGCGCCGGGTCGATCTGCTCGCCCGCGGCCAGCACCGTCTTGCGTTCGCCCAGCGCTTCGAACACCTCGGTCATCTGGGCCTCCAGAAAGAGGCCGTTGTAGATGATCACGTCGGCGTTCTGCAGGCTCTCTACATCACTCTCGGAGGCGACGTAGAGATGCGGGTCGACGCCCGGTCCC
>JAWKOK010000091.1:0-18841 GCA_041391205.1 Caldilineaceae bacterium
GTGGCCAGATAGACATCCGCCGCAGCCGTGATGGCGTGCCACGTCTCCAGCATCTCGGCCAGGTGTGGCGTGGACGGCGGACTGCCGTAGCCCACGATCTTGTGCAGGTCCGGGTACGGACGTTGACCTTGGGCCACCATCACCCAATACCCCTGCTCCTGCGCAGCCAGATGGCCGATCATCCAACTGATGCAGTTCATGGGCTCCAGGCGGCGGCGCGCATCCGCGTCGCTGAGGCCGTCGATGCAGCGGGCGAACTCGCTGCGGGCAAAGTGAAGTTGCGCGATCAGTGGGTGGGTCAAGGCTCGCTCCTCTGCATGTGGTACAGCCGGCGCAAAGATGATGAAAATAGACGCGCAGGCGGGGACCGGCCAGTCCCCGCCTGCAAGCGTACCATGTGTCTTCTACGACCGTGCGGCATGAACGCCGCACCCGTTACCGGATCAGAGGCAGATAGAGCGTGCCCGACTTCGGTCCCGTGGTCTGAATGGACGGCATGAACAGATTGTGCGCCACCATCATGCGATCGGTCAAACTGAACTCCTCGCCCCAGCGGAGGTCGGTGAGTACGGCGCTGATGTTGAAGGCATCGCCGTACGCCACGTCGGCCGACAGTTGGAGCGGCAGACGAATCTGCATCAGGTTGCGCGGGGCGAGTGTCCCGGTCCAGACGAGCGTGTCTTCGTCCACCAGGGCGCAGTCACCCGTGCTGCACGAGGGCGCACCCACGGTCCACGCCGGGTTGGCAAGCCCCGTCAACTCCACCTGGGCCTCGGTCTCGCGATGGCCCGTGTTCTGCACAAAGATCGTCAACGTGGTCAAGCCGCCCGGTTCGACGAAGCGCGGCTGCATCAGCAGCGATGAGCGCGCCAGATCCGAGCGGCGCACCAGGAGCGATGTGGCCACGACGGACTGGCCGCCATGACCGTCCTCCAGGTTGAGCACCACCGGCACCTGACTGTCGTCGGGCAAGGGTGTGGTCAGCGTGGCCGCGAACTCGACGCGGGTGGGTTCATCGTGGGCGACCGGGCCGCGCCAGGTCAACAGGTTGCCGTCCAGCGTGCACGTACCCACGCTACAGGTGACACTGCCCGCGTCGGCGGCGAAGGCGTCCGGCAGACGGCCGCGCAGCGTCGCGTTGGCGGCAGTCTTGAGCCCCGTGTTGCGTAGGACGGCGCTGAAGACCACCCGCGTCGCCGGTTCCAACTCGCGCACCGACGGCGTCAACGTGGACTCTTGCAGCGACAGCGAGTTGAAGAGCGTCGTCACCGTGCGTGTGTAGCTGTCGAGTGACGTGTCAATGCGGACCGCGTTGGTCACCGGCGTGTTGATGGCCATTTCGGGGGCCACGGCTTGGAACCGGACCGTGGCGAAGGCCGGGTCTCCACCCAGGCCGGGCGCGGCGTAGTGAACGGTCATCTGGTCGTGCAGCGTGGCCGATGCATTGCAGGCGTAGGTGACGCCGGGAATGTCGCCCGTGCCTTCGATGCCGGTGGTGGAACTGTAGCCGGTGATTTCGCCCGCATAGCGAACGTTGAAATCCACATCGCCGTTTTCGTGGAGCACCAGTTGGAAGGTGGAGGTCTCGAAGGCGTAGGACGCAAAGGGCACGACGTCCTGCCAGGTGACGACCAGCCGGCGGTCGGGGGCGCTGCCCAATGTCTGGTAGTAGATGCCGCCGTAGACCACGAGATCGTCCCAGGCGGCAGCGATGCGCGGCGTGCCGGACGTGGGTGCCGTGATCGGGCACACATTGCTCAGCGCAGACGAGGTCGCACCGCCGAAGTTCAGCCAGCCGTTGGTGCTGACACAGAAGCGGTCATAGCGCTCGCCGTAGAACGGGAACGCAAAGTCGACGGGCAGATCGCAGATGACGTAGTCGTCGCCGCTCCCGGCATACGAACCCGTGCCGGTGATGTCCTCCCAGTCGTAGGCGACGTCGGGAATATCGCCCTGACCGTCGGAATCCCCCCAGGTGAACTTGCCGCGGGCACGCACGTAGGTGCTCGACGGCGATACGATCTCGCCGTCCCAGGAGATTGTGTGCGTCGCCTCATCGTACGCGGCCTGGCCGGTGCTGGCGGAGAGCGTGCCGGGCACCAGGGTCATATTCGCCGGCAGCGTGTCCGTGATGCGCACAGCGTCGCCGGCCACATTGGTGCTGCGCACGTCGATGGTGTACGTGATGGGCACGCCCGACAACGCCTGTGGCGCGGATGCCTGCTTGCTGCTCGGTGCGAAATCGGGCAACAGCACGGTGAAGTTCTGCGTCTGCACGTAGCCCACGTCCTGTCCCGGCCGGGGGAAGTCCAGTGCGCTGAAGTGCGTTTCGCTGCTGAATTGGTCCCCCGTCTGCCAGGCAAAGTCCAGAAGCCGGCCGAACTTGGCCGTGTACTGGACCTGCCGTGCTGCGTCATCGGCAGCCAGCGCGCCGGTCCAGCGAACGCTCCGGCTCGCGTCATCGTAGATCGCCCCGTCCGGCGTACCGATGAAGTCGACAAAGCTGAGTTCATCGGGCAGCATCTGTTCGATGCCCACGGCCGGGATCGCCCTGATGCTGGGGAAGATGTTCAATGTATAGGTGATGGTCGCTCCCGGCAGCGCATACGCAGAACTGACAGTCGCGTTTGACATGCAGAAGGACGAGTCGACCGCCAGGCTCTGCAAGTTCTCGCTCACATAGTAAATCCGTCCGTCGGCATAGACGGCGCTGGCCGCGTAATAGCTCTCGCGGGGCACGCTGACCGGCAACCATTCATCGGTGCGTGGATCGTAGCGTTCCGCGGGCAGGAGACCATAGGTGTTGTAGTCATAGCCGCCAATGGCGTACAGGTAGCCGGACGCGGTGGCGGCTATGGTCATGTCGTAGCGCTTGTTCTGCATGGGCGCAGTCTTGGACCAGACGCCCGTCGCCGGGTCGAAGATGTCCACATCCTCCTGCACGTCGTACTCGCTGCCGGTCAGGTAGATGCGATCGTCGAGCGTCGCCGCGTCCGCATAGGCGCGGGTCCCGGTCGGGATGGTCGGCCCGCTACTCCAGCTATTGGTGGCGACGTCGTAGATCAGCACCGAATCCAGATAGCGACTCCAGGTGTTGCCGCCAAAGAAGTAGATCTTGCCGTCGATGCCCGCCGCGGCGCCGCCGGAGATGGGCTGCGGCAACGGCGCCAAGTACGACCATGTACCTGCGTCGGGGTCGTAGACCAGCACGGTATCGGTCGGCATGGTGATGTCGTAGCCCCACGGGGACTCGTTGGCGACCGCGCCGCCGATCACGTAGATTTTGCCGTCGAGCGCAGTTGCTGCGCCGCCGGTCATGGCCACCGGCATGGACGGCGCTTCTTCCCAGGTACGCGTGCAACCGTTGAAGCGTGACACGGTCGACAAGACGCCATAGCCCATGTAGTCCGACGTGGGCCCGTAGCCGCCCAAGGTGTACACGTAGATGTCGTCGGTGGCCTGCGCCGCGAATATCAGCGGGATCCCACTGTTCGCGGAACTGCGCCTCATACTGCCAGTCAGCGTGACGAGCTGTCCCCGGATGGTGTACGTGCGGTCGCTGCTCGCCCAGGCCGCGCAGAGTGAGCTTCCACGCGATCCGTCGTCCCGTTGATGGCCGTCTGCGGCGGTGTCACTACGATCCCGATCGCAACCTCGCCACAGGGCGGGGATGAGGACGGGCCGCTGACGATCACGCCGTCGATGCGGGCCACCGTCGACCAGACATTGCCGGCAAACTGGCGCCCACGGCGGCGGTCTCGGTAATTTCCATTGGCCAACATGAGCGTAGACACCCTGTCTCTGCACACCACTCACCTGGGACCAGGTTGCGTCCAGTGACGACTGACTGCATGTGCCGGTCGGGCTCTGCAACCAGGTCAAGCTCCGATCGAGAACCTCGTTGAATTCCGGTCCGCCGACGCCCGCGCGCGGTCCCACATTCTCCAGACCCAGTGCGAAGTAGACCGTCCGGAAGTCGGCGGTACACGAAATGGACGCCAAGGCCGCCGCGCCGCCGCTGTCCGCATAGGTAAGGATCGGGTAGCTCAGTCCGGTACGGCCTCGATCCGGGTTCGCGTCGTCCGCGGCGGATGTGGTCTGCGGCTGCACCACGTCGGGGCTCAGGTAGTACAGACCGTTGGGATAGCCGTAGAGCGCAGCGTTGGTGATGGTGAGGTCGAGGCCGTCCAGGAATGCGGTGCCCTCCACCGCGCCGCCCTCGGCTGCGCCCATCCCGGTGACGAAGTCTGCGCGCACATAATCGTCCAACAGCGCGCCGCCGTCTTCACCCTGGGCAAAATCCTGGCCGGAGATGATCAGCTTGCCGCCGCCGTCCAAGTAGCCGAGCAGCGCGTCGTAGGCGGTGTCGCCCATGGCGCGCACGCAGCCGTAGTACGCCTCGTAGCAGCCGCCGTGGGTCCAGATCACCACGTCATATGTCTGGAGCGTGGCGAGGGACGGCGTGCCGTAGCCGATGCTGCCGTCTTCCAGCGTGTCGGTGTCTTCGAAGCGGGTGGTATTGAATCGGCCAGGAGATCGTACGTATAGCCGCGTTCATCCAGCGCCTGGCCAAAGAACGCATAGACCGGCCAGCCGTAGAACCAGCCGAAGCGCGCCTCTGCATCCACCAGCAGAATGTGCGACCGGGCGTCATGGCGATGGCGGGCGTGGCCCCACCTGCGGCCACGGAGACGGTCTGCGTCCGGCGGCGGAAGCCGTCAGCCGTGACGATCAACTCGTGGTCGCCCACCGGGCAACGTGAGTGCAACGAATGGCCGCGGACGTGGCGGTCACACCGGCCGGCGCACCGCCACGGTCGCTGGCGGCGCCGGCTACCGGGCCGTCGGGACCGCTCACGGTGCTGACGGGCGCAGGGCAGTGCGTCCAGCCGGAAGTCGATCACCGATTGGGCGCTGGCGAGAACCCGTTGGCTGCTGAAACTGGCGCACGGCCCCACGCCGTCACCTCCACGTTGCAGACACCGCCGGGCACCGTGGTCGAGTAGACGCCGGCGGCGGCCGTGACGGCCTCCTGGAAGCGACCGTTAAGGCCGCCTTTGACGCCGGTGATGGGCCGCGCCGCCAGCCTGGTTCCGGTCGCGCTGACGCGGCTGGTGAGATCGTCGGCGGAGAGCGCCCAGCCACGGCGGCGAAGGCATTGATGCGGCCGTAGCCGTATTCACCGTCCGTCCCGGTTCGCTCCAGGTCCACCGCGGTGTAGGTCATGAAGCGTTCCAACTCGTCCACGTCGAAGCCGTACGCCGTCGGTCAAATCGGCGGAGATTACAGCGCGCATGAGGCCGGGCCACGTGGGGTGCGGCCATGGACGTGCCGCTTCCTTCCGCGGTCGGTCCACCCGCCGCCGACCGACGAGAGCACATACTGGCCCGGCGCGCTCAACCCGGTTTCTGCTCACCGAGAGGAAGGACGGACCCTGCCCACTGAAATAGGTCACCTCGTCGCTCGAATCGGTGGCGCCCACGGTGATGGCTTCGGGAATGCTCGTCGGCGAGCCGATGGAGCCGGGGCCGGCGCTGGGATTCCCCGATGCAAAGACAGCCGCGGTGCCCGCCTGGCGCAGCGTCTGGATGATCGGCCGGAAGATGTCGCTGGTGGGATTGGCCGAGCCCCACGAATTGTTGATGACGTCCGGCGCTTTGGAACAGTCGGCCGTGGCCGGGTCGCCGCTCAGGTCGGTGGGGCAGAGCAGCCACTGGAAGGCTTTGATGCCGCCGATGTCATCGCCCCGGTAGCCGGACATGGTGCCGTAGCAGATGCCGGGCACGGCGATCCAGCGTGCGGTCGCGCCATGCCGACCTGCGTGCCCGGCGTGCCGCCGTCGCCCACCATAGTGCTCCATGTAAGGGTGCCGTGGGTGCCCCAGTAATCGCAATCGTACGGTGCGTCGGATAGGCTGGGCCCCAGGGACACCGCTGCTGGGATAGAGGCGACCATCGGGTTCGAACCAGTTGTAGTTGTGGTCATATCTGCCGTCGACCAGCAGGCCGCGGTAGGCGTCGCAGGGCCGGGTGTTCCAAGGTGACACCGCTGTCGAAGCCGCCACCACCGCACCCGCTTCCCCGAATGCCCAACTCCTGCCAGACCCGGTCCGTCTACGAGATCGATGTTCCAGTTGCGCGGCGAGAGCGTGCCGGGTGCGTCGGTGCCCGTCGGCGGTCGGCGCGGCGCTCCCCGGGAGACGGTGGCGGCCGGCCCGCTCGCCGGTTCCCCACAGCGGCACCAGCGCATAGTTGGCGTCGATGTAGGCCACGTCATCGTTGGGCCAGTTCGATCACGGTGAGCAAGTTGCCTTCCACCGCAATCACGTTGGCGATGTAGAACGGCTGGTAGCCTGCGACCACGTCTGCGTTCACGCTCGTCCAGGGCCTGCACCGGTGGCGCTTGATTCGCGCTGGTCGACGTGCGCAGCAGACGACAAATCAACGGTCCGCTGGTCCGCGTTGGCGAACACTTGGCTCTCCAGAACCTGGAGATCGGGCTGTTCCCCGCAGGTAGACCAGGTACCGGTCTGGGCATCGCGGCAGAGGGGCAGACTGGCCACGTCGCCTCCGTCGAGATGGGTCGGCGTGACCTCGCCTTTAATCCTCCGCCAGAGGCGCGGGTTGATCTTGGCGCTAATGCTCGGATCCAGCGTGCGCCAGACTTGCCAGCCGATCGCGCTGGGATCTTCGTGTTTGGGCTCTTCCTGCTGGGCAACGCCGCGGCTGTGACGCTCCGAAACGTGCGGCATGAGCGTTGGGGAGCAGCACGCCCGCAACTTCGTCGAAGAGGTGAGGAGAAGCATGGCGCCAAGGCTAACGCCGCGCGACCAACGGTCCGATCAATTTTCATAGTTGCTTCCGGGGAAGTGGAGCGGGACAGTGCACGCATCTTAACACAGAACAAAGTCCTGGTACAGCTTTGGGAAAAATATCACGATAGGACGTGACCACAGGTGTTGCTGAATCTGTCGCTGTCGAATTTCGCGGTGATCTATTTGAGAATGGTGCAAATCAAACGTTTGGCCGCTCGATTCGGGTACGGTGACTTGGATTTATACATAGAACGCAGTATCCAAAATTCACAGCAGACCGGCGTGTCTTGGCTGTTTGGGCAACAACGTCGTCTGTGCACTGTAATTTCCGGATAGATACATAGCAAAAAGGCCGGTGCACGGGAAATTCCCGGATGCACCGGCCTTGCTGTGTGGATACTCAACTCAATCCGGCGGAACCGGCCCGCTGATTCATCCCGGCAGCGCGGCCTGCCAGGCGGTTCGGGCGCAGCCCGTCGACGATGCCCGTCGGCGCATACCCCAGTTGCGTGTGCGCCTTGGTCACGTCCGCGGCCGTGCGCCGCTGGTCACCGGGACGCTGCGGGCCGTGGGTGATGGCGGCGCCGTCTTGCCGGTCAACCCTGGAGGATGTCCAGCACCTGGAGGACGTTCACCTCGTCGCCGCCGCCGATGTTGTAGACCTGGCCCACGCTGACGTCCGGCTGCGCAAGGCCGCCACCAGACCGCTGATGCAGTCGGCGACGAAGGTGTTGTTGCGGCTGTCGGTGCCGTCGCCGTCGATGGTGATCAATTCATCGTTGAGGATGCGCCGGATGAAGATGTTGTAGCCCATGTCCGGCGCTGGCGCGGACCGTAGACCGAGAAGAGACGCAGGATGGTGATGGGCAGGTCGTCCTTGAGCGCGTAGGCCCGGCAGAGATGCACCGCCGCCAGCTTGGTGATGCCGTAGGGCGAGACCGGTTCCAGCGGCGCCTCTTCGTTGCTGCCGGTGGCGAAGCGCCCGTAGACGACGAGGTGGAGATGTTGAGGAAGTGGCCCACGCCCGTTAGCCACCGCGGCTTCCAGCAGGCGTTGGGTCGCCAGCACGTTGCAGGTCATGTAGCTGTCGAACTCGTCCCAACTGCGCAGCAGCCCTGCCTGCGCCGCCAGATGGAAGACCGTCCACGCTGTCCAGCGCCTCGTGCAGATCGCTCTGCGCAGGTCCAGTCTGTAAAAGGTGAACGCGGCCCTGCTCGCCGCACGGTGCGCAGGTTGTCTTCCTTCAGCGCCCGCGGATAGTACGGAATGAACGCATCCAGCCCGACGACTTCGTGGCCGTCGGCCAGCAGTCGCTCGCTCAAGTGATCCCACAAAGCCGGCCGCCGGTCACCAAACATTTCGCCATGCCTATCTCCATCTCTCGTGAGTGAACTTGTCCACGCCGGCAGTCAAGCGCACGGGGCACGTCAAGGGGACGCTGCGTTGTGCCGGCTGTAAGTTTATCCGTTTTGCCCGGCGAATCCTTCGGCAAGACCGCGCGGCGCCGGTTCAGGCCACGTCCGCCGGCCTTGGGCCAGCAGATAGAGCACCAGCCCCGCCACCGTGCACCCGATACCGGCCCAGCCCAGCGGCTCGGGCAGCGCCCCGCCTAAGAGCAACACGTCGCCCGCCAGTGCAAAGATCACCTCGCTGGATTAACAGCCCACGGCGGCCAACTGGTACGTGTCCTCGGCGCGATGGCGCGCCGCAATGAAGATCCCCGTGGCAATGATGCCCGACGAGACCGCGACCACCGCGGTGCTGATCCACTGGCCCGGGGTCGGCGGCGGCGGCTGCACCGTGACGATCAGCAGCAGCCAGACCGGCATGGACCCCAGCGTCAGCAGCAGGACGCGGCCGATGTTGTGGTCGACCACGGGATCGGTGATGTGCGGAATCCAGCCGCCGCGTGGCGACCCGGCGCCTCCCACACCAGTTGCAGCCCTGCGGGGCACGCGAACGCCGCCGCCAGCACCGGCAGCCTGCCGCGCACCACATCCTGCCAACTGGTGAGTTGCGCTCTGGGCCAGGTTGACCAGCAGGATGCCCGCAAAGATCAGCAGCGTGAAGGCAGCCACGCCCCGCAACGCACCCGGCGCCCGTAGGCCAGCAGCACCAGCGGTGACGCCAGCAGCGTCAACTGCCACGTGGTCGCCACCACCCAACTGGGCGCGAAGCGGCAAAGCTGATGCCCGTGTAGAAGATGCCGAAGCCCACGCTGCCCGCCAGCAGCCAAAACCACCAGTGGGCCGCGCGTTGCGCAGCACCGCCTGCAACACCGCCGCGTCCCGTGGCCACCAAACCTACGCTCAGGAAGAGCACGATCCAGCCGTAGCGCAGACTGGCCGTCCACACCCAATGGCCGCCGCCCAGGCTCATGGCCCGATTCAGGATGGCGGTCGAGCCAAGAAGAGCGCCGCCAGAATGCCCAGCCCGGAAGCAGTGACGCCACGGCCGGGCGGTGGGCGACGGCCGTCTCATTCATGGAAAGGCGCCAGACTCGCCAGGGTGAAGGGAATGGCGCGGATGCGGACGCCGGTCGTTGTAGATGGCGGAGGCGATGGCGTGGGGCCACACTGTCCATGCGGAATTTCGGCCACGGCCTTGGCGCCGTACGGTCCCGACGGCTCGTACGTCTGCACGAGGATCGCTTGCAGCGCGGGCACCTCGTCCGCGGCGTAGATGCGGTAGTCGCCCAGCCGCGGTTGAGCAGCCGGCCGCCGCGCTGTAGAGCATCTCCTCGCTGACGGCGTAGCCCAACGCCTGGACCATGCCGCCTTCCACCTGCCCCGTGGCCGTCACCGGGTTGATGGCGATGCCGCAGTCCACGGCCATGACCAGCTGTTTGACCTCGACCTGGCCCGTCTCCGTGTCCACTTCGACCTCAGCGTACTGTGCGGCGAAGGGCGGCGGACTGAGGTAGCTCATGTTGCTGGCCGTCGCCATGATCTGGTGCTGCTCCGCCTGGTGGGTGGCGTGGAGTGCGACCGTCTCCAGCGACACGGTTGCGCCGTTGGGCCCCTTGACGTGGCCGTCTTCCAGCCACAGCCGCTCCGGATCGCCGCCGGCCTCCGGCATGAGGTGCCGGGCCGCGTGGCGCACGATCTGGGCGCGCACCTCTTCGGCCGCCTTCATGACCGCGCCGCCGCTGATGTAGGTGGTGCTGGACGCGTACGCGCCGGTGTCGAACGGGGTGAAGTCGGTGTCGCTGCTGTAGACGATGACCTGTTCCAGGGGCACGCCCAGGGTCTCCGCCGCAATCTGGGCCAGGACCGTGTCCGAGCCGGTGCCCAGATCGGTCGCCCCGACCAGCAGGTTGAAGCTGCCGTCGTCGTTGAGCTTGATGCTGGCCGCGCCCATGTCCAGCCCGGCGATGCCCGTGCCGTGCATGCAGACGGCCATGCCCAGCCCCCGGCGAATCTGGGGCCGATCCGGGTCGGTGTGCCACGTGGCGTCGGTGCGCCGTTCCCAGCCGACCGCGCGCGCGCCTTCCACCACGCACTCGTCCAAGCCGCTGCTGCGGATGGTTTGGGGGAAACCTTCCCGGCCCTCACCCATGGCCACCGCCATGGGCATCTCCTGGCCCACTTTGATCCAGTTGCGCCGTTTGAACTCCACCGGATCCATGCCCATGGCCAGGGCCAACTCTTCCATGTGCTGCTCCAGGCCGAAGAGCGCCTGGGGTGCGCCGTAGCCCCGGAACGCGCCCGGCACGGGTTTGTTCGTGTAGACCACGTCGCAGTCGAAGCGAGCCGCGGGCAGCCAATAGGTGCTCAGTGCGCGGAAGCCGGTGACCATCTGCACGGTGAGGCCGTGGGTGCCGTACGCGCCCGTGTCCGCCAGCACATGCACGTCCATGCCCACCAGCTTGCCCTGCGCGTCCACGCCGCTGCGGAAGCGCAGAATCTGGGGATGCCGGGTGCGTGCGCTGGTGAACTCCAGTGCGCGCGTGAATTCGAATTTCACCGGGCGGCCCGTGGCGATGGTCAGGTGCGCGCACAGGTCCTCGATGAGCATCTCCTGTTTGCCGCCGAAGCCGCCGCCGATGCGCGGCTTGACCACGCGGATCCGTCGCACCGGCAGACCGATGAGCGGCGCGACCATGCGACGCACGTGGAAGGGCACCTGCGTGCTGGTGCGGATCACCAGCCGGTCGTCTTCGTCCCACCAGGTGATGACCACGTGCGGCTCGATGCTGACCTGCTGCACCTGGTGGACGCGGTATTCGCTTGCATAGACGAAGTGGGCGTCGGCCAGCGCGGCGTCCACATCACCGTGCTCCACCTCGATCTTGACGGCCACGTTGTGCGCCGCGTCGTGGACATCGACCGCGTCCGGCTCGTCGTGAATGACCGGCGCGCCGGGCGCGATGGCCTCCTCGGGCGTGAGCACCGCGGGCAGAATCTCGTAGTCGACCTCGATCAGGTCCAGTGCTTGCAGTGCCAACTCCGGCGTCTCCGCGGCGACGACGGCCACGCGGTCGCCCACGTGGCGCACCTTGTTGTCCAGGCTCACCTGGTCGTAAGGCGGCGGGTTGGGGTAGCTCTGGCCGCCGCTGGCGTAGACGACCCGGGCCACGTCTTCGTGGGTCAACACGGCGTGGACGCCGGGCAGTGCCCGCGCCTTGGATGCGTCGATCGTGACGATGCGGGCGTGGGCGTGGGGGCTGGTCAGCAGCGCGGCATGGAGCATGCCGGGCATCTCCATGTCGTCGGCAAAGACGGCGCGGCCCTTGGCCAGCTTGACGGCGTCCACCTTGGGCTCGTTCTTGTTGACCACGCTGGTCTGGGGCGGTGCAACCTTGACGGGCATGGTCTTGGTCCGCGTCTGGAGGTCGGTGCCGCCTGCGTCCGGGCCGTCTTCGTCCACGTCGCCTGCAGTGGGCCATTCGCCGCCGTCGGCCGCGTCCAGCACGGCCAGGTCCAGGGGCGGCAGCTCTTCGCCGCGCAGCTCGGCCGCGGCGCGCAGGATGGCCTGCACCGGCTTGAGATAGCCTGTGCAGCGACAGAGCACGCCGGCAATGGCGTCGCGTACCTGGGCTTCGCTGGGGGCCGGATTTTCGTCCAAGAGCTTCTTGGCGGCCAGCAGTTGGGCGGGCGTACAGTAACCGCATTGGATGGCGCCGCACTGGACGACTGGGCCTTGCAAGGGATGAAGGTCTTCGTTGCGCGGCCCGCTCAGCGCCTCCCCGGTGATGACGGCCGCGCCGTCGGCCTGGGCCGCCAGCATCACGCCGCTGTTGACCAGAGTGTAGCTCGTGGGCACGTCCGGCGTGCGCGTGAAGAGCACGGCATCCGCGCCGCTTTCGCCCGTCTCGTCGCCGTGCTTCACGCTGTAGTAGCGCAGCCGCCGCAGCGTCGTGCGCAGCAATTCGCCCGGTGTGACGTCGATTGTATGGGCCGTGCCGTTGACGGTCAGTTCGATCTGCATCGTGCTAGGTTCCTTCGGTATCGGCGCCAATCCTCGCCAAGAAGTCTGCGAATGCGGTGAGTTCGGCATACACTTGCGACCAGTCGGCGCCCAAGTTCTCCACGAGTGCTCCGATCCTTTCCGGCACAAAATTCTGTGCATAGACGTTGCGCACCAAATGTCGAAAACGCCGATATTCATCGAGCCGCTCCGCAGACGCAGCGCTGATGACGGCCGGCCGCCGGTCTTCGTATTCTCGACTCATCTGTATGAGCAGTGTACGATGCCAGTCCGCTCCCTGGGGCGTTTGCTGATCGATGTGATTGGCGATCTGTTCGAAAATGCGTTCAATCCCGCCATAAACCCGTGAATATTGAGGGCCACAGAATCCAGGTAGATGTCCTCGTCTTCTGCAACATGGCGAAATCTATTCCACGAGTGAACGGCGCGCTGAACCGCACGGTCAAGGTCAACTGTCTCTCGCTGGATTCTTTTGCTGAGGGCGACGTAGACGTTCGTCACAAATAGATGCCCTCTTCGTGGATTGTCTTGCGCAGAGATTCACTGGCCATATCCCATGCAATGAGGTCGACGTTTCTATCGCCGATGATCTCTTCGACAGACTTCCACGCCTGCCAGAAATTATCGCCGATTCCTTGGACTGCGATGTCAATGTCTGAATCCGGTGTGTACCATGCTTCGTGGGCCAGAGAGCCGAAAAGAATGACTTGCGTAGCGCCAAAGCGGCTCCGCAGGACTTCCGCCGCACGGCGTACGCGCCAGCAACGCATCGCGTTCCGCGCCTGTGTGTATAGCTTACTCGTGCGAAGTCGTCTGTGAGCGTAGGCAGCATAGCGCTGCTGTTGATCCGGCGTCAGTTCCAGTGCGGTAGTCATGGCAGTTCTTCCATTTCTCTCGCTTCACTCCCCGCGCGTTCACGCACGATTTCCACGACCGCGAGCCGGTATTCGGCCGAGCCGCGTACGTCGTCGGGCGGGTCGAGCGGGGTGCCGTCCAGGACGGGACGCGCGGCCACGCCACAGAGCGCAGTCCGGGCGCCGGCGTCATCCAGCACGGTGACGGCGGCGACGATGGGGCGGTCCGACGGGGTGCGCGCCACCCGGGCCAGTCCGCTGCGTCCGTTGCGCCGGGGCACGCGCACGTCGGTGATGATGCCGTCGATGGGGCCGAGATCGGCGAGCGGGCGGCGGACATCACCCCCGCGGCCGTGGATCACGACCTCTGCTTCCAACGCGAGCAGCGCGGCGTAGAGTTCGCTGTCGTACGCGGCCGTGGCGATAACACCGCCGACGGTCGCCTGATTGCGCCGGTTGATGGGGCCTTCGCCCCGCGCCGCACGGGACAGCAGACCGCCGGCCAGCTGCGCGTGGCGGGATGGTCAACCAGGGCGGTCAGCGTCGTCATGGCGCCGATGCGGATCGTCCCGTCTTCGGGGCGGATCGTGTCGAGGCCGAGCTTGCGCAGGTCGACCACGCCGTCGACGTCGCGCCGTGCCCGCGTCTCAGTGCGCCGACCAGGGTGGTGCCGCCGGCCAACAGGTGACGACGCCGGTCGGGCGCATCGACCAGGCGCAGGGCCTCGGCCAGGGATGTGGGGCAGTGATACTCGTGCAAAATCGCCATCGCGACCTCGTTTGCGGTGCCATGCAGGGGGCGACAGCGGGGCATCGCAGGGACGTTGCGCCGTCTGCACGGATGGTGTCCAATCGACCTCGACCGCCCCGTCCCGCCGCCGTGAGGAAACACGCAGATCGCACGGCTGTGGAACGCGCGGTGGGGCTATCTTGGGTCGATTATACAATGGATGGCGGGAAACGTCGGAACGGACGCCGGGCAACCTGCACTGGGCAGTCGCCGATTCGGGCTACGTCATGCTGATGAGCCGGCAATCGGTCCAGGCGATGGCGGTCGCGCGCGTCCACAAGCTCGGATCCAAGCATTCGCCGGCCTCCACAATCTCCACGGCGTTGCCGTCGCGCACGATGACCACTTCGCCACTGGCCACCAGGCACGGTTGCAGCTGACTCCGTTTGGCGTCGAAGACGATCTGCCCCTTGCGGAAGGTTTGTGGTCCGGGGCCTGTCACCGGCGCCGGCTCACCCATGTCGCAGAAACCCGAATGGAAACGACCGTTCATCAGAATTCCTCCTTTGGCTGTCGATGTCGTGTGACCGTGTTGCGCCGGGTGGGGCGCGATTCCGGTGACAGCATAGCGACAGAACGTTATGTGATCGTTTCTCGTTCGTGATCAAACGGTGCATGCGCTGAACGATTGGGGTGCGTCTGCCATCCGACTGGGCTGCGTCGATGCTTTCAATCGCGGCAGGCTTCTCGGATGTCCGGCCTAAACCTATGGTAGACTCAGAACGACACGGCACATTCGCTCCCAGCGGAAGGAATATGTAGATGCACCAGCCCCGGCTGCCCCAGGAACTTCTTGATCCGCCCCATCAATTCAGCGTCATGCCGTTTTGGTTCTGGAACGACGACCTGGATGCGGACGAACTCATCCGCCAGATCGATGACTTCGTGGCCCACGGCGTCTACGGCTTCGTGATCCATCCCCGCGTCGGCCTGCCGCGCACGCTCGGGTGGATGTCCGACCGGCTGCTCGATTTCTACCAGATCGCCATCGACGCGGCGGCGCGGCGCAATCTGCGCGTCATCCTCTACGACGAAGGCATGTATCCGTCCGGGTCGTCGGCGGGGCAGGTGGTGGCCGAGAATCCGGCCTATCAAACGCGTTGTTTGGACAAGATCGAGCTTGATGCGACTGCGGATATCCCGCGTCTGCCGGCCGATCAAACATTGGTCGCGGTGGTGGACCGCGCAGACGGATCGCGCATCGCCGTCATCGATCAATCGATGCCTTCATCCGCATCCACTACATCGACGGCGGCCCGGCCGAAGACGAACCGCCCGCCGCCGATCTGCTCAACCCGGCCGCAGGACAGCTTCATCCGCCACGTCTACGACGGCTTCGCCGCCTTCGCTTCGCGCCGCACTTCGGCAAGACGATCATGGCCATCTTCACCGACGAACCTGCCCGGTGGGCCGTCCCCGGGAACGGGGCATCCGGGCCGGGGACGACCGGCATCCTGGCGCACGTCAACCGGCTCCTCGGCTACGACCACGCCGTATTCACCGCTTCTGGTACGACGACGAACCTGACGCTGTGCGCGCTACCGCCGCGACTACGAACGTCAGTCGTTGCGCATGGAAGAGACCTGGTATCAACGTCTGTATGACTGGTGCAGCGCCCACGGGGCTGCCCTCACCGGCCACCCCGCCCGCGCCGATGACATGGGCGCCGAGCGCTATTTTCACATGCCGGGGCAGGATCTCGTCTGGCGCTGGGTGCTGCTCGACGACCCCACCGCTGGAAGGCCCGGAGTCGACCCAGGGCAAGTGCGGGCATGCCTCGGCGGCGCTGCACCACGGTCGCACGCGCAACGTCAACGAATGTTGCGGCGCATACGGCCACGAGCTGACGTGGGACGAGATGAACTGGCTGGCGCGCTGGTGCTTTGTGCGCGGCGTCAACCTGCTCATTCCCCACGCGTTTTACTACCGGTGCGCGGCATCCGGCGCGACGAACGCCCGCCCGACGTAGGCCCCAACAGTCCGTGGTGGGACCGATATCGCGCATACGCGGACAGCAGCCGGCGCTTGAGTTGGCTCAACACAGACTGCGAGCACCAATGCGACATCGCCATTCTCGGCGAGGCCGATTTTCTGCCGTGGCGGTGGCCGCGTCTGCTTCAGCACCAGCGTGACTTCAATTACGTGGCAAGGGGATCCGTGGAACGGGCGTGATCACGGAGGACGGCGTTCACCTGGCCGGCATGCACTACAAAGTGCTCCTGGTGGAACATGATGGATGCGTGGCGACTCCTGGCTGTGCCATGCCCCTACGCGCCAAGCTGGCGTGTGCTCATGGACGCGGCCATTGTTGCCGGCCGCCGATCTTCTCGCGCGCGGACGTCCTGGCTGCGCTTCCGGACGTGACGGTCAACCCGCCGACGCCGGCGCAGGTGCCCGCCACATCCGCAAGGCCGGCTGCGACTGGTACATGCTCTTCAACGAGGAATGTGCGCCGGTGCGTGTGCGCCACCATGACACGGACGGGCGCACGGTTCCACTTTAACACCGTCACGGGCGAGAGCACCCCGTTGGCTGACGATGACGCACTGGACTTTGCCGGCTATGAATTGAAGGTGATCGGTCTCTTGCGGCGGTGCCTTACGCAGTGACGCCGCGGCCGGCGAATCGCAGCGATGACGATTTCGAACCGGACGATTCCGGGCAACGCCGCAAAGTGCCCATGCTCATCTGAAGTATGGGCACGGTGTCACGACTTTGACCGATCACAAGGGGGCGAGGAAGGGGTACGATGTCTGTGATCTGGAGCAACTGTCCGCGCGCCATTGACACTTGTTAAGATTTCAAATGTAACATTAATTCTATATTTGATCAATACCGAAATTTGAGATTGGTGAAGATGGTCCCGGTTACTGAATTCTTTGGTATCGCGCATGGGAGACGTATAAATATCAGAATAGACCGTGACCTTTCGCTCATATGCGTCACTGACACCTGTCGTTTGGTTCAGCGGTGGATCGCCCGGTCGGTTCCTGTCCGCCGCAGGACGGGTGTCTCTGTTTCGGCCTCTGTTCCCGGCCGAACTTGTGAATGCGGTGTGAGCGATCGGGAGTCAGTCTATGGAAGAGCAATCTGCCGGCAGAAACGGAGTTTTGCTGTTGATTATCGCGATGATTTTTGTCGCGATGATCGGGCTCGCGGCATTGAACTGGCGGAGCTGCGGTCCAACTCCAGGCATCGCAGACAAAACCGGAATGTGGGCAGCACAACGTGGTGCTCACGCCCATCCACGGTGCGGCTGTTATGCCCACAGCCGTCCTGCCCGTGTTGCCCGCCGATCCGGGCAATTGACATCGGTCGACGTCCACTTCGGTTAAGGTGACGTCGAATCGGCCTGCTGTCGACTGCGCTTGCGGTTGGAGCTTCGACAGGGCCGGGCAGTCGTAGGATCGCTGCCCGGCCCTGTCAAACCGGTGCCTAAGGTGGGTAGAGTCGGCCGAGGAGCTTACGCCGTCTGAGGTTCATGCTGCATGGGTTGTCATCCTCTCTTTACGTCGACTGGTCAGCCGGATTTGCGGCAGACAAAGAGCAGGATCCGGTGATCGGAGGTGGCCGCTTCGTCGCTGTAGTCGCCGTAGATGTCCACTGAGGTGAAGCCGGCCATTTGCATCAGTTCCAGTTCGCCTGCGTTGTAATCCTCCACCTGTTGCGTGTGAACCTCTTCTTTGCACCAGCCGGTTTTCCGCCACAGTCGCGTCGCTGAATCTGGCGCGCTGCCACCTCGTCCAGCGCATTCATCGCCACCGTGCGTGTGGCAATTTCCAGTTCGGCGCCATCTGTCAGACGCCTGCGTTCGCTACTGACGGGCCATTGATCAGGCAACGCATGACGCTGCTGTGCGGCAACCGGCCTATCCACGCCGGCGGATCGTTCCACTGGGGTTGGTAGTCGAAGGCGAAGACGCCGCCCGGACGCAGATGGTCGCGCAGCGGCGCAAGCCTGCCCGTGTCAACTGTCGACTGCCACCCAGTCCCACGACGCCGCAGGCGATGATGGTGCGATAGCGGCGGGGGAGATCCAGCTCGTGCATGGCCTGTGTGTACAGATTGGGTGTTCGTCCTTCGGCACGGGCCAGTTCCCGGCAGCGCGCCAGCATATCCGGCGAAACGTCACAGCCGTCCACGTCCAGATCTTCCCGCAGGAAGGGCAACAGCAGCCTGCCGGTGCCGCAGCCCAGGTCCAGGGCCGGCTGACCGGTTGTACGGATCAGATCCGCAAAGTAGTCGACCTCCGGCCCGGTTTCGGTCTCAAGTTCGGCCCAGTCTTGGGCGACCAGTCCGTAGTGCCATGTTTGGATGTCATTCATGAAGTGGGATCAACTCCTGTTGATAGGTTGTCGTGTCGTTGAATTCGTCCCGCAGCAGTCCGTAGATGGCACCCGCGTGAAAGGTGCCGTCGTCCTCCCAGGAGTAGCTGCGGCGCGTGCCTTCGCGCTGAAAGCCCAGTCGCTCCAGCATGCGAACTGATTCGTGATTGTCAGCGATTGTCTCGGCTTCGTTGGAAAACAATAGCCCGCAGGCACGGAAATCCATACCTGCGGGCTGAGATCCACCACGACTGCACTCTGGGCATTCTCTATGCCCATGAAGACGCAGACGGCCTCACGCGCTCAAACCAAGCCTCTACGGAATACCGCTGATTCTGCGGTACAGCGAACCGACTTGCTTGATGGGCGGACGCGTCTAGCCTAGTGGCTGGGAATGGGATACGTCCCGGAGGTATGATGAATGCGTGAATTCATGTCAGCACCTCCTTTCTGGAACGAAAATGCAGGGACAAGCGAGGCGCGGTCGAGGTGCACCGCGTGCAGACTATAGCAGGGGCAGAACCGGCTGTCAACCTCGGATCGAAGACTTGTTTTGCGGCTTCATGTGGTCATGTCTGCCCGACGCCACATCGGCTGCATGATGTCTGCCGCGAGCGTCCGCCGGCTGAGC
>JAWKOK010000092.1:0-18374 GCA_041391205.1 Caldilineaceae bacterium
AAGAGCACGACGCGCTCGTCGGGCTTGATCCAGCCTTGGTCGATCAGGTGAATCTGCGCGGCGAGACAGGCGGCCCCTTCCGGCGCGGGGAAGACGCCCGTGTGCTTGCCCATGACTTTGGCGTAGCGGAGCATCTCCTCGTCGGGGACGGCGACGGCGGTGCCGCCGCTGTCACGCAGCGCGCGCAGGATGAGGAAATCGCCCACGGCCACGGGCACGCGCAGGCCGTCGGCCACGGTCTTGGCGCCCTGCCACAGTTCGGCAAACTCGTCGCCCTGCTCGAAGGCGCGCACCATGGGGGCGCAGCCGGTGCTCTGCACGCTGACCATGCGCGGGCGCTTGCTGCCGATGAGGCCCATCTGCTCCATCTCGTCGAAGGCCTTCCACATGCCGACCAGGCCGGTGCCGCCGCCGGTGGGGTAGATGATGACGTCGGGCAGGTCCCAGTCGAACTGCTCGGCCACTTCGTAGCCCATGGTCTTCTTGCCTTCGACGCGATAGGGCTCCTTGAGCGTGCTCACGTCGAACCAGCCGTGGGCCTCCACGCCTTCGCGCACTTTGACGCCGCAGTCGTTGATGAGGCCGTCCACCAGGGTCACGGTCGCGCCCAACTCGGTGCATTCGACGCGGAAGAGGCTGGGCACGTCCTTGGGCATGTAAACGTGGGCGGGCAGGCCGGCCTTGGCCGCGTACGCGCTCATGGCCCCGGCGGCGTTGCCCGCGCTGGGGATGGCCAGTTCCTCGGCGCCCAGCTCGTAGGCCCGGCTGACGGCCATGCTCAGCCCGCGCGCCTTGAAGCTGCCGGTGACGTTGAGGCCCTCGTCCTTGACGTAGGTGGCGGGACAGCCGATCTCTTCGCCCAGACTTTCGGCGTGGTGGAGCGGCGTCCAGCCTTCGCCCAGGCGCAGCATGGCCCAGTCGTTCTGGACGGGCAGCACTTCCTCGTAGCGCCACAGGCTGGACTCACGGCCGCGCAGGGCGTCCTTGGTCAGCGTCTTGGCCGCGGCCTCCAGGTCGTAGCGCGCCAGCAGGGGCTTGCCGCACTCCGGGCAGAGATTGATCAACTGGTCGTGGTCATAGCGAGCGCCGCAATAGCCACACTCCAGATGGGTGAGCGTCGATTTGGTTTGCATGGGTTCGGCTTTCCGTGGCTGGAGAACGAATTAATTTTGCGGAGGGAATAATAGCATTTTTGGTGCCGGGGGAGCAAGGTTTGGCAGACCGTTGCAGCCAATGAAGGGGTATCAGTCAATAGCGTCCGTCAGCGGAAGCGTGTTCACGGGATACTTGAAGATATTCGCATCGACCGTTGCCAGGACCAGACCGTGTTGAATCGCCTGGCATATGAGCATACGGTCGAATGGATCGCGATGCACGTCCGGCAGCTTGTGCAACTGCAAGACACTCGCCTCATCCAGGTCCAATGCGTCAATCAGATGCCGATGGCAAGCGCGTGTCGCCGCTGATATACCAAAGGAAGATCTGAGTATCAAGTAAGATCTGCATCGCCTTCAAATTCGGCTACGATGTGCTCGGGTAACGGCGCATCGAAATCATCCGGAACGACAAAATCCCCGGCACAAAGCCCGTATGGACGCGCACTCATCTCGTCTCGACTCAACGGCTCATCGAGCACAATCACAAGCGCACGCACTGCGCCCCGATGTTGAATCGGTTCGAGCAGATGCACCTCGCCCTGTTCATCAACAAATGCTTCGATTGTCTGTGTCTTCATTCAGTAACCTACTCCGCAACTCGTATCAAGAAGGACCAAGCACGAGTATACCATGGCAGGTCGAAAAGATACGGCAGGTATCGAATTGAACCGCGCCAATATGCGGCGTTGTTCCAGCAAACTTTCTACACCAATCGCTTTGGGGTGGTCGGAAAAAGATCGATCTCCAGCCACCCCAAAGCAACGACTCAATACGTCACATCGACGATGCGGCGCGCCGCGGCCGATTCGAGGATCGCGCCGACGACCACGTCGGCGCGGTAGCCGTCGAGGAAGGTGGCGCCGTGGGGGGCCACGTCCTTGTCGTTGACGATGCAGTCGAGCAGGTGGGTGATCTCGTGGATGAAGGTGTGCTCCCAGCCGATGATGTGCCCCTGGGGCCACCAGTTCTCCCACCACGGATGGTACGGCTCGGAGACGAGCACGTTGTGCCAGCCCCGGGTCTCCTTGGGCTCTTCGCCGATCCACGTGATCTCGAACTCGTTGAGCCGTTCCAAGTCGAAGCGGATGCTGCCGTTCTCGCCGTTGATCTCCAGGCTCTGGCCGTTCTTGCGCCCGGCGGCGAAGCGGGTGGCTTCCAGTGTGCCGATGGCGCCGTTGGCAAACTCCACCGTGGAGACGAAGGCGTCGTCCACGTCCACGGTGCCCATGGTGCCGTCGCCCCACGGCCGCTCTGTGATGAACGTGCGTGTCACCGCGCCCACGCTGGCAATGTCACCGATGAGGTAGTGGGCCAGGTCGATGATGTGGGTGCCCAGGTCGCCCAACGCACCGCTGCCCGCCGTCTCCTTGGTGAGCCGCCAGATCATGGGCGTGTTGTAGTGGGGCATGATCCACTCTTGCAGATAGGCAGCGCGGAAGTGATAGATACGGCCCAGCGCACCGCTGTCGATGATGTTGCGGATCTGGCGGATGGCGGGCACGAAGCGGTAGTTGAACGCGACCATGTGCTTGACGCCGGCCTTGGTCACCGCATCCAGCATTGCCTTGGACTCCTCCGGGTTGCGGCCTAGCGGCTTCTCGCAGAGGATGTGCTTGCCCAGTTCGGCGGCCATGATGGTCGGCTCAACGTGCAGATTGTTGGGGCCGCCGTTGTCGAAGAGCTGGATGGACTCGTTCTCCAGCATGGTGCGCCAGTCGGTGTAGGCGTACTCGTAGCCGTAGCGCTTGGCCGCCTCGGTCACGGCCGCCTCGTTGCGCCCGGCGACGCCGATGAGCTTGGGCACTGCGGGCGGCGGGTACATCATGTAGGGAATCGTGCGGTACGCGTTGCTGTGGGCCTTGCCCATGAAGGCATAACCCAGCATGCCGACGCCGATCTCAGGCGCTTCGCCTTCGGCCCGGGCGCCGGCCATGGATGTGAAACCTCCGCTTTCGGACATGTCTTATTGCTCCAGTGTTTACAATTGGGGCGGTAGGGTTTTAGGGTTGTGGGGTAGTGGGGTCTTGGGAGTGCGCCGCTCCGTATCATTTGCATCCAACCCGAACACCTACCACCCAGACACCCTACCACCCACAACCAATCCTCGGCGAGCGGCGTCGAACGCGACGTTGGGCGCGGTGAAATCGTTGGCGCGGACCACGGCCAGCGCTTCCTTGGCGCCGAATTCGCGATCCATGCCGCTGTCTTCCCACTCGATGGAGAGCGGTCCCTGGTAGCCGATGCGGTTCAAGGCGCGCACGATGGGATCCCACTTCACGTCGCCGTGGCCGGGCGAGACGAAGTCCCAGCCGCGGCGGTAGTCGCCGAAGTCGAGATGGGACGACAGGATGCTGTTGCGGCCGGTCAACTGGACGCGTCCTTGATGTGCACGTGGTAGATGCGATCAGGGAACGCGTTGATCAGCTCCACCGGGTCCAGGAACTGGTGGACCAGATGGCTGGGGTCGAGATTGATGCCGAAGGCCGGGTGGCCGTCCACGGCGTCAGGAAGCAGCCGGAAAGGTGATGATGTCATGCGATCTCGGTGGATGCACCTCCAGGCCAAAGCGCACACCCTCCGCCTGGGCGCGTCCAAAATCGGCGTCCAACGCGCGCCGAAGTCGTCATAGCCCGCGTCGATGTCCTTCTGGCTGGTGGGCGGGAAGAAGTAGAGCTTGGCCCACACGCTGCTGCCGGTGAAGCCGTTGACCACGTCGACGCCGAAGAGCTTGGCCGCCTTGGCCGTGTTGATCATCTCCTGCGCAGCGCGTTGACGCACGCCTTCGGGATCGCCGTCGCCCCAGATGGACGGCGGCAGAATCGACTTGTGCCGCGTGTCGATGGGATCGCAGACGCATTGGCCGACCAGGTGGTTGCTGATGGACCAGCAGCCCAGCCCGTACTTCTCCAGCAGATCGCGCTTTTCACGCACGTAGCTGTCCGACTCCAGCGCCTTGTCGACCTCAAAATGGTCGCCCCAACAGGCAAGTTCCAGGCCGTCAAAGCCCCACTCGCTGACTTTCTGGGCCAGCGTCTCCAGGGGCAAATCGGCCCACTGTCCGGTAAACAGTGTCACTGGTCTTGACATGGTCTACACCTTTCTATTGTTTCAATTGGTGACTGAACTGACATGAGCCACAGATTAACACAGATGGACACAGATGATTTGAATTCATCTTCCAAGTCCCTTTATCGCCAACAAATCAATCCAAGACTTGAAATCAAGCCGTTTTATCTGTGTTTATCTGTGTCCATCTGTGGCCCAGTTTTTTCTCGCTACAACGCCAGATAGTCGCTTTCGATGGTCGTGATTTCGATCATGTTGCCGAAGGGATCGCGGATAAAATAGCGTAGCCGCCCCGGAATGGGTGTGGTACCGACCACGGCGACGCCCGCCGCTTGCAACCGCTCGCGCGCCACGCCTCCACATCATCCACGGCAATGCAAGTGGCGGCCCGAATGGTCCTGTCCCTGCGGCTCTTCGGTCAAGATGTGCAACTCGGTGTTGCCAGCCGGTACCAGATCACCTTCAGATCGTGGAGCGATTCCGGCGGCGGAATCTCCTCCAGGCCGAGCAACTCGCCGTAGAAATGCCGCGCGGCGGCGTCGCTGCCCGGCGGACGGGGAATACTCACATGCTGAATGCGTACGCTCACGGCTCCCTCCTGAAAACTTTTACTTATGTCAACACATCCGGATTCACCACGTCAGGCGTCGTGGCGCCGCTGAAGAACGCCAGCACCCGTTCCACCGCCATGCGCTCCATGCGCAGACGTCCGTCCAGCGTCAACGAGGCCGTGTGGGGCGTGGCGATGACGGACGGATGGTCGCGCAGCCGGTCGTCCCGGGCGGGCGGCTCGCTGACAAAGACGTCCAGCCCCGCACCGGCCAGCTTGCCCCGATCCAGCGCGTCCAGCAGCGCGGCCGGCTCGATCAGCGGTCCGCGCGCCATGTTGAGCAGGTACGCGCCGTCCTTCATCTGCGTGATGCGTGCGGCGTTGATCATACCGGTGGTCTCCGGCGTGGCCGGCACGTGGAGGCTGAGAAAGTCGGCGCGGGCGATGACGTCGTCCAGGTCGGTCAAGGTGACGTCGAAGGATGCGGCCTGCTCCGCGGTGACAAACGGGTCGTAGCCCAGCACGTTCATGTCGAAGGCGAGCCGGCAGATCTGCGCCACGCGCCGCCCGATGCGTCCCAGGCCCACGAGCCCCAGCGTCTTGCCTTGGACCTCGGTGCCCACCAGCACACCGGTGCGCGGTCCCCAGTTACCCTCGGCCAGGTTGGCGTTCCCCTGCTTGAGGCGCTTGGCCAGGGCCAGCAGCATGGCCACCGTGTGTTCGGCGGTGGACTCGGTGGGACCGTCGGGCGTGTTGGTGACGACGATGCCGTGGGCGGTGGCCGCGGCCAGGTCGATGTTGTCCACGCCGATGCCCGTGCGCGCGATCATGCGCAAGTTGGGCAGCGCGTCCATGGCCGCGCCGTCGTAGCGCAAGCGCGAGGAGGCGATGATCACTTGGGCCGGGCCGGCGCCGCTGAACGGGTCCACGGCAGCGGGTGCCGCGTCCAACACCGTGACGGAGGCGGGCAACATGGCCAAGGTTGCGGGAAACAGCGGCGCCTCCAGCCACACGTGGGTGAGGGCGGCGGGTGTCGGTTGAACAGCCACGGTTGTCTCCAGTGATGAATTGTGGGCCACCTGAACCGTGCACGTCGGTCGCGCGCATTGACGATGGCGAGGGATGAGCGTGTGTGGAGGAAAGTATAGCATAACGTCGACGCGGCTGTGAAAGTGGTTGCGTCCACTTGGCGTTTGGCCGCGATTGCGCTACGCTTGGACCAGCCATCTTCCACCACCAAACAAAAGGAAAAAGAAGCATGAGATTCGGTGTATTTACCGTGATGCTACCGGACATGACGCCCGAGGTCGCGGCGGCCGCCCTGGCCGCGGCCGGCTATGACGGCGTAGAGTGGCGGGTGACGCGCGTGCCGGATGCCGTGCGCGCCGAGACGCCGTCGTTTTGGCGCAACAATCTCTGCACGCTCGCGCCCACATTGGAGAACGCCGACCTGGCACGCACGTTGGCGGACGACGCCGGGCTGGTCATCCCCAACTTGGGCACCTACATCGACGTGGGCGATGTGGCCGCGGTGGAAGGGGCCATGACCTTTGCCAAGGCCGCGGGCGCGCCTTCCATTCGCGTGGGCGTGGCGCGCACCAACCAGGACGGCCCGTTCAGTGCGCTCTTCGACCAGAGCATGGCGTTTCTGGAGGCGGTGCAGCCGCTGGCGCAACAGTACGGCGTCAAGGCGCTGGTCGAGATGCACCACGGCACCATCACCGCCAGCGCCACGGCCGCGTACCGGCTGGTCGAGCGCTTCGACCCGGCCCACATCGGCGTGATCCACGACTGCGGCAACATGGTCTACGAAGGGCACGAGGACTACCTGCGCGGCTTCGAGTTGTTGGGGCCCTATCTCGGGCACGTCCACGTGAAGAATGTGGCCTACAGCCGGCCGGAAGGCGGCGGCATCTGGCGCGGCCACTGGGCACCCCTGCGTGACGGCGTGGTCGATTTTCCCACGCTCTTTGCGGCCCTGCGCGCCGTGGGCTACGACGACTGGATCGTGGTGGAAGACTTCAGCTAGGCGTACGACTCGGTCACCGCGCTGCGGGAGAATCTCGCCTTCCTGCGCGACTTGGCCGAGTAGATCGGTCCAGGGCGAACAGCAAGGCTGAGCCACAGATGGACACTGATTACACGGCTAGAACGGCAAAAACACAAACCTTCTTTCGCACGGATTGGACGGCTAAACTATGACATCAACACCATCCGGCGCACCGCTGCGCATTGCCTACGTGGGCGCGGGCGCGGGCATCTTCACCCTGCACGAGCGCTCCATCGATCCGGCGCAATTCCAGATCGTGGGTCTGGCCGACGTGGCGCCCCACGCCCAGGCGCGCGCCGAGGCCCACGGCGTCCCCTTCTACACCGACCACCGGGCCATGCTCGCCGACCTGCAGCCCGACGTGGTCGGCATCGTCACGCCGCACCCCTTCCACGCGCCCATCGCCATCGACGCGCTGGAGGCGGGCGCCCACGTCCTGGTGGAGAAGCCCATCGCCGTCCACGTAGCCGAGGCGGATGCCATGATCGCGACGGCGGAACGCACCGGGCGCATCCTGGCCGTCAACTTCCAGCAGCGCTTCCGCCCGGAGATCCGCGCCGCGTATGAGGTGGTGCAGAGCGGGCGGCTGGGCAAGCTCCAATATGTCAACATGATCGTCGTCTGGCCGCGCACGCGCAAGTACTTTGCCACCGCCACCTGGCGCGGCACGTGGCAGGGCGAAGGCGGCGGCGTGCTGCTCAACCAGGCGCCCCACAACCTGGACCTGCTCTGCCACCTCATGGGCCTCCCCGCGCGCCTGGTGGCGTGGACGCGCACGACCATGCACGACATCGAGACCGAGGACACGGTCCAGACGATGATGGAATGGCCGGACGGCGCGGTCGGGTCGCTCCATGTGAGCACGGCCGAGTCGGGTCAGCCCGAGCGGCTGGAGATTCTGGGCACCAACGGCCGGCTGGAGTTGACGCGCGGCGGCATCAGCGTGGAGATCTTCGAGCAGGATGTGCGCACCTTTTTCGTGGAGACGGAGGAGATTTACAGCGGGCCGTCACAGGAAGCCGTGGAGGTTGACCTGCCCACATCCAACGGCGACCATGCCGACATCTACGCCAACCTCTACGCCGCCATCACCGCGGGCGCGCCCGTCATGGCGGACGGCGCGGAGGCGCGCATGTCGCTGGAACTGGCCAACGGCATGATCCTGTCCAGCCACAAGGACCGGCCCGTCACCTTCCCGCTGGATCGCGACGAATATCTGGCCCTCCTGACCGAACTGCGCGCCGGCGGCCGCGCCGTGTCCGGCTAACTTGCACTGCACCGAAAGGAGCGACCATGTCACAGGCACAGTTCACGCTCAGCGCGTTCGGCGACGAAATCGCCGTCAATCTCTTCGACCAACTGCGCGTGCTCAAAGAGCTCAACATCGGCTATCTGGAACTGCGCGGCGTCTGGGACAAGAATGTCCTTGAGCTTGACGACGAGGAAGCGCGCAAAGCCCGGGCGCTGTGTGACAAACACGGCATCAAGATCAGCGCCATCGGCAGCCCCATCGGCAAGTCGCCCCTGGACGAGCCCCTCACCACCGACCTGGCGCGGCTCGACCGCATCATGCAGACGGCGGACATCGTGGGCACCAAGCGCATCCGCGTCTTCTCCTACTACCCGGCCGCGGGCGCGGACATGGACGCGCTGGTGCCGACCGTGGTGGACCGGCTGGCGGCGCTGGCAGCCCATGCCGCGCAAGATGGATTCGAGTTGCTGCTGGAAAATGAGAAAGGCATCGTCGGCGACACCATTGCCCGGTGCGCCGCCATCCTCGAGGGCATTGACGCCGCCAATGTGCGCTTTGCCTGGGATCCCGCCAACTTCGTGCAGGTGGACGAAGCCCAGGCCACGGACGACGGCTGGCCGCGACTGGGGCACTACGTCGGCCATGTGCACATCAAGGACGCGCGCCTGGCCGACGGCAGCGTGCAGCCGGCCGGGGAAGGCGACGGTCAGGTGCCCGCGCTGTTGACGCACCTCAAGGCGGCGGGCTACCAGGGTTTCCTCGCACTGGAGCCGCATCTGGCCATTGCCGGCCACAGCAGCGGCTTCAGCGGCCCGGACGGCATGGCCCATGCGGCCACGGTGCTGCGTCAGGTCATGGCGGAGACCGGCTGTCGGGAAGCCCAGTAAACTGCACCATCGGCCAAAACGAAAGGGGGCGGCATCGTGCACGATGCCGCCCCCTTTTGATTTTTGACACAGCCGATAATCAGCTATGTCCGGCCGAAGCGTTCGCCGATATAACGGCAAGTCATCGGAATGTAGCCGGCTAGAACTGAACGCTAAAGACCATCTGATCCATGTTGGGTACCGCAAAGCGATAGCCGATGCCGCGCTCCGTCTGAATATATGTCCGTTTGTTTCGCTTGCTGTTGATCTTGTTGCGTAGCCGGTGAATCTGTACGCGCAACGCGTCTTCAGTCACCTCTTCATTCGGCCAAACCGTCTTCAATAGCGTATTCATGGGCAGCGCCTGATTCGGGTTGGCCATCAACGTGCTGAGCAACTTGTTCTCGATGGGGGTGAGCGAGATCTCGCGCCCGTCGATCTTCACCTTTTGACGATGTAGATTCACCTGGAGGGCATCATCGACGTTGAGCGGGATGTCTTCCACATAGTCAAAGGAAGGCAGCCGCCGCATCAAACGATCGACCCTGGCCAACAGATCGCGCGGATCGAAGGGCTTGGCCACGTAGTCATCGGCATACTCACGCAGCGCCGTCACGATAAAGTCTTCATCTTTTTCCGCTGAAACCACGATGATCGGCAAGTCAATGGATTCTCGGATGCGCCGCGACAACTCTGCGCCGGACATGCCCGGCAGGTTGACGTCGACAATGGCCAAGTGCGGTACACCATGTTGGCGCATCAGCGCCACAGCGTGTTCGGCAGAATTGGCGCTCAGGGCGTGGTACCCTGCGAAGCTAAGATGGCGATTTAGTCGGGCTCGGGTGACCGAATCATCTTCGATGACCATGATCGTCTTGGCATACGTATATGAATTTGCCATCACGTTGGGGAAACCTCATTGCGCTATAACTATTGTTCTGTAAAGTTACAACTAACCGACGTCTGTCACTTTCCGGTGACATTCGTAATTAACTATCAGCAGTATACCGATCCACCGTGACACAAATCACCCACCACCGTGGCACTTCCATAAACAAACGTTGCATCTACATTGTCACGTCAAACTCAGAACAAACCCTTGTGGGGGAGATTTTGCAATAAACAAACCATTGCGATGTAGCTCTACACTGTGTACTTCGTTGCCGTGACGGCGCGCAATCAGCAACGCGACAAGGGTGCGGCGGTGGCCACCGCCGCACCCTTGTCGCAGATAAAGATGTGCTTGTTACGATTGTACAGGGCAAGGCCGTCACAGTGAGGACCGACGGTTCCGTACCTTGGGGCCGTCACCGTCGCAAATATCTCAACGGTGTCCGGTAAATCGGGGCGGTGACGGCGCGACAGAACGCGCGATGAAAGCGCAAACGCCTACCGTGGCATTTACGCGGCAGGAAGGGCGAAGTTGCGCTTGCTAGGGAATATAGGGCAAATGCACCACAAAACGTGCGGCGGGGAGGCGATAGTCGATGTTGACATCGTAGTTCATGAGGCCGACACGCACGGCGGCGCTTTTTGTGCGGTCCGTGGGTATCAGCAAAAATGCGGCTGCACCATCGACGGTGTGGACGACCTGCGGTGTGGGTGACGCGCCGTCGGCCTCTGCAATCGCCAGTAAGCCGTCTTCAACCGGGTTGCCGTGCGCGTCGAAGAAACCGATCTGGAGCGGTACGCGCGTGCCGGTGGCGGCGACGGGCTGGTCGGGAAACAGGGTATCACGTGTCTCAATCTCCCCGGGCGCCTCCATGACCACAGCCCTCACCGGCAGTCCGGCCTGCACCGTGACCGTCTGGGTCACCGTCACGCCGGCGCCCTGCGCGGTGACGGCGAGCAGCCCGCGCCGGTGCGCCAGCGGGAACTCGACGTCGGCCACCCCGTCGTGGGTGGTCACAGTCAGCGCCCGCCGTGACGCGGCCTCATCGTCGACGGCGCCGCGGAGGGTCACCGTGGCCATTCCCGCCACCGGCTCCCCCGCCCGGTCCAGAAGGCTGACGCGCAGGGGCAGACTCGAGTCATCCGCGGTAACGACGCCCGGAGCGCGCGTCAAGCGGATTGCGGCCGGGCTGTGCACCAAGTCGGCGCGTGTGGAAAACTGGGTCGCGCCGATCGACACGTCCAACTGATAATCCGTCTTCGTATCTCGCGGCACGAAGCGCAGAAACACCATGCCCTGGGCATTGCTGACGACAGTACCGGTGGTCGACAGCGATCCGTCCTGGGCGCTGCCGGCATCCGCCGCATGGACGCGATAGTGGAGCACCGCGCCGGCAACGGGCGTGGCCGCTGGTCCCGCCGTCACAAACACGGGCACCGATACCGTTACACCGGGCGCCATGCGCACAGCGTCGGGTATGCCGAATTCCACCGCAAGATCCCCGGCGGCAAGCTCCACCGCTGCGGCAAAATCGCTGCGCCCCACCGCAACCGGTGCTGCGTCGGGATTGTCTGTGCTCGGCGCAAGCGGGACGGCGCTCTCCTGCATCAGGGCGACAATCGACGGCGCGGCCAAATCGGGGCGTAGGCTCCTGAGCAGGCCGGCCAGCGCGGATACGTGGGCCGCCGCCATGCTCGTCCCCGACAGCATCGTGTACGTCTGGTCGCGGTTGGTACTGAGGATGTTCACGCCCGGCGCGGCCAAATCCACATGGGCGTCCAAACAGGTGAACGCGGCAAGGGTGTCATCTTCCGTGGTGGCGGCCACAGCCACCGTCTCAGCGTACGCCGCAGGCCACAGAGTCGCCCCCCGCATGTTGCCCGCCGCGGCGACGACCAGCATGTCCTGATCGTGCGCCCAGCGCAGAGCGTCATGGAGCGCCGGCGTGTCTTCTTGGATGACCAGGCTCAGGTTCACAATGCGCACGCCTTGACGCCCAGCGTAGGTCAGCGCGTCGATGACATCGCTGACACGGCCCTCGCCCAGATCGTCCAGCACGCGCAGGGGCATGACCGCCAGGCCATGGCCGGCGCCGCTCACGCCCACGCCGTTGTCCGTGGCTGCGGCGATGATGCCGGCGACGTGCGTGCCGTGGCCGTAGTCGTCCTGGGGCGTCCCATCCCCGTCGACCCAGTCCCAGCCGTGGAGATCGTCCACGTAGCCGTTGCCGTCGTCGTCGACGCCGGCTTCACCCGCCGTCTCCAGCGGATTGGACCAGATGGCTGACGGGGGCAGGTCCTCGTGCGCGATGTCGACGCCGCTATCGATCACGGCGACGACGGTGGCGGGGCTGCCGTGGGCAATTTGCCACGCTGCGGGCACGTTCATTCGGGCCAGCGCCCACTGCTCCGGCAGGAGGGGGTCGGACGTGGCCGGCGCTTCCGGCAGCGCGTCGCCGACCCGCGCCGCAGCGTACACCGGATGGTCGACGTCGGCGAAGCGCACGAGTTCTTCTTGGGCCAGAGCGCTACGGACGGCTTGGACTGCGGCCGGTGCGTTCACGCCGGCGGCTTGGGCCTGCGGCGGAATTTGCACTTGGGCCAGATGCAACTCAGGCCACATCCGCACCAGAATCAACCGGCGTGTCTGAAACCAGGCTGAATAGTCCGCGGGCGCGAGAGACTCCGCGACGCCAACCAGCAGTGTGGCAGGAGTAGATGCATCAATGGTGGGAGCAGAAGGTTGGGCGGTGACAACGGCCGGCCAGGGCAGTGCGCTCAGCAGGCATGTCAGCAGTGTGGTGCGGACGACCTGCCACAGCACGGCGCCCCGTTTGCGGCGCGCCGTCGACAGCCGTTGTCGTGAAGTCTCTCGGCCTGCGTCACTGCGAGACCGTGTCATGTTCATCCTCATTGGTACAAGATTACGGGGACGTTCAGGCCGCGACGCACTGCCATGAGCGATTGCTGGTCATGCGGCCACCAGACGACGCGCAGCCCTGACACCCCCGTGCACGAGATTTTGGCATCTCATACAACTTATCGCCTGGCCGCGGTCCGATCCTTCGTGGCTTCCGCCGCGCGTCGATCTTTCGGTGGTGGTTGAGCGTTGCCGCGCTGTTCCCAGACGGCGCGGCAACTGGTACAATGGAAGGGCAACATTCCGGCGGACATTTGGCGACTTTCCCACTGCAAGCAACCGTCCCGGAGAATCCAAATGGCAGACGAAATCGAGCTGAAATTCGCCCTGGCGGATGACGCCGCCTACGCCCGGTGGACCGACCTGCGCACGTTGGACGAGCGTTACACGGTCACACCCGCGGCCGAGCCGCAGATCGCCATCGTCGACACCTACCTGGACACGGCCGACCACCGCTTCCTGCGCCACGGCTACGCGCTGCGCCAACGCTGCGCGAGGCACCCGTGTCCTGCTGACGCTGAAGGCGCTGGCCGCCGCGCCCGCAACGGGCCACGCCGACAGCTTGCATCGTCGGCGTGAAATCGAAGTTGCGCTGGACACCACCTGCGGCGAGCACCAGCCCAGTGGCCGGCCGCCGTGCGCGCCGAGGTCACGCCGCTGTTGAGCGATGACATGGAGTTACGGCCGTGCGCCGTCGTCCGGCAGCGGCGCGTCAAGCGCATCGTCACGCGTCAGCCGGAGCAGGCCGCGCCCGACGTGCCGGATGAGGCCGCGTACGCGCCCTTGCGCGCCGAACTGAGCGTGGATCAGGTCGACATCGTTGCCCCGCGCGACGACAAGGTGGTGGCACGCCGCTACGAGCTGGAAGTGGAACTGTTGGCCGGCAGCGAAGACGAGTTGCGCACCATCGCCGATCTCATCGCAGCGGACGAAACCCTGACCGCCCAGGCGCGCAGCAAGTTTGAGGATGCGCGGCTGACCTTGGCCCGCTATGTGCCTGCGCCGGACGCGGCGGATGCGCCGCCCCAACTGGGCATCACGCCGGCCATGCCCATGGCCGAGGCCGCGCGCCTGATTTTGCATGAACAGTTCGTCGACATGCTGCGCAACGAACCGGGCGTACGCGCCGACGCTGACATGGAGTATGTGCATGACATGCGCGTGGCCACGCGCCGGGCCCGGGTCACGCTGGACGTCTTCGGCCCGTACCTCAAGCGCAAGCGGGTCAAGTACATCACCAAGCGCATGCGCAAGACGGGCCGGCTGCTGGGTGCGGTGCGCGATCTGGATGTGGCGCTGCACAACGCGACCTCCACCGACCGGGCGCCGGGCGAGAAAGACCCGGCGCTGAAACAGTGGCGCAAACAGCGCAAAGTCGCGTTCAACGCCCTGCTCGCCTGGCTGGACAGCAAGAAGTATGCCACCTTCGTGCGCCGCATGGATCGCTTCGTCACCACGCCGGGACTGGGCGCGGCCACCTGGGCGCATCACGCAGGCGAACGTCCGCCGGCCACCCAGGTGCGCCACGTCATGCCCGTCTTGCTGACGGCCCAGTTTGCCGCGATCCGCAGCTACGAAACCCTGCTGACGGGCGCCGCGCCGGTGGACTACGCCACCATCCATCGTCTGCGCATCGACGCCAAGTATCTCCGCTACGAACTGGAATTCGTGCGCGACTTGTTGGGCCGCGACGGCGAAGTGCTCATCAAGCAGCTCAAGAAATTGCAGGACCATCTGGGCGCGCTGAACGACGCGGTCGTCGCCGGCGCGCTGCTCCAGGAGACCCTGGATGGGCAAGCCGAGTCCGACCACGCCGAGAATCAGGACGCAGCGTTGACCGGCGCCGATCTGCTGGAGCATCAACAGGCCCTGGTGGAGGAACTGACCGCAGCCACCCCGGTCATCCTGGCGCGCTTCTGCAGCAAGAAGAATCGACGCCGGCTGGGACGGGCGGTCGCGCAGTTGTGACGGCCGCTCCGACGCGCGGCTGTGATGCACCCTGGCCGCGGTCGCGGCATGGCATTTGCGCGGGTTCGTAGTATCATGAAGCCCGGTGGAGGATGCTGCCGCATGCTGCATATGGCCGGCATTTCAATCCCGCGGAGCGGTCAAGGCAAGTTGTACATCCGGAGGATCATGAACAGGACACTGGTGCCCCGGCATCGTTTTGAAGAGTTGGTCGAAGAGGCGTTGGAGGACATTCCCGAAGGGCTCTGGGAGGTGATCGACAATGTGGCCGTCACGGTCGAAGAGTGGCCGACGCGCCGGCAGATGTTCGACGCCGGCTTGCCGCCCGGCCACACACTGCTCGGCCTGTACGAAGGCGTGCCGTTGACCGAACGGGGCGCGCACTACGGCTTGGTGCCGCCCGACTTAATCACGATTTTCCGAGGGCCGATTCTCCAGATGTGCCCGCCCGGCGACGAAGACGCCATTCGCAATCAGGTGCGCCGCACTGTGCTCCACGAGATCGCCCACCATTTCGGCATCAGCGACCAACGCCTGCATGAACTTGGCGCTTATTGAATGCGTTGTGTCTGTAGCAGCAAAACGTGCGCAGCACAACCACGCGCGCACATGGCTGTGACGCCACAACGATCAGCAACGTAAGTTCGAAGGAGCGTGCCCCATGTTGCCCTTACCATCGCATCACCGATCCAGGCCGCAGCGAGCGGCGCGCCGCGTGCGCGGCCTGTGGACGATCGTCATCATCGCCGTCCTGCTGCTGACAGGGTGCAGCCGTGAGAACCTGCCGTCCGTCTCCGATCTGCCGAGCCAGTTGCAGGATCTGCCCGGCGAACTGCGCAACTTGCCCGGTGTGCCCGAGTCGCTGTCCGAACTGTCCGGCACGCTGGAGGAGTTGGGCCTGCCGGATCTGAGCCAGTTCACCGACGTGCCCGACTTGGACGCATTGCCGTCCTTCAGCGCGGAGCCGGGGACCATCGTCTTCCGCGGCCCCACCGAACGCCGCATCAGCGTGGGCGAGCCGATTCCGGGCACCGACATCCGCTTGACTGCCGTGAGCGATGCCGGCGCCGAATTCGAGATCGCGGGGCTGCACAGCACCCGCGTCGCAGGCGACTCCCTGGATTTTGACGGCGTGTGGCCCACCGCGCCGGACGTGGACTTCAACCTGCGGCTGCGCATCTACTACGTGGGCAGCAACAGTGTGCGTGCGGCCGGTGTGCAGCAACTGCGCATCCGCAACATCGCGCCGACGGAAGCGCCTGCCCAGGCCCAGGGCGAGACCATGCGCTTCCCCTACGCCACCACCGCGAGCGCCGGCGCAACGTTCGGCGGCATGACGCTGGGCTACGTGGCCAGCACCGACCGCGGCGGCGAACTCAGCGGTCTGCCCGCCGGCGACTATCCCTACCGCAAAGTCGGCGACAGCGTCAAGTGGAGCGGGCAGTTGCGCCCCGACATCGGCGTGACCTACAATCTGCGCATGATCAACTATGCGACCGGCAGCGCCCAGATCGGCGGCGTTGCGACGGTCACGTTGCCGTAAACCCTTCTCCAGCGAGAGAGCGTCGCCATGAGCGCACAGCAGCAACCACCCAAAGTCACCAGCGAAATCGGCAGCATTCGTGCAGCGGGCAACATTGCGCCCATTGAAGCGGCATACTACACGCTGACCGACCGCGATGGCCGCGCCCAGGCCGGTTTTGTCGTCCTCTTGGACAGCCTGGCGCGTCCGGTGCGCGCCGAGTTGCACATCTACGATGACCTGGACATTTCCGGCCGGGAGCAGCTGGCGCGCCAGGCGCAGCAGGTGTTGCAACAGCGCTACTACGCGCGCCAGCCCGTGCCTCTGCGCATCTACGATTCGCAACTGGACGCCCATCCCATCACGGTCGACATGCCCACCGATCCGCCGGCGGGAGTCAAGACCAGCGCACGGCGCAAGCGGTCCAGCCCGCCCGTGTGGCTGTGGGCCCTCATCGCCCTGGTGCCGCTGGTCATCCTGCTCTGGCTCGGCCTCCAATTTTTCGGCGGCAACGACGCCGCGTCCACGCCCACCGACACGACGAGCGCAGCGACCGACGCGCCCGCGGACACCGCTGACGGCACAGGGACCGACGACACGGGCGCCGACGCGACCCCCGTGAATACCGGCACGGACCTGCCGCCCAGCGTCAATGCCCGCAGCGACATCGCCACCGGCATGCGCGTGCGCATCGTGCCCGGTTTGCAGGCCTTTCTGCTGGACCAGCCGGATGCGGTCAACGGCGTCCAGATCGGCGCGATCGCCGACGGCCAGGAGATGACCGTGCGCGACGGCCCGGTCATGCGCCGGGGCACATCGGACACCATCGTCTGGTGGTACGTGGTGACCGATGACGGCACCGAAGGCTGGGCCCCGGCCAATACCAGTGAGTTGACGTTGCTGGTGCCGGTGAATTAGGGATTGGAGATTGGGAGACTAAGAGATTGGGAGATTCACGGTCTCCCACTGCTCAATCTCTCAATCTCTCAATCTCCCAGCCTCTCAATCTCTTAATCCCTCCATCTCCCTCCACCACCCGCATCAACCCCGCATCCAATTCCACAAACAATTGACTCTCCGCTTGCAGACCGTGGGGATGGTCGCGCTGGGTCTGGAGGAAGGCGTAGGTGGGGATGTCCAGCCGCAGGGTGACGGGCGACCCGGGCGCACCGTCCGGCCCGGTGACGGCCACGGTCACTTCCACGTGGTCGCCGCGGAAGGAATGGGCGACCAGCGTGGCGGGCAATGCACCGGCCACCGGCACGGCGTGGAGCGTGGCCGCCTGGGGATGGATGAGCAGTGCGCAGGTGCGTCCCGCTTCCGGCGCGCCGACGGCCGGCAACGTGACCGGTCCCAACGGCGTCTGCCACTGCCCGTGCTCACCGTCAAAAGTGGCCGGGAGCAGATTCTCGAAGCCCAGGAAACGCGCGACGAACGCGGTCGCCGGCGCGGTGTAGACCTCCTGGGGCGGCCCGATCTGTTCGATGTGCCCCCGGTTCATGATGACGATGCGGTCGGCCACCGCGTACGCCTCCTCCTGGTCGTGGGTCACGTAGATGGCCGTCACGCCCACTTGCTTGATGATGCGCCGCAGTTCCACCATGAGCGTCTCGCGCAGGGCGCGGTCCAGGTTTCCCAACGGTTCGTCCAACATGAGCAGCCGCGGGTTGGGCGCGAGGCTGCGCGCCAGCGCCACCCGTTGACGTTCGCCGCCGCTCAGTTCGAAGATGGTGCGGTTGGCGTACCCCGCCGGCAGGTCGATGAGGTCCAGCATCTCGGCCACGCGCGCGGCAATGGTCGCCCGATCCGCCCCGGCCATGCGCAGCCCGAAGGCGATATTCTGCCCCACGCTGCGATGGGGAAAGAGCGCAAAATCCTGGAACATCAGCCCGAAGTTGCGCGTGTGGACGGGCACGTGCGCCAGGTCCTGCCCCTGACAGACGACGCGCCCCGCGTCGGCCTGCTCCAGCCCGGCGATGATGCGCAGCAGCGTGGTCTTGCCGCAGCCGCTCGGCCCCAGGAAGCAGACAATTTCGCCTGCCGCAATCGTCAGGTCGATGCCGTCCAGCACCACCTGATCGTCGAACGACTTGCGCACATCCGTGATCGTCAGCATGGGCATCTCAGCGGCC
>JAWKOK010000093.1:0-17898 GCA_041391205.1 Caldilineaceae bacterium
TGAGCCAGGGCGAACTGGTGGGCATGATCAACCTGGGGCCGCGGCTGAGCGAGCAGGAGTACACGTCCGATGACCGCAAGTTGCTGGCCGACCTCGCCGCGCAAGCCGCGCCGGCCGTACGGGTCGCCCAACTGGCCCGCCGGCAGCAGCTTGAGGCGCGCGAGCGCGAACGCATCGAGCAGGAGTTGCGCGTCGCCCGCCTCATCCAGCAGACCCTGCTGCCCAAATCCGTGCCGGAGTTGGCGGACTGGCGCGTGGCCGTCCACTGGCAGCCGGCCCGCGCCGTGGGCGGCGACTTCTACGATTTCATCGAACTGCCCGACGGCCGCATGGCCTTCATCATCGCCGACGTCACCGACAAGGGCGTGCCCGCGGCGCTGGTCATGGCCACCACGCGCACGTTGCTGCGCGCCGCGGCCGAACGGCTCATCACCCCGGGCGCCGTGTTGCAGCGGGTCAACGAATTGCTCTGTCCCGACATCCCCGAGCGCATGTTTGTCACCTGCCTCTGCGCCGTGCTCGACCCGGCCAGCGGTCGCCTCCACTTTGCCAACGCCGGCCACGACGTACCCTACCTACGCACGGCCGGCGGCCTGGTCGAACTGCGCGCCCGGGGCATGCCGTTGGGGCTGATGCCGGGCATGGAGTACGAGGAGAAAGAGGTCACCTTGCGCGCAGGCGACGAGGTTCTGTTCTACTCCGACGGGTTGGTGGAGGCCCACGCACCGGATGGAGACATGTTCGGCTTTCCTCGCCTCAAAGGCTTGATCGCGGCCTATGCGGAGGATGACCTCATCGACCACTTGCTGGCGTGCATGGCCGACTTCACCGGCGCCAACTGGGAACAAGAGGACGACGTCACGCTGGTGACCTTGCGCTGGAACCCGATGCCGGCGCCGGACACACCGTCCGCGGCCGGACGCACGGAGCTGGCCGCATTCACCGTGCCCAGCGCGCCGGGCAACGAACGCATGGCCATGGAGCAGGTCGCCGCGGCCGTGGCCGGCATGCCGCTGGCGCCGGCGCGCCTGGAACGGCTCAAGACCGCGGTGGCCGAAGCGACCATGAACGCCATGGAGCACGGCAACCACTACCGCGCCGACGCGCCGGTGGCTGTCACAGTGACGCGCGCTGCGTCCTCGCTGGTCGTGCGCATCGTCGATCAGGGCGGCGACCGGCCGATCCCCGACGCGGAGACGCCCGATCTGGCCGCCAAGTTGGCAGGGTTGCAGACGCCGCGCGGCTGGGGTCTCTTCCTCATCAAGAACATGGTGGACGAGATGCACTCCAGCACCGACGGCGCACACCACATCATCGAACTCGTCATGCACCTGGACGCGCCGTCCGCTGCGGCAGGTGGCGACGGAGGAGAAGCCAACCATGAGTAGCCCAAATCGTCCCTTTGCGGCCGCCGTTCGTAGCAGCGCGCAGGCGGCCATCCTGGACCTCCACGGCGAAATCAACGGCGCCGCGGATGCCGCGCTGGCCGAGGCTTACGCCGCCGCGGTGGCCACCGGCCACGCGGCCATTCTGCTGAACTTCACCGACGTGTCGTATATCAATAGCACCGGCATCGCGCTGATCGTGGGCTTGCTGGCCCAGGCGCGCAAGGCCAAACGCCGTCTCGCCACCTACGGCCTCAGCGATCACTACGTGGAGATCTTTCGGATTACCCGGCTCAGCGATTTCATGGACATCGAACCGGACGAAGCCGACGCGCTGGCGGCGTTGGAGAGCTGAGTGCAGAAAAAGCAGGCCACAGATGAACACAGATGAACACAGAGAGAACGGCAAAAGCACAAATTTATTCAACGCCTGCGCCAATTACTCAGAATAGAACAATTTATTTGAGCCATCCGTGTTTATCTGTGTTCATCTGTGGCCACCTGTCGCTTGCCGTGGAAGTGCAGCGATTTTGTCACGAGGAGGAGTCATGTCCCAAGTTCCCATTGCCGTTGCGTGTCGCCGTCCCCGCCCCGACGTCGCCGTGTTGGACATTGTCGGCGATCTCACCGGTGCAGCCGAGGGCGCGCTCATGGACGCGTATGCCACAGCCGGCGACGGCGGCACCCGTGCGGTTGTGCTCAATTTTTCCGATCTCGGCTACAGCGAACAGCTCGGGCATCGGCCTGCTGGTCACCCTGCTCATCCGCGCAGCGCAGCAAGCAAAAGTTGCTGGCCGTGGGCCTCACCGAGCATTATCAACAGATCTTCGAACTCACGCGCCTCAACGAGGCGATCATCGCCACCCGGACGAAGCCGCCGCCCTGGCCGCTGCGGATGATCCACAAGACGGGCGTCTCAGCAAGTCATGGCGTAGTGACGACTTCAGTCGCTAGACGAAGATACGACTGAAGTCGTCACTACGTGTGCAACCCGCGTGCACGCTCCCCAATCGCCCAATCTTCAATCTCTGCGTCTCCCATCTCTCCCGTAACGCTTCCCGTAACGACCTCCCGACGTCGCGCGGCTACACTGGGGATATATCACCCGTGAAGCCGTACTCAGACGGAGACGCCAACCATGACCGACCAACAGTCTGTTTCCCCGAATCCGCCGGCGGAAGTCCCGCACACGGGCGCCCTGCACGCAGGCGCCTGGGCCAAGCCCGTGCACAAACTCAGCGTCGACGCGCTGCCGGCCGACGCCATCAATCTCAACGTGGCCGGACGGCAACTTACCGGGCCGCTCAAGGGCTTCGGCCAACTCTGGCAGAAAACCCATCGTACTGAGTTGAGCGGCACGCAGCTCGCCGCCACCGAAATCATCCGTATGTGGAAGGCCCATTTCCCCGAGTTCTGGCCCGGCAATAATCGCTTCTACGGCTCGCTCGCGGGCATCAACGCGGGCGACGTGGCCGTGCTCAACCTGGCCGGGCCGGGCGGGACCACCATCTCCACCGGCATCCTGGTCATCTATGCCGACGACGAGTCGTTCTCGTTCATGACGCCTCAGGGTCACATCTTTGCCGGCATGAACACCTTCAGCAGCTGCGCCGAAGGAGACGGTTGCGGCCCAGATCCAGGTGCTGGTCCGGGCCAGTGATCCCGTGTACGAGGTGTGGGGTGGCCGGCTGGGTGTCGCGCACAAACAGGAGGACACGTTCTGGCACGGCACGCTGCAAACCGGCCAAACGGCCAACCACCAACAGCCACGTGACCCAGACGACCACTTGTGTGGATCCCCGCGCCCAGTGGCGCGAGGCCAAGAACATCTGGCACAATGCCGCCATCCGCACCGCGCTCTACCTGCCCAGGCGCGCTGGGAAGCGACTTTTCGGACGCAGGTAAAGACAGGCCAACGCCATGTCGGGTGCATAAACCGTTGCGTGCGCACCAGGGCGTGCGCACTCAACGAGGGCGACTGGTCGGTGGGCGCGCTGTCGGTGCGTTGGGCTACGGCGGAAGCGTCATGACAGACGTGTGCCGGTCACTGCGTCTACGCTGACGAGGAAAGATGCCAACCCGATTGTCGACACACGTTGGAAACGTGCTTGCTTATGAGCTATGACGCCATCATCGTCGGCGCCGGCCCCAACGGGCTGGCCGCCGCCATCACCCTGGCCCAGCGCGGGTGGAAGGTGCTGGTCATCGAAGGCAAGGCGACCGTGGGCGGCGGCATGGGCACGCTCGAAGTGACGCTGCCCGGCTTCCACCACGACGTCTGCTCGGCCATCCACCCGTTGGGCATGGGCTCGCCTTTCTTCAAAACGCTGCCGCTGGAGCAGTACGGCCTGCGCTGGATTCAGCCGGAGATTCCCGTGGCCCATCCGCTGGACGATGGCAGCGCGGTCGCGCTCCACCGGGATGTCGCCGCCACCGCCGCGTCCATCGGGCCGGGCGGGGCGCGCTGGACGCGGCAGTTTGCGCCGCTGGCCGCGGCGTGGGACGATCCTGCTTTTCCGCGCCAAGCGTTCCAAACCGTTGACCACCCACGTCTTTGACTTGGCCCGCTTCGGCTGGGGCGCGGCCCTGCCGGCCACGGCCTACGCACGTCACGTCCTCGGCGACGGGCGGGCCGGAGCGCTCTTTGCCGGGCTGGCCGCCCACGCCATCCGCCCGTTGGAACAGACGTTGACCGCCTCGTTCGGCCTGGTGCTCGGCAACGCTGGGCATCGCAGGGGCTGGCCCTTGCCCTGGCAAGGCGGTTCCCGCGCCATTGCCCAGGCCATGACGCGCTATCTGCAAGCGCTGGGCGGCGACATCGTCTGCGGCTGGACGGTCACGTCCTTGGCCGAACTGCCGCCGGCGCGCCGGGTGCTGCTGGACGTGACGCCGCCAGTTCCTCCAACTCGCCGGTGACGGCGCTGTCTGCGTCCCGGTCAAAAACGACTGGCCGGCTACCGCTACGGTCCCGGCGTCTTCAAGATCGACTACGCGCTGGCCGGACCCGTACCCTGGACCGCTTCGAGTGTCGGCATGGGCCGGCACGGTCCACCTGGGCGGCACGCTGGACGAGATCGCGCACGGCGAGCGCGCGCTCGGTACGGCCGTCATCCGGAACGCCCGTACGCTGGTGGCGCAACAGAGCCTCTTCGACCCGACCGCGCGCTCGCCCGCCAACACATCGCTCTGGGCCTACTGCTCACGTGCCCAACCGCTCCACCGTGGACATGACCGCCGCCATCGAGGGCCAACTCGAACGCTTCACCCCGGGCTTCCGTGATTCCGGTGCTGGCGCGCCACGCGCTGCGCCGCGGACATGGAGCGCCAGCAGCCCCAACTACGGGCATGACATCAACGGCGGCGTGCAGGACTGGCGTCAACTCTGATCGCGGCCGCTGCCCCAGTGGAACTCGACACACCCGCTGCCAAACGTCTTTCTCTACTCCTCGTCCACACCCCCGGGCGGCGGCGTCCACGGCATGTGCGGCCATCACGCCGCGCGCAAGCCGCCTCCGTCAACGTAGAGAACACGGCGCTGCTAGAATTTGAGTGAAGAAACACGTTGCGGGCGCCGGGACAGGCCGGCCTTGTTCCGTCCCACGCACGTTGACGACAAGGACGCGTCGTGACATCCAAAGCGTCGACACATCCGCCGTCCCGACGGTACCTGTCGCGGACGTCTTTGCGTTGCTCCAGACGCAACCTCAGGATTGGGCGTACCGGCTGCGGCCCGCCTTGACCAAGCCGGCTCCCAACACCCGATTCGCACGGTCATGGGCGTCCCACTCTACCGCAAACTCCTGGCCAATTTCACCCATCTCATGGCGCTGCTGCTGTGGGTGGGCGGCGGCATCGCCTTCGTCGGGCCTGCCGGAATCCGGGCTGGGCCGTGGCTGGTCAACCTCATCAACGGCGTTCAGCTTCTGGCAGGAATACAAGGCGGAGAAGGCGACCGAAGCGCTGCGCAACATGCTACCGGTCTACGCCACCGCCGTGGCTGCGCAACGGCGTGGAGCAGCGCATCCGCCGCGGACCTGGTCCCCGGCGACGTGATGCTGCTGGCCGAAGGCGACCACATCTCGGGCCGACGGCGCCTGGCGCGCGCCGCCGAACGCGGCGTCGACCAGTCCACGTCATGGCGAGTCCCACCCGGTGACCAAGCGCGCCGAGCCGGCAGCGGCGCCAATTTGTCCCGGTCCGAACTGCCCAACTCTGGTTCGCCGCACTGGGCGTCACCGCGGGCAACGGGCGCGGTGGTCTTCGCCACCGCATGGACACCGAGTTCGGCAAAGTTCGCCCACCCTCACCCAGAGCCTGGGCGAAGAACTCAGCCCGCTACAACAGGAGATCAAGGTCGTCACCAAAGTGGTCACGCTGGTGGCCGTGCTCGTGGGCGTTCTTCTTTGCCGTGGCCGTGGCCATGGGCGTAATGGACGTGGGCGAAGGTTTACCTTGCCCTGGGCATGATCACAGCCTTTGTGCCCGAAGGCCTCTTGCACCACGGTGACCCTGGCGCTGGGCAAGGCGTACAGCGCATGGTCAAACGCCATGCGCTGGTCAAGCGACTTTCCGCGGTGGAAACGCTGGGCTGCACCACCGTCATCTGCACCGACAAGACCGGCACGCTCACCCAGAACGAGATGACCGTGCGCGCCTTGTGACCGGCGGGCACGGCTACACCGTCAGCGGCGGGCTATGCGCCTACCGGCGAGATCCGGGCTTGAGGACGCGGGCAAGCCGCGCCCCCGCGCACGGTGGATGTCGATGCGATTCAAGCCACACCCTGACGGCGGCGTTGTGCAACAACACGCGGCTGCTGCCGCCTGACGACGCGGATCTCGACCTGGCACATGATCGCGATCCTGACCGAGGCCGCTGCTGTGCGCAGGCGCAAAGGCGCTGTCGCTCCGGCGGTCGGCCGCAGCTGCGGCCGGGCGTGAGTTGCCTCGAGTCCCGGCGCAAGCGGATACACCATCCACCAGGTGCGGCAATGGACAGAACCGGCAGGTCGTCTACGTCAAAGGCGCGCAAGCTGGAAGAGACGCTGGCGCTCTGCAACCACATCCGCTGCGGGACAACTGACCAACCCTTGTGTGAAGGCACCTGCGCGGACATTCTCGCGGGCCAACAACGAGTTCGCGCGGCGCGGGCTGCGTGCTCGCTGTGGCGACGTGCCCGTGGTCCGGTCACGGCCCTGCCGCCCGCGACCGTGGAGTGCGGAGCCACCTTCCTGGGATTGATGGCTGCGGCGGATCCGCCCTGGCCCGAGGTGAGCGAGGCGGTGGCCCGCTGTCATCAGGCCGGCATCCGCATCATCATGATCACCGGCGACTACGGGCTGACGGCTGCGTCCATCGCCCAGCGCATCGGCATTGTGCGCACACCCCTCGCCGGCGCATCACCGGCGCTGAACTGGACGGCATGGACGACGCCGCGCCCAGGAGGCATTGCGCCAAGAGGTCATCTTTGCGCGTGTCAAGCTCGAACACAAGCTGCGCGGGTCAGTGCTTTGCAGGCATGCGGCGACGTGGTGGCGGTCACCGGGGACGGCGTCAACGATGCGCCTGCACTGCGCAAGGCGGACATCGGCGTGGCCATGGGCCTGAGCGGCACCGACGTGGCCAAAGAGGCGGCGGACATCATCCTGACCGACGACAACTTCAGCCCATCGTCAACGCGGTGGAAGAAGGGCGCGGTCTACGCCAACATCAAGAAGTTCACCTGCCAGCATCTTCACCAGCAACACGCCCGAAGCCCTGCCGGTGATCCTCTTCGCGCTGAGCGGCGGCCGCATCCTTCACCTTGACTGTGATGCAGATCCTGGCCGTGGACCTGGGTACGGATCTGGCGCCGGCGTTGGCCCTGGGCGCAGCGGCGGAACCCGGCGTCATGGACCGCCCGCCGCGCCGGCTCAGCGAGCACGTGATCACCCGGGCGCCGCTGGTGCGCGCGCATGCCCGGTTGGGTCACCCAGGCGCTCATCGCCATGGCTGCGTGTTCTCATACCAATATTGGCAGAACGGCCACGTGGCCAATGGCTGGATCTGCCCGCCACGGCTGATCGGCCAGCTGGCCACGGCCATGACCCGGCCGCGGTGACGACCCAGATCGGCAATCTGTTTGCCCAGCGCACGACGTGCAGATGTCCATCGTGCACTAATGGTTCTTCCAGTAACCGCCGATCTTGCGTCGGTATTGCAAGCGAGGTCGTGCGGATTTTCTTGCTGGTCTACGCCAGGCCGCTGCAACGCATCTTCGGGACGGCGGCCTTTTGACCCGCAATAACCTGATCTTTCTCTTCGCGGGCGCCCACGCTGCTCGTCATCGACGAAATACGCGCGGCGCTGCTGCGGACAAAAACAGAAACGACGGAGCCACGGATGGACACAGATGAACACAGATAGAACAGCAACGACCACAGATGTACTCATTTCGTTCAAATGGGCAACGCTTCCAGATGAATTCAAACCATCTGTGTTCATCTGTGTGAGTCTGTGGCTTTGGTGAAGGTCTGTGGCCCGCCCTGACCTTGAGGAGATCATGTGAAAGGAGGATATGCGGATATTGCGGATTGGCTGCGGACGGATGGGTGCGGCCTTGCCCGGCGTCTGGAAGAAGAAGGCCACACTCAGCGCGGTGGACAGTGACGCCGGCAGGCTGACCCGGCTGGGGGCAATTAAGGGGCAGACCGTCTGCGGCGACGGCATGGACCGGACGGTGCCTGTTGCCGCAGGCATCGGGCGCGGACGGGCTGGCTTGTCACCGGCAGCGACGAGGTCAACGTGGTGGTCGCTCGCATGGCACGCCAGATCTTCCACGTCCCCCAGGTGACGGCGCGCATCTACGACCCGCGCAAGGCGGAAATCTACCGGCGGCTGGGCCTGGCCACAGTGGCCCCGGTGACCTGGGGCATCGCACGCATGGCCGAGAGCCTGGCGGTCCGCGAGGTCAACCCTGTCTTGAGTCTGGCCAGCGGCGCAGTGGAGATTGTGCAGGTCCGCGTGCCGCCACAACTGGCCGGACGCACGGTGGGCGACATCATCGTGCCCGGCGAGATCGACGTGGTCGGTGCAACGGCGGGACGGCCTTCTTGCCTGACGAAACGACGCGGCTAGTGCGCCGGCGAACGAGATCTATGTAGCCGCAGCTGGCGCCGGAACGACGACGCGCCAGTCCATGCTGCGAGCATGTCGTGAGCCGACGACGGAGACCGGGGAGGCGGTCCATGAACGTATCGATCGTGGGGCGGTGGCAGTAGGCGCACACTTGGCCCATCTGCTACGTCGGGAACAACACGATGTCTGCATCATCGAGCGACAGACCGCGCAGGACCTAACATGCGCCGATTTTCCCGCAGGAGACAGTGTTGACGGCAACGGCAGCGACCCGACACGCCGGAGCGCCGGGGTACGCCAGGCCCATGTGGTCGCCGCCATGACGGGCGACGATGCCGTCAACCTGGTGGTGACCAACCTGGCCCGGGTGGAATTCGGCGTGCCGCGCGTCATCGGCCGGGTGGTTGACCCGCGCAACGCCTGGCTCTACACGCCCGACATGGGCGTGGACGTGGCCGTGGACCAGGCCGATATCATCGCGCATCTCATTGCCGAGGAGATGTCCCTGGGCGACATGTTGACCCTCATGAAGCTGCGCAAGGGTCAGTTTTCGCTGGTGGAAGAGAAGGTCCATCCCACGTCGGCGGCCAACGGGCGGGCCGTCCACGAACTGGCGCTGCCCGAGGACTGCGTGCTGACCGCGGTCATCCGCAAGGGCGACCTCATCATCCCCCGAGGGAACACCGTGCTGCACGGGGCCGACGAGGTGTTGGCGCTGGTCCATTCCAGCCAGATCGGCCGGCTGGCTGCGCTCCTGGCGCCCGCAGCGGAGTGACAGCGTCAAGCATTGACGGCGCAATTGTCCGTCACACCCGGCGTCGATTGTCCGTTGTGACCGGGGTGCGCTTGGGCGTATGATGACCAAATTGCGTAGAATTCGTCACGCGCGCCGGCGCGGGCTACGGGGATTAGACATACCATGGGTGCAGCAAAACTGGTCTACGGGCGTACGGTGGGACGCCTCGGCCTCTCGCCGGTGGCGATGGGCTGGTTGATGGGGGTGACGGCCACCGTCTGCTACAGCTTTGCCACGCCCACGGCCCGGGCCGCCATCACCGCGGGCTTCGATCCCAATGCGCTGCTCTTCGGTCGCATGACCCTGGCGGTGGCGCTCATGCTCATCACCATCGTGGCCACGGATCGGCGTCTGTTGCGTGTCCCCGCCCGGGGATTGAACATTGCGCTGGCTGCCGGCTTCGTCAACGGCATCGGCATGCTGCTCTACTTCTGGGGCCTCACCCGGTTGGAAGCCTCCATGGCCGCGATGATCATCTCCACCGGCCCGCTCATGGTGCTGACCATCCTCTTTTTCGGCGGCGAAAAGCTGACGTACCGCCACCTGGTGCGGTTGGGTTTGGCGCTGGCCGGCGTCTACCTGTTGGTCGGCCCGGGCGGCTCGGTGGACACGGTCGGCATCCTGCTGGTGCTGGCCGCCATGTTCGCGTTTTCCTGGCAGGTGGTGCTCATCCAATGGTACCTCCACGCCTACGACGCGCGCCCCATCGCCTTCTACCAGATGCTGGCCATGGCCGTCGTCATCACCGGCTGGTGGCTGGCCCACGGCGCGGTGTGGACGCCGCCCACGGCCGCCGGTTGGGGCGCGATCGTGGTGCTCGCCGTCTTCAGCACGTTCATCGCGCGCCTTCTCATGTTCAACGCGGTGCCGCGCATCGGCGGCGGGCAGATGGCCATGCTCTCCCCGCTGGAGACCTTTCTCAGCGTCGTCTGGTCGCTCCTGTTCCTGGGTGAACATCTCACGCCGCTGCAATGGCTGGGCGGTCTCCTGGTCATGGTGAGCGCTGCGCTGGCGATCCAGCGGCTGACCCTGGGACGGCGACGCCGGCGCTGGCGTGTCGTCCCGCGCGTTTGAGCGCGGGCGCGTAAGGGTTCCCTCTTCGTACCAAATCTCTTCTCCCTACAACCCATCTGCCGCGACGCGGGGCCGCCACCTTGGCCCCAGACGATGCGTCCGGGTCGATTGGTCGCGCACGCACACGGTGGTAAGATGAGCAGAGCCGCGGCGTGACGAACCGTCACCCAGGCGTGGCCAAGCCGTCAACTTCCCACCGGTCAACCGGATCATTGGCAAGGACAGAGCCCATGCAGGAGACACGTGCATTTTTGGAGAGCCTCGGTCTGCCCGGCGCAGATCGCTATGATCTGCCCTCTTCACCCAAACGATTTCCCGACGGCGCCCAATACCGGGTTGAGATCCCGAGCGTGGAAGGCCCCAGCGCGCTCAGCGCCGTGCTCTACGAAGCCCAGTCGCGGGACGTGCCGGTGCACCGCATCAGCCAGGGCAGCGGCATCATGCTGCTCACCGACCGCGAAATTCGGGAGATGGTGACCATCGGCGCGCAGGCGCAGATCGAGGTCAGCCTCTTTGTGGGGCCGCGCGCGGCGTGGGAGACGGGCAGTCAAGTCCTCACCGCCGCGGGCAAGAACCTGGGCGCACGCCATCGCGGCATGGACCAACTGGTCTACGCCGTGGAGGACGTGAAGCGGGCATGCGCGCTGGGCATCCGCAGCGTGCTGGTGGCGGACGAGGGTCTGCTCTGGGTGCTGGGCGAAATGCGCGGGCAGGGCGTGTTGCCGCCCGACCTGGTGATCAAAGTGTCGGTGCAGATGGGCGCGGCCAACCCGGCGGCGATCCTCTTGCAGCAGCGGCTGGGGGCCGGCACCTACAACGTGCCCACCGACCTGGACCTGCCCAAACTGGCCGCGATCCGCGCCGCGGTCGACATCCCGCTGGACATCTACGTGGAGGTTCCCGACAACTTCGGCGGTTTCATTCGCCACTACGAGATCGCCGAGATCATCCGCGTGGCCGCGCCGGTCTACATCAAGTTCGGGCTGCGCAATGCGCCCGACGTCTACCCCAGCGGCAGCCACCTGGAGAGCACCGTGGTGGCGCTCAGCCGGGAACGGGTGCGCCGGGCCGAAATCGGGTTGGCGCACCTGCATCGCTACGGACCGGAGGCGGTCATCTCGGCGCCGGGCGCGGCTGACCTGGGGATTCCACAGCCGGGGGGCGCGTAGCCGCCCATGTGTTCGATGGGGTTGATGCCCAGCGCAGGTCGGCGCGATATCGTCGAATCGCCGCGGACGCCGCCCGGGGGTGAACCCGCCGGGCTACGCGACGACGCCCCGTCAACGGGGCTCGTCGTCGACCACCGAGCCCCGTTGACGGGGCGTGACTGGGTAGCCCCAGGCGTTCACGCTGGGGCGGGTCCACCCAAGACCGGCGCAATTTTGTCAATCTGCGAAATCGAGCGCGCGGGACCCACATGCCGCCGAACTACTGGAGGCAGGGAATCGCAACGGGAACTCACGAGGAGTTGCACATGACGAAACTCATCACCACGTTGGGCGGGTACGGGGCCGATCAACTGGGCTTGATCCTGCCCCACGAACACATCTTCGTCGACCTCGGCCCCATCGAGGCGGAGAACTGGCGCGCTGCCGATGCCGGCGACGTCATCGCGCTCATGGGGCCGCAACTGGTGGCCGCGCGCGCCTGCGGCGTCACCGCGCTGGTGGAATGCACGCCGGTGGGCGTGGGCCGGCGCGTGGACATTGTACGCGCCGTGTCCGAGGCCGTGAACTTTCCTGTGGTCGTAGCCACCGGCATCTACCGCGAGCCGTGGGTGCCACCGTGGGCGGTCGACGCCGAGGAGGACGCGCTGAGCGAGTGGATGCTGGGCGAACTCACCGACCAGATCGAGGCGACCGGCGTGCGCGCGGCATGGATCAAGGTGAGCGCGGGCGACGACGGCATCACGCCGGTGGAGGCCAAGATCCTGCGTGCGGCGGCCCGGGCCGGCGCGGCCACCGGCGCGATCATCGGGAGCCACACCATCCGCGGCCGTGTCGTGCGCGATCAGTTGGACATCATCGAGGCCGCGGGTTACACGCCCGAACGCTTCATCTGGATCCACACCCAGGCCGAGCCCGACTTCGACCTGCACCGGGAGATGGCCGATCGCGGCGCGTGGCTGGAGTACGATGCCATGGGCGGCCGCCCTGTGGACGAGGAAGTTGCGCTGGTGCAGCGGGCGCTGGACGCGGGGCTGACGGACCAATTGCTGCTCAGCCACGACCGCGGCTGGTTCGACCCGTCGCAGCCTGGCGGCGGTGTGCCCAAGCCGTTCACGCCGCTGGCAGAGACGCTGCTGCCTGCGCTGGACGCGGCCGGCGTCGACGCGGCCACGCGCCACACGCTCACCCACACCAATCCCTTCCGCGCCTTCGCGCGATGACGATAAAGGAGAGATGTATGTCGAAACGAAGAGTCGTCCTGATCGGCGCGTGCGGCACCATTGCGGGATTGCTCTTGCCCGCGCTGCGCGAACGCTACGACCTGCTGCCGGTGGATGTGCGCACGACCAACAAGGCGGGCGAAACCATCGACGGCGTGGTCATCGCCGACGTGCTCGATTCCGACCGAGACAACTATCGCCACCTGTTTCGTGGGGCCGATGCCGTGGTCCACTGCGGCTTCGTGGTCCCCGACGACCGGGATGTGCCCGAAGCCCACTTCCGGGCCGAATACGCCAACATTGAGATGGCCTTCAACGTCTACCAGACGGCGCTGGAAGAAGGCGTGCGCCGGGTGGTGGTGGCCAGTTCCAACCACGCCGCCGACTACTACGAGCCGCTGATCCTCCAGCACAAGATGGACATGGTCACCCCGGACATGCGGGCGCTGTCGGACAACTACTACGGCTGGGCCAAGGAATGCTACGAGCACCTGGGCTTTCTCTTCGCCGTGGGCAAGATGAACGGAGAGGACGGCGCGTTGCGCCAACTGGAAAACGTGCAGGTGCGCATCGGCGGCCCGCGCGAGACCGACGTGGCCAATTGCCCGCCGGGCGACATGGTCTGCGTGCGCCGCGCGCTGGGCGCGTACATCAGCCAACGCGACATGGCCCAACTTTTCATCAAGAGCATCGAGACCGAGGACATCCGCGACGAGCACGGCGTCCCTTTCCAGATCTTCTACGGCGTGAGCGAGAATCCCCACGCCTTCTGGAGCATCGCCAACGCGCGCAAGGTCATCGGCTACGCGCCCGAGGACAACTCGGAGCTGCGCTTCGCCGATCTCATCGCCGAACACATCCGCGTCGCCAAAGGCGACTGAGTGACACCTTATTGCCTGATAGACACTTATCTTTTTATCCTTTTCCTGCGTCGTGGAGGCTGGTGAGGATGCCGGCGGCGACGGTGCGGGTGGTGGCGTCGGGCGGCACCAGATCGGGCACCACGAAGACGCGCATGCCGGCCCGGTGCGCGGCCAGCGCGCCCGCGTTGGAGTCCTCGAAGGCGACGCACGCCTGGGCCGGAATGCCGAGCCGGCGCGCCGCTTCCGCGAAGATGTCCGGCGCGGGCTTGCCGTGGGCGACCTGGTCACCGGTCACCACGATGTCGAAGTGGCGCGCCAGATCGCTCAGACGCAGGCTGCGCTCCGCTTCCGCCAAGGTGCTGGAGGTAGCCACCGCCTTGGGCAGTCCCAACTCCTCGACGCGCGCGATCAGTTCCGTGATCCCCGGTTTGCGTTGGATGCCGGAAGCGGCGGCCAGGTCCTCCCACCGTTCCATCCAGCGGATGCGAAAGGCGGGCAGCGGGAAGTCGGCGCCCAGGTGGTCGCAGATGACGGCCTCGCACTCGTCGGTGCGCACGCCGATGAGCCCGCGCAGGATCGCATCATCGATGGTGTACCCGAGGTCGGCCGCGGCCTGTTGCCAGGCGTGGTGGTAGATGGTCTCGGTGTCGATCATGAGACCGTCCATGTCGAAGACCACAGCCTGGGCTGGTGTGTGGGAAGACGGCGGTGACTGCACGTTTCACTCCTTCGGTGTGGACATCCACAAGGGATCAAAGGGACGCAACTGCACGAGAACTCCGGCTTCGGGCGGCAAACGGAGTGACTCGGCGCTGCGCCATTGTACCAGATGCAGTGCATTTTCGGTGGCAAAGCCGGTGGGCATGTGCACGTGCGCAACGTGAACCGGATTGGGTGAATCGCGCCCAATCCGCTCTGCCGCAGGGTGTTCACCGGTGAAAAGACAGGTGAAGTGGCCAAAAAGTGTTTGACTTCGCCTGTGTTCAGGTGTATATTTGCAGGGCAGGCGCAGTACGTTCGGACTCGAGTGAAGTGATTCACCGCCCAGACTACGCAGTCTGGGCGTTTTTTGTAGCACTCATCTGAGCATCAGCGCACCGTGCCGGCAAGTAAATCCCGAGAAATTCAGTTGTCGCTTGTTCCGGGTGTGGGCGCGTACAGAATGGACCTGGGATTTGCACAGAGGTAAACCAGAAAGTCAAGTGTTCAAGCAGCAAAGGAGTACACTCATGAGCGAGCGACTGACAGGCGTTGTGAAGTGGTTCAATGACGCAAAGGGCTACGGATTCATCACACCAGATGCGGGTGGCAAGGACGTCTTCGTCCACTACAGCGCCGTGACCGCCGATGGCTATCGCAGCCTAGCCGAAGGCCAGCGCGTTGAGTATGCGATCCAGCAGGGACCCAAGGGCCCGGCGGCTGTGGATGTCATCAAACTGACCACGATGTAGCAGACCCGGGCGGGAATGGGGCGTCTCGGCGTGAGCGGCGCCTTGTTCCTGCAACGAACTTGACCAACCCACCAAGAACATGTGAGCACAATGGCCGAAACGGACCTGGCAGTACGCAATGATATGGTCGTCGCCCTCGAGTTCGATCTCTATCTGGCTGACGGCGAGTTGTTTGACACCACCGAAGGCGATGAGCCGATCATGATCATCCAGGGTCACGGCCACATCGTGCCCGGTCTGGAAGAGGCGCTCTACGGCATGCACGTCGGCGAGGAAAAGGAAGTCGTCATCGACCCGGCGCAGGGCTACGGCGAGTACGACGACGAAGACATGGAGTGGTTTCCGCTGGATCTCTTTGATGCGGAGATTGACCTGGAACCCGGCGTCGAAGTCGAAGTCACCGACGAAGACTCGGATGAGGTGATGGTTGCGTACATCACCGAAGTTGGTGACGACGAGGTGCTGTTGGATTTCAACCATCCGCTGGCCGGGGAACAGCTACGCTTCCGGGTCAAGGTGGTGGGCATCCGCCCGGCGACCGACTCGGAGTTGGACCACGACCACGTGCATGACATGGAGAATGGACATCATTAGCAGGAGGAGAACAAGCCCGGTCTCGCAGCGAGACCGGGTTTGTGTTTGGCAACCTGAACAGACGAGCGAGGGGGCAGCCACTTGTGGCTGTCCCTCGTCATTCGATGAACGGCGCCATGCACGTTCAGAGACGCGACTGCGTTTGCGGCCAATGCCCCAAGACAAACAAAGAGCCCGTTCACCCTCGTCAATGGTGCGAAAATCGAGGGTACGGGCACATTTCGGGGCAGGCCGTCCGGCAGCTTAGGCCTTCTTCAGCACAGGAAGGCCGTTCTTGCTCTCAGCCACCTGGTAGCCGGCGGGCACGGCATCCAACGCGCCGTCTTTCTCTTCCTTGGCGAAAAAGAAGATCGTCTGTTCGCGGCCATTCTTCAGCTTGGTGGTGCGGGAGTGAAGAATGTAGGTGGAGCCCTTGGAATTCGTGTACGTATAGGCCATGCGTTATCTTCCTTTCATCGTGAATGAGCTACGCACAATCGTGTATCTACGCCAACTTGGGGGAAAGCAGCGCCGACATACTCTCCGCTGTCAACGTTTGGCGCACTAGAGGGTGATTCTACCATGAGCCCCACCAGTGGAGAAATTCCTCAGTCCGACAAATCGTCCTGAATTCTCAAGGGCACACGGACGGCAGCCGGGGTCGACATGGTCGCGTCGCCCCGGCTGCCGTGGCAATGGTTGGGTTACCGTGCGGTCTCATCAGCTAGCACCGCCCGAACCGCGCTGTACTACGTCAAGGTGCACGGCTGGTGGTCGTCGCCGGGCCGCCCGTGTCCACCGTGGGAACGATTCCCGGGCCGGGCAACACCAGCGTGGGCACGGTGCCTTCCGGCGTGAAGATAATCTTGTCGGTGGGCTGCAACGCGCTCGCATTGGCGATCACGCTCTGCAGTTGCAGATACTCGGGATGCTCCCGGTAAAGTTCGGCCAGCGCCAGTTCGACGGCGACGTCGGCCTTGGCCTGTTGCACCGCGGCTTCCGCCAACGCAGTCTGGATCTCCAGCTCCCGCTGGGCCGCCAACAATTCATTGGCTTTCTGCGCCTCGATCACCGCCTTCTCGGCCTCCACCCGGGCCAGTTCGTTGGCCCGCTCCGCCTCGATGACGGCACGCTGGGCCTTGATCTTCTCCTCGTCCAACTGGGCCAGCATGGTCTGCTGCCGGGCCTCTTCCTGGATGCGACTCTGGGCAATGCGGATCTCGCCTTGCTGGCGCTCCTGCTCGGCCTCGGCCTCGGCCTTGACCCGCAGCAGATCCTGGTTGGCCTGCTCGGTCTGGAGCCGCTTGCGCACGATCTCGTCGAGACCGGCCTGGACGTCGGGCGACAGGAGCACTTCCGGCACGACCACGTTGTCCACGCGCAGTCCGAAGTTGGCCGCCAGTTCGTTGAGTTCGTCGTCGATGCAGTTGCGCAGCTCGTCCCGCGCCGTGCCGATGACGGCGTCATCGAAGTTACGGTCGCCCACGCAGACCTTCATAGCCTGCTGCGCGCGCAGGCTGATGCGGGTGCGCACGGCCTCGTCGTCGGTGTAGAGCTGGTTGTACTCGGCCCACAACTCCTGAATCGTGTCTTTCTGCGACAAGGTCGGCCGGAAGACGTCGCCGGTGACCACCAGGCCGATGCGCTGCTTGTCCTTGGTGATCAGCTCTTCGTCGGTGATCTGAAAGGCGACCGCGGCGCTGGAGACGCGCTTGAGGTCCACGAACAGACCGGCGTCGCTGTAGACGCCCGGGCCGACGATGTCGGTGATGCGGCCGCTCTCGAATTGGACCGCGACTTCGTCTTCATTGACCCGCTCGAAGAAGTAGAAAAACTGGCCCGTGAAGCTAAAGAGCAGGATCACGGCGCCAAAGATCAGCAGGCCGACGACGATCGCGCGGAGGGGAATCTTGGGTCGGCTCATAGGCAACTCCTTTGGCTGATAGAGGATGGCGTCATTTGGATCTACGTACCGTTCCATTGTAGCCGATCTCGGCGGAATTTGCTGACGGGAAGCTGGCAGGTGGCTGGCGGCGGGCTGTTTCGCCCCTCGCACACCCCCGCCGACTCATGCTACAATGCGCGCAGACAGACAACCAGCAGCGGAGGCACCCACATGCACGGCGGCGATTACGTAGCGGACGTCCTCAAAGCCCAGGGCGTGGCATTCGTCTTTACCCTCACCGGCGGCCACATTGCGCCCATCTTGGTGGCGGCCAAGGCGCGCGGTCTGCGCGTCGTCGACGTGCGCC
>JAWKOK010000094.1:0-17748 GCA_041391205.1 Caldilineaceae bacterium
TGGTCCTGCCACAGTTGGTTGCGCAGTTGCTCCAGCCGCCCGCAGACCGCCGCGATCTCATCCGGCGCGGGCGGGGCGAAGGCGCGGGTGGCCTCGGCCCGGGCCAGCTCCAGATCGGCCCAGGCCTGGGCGTGGGTCATGGCGTCGGGCGTGGCCGTGGGGATGACGGTCGGCGTGGCCGTGGGCGTGGCGGTGGGCACCAGGATGGGCCGGTGGGCGGCCTGGACCTGGAGCCGCTGCTTGTAGGCGGTCAGGTCGGCGATGCGCTGGCCCTCGGTCACCGTGTCGCCCACGGCCACCAGGATCTCGGTCGCGGGGTCGCTGACGTGGTGGATGCGCACGGGGACCAGCACCGGCGTGGGCGTGAAGGTGGGGACCACGTAGCTGGTGCGTTCCTCGGCCGGGTGGACGACGATGCGGCGCAGGTAGAGGTCTTCGTTGGCGTGCTGGCCGGCGGTGCGCGGGCGGCCGTCGATGGAGAGGGTGAAGGTCGTGCCGGTCAGGCCGAGGACGCGGTAGGTGCCGGTGACGGGGGCGTGGGAGCGGTTGTCCGTGGCCTCGATGTCGGCGATGAGCTCGTGGGTGGGTTCCAGCGTGCGGTAGCGGTGGACGGCGTAGTCCAGGCTGCCCGAGGCGTTGATGATCCAGTCGCTGGGGTTGGGCGTGCCGTACCAGGTCAGGACGAAGACGGTGAGGAAGAGCAGCAGGGCGACGGCGCGTTCACCGGTGCTGCCGGCCTTGATCTTGCGCAGGTAGTAGAAGCGCACAGGGCTGGGCCAGAAGAGCGGCACGCCCGAGACGCCCACGACCATGTCCAGCAGCAGGTGGGTGGCGTACATGGTCGCCCAGAGCCACCAGGGGGCGGGCTGCCACCAGGGTGCGACGATCCACGCGGCGAGGGCGAGGAAAAGCACGGGCCAGAGCGAATGGGTCAATGTGCGATGGCCGAAGCGCTGTTCGATGGGTTTGGCGACGAAGGGGACGAGACGACCGAAGTGGCTTTGGCTGGTGTCGATGTCGGCGAGGTTGCCCAGGAAGAAGGCGGCGATGAGCAGCGTGGGGTCCAGGGCGCGTTCGATGCGGCCGCCGGCGTGGAGCAGGGCAATGGGTACCCAGGCAGCGAGGAAATGGGCGATGACGGGTGTGTAGTTGAATGAGTAGCCACGCAGCCGATGAAGCAATCGACCCCACCGGTCCGGCGTGTGGGTGGGGGATGCCACGCTGAGTATTCGCCTCTATATGGGTGCTGAAACCGGGAAAAAGTTTTTTATTCTCTATACCCTATAAGCGCAGACGATGGAATCGTGTAATTTCACCGCACATCAATAGATTTTTTTTCTACTCCCGCAACAAATCTTGCGTGGCGCAGGGCAAAAAAAAGAGCGTCAACTGTTCAGCCGGTAGAGGACCGGCGAGAAGACGCGGAAGATGGCGTAGCCGATGGCCGCAATCATGTAGGTGCTGGGGTCGTCGAAGCCGTGACTGAGGTAGCGCATGGAGATGACCAGCACCATGAGGATGAGCAGCGACGGCACCAGCAGATTCACGTAGCGGATGCCGTCGGCCGAGTGCTCCAGCTCCCGGATCTCGCCGATGCTCATGCCCCGACCCAGCTTGTCGAGCATGTCCATGATGACGCCCGGCTTGCCGCGCGACACGTTCCACATCTTGGTCTGGAGCGCCTGCCAATGGGGGAAGCGGCCCCGGTCCAGCTGCGCCCAGAGCAGCGCCACGGCCTCGTCGTAGTCCAAGGGCGGCACCTCGATCTGATGCACCCGGTTGATGACCGGCGCCACGCGCGTCTGCTTGCGGTTGGTGCTCAGGTTGGCCGTGGCCAGCACCGTGCCCGCAAAGGCGATGGCCAGTTCCCGGTTGGTGCGCTCGGTGGCCAGATCCAGGTCGTCCAGCAGGAAGACGAAGTCGCCGCAGTACGGCTCGATGACCTCCAGCAGCTGCTCCACCGTGTAGCCCTTGAGGCGCTTGTAGGCGGCGTCCCACGGCTCGGCAGGGTCCGCGTCCACGTTGCACCCCTGCGCGTGCATCTGCTCGGCGATGCTCAGCACCATCTGCTTGCGCGTCATGGTCATGCCGGCGCGCACCAGCGGCCGCCCGGCCAGGTGACCGGCCACGGCGTCCAGAAGCCAGGATTTGCCGCTCCCGGCGTCACCCACCAGGAGCACGTGTTGCTGCTTGCGTAATTTCGCCAGCACGCGGGAGACGAGCTGTTGTCGGGTCATGGGCATAGTATAGCAAAAAATCGGGCGGCGTCCAGACGAAAAAACGGGCGCAGACGTCTCCCGCCGCCTTTACGTCTGCGCCGGCGTCTGCATGCCGCTGCCGCCGTGGCTTGCCCGACGAAGCAAATCGATGCCGGCCGCCTTGGCCGCATCGGCCTTGGTCTCGGTGTCGGCCGGCGCGCGCCGTAGTCAGCAGGGTGATGGCCAAACTCGACGGTGGCGATGTCGGCAAGGTCGACATCGCTCTGGAAGAGGCGGGCGGTGTACTCATCGACAATCTCCGACACCTGCGCGTCGGCCGCCACTTCCCGCTGGAGACGGACGATTTCTTCCAGCGTGGCCTGAAGTTCCGCCTGCCGCTCATAGACCATGGCGAAGATCAGCGAGACGATGCCGGCGCCGCCCACAACCGCCGTCGTGAGCTGATCGTCCCAGCCGTTGACGATGCCCTGAAGCGCCAGGATGATAAACAGGACAAGGCCGACCACAAAGATGGCCTGGCTGACAAAGGAGCGCAGCACAAACGAGCGGCGCGCCTGTTGCAGGCTCTGTTCGGCGACCAACAGATACGGCTTACGAGGCGGAATCCCGGCCAGGATCGACTGCAACGGCCCCAATTGCGCCAGCGTCTCCTGCAGCACCCGGCGTTGGGAGAGCGAGATGGCGTTGAACATGAGACGGCTGCCGATCCAAATCAGGAAGAGCAGACCGACGAAAGCCGCCACCTGACGAATGCCGACGATCAAAATGGGGGCGCTTGACGCGAAGGCCGTGGATAGATCCGTGAAGGCCTCACCCCGCTCATTTGCCAGCATCAAGACATATTGCTCAACGAAGTTTGAGAGGACGTCATCAGAGCGCTGCATGTTGAAGATGCTGTAGACCAGCCATGTGATCATGGCCACGCCGACCACAAAGAGGACAAGGCTCAGCAGCATTGAGATCAATGACGTGCGCTTGGCGTGCTGAAAGACCGTCTCCGACACCTGCAGGCGAAACTGTTCCGCAATGTCGTCTATGCCGCCCTCCGCCTCACGCGGATCGGGCGCAGGGCTAAGCGGCGGATTGTTCCCGGTGCGTGCGCCGGCCGGACGTTGCATCGGTCTCGCTTGCTCGACGTCCGGGACGGCCGCGCGCGCGTTGTCGAGTTCCGCCTGACGCAACGATTCCAACCATAGCAAAAAGGCGATGAGCAGTACGCCCATCCCGAGCACACTGAACACCGTGCTCAGATCACGCGGGGTGAAGCGGATCACGACGCCGCAGGCCAGAAGCACGAACCCCAATCCGGCGATACGTGCGGTGACGGAGACTTGGCGCACCTGCATGACGATGGTGCGTAGCCAATCCCGGCTGCGCTCAGCTTGCCAAAGCGCCCCGGCCAGGAGCACGAGCCCCGCAACGAGCAACAAGATCCCCAATTGTTGCGTGCCGAGTGCATAGTACAAACCGAGAATGACGGCGACGGCGCCGATGAACGCACCCAACCAGAATAGAAACTCTCGCCGAATGACGATGTCGCGCCGTGTGGGCTCTGTGGTTTCCGAGTCGAGCAACATGACGGCTGCCTCCGTGGGTTGATGGGATCCCGGCCTGGATGGAGCCGGATTACCCATTCTATAGCAGCAGATTGACCACGGAATGGCGACACATTGGCGACAGGAGTGATTGGAGGGTGCATCCCAATTTGCCGGGCAGACTTCCCGGCAGACCTCACGGGTCTGCTACCAGCGGTGCGCAACGGAGGTCTGCCAGGAAGTCTGCCCCGAATCTGAGATAGTCCCGTGATTGAAAAACCCCATTGACACGCCCGCGCCGGCCTAGTATGATGACGGTACTTCGTTCGTTACTCACTGCGCGCCACCGGCGCGGTTGACCACTCTGGTCCTTGTGCGAGGCGCCCCGCATGCGCCTCTCTTCAGTCCTGAACGTCCCAACCAATCGGTCTCTTTTTGAACATTCAAGGAGGAATGTGCCATGAAGCGGCGACGATGTCTCAGCCTTTTGACCATGCTGGTGGTGCTGGCATTGGTGGCCGGCGCGTGCAACAGCCCCACGCCCGCGCCGACCCCGTCTGCGGTCGAGGACGCCTCCCCGGCAGCGGACGCCACCGGCCCCATCAAGATCGGCGCCATCTTTGACCTGACGGGACCGACCGCGGACATCGGCGTGGACGGCGCCGCCGGCGTCGAGGATTTCGTGGACTATCTCAACAGCCAGGGCGGCATCGACGGGCGCAGCGTCGAGTTGCTGAGCGATGACTACGGCTACCGGATCGACTCCGCCACCGCGCTCTATACCCAATTCGTGGAGGAAGGCGCGGTGGTCTTCCTGGGCTGGGGCACGGGGGACACCGAGGCCCTGCGCACTCGCGTCGCCCGGGACGAGGTGCCGTTCATCTCCGCCTCCTACTCGGCCAAGCTCGCCGATCCGAGCGTGACGCCGTACAACTTCCTGGCCGGCCCGACCTATTCGGATCAGTTGACCATTCTCCTCAAATACATGCTGGACCAGTGGCAGGCCGACGGCAACACGGATCTGCCCAAGGTCGCCATCTTCCACGACGACAGCCCCTTCGGCGAATCGCCCCTGCCCGCGGCCGAGGCATTCTATGCGGTCACCGGCGTGGAGTTTGTGGCGATTCCCATGCCGCGCGGCGTGGACGACTTCACGCCGCAACTCACCGCGGCCCAGGAGTTCGGCGCCACCCACATCGCCATCCAGAATGTGCCCAGCCCGGCCGCACAGTTGCTCCAGGACAAGGCCGCGCTGGAGATGGGCGACATGCCGGTCTTCTGTCTCAACTACTGCGCCAACGAACAGTTGGTGCGCCTGGCCGGCGCCGCCGCGGAAGGCGTCATCGGCGCCATCCCCTTCACGCCCCTGAGCACCGACGTGCCCGGCATGGCCGACATCCGCGACTACGCTGCGAGCCATGACATCGACCTGGCGAGCAAAAGCGCAACGTACGTCCAGGGCTGGTGGTTTGCCAAGATCATGGCCGAGGCCATCCGCCGCACAGTGGACGCAGGTCAAACGTTGACCGGCCCCAACATCAAAGCGGCGCTGGAGAGCATGGACAACTGGGAGACCGGTGGCATGACCGCGCCCCTCACCTTCACTGCCACCGACCACCGCGGCCAGCGCGCCGTGCGCCTCTACCAGGTGCAGGACGGCGTCTGGGAGCAGCTGACGGACTACATCAGCGCGGAGTAACCGGCGCCGCGCGTGGTTACCCCGGAAACAAACGTACGCAACCGGCGTGAGTCGTGATCTTGACGCCCGTACCCACGCGTGCTACACTCGCAGCCTCAAATGAGAACAAGTCTCATTTATGCACCCATGACCACCGGAGGAGTCACGCCATGGTACCGCGAGTCACCCACACACGCGTTCTTCTACTGTCAAGTCTTCTCATTCTTACCTTGCTGATAACTGCCTGCGCGCCGGCCACATCAACGGCAAACGAACCGGACACAGCCGGAGTCGCAGATGCGGCCGCGCACGATGACCATGCCGAAGCGGGTGACGCCGGGGCCGGCGTCGACGCTCACCTCACCCACGCCGCCGATCTCACGCCCGTGAAGCTGGCCGACGGCGAGTTGCTCCAGGTCGCGGCGACGACGAACATCATCGCCGACGTGGTGGCTCAGGTCGGTGGCGATGCCATTGCGCTGACGGCGCTCGTGCCCACCGGCGCGGACCCGCACAGCTACCAGGCCAAGCCCGACGATCTGCGCCTGCTCGACGATGCGCACGTGCTCTTCGTCAACGGGCTGGGGCTGGAAGAGGCCATGGCGTCGATCTTGGCGAGCTTGGAGACGACGCCGCTGGTCTCGGTCAACGAGGATGTGACGCCCCGGGCGCTGGAGCCGCCACGGACGACGACGCCCACGACCACGGCGGGATCGATCCCCACACGTGGATGGATGTGGCCAATGTGCAACTGTGGGTCGACACCATCGAAGCGGCGCTGCGTGCGCTAGACCCGGCCCATGCCGACACGTTCGCAGCCAATGCCGCGGCGTATCGGACTGAACTGGACGCGCTGACGCCGAGATCCGCTTCCAGATCGAGACGATTCCGCCGGAGCGCCGCAAGCTGGTGACCGACCACGATTCATTCTGGCTATTTCGCCGACGCATACGGCGTGGAAGTCATCGGCACGGTCATCCCCGCGTTGAGCACGTTGGCGTCGCCGTCGGCCCGGCAACTGGCCGCCTTGCAGGATCAACTGGCGCAACAAGACGTGGCCGCGGTCTTCGTGGGCACCACGGTCAACCCGCAGGTGGCGGAACGCCTGGCCGGCGATCTGGGCATCCGCGGTGCCGGTCTACACGGGGTCGCTCAGCGCGGCCGATGGCCCGGCGGCCAGCTATGTGGCCCTGATGCGCTACGACGTGCAAGCGCTGGTCGATGCGTTGGGCGGCGAATGAGTCCGGTCGCAACGGGAGGAAGACCATCACGGACGCAGCCGAATCGGGTGTACGCTGATTGGTAATGGAGCCTGCGGATGGTTGGGACCACAGCGGCACAGGCAGACGTCACAGCCAACCGGCAGCAAATTGCGCACATCCCGGTGGTTTGCACACCGGTGCACTGTCAACAGAAAGGAATGCATGATGAACGAGAAAGTCTTGGCTGCACTCAACGATCAAATGCAGATGGAATTCACGGCGTTCTATACCTACCTGTCCATGGCGGCCTGGCTGGAAGCCAACGATTGGCCCGGCTTCGCCGCATGGATGCAGGGTCATTCCGACGAAGAACAGGTCCATGCGATGAAGATCTACAACTTCATCAACGACCGCAAGGGCAAGGCCAGCCTCCAGGCCATTGCGCAGCCGGCAGGTGAGTTTGCGTCGGTCCAGGAGATCTTCGAGACGGCGTTGGCCCACGAGAAGAAGGTCACCGCCTCCATCAACAAGATCTACCAGCTGGCCAAGTCCGAGGGCGACTACCCCACCGAAGTGCTCATGCAGTGGTTCATCAACGAGCAGGTGGAAGAGGAGAAGATCGTCGAGGACGCCCTGGTCATGGTGAAGCGTGCCGGCAGCGACGCCTTCCAGTTGCTCTTCGTGGAGAAGAATCTGGACGCGCTGATGGCAAGTGCGGGTGGCGGCGGCGAGGCTGCTGCCTAGCCACAGCACGGGGACATCGCCGGACCGGCGATGCAATAGACGCACGACAAGCCACCCGGCGACGGTCGACTGTTCGAGTCCCGTCGCCGGGTGGCGTTTATTGGGCATGAAGAAACGTCAACGGCGCATTGTCCGGGGATTGTACAATTTATGAACAAATCATGTATGCTACGCCCAATTGTGAGTATCCTCATGGATCATCCGGTGCAGTCGCGGTAGCATCCGTCAAGACGTCCGCCTTTTTTCCAAAAGTCGGACTTCTCCGGCAAAGACCTGTGAACGTTGGGAGAGCATCATGTTTCAAGGGTTGTTCGGTCGCAACGGCAACGGCGCCAAAGCAGCACAAGAAGAAGCACTGCCCATCGATCTGCGCAATGTGGTCAAAACCTATGAGACCGCGGCAGGCGATTTTGTCGCGCTCGACTCCATGAGTCTGCGCGTGGCGCCGGGCGAGTTTGTGGCGGTGGCCGGTAAGTCCGGCAGCGGCAAGTCCACGCTGACCAACATGATCACGGGCATCGACCACCCCACGTCGGGCGAAGTGTTGGTGGCAGGCACGCCGGTGCACACGCTCAAGGAGGGGCAGATCGCCAAGTGGCGCGGCCGCAACGTGGGCGTGGTTTTCCAGTTTTTCCAACTGCTGCCCACCCTCACCGTCATCGAAAACGTGATGCTGCCCATGGATTTCTGCAACATGTTCACCCGCAGCGAACGCCGGGCGCGCGCCCTGGATCTGCTGGACCGGGTGGAGATGGCCGACCAGGCATTCAAGCTGCCCACCGCCATCTCGGGCGGCCAGCAGCAGCGCGTTGCCATCGCCCGGGCCCTGGCCAACGACCCGCCCATCATCGTGGCCGACGAGCCGACCGGCAACCTGGACTCGCGCACGGCCGACGCGGTCTTCCACCTCTTTGAAGAATTGATCAACGCCGGCAAGACCATTTTGATGGTGACCCATGACGAGGATCTGGCCCACCGTGCCACCCGCCTGGTCACCATTGCCGACGGGCGCATCATCCAGGACGAGCAGACGGCCAGGGCCGCCAAGGCGAACGGCCACGACGTGGCCACCAGCGCGAGCGTCTCGGTGGATGCGCAAGTGAACGCGGCAACGTACACCAACGGCCATGCCGGTCGCAACGGCACGGCGCCGGTCGTGCCGCCGCTGCGTGAGGAGGCCGCCGGTGCTTGATCCTCGCTGGATGAAGGTCATGCGTGACCTCTGGTCCAATCGCATGCGCACGGTCTTGGTGGTGCTCTCCATCGCCGTGGGCGTCTTCGCCGTGGGCACGGTGCAACATCTACGCAGCGTGGTGCTCGACGGCATGCAGGCCGCGTACGATGAAAGCAACGCGGCCCAGGCCACCATCTTTGCCGGCGGCCTGGACGAGGCCATGCTCGACACGCTGCGGCGCATGCCCGAAGTGGCCGACGCGGAAGGGCGCAGTTCGCTCTCCGTCAACGTGGAGGTCGCGCCCGACAAATGGGAATCGCTCAACGTCACCATGATCCACGACTTTGAGGACATCCGGCTCAACTACCTGATTCCCATGACGTCGCTGGACAGCCATCCCGAGTTCAACGCGGCCCAGACCCACTGGCCCGACCGGGATGAGATCATCCTGGAACGGAGTGCGCTGGATGCCGACGGTGCGCTGCCCGCAGGCGTTGCCGTGGGCAGCCCGCTAGTGGTGGAAACCGAGAGCGGCAAGCAACGAACGCTCATTGTCACCGGGGCGGTCTACGACGCCAATGGCTTTCCGGCGGCCTTCACCGGCACCGGCAGCGGCTACGTGACGCCCGAGACCTTCGAGCGCCTGGGCGGCAGCCCCACCTATTCGCAAGTGGGCATCCGCGTGGTGGGCACGCCGGAACAGTTGCGCGACGAAGCGTACATCACGTCCATTGCCAACAAGGCGGCCGACAAGATCGAACTCAGCGGGCGCACCGTGCAGCGCGTGCAGGTCTTCCGCCCTGGCCGCCTGCCCTTGCAGGATCTCTTCGACGCCATCGCGCTGCTGCTGACACCACTGGGCCTGCTCGCGCTCCTGCTCAGCGGCTTCCTGGTCATCAACACCATTTCGGCGCTCATGTCCCAACAGACGCGGCAGATCGGCATCATGAAAGCCGTGGGCGCGGACCGCAACCAGATCACCGGCATGTACCTGAGCGCGGTGCTGAGCTACAGCGTGCTGGCGCTCCTGGTGGCCATTCCGTTGACCCTCTACGTGGCGGGCGGCATTGCCCAATTCCTGGGCGGCTTCATCAACGTGGCGTTTCCCCGCTGGGTGCTGCCCTTCAACGTGCTCCTGCTTCAGATCTTCGTCGGCATCCTGATCCCGATTCTGGCGGCGCTGTGGCCCATCGCCCGGGGCACCAAGATTTCCGTGCGCGAGGCGCTGAGTGAATACGGCCTGGGTCGCGGCCACTTCGGCACCGACCGCTTCAGCCGTTTTCTGGGCCACGTGCGCGGCATGTCGCGGCCGGTGCAGATTTCGCTGCGCAACACCTTCCGCCGCCGCGCCCGCCTCATCTTGACGCTGGTCACGCTGGTGCTGGGCGGCATGATCTTCATGACCGTAGGCAGCGTGCGCCAGTCCATGGGCAACCTCATCGAGTCGGGCATCGCCTACAACCAGTTCGACATCCAGATCGAGTTCGGGCGCCCCTATCGCCAGGCCCAGATCGAGCAGATCGTGCGCAGCGTGCCGGGGGTCAAGGACGTGGAGATGTGGGGGTCCGGCTCGGCCACGCCCATCCACGCCGACGGCACCGAGGGCGATCCGTTGCTCCTCACCGCACTGCCGCCGGAGAGCGAGATGGTGGAGCCGACGTTGCAGGAAGGGCGCTGGCTGCTGCCCGACGACGAGAACGCCATCGTCATCAGCCAAAAGGTGCTGGCCAACGAACCCGATCTCAAGGTGGGCGACACCATCGTGCTCAAGATCAACGGCGACGAGCGACCGTGGGTCATCGTGGGCATCGCCCAGGTGCTGAGCGGCCCGCCGACCATTGTGCCGGCCTTCGTCCACGATCACTACTTTGCCCGGGTGACCCAGCAGGTCGACAAGGCCACCAGCGTCCAGTTGACGGTGGACAACCCCGACGCGGACAATGTGGCGGCCATGGTCGAGACGATCTCCACGGCGCTGGAAGACCAGGGGCTGGAGGTGGGCAACACCTTCACCATCGCCCAGTTGCGCCGCTTCTCGGGCATCTTCTTCGACATCATCATCTACCTGCTCATGGCCATGGGCGTGCTGATCGCGTCGGTCGGTGCGCTGGGGCTGATGGGCACCATGAGCACCAACGTGCTGGAGCGCACCCGCGAGATCGGCGTCATGCGCGCCATCGGCGCGTCCAACGGCGCGATCCAGCGCATCGTCATTGTGGAGGGCGTGATCATCGGCATGCTCAGTTGGTTCATCGGCGCCATGTTGGCCTTCCCCGCCGGGCCGGCTGCCCGAGCAGTGCCGTGGGCGCGATCCTCTTCCAGACGGCGCTGCCGTACAGCTTTTCGGCCGGGCGGCGTCTTTCACCTGGCTTTCGCCATCGTGGCCGTGTTGGCCATCGTCGCCAGTTCGCTGCCTGCCTGGAATGCCTCGCGCCTGACCGTCCGCGTAAAGTCCTGGCCTACGAATAGAGAAACTTGGTCAATATGATAGGAGCCAGGATAATGGGAAATGGTTAACGTGCGTGCGACGTGGCATTAACCATTTCCCATTATCTATTTCCATTCACTATTCAGTCAGGCCTTTCATGGATCATCGACACATCCTGCCCCATCCCTTCCCACAAGTTCGCCGACCTCTCCGCTACGGGTGACGCGTTGGCCGCCCACCCGGATCGCCGATCATGACCCAGGCGACCACTGCGCGCGTGCAGCGCCGCGACAATGCCAACCTGATCTCGGCCGGCTACTTTGCCGCGTTCATCTCACTGGGATTGGTGGCCGCTTCGTTGGGGCCGACACTCAATAACCTGGGCGAACAGACCGCGGTGGGTGTGGCCCAGTTGAGCCTGATCTACCCGTCCCGGTCGGGCGGCTACTTCATCGGTTCGCTGCTGGGCGGACGGCTCTACGACCGGGTGGCGGGGCACATGTTGCTGGCGGCCATGCTGGTCGTCATGGCGCTTTGCATGGCGCTGGTGCCCACGCTCGGCATTTTCTGGCTGCTGGCCGGCGTCCTGCTCATCACCGGCATCGCCGAGGCCATTGTCGATGTGGGCGGCAACGCGATGATCGGCTGGGTGCACGGGGTGAAGGTGGGGCCGTACATGAACGCGCTCCACTTTTTCTTCGGCGTGGGCGCGCTGATCTCGCCCATCATCGTGGGGCTGGCGCTGCGCTACACCGACGGCATCGCCTGGGCCTACTGGATCCTGGCCGTGCTGCTGCTGCCGCCTGCGCTCTGGATCGTGCGTTTCACCAGCCCGAAGACGCCGGCACGCCGGGCCGTCGGTGAGGCCCCGGCCGCGCCACTGGATCTGGTGCTGGTGGGGCTGGCGGTGCTCTTCATGATGTTCGTGGTGGGTGCGGAAGTCAGCTTCAGCGGCTGGGTGGCCACCTACGCCGTGTCGCTCAATCTGGCCACGCGCGAGACTGCGGCCTACCTGACCTCCGTCTTCTGGGGCGCGTTGACCTTCGGCCGGCTGCTCTCCATCCCCATTGCCATGCGCTATCGCCCGCGCACGATTCTGCTGGCGGACGTCCTCGGCTGCATCGCGGGTGTGGCCTTGATCGTGGCCGCGCCCGCGTCGGACACGGCGCTCTGGATCGGGGCGGCGATATTGGGCCTCTTCATGGCCTCGGTCTTCCCCACCGTGCTCTCCTGGGCCGGCCGCCACATGACCATGAGCGGCACGGTGACCAGTTGGTTCCTGGTGGGCGCAAGCCTGGGCGCCATCACGCTGCCGTGGATCATCGGACGCCTCATCGCCGCCTTCGGTCCCGAAGCGGCCATGATCGCCATCCTGGTCGACTTGGTGGTGCTGCTGGGGCTCTACTTCCTGCTCATGCTCAAGGGCGGCGAACCCAACGTGCACACACCGGTCGAAAGTTAGCAAATCCCGGCGGAAATGAACCGACGGTTCCCCCAGAGGTACAAGTGCCGAATTTCCGGCGTGGTATTTGCGCCACAATGAACGAGGCGCGTCTACACATCCTCAATGATCAAGATTTGGCGGTGGGCGTCAGCCGCGCCGATATAGTGGTGCGCACCGCGCGCACCCGCTGTTGCATGGCGGACGACAGTTCGCCGCGCACCGGCCGGCACGCCCGCCAGGTGATGGGCCGGGATCACGGCAAACCTGCGCACCACCGCACCAGCCGCAATCAGCGCCCGGCGCCGATCTCCGTCTCGCTCAACACAGTCGTGCTCATGCCCAGCAGCGCGCCGTCGCCGATGGTGCAGCCTTCCAGCACTACACCGTGGCCGATGGTTACGTTGGCACCGATCTGCGTGTCGTGGCGCGCGTTGACGTGGATGACCACGTTGTCCTGGATATTGGTGCCGGACCGATTTCGATGTGGCCCACGTCAGCGCGGATGACCGCGTCGAACCAGATGCTTGCGCCTGCGCTGATGGTGACGTCGCCCAGGATCGTGGCGTTGGGCGTGGCGAAGACGTCGGCGATGCGGGGGCGCTTGCCCCGGTGCTCGATGATCAGCGGCATGGTCGGTTCTTTCGGTGAATGGGCGCGACAGGCGCGCGGCCGGCATGCCCGACAATTATAGAAATTTGCGGGCGCCCTGCCAAGTGCGCGCCAGTGGGCGCAAACCCACAAACACACAAGTATCGCAGATTTTACACACACGGACCTATTGACAACCCACACGCGCCATGCTACCATGGGGGCACGATGAACGCACACGCTTCACGTTTTGCCACTGTTGCCTATCCTTGATCATGCTTTCCGGCCGGTTGCGCCGGACGCCGTGTCGTTGTGCACCCAGGGGATGGAGCAGTGTAGGATCGCAGCATTCATCCAGAGGCAGCCAGGCGGCACGGTGACACGACACCGTGCCGTTTTTGTTTTTCGTGTCAATATTTTCTGGACTTTTCATGTCTCTTGTGTCCGGTCTGTGGATTTTTTCCTGGGATCATCTGTGAATTTGGGTTGGCGGGAGATGCACGATGCACAACAACGGCGCACACCACATCAACGAAATTGCGGTCCGTGTGGAAAACCTGGCCAAAGACTTCACGGTCAGGGAGAAGGCGCCCGGGCTGCGCGGCAGCATCCGGTCGCTCTGGAAGCGGACGGCGCGTCGTGCCGGCCGTGCGGACGTCTCGTTCACCCTGCCCACGGGCGAGATGCTGGCCTTCATCGGCCCCAACGGCGCGGCAAATCGACCACCATCAAGATGCTCACCGGCATTCTCTACCCGACCGGTGGTCAGCTAGCGTACTCGGTTTCACGCCGTGGACGCAGCGCCGCCAGATGGCCTACCACATCGGCTCCGTCTTCGGGCAGAAGCCGCAGCTCTGGTACCACCTGCCGTGCCGAGGACACGTTCAGCCTTTTGCCCAGATCTACGAAGTGCCGCGCGAAAAATACCGGTTCCGGCGCGCCTTCCTGGTGGAGGCGTTCCAGATCGGCGACCTGTTGCAGACGCCGGTGCGCAAGCTGAGTCTGGGCCAGCGCATGAAATGCGAGATCGCAGCATCACTCCTCCACAGCCCGGAGATCATCTTCCTGGACGAGCCAACCATCGGCCTGGACGTGGTGGCCAAGCAGCAGATCCGCGACGCCATCCGCACGCTCAACGAGCAGGATGGCACCACCATCTTCCTGACCAGCCACGATGCGGGCGACATCGAATCGTTATGCAAGCGCGTCATCGTGATCAACCACGGCGGCATCATCCTCGACGGGCGCACGTCGGCGTTGAAACGGCGCCACTTGCGGCGCAAGGTGCTGGACGTGCGCTTCGCCGAGGCGCTGGACGCACCCTTCGCCATGCCCGGGGTGACGGTCCTGAAGCAGGGGACGTACGGGGTCAAGCTGGAGTTCGACAGCCGGTCCGTGCCGGTGGAGCAGGTGGTCCAGCAGGTCATGGCGACCAAGCCGTGCAACGACATCAACATCGCCGACCCGCCCATGGAAGAGATCATCCGGCAGATCTATCAGGAGAGTGAAAGAGTTGCGGCGTGAAAAAGCAAGAATGAAGATTGAAGATTGGAGGTGCCGGCGATCGCCGTGATTCCAGGCGATGGAATCGACACGAGTGGTCATCCACCCAATCTTTAATCTTCATTCTTCAATCAACACTCCCCGATGAGGAGGCGACCGCCATGTTGCGACGCATTGAACCGACGACCAACAAGTACTTGGCCATCACGAACGTCAATCTGCAGAATCAGCTCGCGTACGTGTGGGATGCGGCGGGGCGCGCGTTCTTCATCGTGATCATCATGTTCATCTTTGTCCAGTTGTGGAGCGCGGTCTACGCCACCAAGCAGACGGCCGAAATCGCCGGGCTGACGCTGACGGCCACCATCTGGTACTTCCTCCTCGCCGAGATGATTGAACTGGGCAAGTCGCGCCACGACCAGCAGATCTCCGCCGAGGTGAAGGACGGCTCCATCGCCTACGCACTGGTGCGCCCGTACAACTACCTAGTCTACCACTTCTTCAACGGGCTGGGTGACACGCTGGTGAAGATGGCGTTGGTCCTGCTGCTGGGGATGCCGGTGGTGGTGTGGCACGTGGGCTGGCCCGGCGTCGACGTGCGCACCGTGCCGGCGGTGGCGCTGGTGGTGGCGCTGGCCCTGGTGCTGGACTTCTTCATGGCCGGCTGCATCGGCCTGCTGGCGTTTGTCACCGAAGACACGTTCTCGTTCCGGCTGATCTACCAGAAGCTCATCTTCATTTTGGGCGGGCTGCTGATTCCGCTGGACTTTCTGCCGGAGTGGCTGCAACGAATCGCGCGGCTGCTGCCCTTTGCCTACACCACGTATGCGCCGGCGCGGCTCTTCGTGGCCTTCGACAACGCGCTCTTCGTGCAACTGTTGACCATGCAGCTGATCTGGATCGGGGTGATGGGTGCGGTGCTGACCCTGCAATATCGGTGGGCCGTGCAGCGGCTGTCCATCAACGGAGGCTAGGGGGACTCTATCATGCAACGACTGCGCACCGAATGGCGCTTTCTGCGTCACCTGGAAGGGCTGAATCTGGCGTCGGCCATGGAGTATCGGGCCAGCTTTCTGACGCAGATCGCGTTCATGTTCATCAACAACGGCATCTACTTCGTCTTCTGGCTGATCTTCTTCGGCCAGTTCGGCACCGTGCGCGGCTACAACGTGGGCGATGTCTACTTGCTCTTCGCCATCGTGGCGCTGGGCTTCGGGCTGGCGCTCACCTTCGGCGCCAATACCGGGCCCAACTTGGCCGAGTTGATCGCGCAGGGCCGGCTCGACTACTACTTGGTGTTGCCGCGGCCGCTGTTGCTCCACGTGATCTGCTCGCGCATGGGCGTGTCGTCCATCGGCGACGTGCTCTTCGGGTTGACGGCATTCTTCTTCGTGGGGCGGCTGACGTTGGTGGACTTCGGCCTGTTCGTCACGGCCGGGATCGCGTCGGCCTTGATCTTTGCCGGCTTCGGCGTCATCGTCGGCTCGCTGGCCTTCTACATGGGCAACGCCGTCTACGTGAGCGGTCAGGTGGCCAACGGCATGCTGACCTTCGCGCTCTACCCGCACACGCTCTTCAGTGGCATGACACGCTTCATGCTCTACACGCTGCTGCCGGCGGCTTTTGTGGGCGCGGTGCCGGCGCAGATCGTCAAGACGCGCGACGGATGGCTGTTGTTGGGCGTGTTGGGAGTGGCGGCGCTGGTCTGGCTGGCGGCATTGGGCGCCTTCTACTACGGCCTGCGACGCTACGAATCGGGCAGCGCGCTCAACGTGAACGTGTAGACCAAACACCTCCCCGGGAACGGCGCGTTCCCGGGGAGATCGCGCGTTCTCTATTCGACCGTCGCCACCGGGCGCGACGGGTCGGTGATCCAGTGGCTCCACGAGCCGACGTACAGCCGATGGCGGCCCAGTCCGGCCAATTCCATGGCCAGCAGATCGTGGGCCGCGCTCACGCCGGAGCCGCAGTAGAAGACGATGCCCTCGGGGACCACGCCGGCGTCCGGGTCGGCCAGCAGATCTTCGTAGTAGGCGCGCAGTTCGTCCGCCGTCTTGAACCGACCATCGGGTGTGAGGTTGTGCCCGTAGTGGGCGGACACCGCGCCGGGAATGTGGCCGCCGACCGGGTCGAGGCCGCTGACTTCGCCCCGATAGCGCGCCTCGTCGCGCACGTCGACGAGCACGAACTCGTCGTTTTCCAGGTTGGCCAGCACCTCGTCAACGTCCGCCAGCATCTCCTCCTGCACGTGGGGCACGAACGTGCGCGGGCTGCGGGTGTCCTCGCCGCCCAGCGTCGGGCGCACCTCCTTCAGCCACTGCTGCCAGCCGCCGTCGAGCAGCGCCACCGCATCGTGCCCCAGCCAGCGCAACATCCACCACAGCCGCCCGGCGTAGAGCCCGCCGGCGTCGTCATAGACCACGACTTGGGTCTTCTCGTCAATGCCCCAGCGGGAGAGCCGCGCCGCAAAGACATCCGGCGTCGGCAGCGGATGGCGACCGGTCGCGCCGGGCACGATGGGGCTGGAGAGATCCTCGTCGAGATGGACGTAGATCGCACCCGGGATGTGGGCGTCGAGATAGGCCGCGCGTCCCTTGGCCGGGTCGTTGAGGTCGAAGCGGCAGTCGATCACCGCCCAGTCGGGGTCGTCCAGGTGGTGGGCCAGTTCGTCGGTGGAGATGAGCAGCGTGTAGGACATGGTCGATTCCTCTCGTGCACAAACGTGATCGGGTCTAGCAGTTTGGTTGATCGTGGCGTCGGCAAGTCGCACTCGCCGCCATTTTACACTGACCGGCACCGTCGCGCCATCGTGGAGCGTATATGAAGTACAGATGGAATGCACGCGCGGGCGTGCAATGCGATCATCATCCCACAACGTGAAGCGGAGGTCATCGATGCGCCGGGTAACTCGCGTCTTCATCATCGGCAACATTGGCATCGTCGCGTTCGTTCTGCTCCTGGCCCTGCTCATGGGCAACCGTGCTGCGGCCCAGCGACTGCCCGTTGACGCCACGGCCACCGCGACGGAATCGCCCACTCCCACGGAAACGCCTTTCCCGACGTGCAACCAGAGCACGGACATGGCCGTGGTCCTCTCCAACCCGGCGCCCCAGTTGGGCGATCGCATCACGATCACCGCAGTTCTGACCAATACGGGCGACTGTCTAATGGGGTTGCCGTTGCACACCCTGCGCATCGGCAACCCGAATCCGGTTGCGGTCTTTTGGGAGGCC
>JAWKOK010000095.1:0-17446 GCA_041391205.1 Caldilineaceae bacterium
AAGCGCGTCGTCAATATCTACACGTATGACTTCGAAAGCGGTGTCGGGCCGGAATGGAGCTCGTTACTGCCGGATGCGGTCCTGAACCTGAAGCTGGATGAGGCCGCCGGCGCCACTGTTTTCGCGGATTCTTCGGGGGCCGGGCACAACGCGACCTGCGACGCATCAACCTGTCCACAGGCGGGTGTTGCCGGGCGATTCGGGCAGGCCGCCCGGTTTAGCGGCCAGGACCAGTACCTGAGTACATCCGCCGGAGCGTCCGTCGAGATGGGGCGCGGTGACTTCACCATAAGCGCATGGATCAACACTACCGACACGTACATGGGAATCCTCACAAAAAACAATGATGATCTCTCCTGGCAGTCGGGCGAACGGGTCTTCTATCTGAACCCCAGTGGCCTCCCCGCGTTTTCCGGCTTCAACAACGGTTATATCTTCGGCAAAACGCCCGTCAATGATGGGAAGTGGCACCATCTGGCCGTGGTGTGGGACTACAGCGGCAGTGGCACGGGCGGCGTCGCAAAGATGTACGTGGATGGTATTGACGATACCGACCCTACCTATCAGTATCTTGCGAACAATGCAGATAACGCCGGCAATACCGTCAAGATTGGACAGACAAACGACGGGAAGATGGGCTACTTCTCAGGCACGCTTGATGAGGTCCGGGTTTTCAACACAGCCCTGAATCCGTCCGAGATCTACCAGGTCGCGTTCGGCACGCTAGACCGTTTGGCCCCCAACGGCCCCGGGGAAACGTACTGGACGGGCGGCGGCGCTTACTGGCTGGGCAATTTCGACAACGAACGCGTCACCCTGACGCTCAGCGACCTGCCGGCCCATGACACGGTCAAAGTGCGCTTCAACCTCGTGACGTCCATGGGGTTCAACGGCTGGGAAGGCAACATGACCGCCGAAGGCAGAGGCCCCGACCGCTGGGAATGGGGCGATGGCGACACGGCCCTATTGAACACATCCTTTGCCGCTCCCAACACCTTTCAGTGTGACAGCAACGCGACGTCTTGCTGGGGCTTGACTCAGGCCTATCCCGGCGCGTACGTTGCGCAGGTTGCCGACGGGCTAGAGATTGGCGTACCCGCGCAACCCCAGTTCTTCTATCAGGACGTGCCGAATTTCGCCGGCACGCCGGTGGGCGATAATCCGCAATTCGGCTGGACGTCTGTCCTATTCCAGAGCGCGGCCAAAGTCTATCAAAATGCGAACTATGGCGGCGCGGCGCAAATTTTCGATCCGTTTGCGGGCATTACATCACTGAAGGCGCAGTGGCCAAGCTGGGTGTCGTCGATGCGCATTTGGCCGGCCCAACATGCGGCCCAGGCCGGCTCGATCGCCTATGCCGACACAGCGAGCACTTTCGACGGGCCGATCTATGCCCTGGAAGGCGCAATCTCGGACCATACTGCCGATTCAATCGACATCTACTTTGAAGGACAGACGGCCACGAGCGATCCGGACGGGGTGGAAAACTGGGCACTTGACAACGTCCAGGTGACGCTGGAGCGCGATGAAACGAGCATCCCGCTCAACAACCAGTCCTTCACGCTGGCGGCGTGGGCCAAACGCAGCACCACCGGCAACTGGGATCCCATCATCACCCAGGGACCAAACGGCACCGACCAGCATCTCTACTTCGGCTTCCGCGGCGACCAGCCGAACGTATTCACCTGCGCCTTCTCCAAAGTCGGTAACGCGCTCAAAAGCCCGTCCGCCTACACCGATCTCGACTGGCATCACTGGGTCTGCACCTACGACGTCGCCACCAACACGCGCATCCTCTACCGGGACGGGGTCGAAATCGCCAGCGACACGGCGGCCGGCAGCCACAGCGGCCTCGGCACGACCTACATCGGCCGCAACGTGACCACGGAAACCTTCCACGGCCAGATCGACGAGATCGGCGTCTGGCGCCAGCCGTTGACGGCCGCGGACGTGGCCGCTCTGTACAACAAAGTCAAGGCGGAAGATCAATCCGTCATGGTGGGGACGCTGTTCGCTGTCGACGGCAGCACCACGGTAGCGGGCAGCGAGGTGGTTCTGCGCGAGACGGCCACCAACGTCGGCGCCGTCCAACAGACAACCGCACGGACGCTGACCGTTGACCCCGACAACCCCACCGTCTGTCCGGATGCAAGCCAATGCCCGCTGAACGGCCAGTACGTGCAGAATCGGGGCACATTGATCATGGCCGGCACAGCCCAAGATCCCACTTCCTACATCGAACGGGTCGAAGTGGACAACGGCGGCTGGCAGACGCTGACCGGCACGGCCGCCTGGAGCTACGCCTGGGACATGAGCGCACAGGCGGACGGGGAGCATACCCTGCCGGTGCGGGCGACTGATGCCGTGGGCAACGTCAGCCCGGTCTATGCCATCAATGTCATCGTCGACAGCACGCCGCCACAACCGGCGTTCGCCACGGGCACAGCGGACGCGCAGCGACCCTCGCAGGATGCCAAGGGGAACTGGAGCGTCACCCTGGCGGGCACGGTGAGCGATCCCAACGCTGGGTCCCAACCCGGCAGCGGTGTCACCGACGTCCAGGTGCTTCTGGACGGCAGCGGCGCCGTGGCCGGCCAAGGTTGGCAACCGGCTGCATTGAGTGGCGGCAATTGGACCATCGACTACGTGCTCCCCAGCCTTGACGACAGCGGCAGCAGCCAAATCGACCCGAGCGGCGTCTACACCGTCAGCGTACGTGCTGCGGATGCCGTGGGCAATCTGACCCGGCCCGATGCCTATCTGACCCGGCAACTTCGTTTGGATGCCGAGGCGCCGGATGTCACCCTGACAGCGTCGGTGAGCGGCATGCAACTGATTACGACCGCACTGACGCTGAGCGGCGACGTCAGCGATGTGAGCGCCATCAGCGCGGTCGAGGTCAACCTCACGCCGGCCGAACAGATGGACGCATTGGGCGGCGCCGTGCTCCATCTTCCCTTCGACGAGCGCCGGCCCACCGGCTTCTTCGCCGATGAATCCGGCGCGGGCCAACCGGCCACATGCACGGCCACCTGTCCCGCGGTCAATGAGCCGGGCCGCCGTGACCGCGCCGCCGGATTCAACGGCACAAGTCAATATCTCACACTCCCTGCATTGTTTGACCCGGCGGAGACTGCCTTCACCGTTGCAGTCTGGTTCAACGCCGCGACGCTGGGCCAGGGACCCATGGTGCAACAACGCGATGGGACGAAGGTCGGACGTGCGTGGCTCTACACCGGGGCTGACGGCACGATCCAAACCTATCTCGGCGGCAGTGCGCTGGCCACCACCGGCAAGGTGGCGACCGGTGAATGGCACCATGCCGCCGTGAGCTACGACGGCGCCCATCTCGCCATCTATCTGGACGGCGCGTTGGAAACCCGTGTGGCGAGAACCATGGAATCCAGTGACGGCGCCATGCTGATCGGGGTGGGCAAAAACCTCAACTCTTTCTTCAGCGGCCAACTGGACGAACTTGTCATCTACGACCGGGCGCTGGCGGACTACGAAATCACCGATCTGTACGGCTATGGCCAGGGAGTCTGGGCCTCCGCCACGGTCGACGGCGGCGGCTGGCGTTTCACCATCCCCGACGGCGCGGACGGAGTTGAAGGATATTTCCAGATCAACGGGCGCGGCATCGACGCCCTGGGGAACGTGACGCCGCAGAGCGAGCAGCGATTCTGGCGGGGTGAAATCGACACCAAGCCCCCGCTGGTTAGTTCCCTGGTCAATGAGGACGGCAGCGGCGGCGTCACGACCACGACCTATACATGCACGGCCACCGACTTCAATCTGGACGCAGCGTCCAGTTGTGTCGCAACCGGGGAGATACCCTTCTTCCGCGCCGGTGACATCACGCTGACCACCTATGATCAGGTCGATCCGTGGTTTGCCGCCACCATCACCGACACGTCGCGGCTCTACGGCATGGACGCAGCGCGGGTGTATAGCGCCACCGCGGTCTCCGGGATGAGCATGCAAGCGTGCGACATCTACGGGCGCTGCACCACCGTCCAACCCGATCTCGCAGCAGGTCCGCCTCCGGCACAGTCGGCGCGGCTGCTGGCACCGTCCCCGGGCACCGTGTTGACGACGCTCGACCCCGTGACCTTGTCCGGCCATGCCTACGACTGGAAAGGTCTGGACCTGCTCTTCGTCAAAGTCAATGCGCGGACGGCGTTCTTCAAGAGTTGGCGTGATGACGAGACCGGGGCAAGTTGGGACTTCACCTGGGCGCCGCCAACCGAAGGCATCTACCGCATCACGCCGCTGCTGGCGGAAGCCGAAGGTGAGGTGCCGCTGCAAAATACGGCCGTGACCGCAGAACCGAGCGTGGCCGACGACCTACCGTTCCATAGCTATGTACCGCTGGCCATGGACGCAGCAGCGCCCACACGCTACCTATCCTTCCTGCCCATCGCGCACAAGCCGGTGACGGCTCGCGATATCTTCACCGGCACGGCCGCAATCCTCTACGTGGATCTGACGCCGCCCACTGTCGCGCTTGAGACGACGCTGCTCACCCAGCAACAGGCGTTAGGACAACAAGTCGTCGAGTTGTCCGGGCCGGTGGCAGATGCCACGCTGGTCTACATGGTGGAGGTCAGCATCGATGGCGGCCCGTGGGACATGGCGGGCGTGGCGAGCGGTCGCTGGCGCTATCCATGGATGCTTGACGGCGCGGCCGATGGCACGCAACACATAGTCGCCGTGCGCGCTCTGGACGTCGCCGGCCATACTGCGGAAGTTGCTGCAGATGTAACGCTGGATATCGTAGCGCCGGCAGCGGGCGCCATCAACTACGGATATGTGACCGCAGCCGGAGCCGTCGTTCCCATGCAGCCGGGCGACCACGTGGTCGATGCGGTCGCATTTGTCGTGACCTGGGACGCATCGCCCGGTGACACGGGCAGCACACGCTATCTCGTTGGCTTCAGCAGCCGGCCGGTGCCGCGCCCTGACGAACTAACGACCTACACGACGCCGGGCCGCCATACCGAGCCTGTCGCACCCGGCGACACGCGCTACGCCGTGGTCCGCTATATGGACGAACATGGCAATACGCGTACGGTGGAGGCGGGTCCGTTCTTCGTCGATTGAGCGCCTGGCAAGGTAGCTCACCCGCCAGCATTTCAGTCCGGCAGTACGGTGGACCATACGTCACGGGTTGACAAGTTGTCATTTTGCGTATGTCTTTGTGGCATTGTGCGCAAGCAGATGACGCGAGTCGGGGGTCTATCTCGGGGAAATGCAGGCTGCCTGTAGTTCGCACGAGGGCTGCGAACCGCTTTGCCAAAGCCGGGTGTAGCCGGCCGTTTCGCACGAGGGCGTGCGCACGGGACAGGACCGCTCCATTCCTCTGGTCACAAACGGGGACGTGCGTCGCCGGACTTACGGCGTGTAGCGGGGCAGGGTGAACCAGAACGTCGTCGGGCCTTCACGGGCACTCTCCACGCCCACGTCGCCGCCCTGCATCTCCACCAACGCCTTGACAATGGTGAGGCCCAAGCCCGCGCCGCTGGTGTAGGCATCGCGGGCGCGGCTGGGGTCGGCCCGGTAGAAGCGTTCGAAGATGCGGCCCAAGTCCTCGGGCGCGATGCCGGGACCGTCGTTCTCCACAAAGAAGCGCACGCGGTCGGCCTCGGCGCTTGTTCCGGTCCGGATGGCGCCGCCGGCGGGCGTGTGGCGCAGCGCGTTGCCCAGGAGATTGTTGAGAATCTGGCGCAAACGGTCCACATCCGCGAGCACTGCCGGGGTGTCGGCGAGCGGTGCCGCCGTCAGCGTGACATCCTTTTGGGCGGCCGCGGAACGGAACGCGGAGACCACATGGTCGAGCACGTCGGCGACCTCGATGGGCTGGAGGTCCAGCGGCAGCCGCCCGGCCTCGGCTTGAGCCAGCTCATGCAGATCGCTCACCAGGCGCGCCAGCAGGCGCGTCTCCTCGTGGATGGTCGCGACTTCGGCCATGTCCAGGGGGTAGACGCCGTCGAGGATGGCCTGCAGGTTGCCCTGGATCACGCTGATGGGCGTGCGCAGTTCGTGGGCGATGTCGGCCACCATGGTGCGGCGCAATGTCTCCTGTTGCTCCAGCGTGGCGGCCATGTGGTTGAAGCCGGCGGCCAGTTGGCCCAACTCGTCGCGGCCGTGCACGTCGATGCGCGCGCTGAGGTCGCCGCCGGCCACTTGGCGGACGCCGCCCTGCAGCCGTCGCAACGGCCGCAGCAGGTTGGCGAGCAAGAGGCTGCCTGCGGCCAGCGCCACCATCGCCGCGGCCACGCCCGACCACCAGATCGCCCGGTAGACCTCGTCCAGCATGGCCAGTTCCGCGCTGCCCATGGCCATCATGTTGGCCACGGCCAGATCGGCCACGGTGACGCCGTCCACGACCACCGGGACGCGCACCGTCGTGGCCGCGTCCTGTAGGGTGGCAGCGGCGGCGGCGTCAGCCAGGGGCGCCAGCGGCAGAACGTCGCCGGGCGCCACCAAAACGGGCGTGCCGGACACGGCTGCGGCGCTTTCAGCGTTGGCCATGCCCATGCCCTGCCCGCGCATACCGCGCCCGTGGCCCTGTCCCATGCCCGGCATGACGCCCTCAGCCGCCAACTGGACCACGGCCTGTTGCGCCGCGTCCCACGACCCGGTGTTGGCGTAGGTCTGCGCGGCCGCGTCGGCCAGACGTGCCAGTTGCTGCTGTTGGAAGCCGCGCACATAGCCGCGGTAGGCGTCGGCCACGAAGCGTCCGGTCAAGAGACCGGCCGTCACCAACGCCACCACAATGACGACGGCAAAGGCGAGGAAGACCTTGGTCGAAATGCGCACGCGGCACCTAGCCCTTGACGCGATAGCCGACGCCGAAGACCGTTTCGATCAACTCGGCCTGGTCGTCGCCGCTCTGCAACTTGCGCCGCAGGTTTTTCACGTGGCTGTCCACCGTACGCTCCAGCCCGGCGTAGTCATAGCCCAGCCCCTGCTCAATGATCTGGGCGCGCGAAAAAGCCTGCCCGGGGTGCGCCATGAGCAGGTGCAGGATGTCGAACTCGCTGGGCGTGAGCACCACTTCCTCGCCGGCCAGCGTGACGCGATGGGCCGCGGGGTCGAGCCGCACGGCCCCGGCCTCCAGCGCCTGGGCGGCCGGCTCCTCGTCGGGTGCGTGCATGGTGCGGCGCAGGATGGCTTTGACCCGAGCCACGACTTCGCGCGGGTTGAAGGGCTTGGTCACGTAGTCATCCGCGCCCAGTTCCAGGCCGACGATGCGGTCCACATCATCCACACGCGCCGTCAACATGAGGATGGCCACGTTGCGCAGCGTGGGGTCGCCGCGCATGGTCTGGGCCACGGAGAGGCCGTCACGCCCGGGCAGCATCAGGTCCAGCACGACGAGATGGGGCGGCTGGGTGCGCATGGCGTGCAGGGCTTGGTCGCCGTCATGCACCACCTCGACGGCATAGCCGGCCTGCTCCAGGTAGCTGCGCACGAGGCGGGCGATTTTGGGGTCATCATCCACAACCAGGATGCGTTGTTCGTTGCTCATGCCGTCATTATCTCCACAGGACGATGTTCGTCCAAACGCGCGGCAGCGGGCCGGCGTTTGACTTGCCCGACCCGCTGCCTCAAACCTTAGAATGGGAAGGAGGAGTAGACCTGCTTTGACGACTGGTTGGGATTACTGGCTGTCCCAGCGACTGCCGGACTGGCCGTTGGAGCGGCCGCGACCCTGCATGCCCTGGCGGCCCATGCCGGACTGGGCGCCGCTGCCGTTGATGCAGTTGTCACATTGGCCGTCGCCGTCTTCGTCCACAAAGTTGTCACACACACCGTCACCGTCGGCATCGTTGTAGCCCTGGCCCATCATGCCCTGCCCGGCCTGCGTGCCGTTGCCGGCATTCATGCCACGGGAGGCGCCGCCCATGCCGCGGCGAGCGCTCATCATGCCCTGCTGCATGCCGTTGGGGCCGGCGCCGGTGCCATCGGCATTTGCGCCATACATCCCGCCGCCCATGCCACCGGCGTAGGTGCCGGCATTGTCACACACGCCGTCACCGTCGGCGTCGACGAATTCGCCGTAGGCACATGTGCCGTCACCGGCCTGGTTGCCGTAGGCCGGGCCTGCGCCCTGGGCCATCACCGTCACGACGACTGCGAGCACCAACAGAGAGGCGACGACAACCGCGATTGCGATCTTGCGTTTCATGATTAAATCTCCTGACTATCTACTGTGTCATGTGGTTGACTGTGAGCTTGTCTCACATCTTGACCACAGGATACCGGGGAGATATGGAGAAGTCATGGAGAGGAAGTGGATGTCTGATGGCGAACCCGCGCTCGCCAATTTTGCAGTACTGATTCGGCAGATCCGCGGCGCTAGGCGGGATGTTGCAGGAGGTACCAGCGGCTCGGCGCACGATCGCCCGCGCCCTCGATCAGTTCAACGATGCGCAACGCCGGCGTGAAGCGCTGCTCCACCTCACCCGGGCGCAGACCACGCCACCCCTGGTCCAGATCGCCGTCACGGGTGTCCGTAATCCGGTCGAAGGCGTACAACTGGTAGTAGCCACCGGGGGCAAGGTTGCCGGTCACCTGGGCGGCGTAGGCATCGCGCCGGTCCGGGTGCACGGCGTGGAAGCAACCGATGTCGAGAATATAGGCCGCGTCCAGCCCGTGGAAGGGAAGCGTGCTCACATCCGCCTGCACAAACGCCATGCGGGCGCGGACTTCGGCATCGACCTGAGCACGACGGACATGGGCGCGCACCAGCGCGGGGCCGGCCAGTTCCACGCCCACGGCGGTCAACCCCAGGCGGGCCAGATAGTGGACGTTGGTGCCGGTGCCGCAGCCCAGGTCCAGCGTGCGCCCGGTCGCGGCAACAGCGCGCCCGAAGTCGACGACCTCGGGCGGTGTGATGCCCGTGTCCCACGGCGTGGGTCCGTCCTGGTACCGGTTGTTCCAGCGTTGGCGCAGTGCTTCGATGGAGGGAGAGCTTTGTTTTGTCATAAGCCAATCATGGATCAGTCGCGCACAACGGCTGCGTCAGCCGCCGTACTCTTCATAATAGTCGTGCATGGCGGCCTGGACCACCAGCAGCGCATGCTCGCGTCCGTAGACGTGATCGATGGTCATGCGGGTCGGCTCGCCGGGGACCATTTTATAGGTGCCGAAATAGTGGGTCAACCGTTCGACCAGCACTTGGGGCAGGTCGCCAATGTCACGCGCTTCGCCCCACACATTGTCGTTCTGGAGCACGGCGATGATCTTGTCGTCCGCCTCACCGCCGTCATTGGCCGCCAACCCACCGACGACGCGCGCGTTCAGGATCACTTCCGAGCGGTTGATGGGGCGTTCGCTCAGCACGCAGATGTCCAGCGGATCACCGTCGCCGGCCGTGGTGCCGTGCATCAACGCGGCCACGCGCTGGTCGCAAAACGTGCGCGGGATGAAGCCGTAGAGCGCAGGCGGCTGGGATGAACTGCGCTGGGGCCGGTCGACGCGCAGATAGCCGGTGGACTTGTCGATCTCGTACTTGACCACATCAAACGGCGTAATCTCGATGTAGGCGTGCACGACTTCGGGCGCGTTGGGCCCGGCTTCCAAGCCATGCCACGGATGCGGACGCCAGCGATAGAAAGGCGGTGGGAATTTCATCGTGTGCTCCTCCTGCTCGACATCGTTGACTCTCAGACTGGGTTATCTCTCGGACTGGTATCTCTCGGATCGACAGATTGCGCAGACTGTCACCGCTCGCGCACGTTACAGTCAGTCGGTCACACAATTCAGTGTACCCCATGCATGACAGCAAAAGAAATGACGAAGGCGAAATAGTCCAACAAAGTCTCCGCATCGTCCGCCGCCGCGCCGACATTCGTAATCTTGCATACTCTAACTGCCACCAAAGCGTACGCCGCCACAGGTCCGCTCCACCTGCACAGCCCATGTCTCACGGTCCGGCGTAATGTGCGTCGTAATGTTTGCACCCAAGACTGATCAATTGTGACGCCATGAGTGCCCCGCCGAGATGGCGGCTGTGTGCGCCCGGTGCGGGCCGCGGCAGCGATCGGCGACACACCGCAGTCGGTCTTGGTTGCGCCGCAGAGACCAACTGCACGGCTCGGCAGCACCAATTAGGGTACGAACAAGCACAGGAGAAACGATTGTTTCAATATGTTTACAAAGGCGGCGTAACTTCTGACCTTATGGAACGTCGAGTATTAGCGAAGACGTTATTCAGTGCAGTTGGCGTACCCGCGACCGCCCTTCAGCACAGACTAGCGCAGCACCAACAGGACGAAATCAGATACGTACGACCATGCACAGCAGGCCGTGACGATCTCGGTGGTTTTTGACCAAGTGGCGAGGGAATGATGACCCGAGTATTGATTGTGGACCCCAGCGAAGAACGGCGCAGCGCACTCGCATTTCAACTGCGCACGGCCAAATACGACGTGTATCTTGCCAAGGACGGCGTTACCGCACTCGGCATGTTGAAAAAGACCCGCTTTGACACGGTCGTCACTGCGCAGTCCATGCCGGGATTGACCGGCAGCGCCCTGCTGCGCCACGTGCGCGATGAGTTCCGCTATTTCTATCTCCCCTTCATCCTCCTTGCCGACGGCAAAGCCGCGCGAGATATCGAGCCCCACCTGGCGGGCGATATGAGCATCGTCGTCGGGCCTTCGACGCCGATTGCGTCGCTGCTGGCTGCGTTGGGCACAGCCAGATTGCGCAGCTATCAACCCAAAAAGTTGACGCTTCAGTAATCTCCAGAAGCGTCGGCCGGCGCGGCAAGGATGGCTTCGGTGATCAGATAGACCGCGGCGCCGAAGGCCGTGGCCACGTTGAGCGAGCGTTTCACGCCGCGCATGGGCAGACAGACGACCCGGTCTGCCAGCGCGAGGACGGCCGGATCCACCCCCGCGTTTTCATTGCCGATGACCAGCGTCACACCGGCGTTGCCCGGCGCGAGTCCGCGACCCAACGGCTCTGCATCGTGCCGCGTCTCCAGGGCCCAAATCGCGGCGCCGGCCGCGCGCTCGGCCGCCAGCACCGTGAGCGCGTTCGGATGGTAGCTCCACGACACCGCCTGTTCGGCGCCCAACGCTGTCTTGGCCACTTTGGGATGCTCCGGCGTGGGCGTGATGCCGCAGAGGAAGACGTGGTGCAGCCCCGCGCCGTCGGCCGTGCGCAGGATGGAGCCCACGTTGTAGATGCTGCGCAGGTTGTCCACGATGACCGTCACGCGTTGCGGCAGCGACGTAGGCAGGGCAGGCTGCGTCCGTGCATCGCCGCCGGCGGACACACGCGCGGCATCCAAGAGTGGCCACCCACACCGGGGACACGCGTCCAGCCCGGGGTCCGCGGGCGCGGGGAAGCGCAAGCCACACGCGGCGTTCCGACATGCGTAGAAGATGAAGGCGCCGGCGCGCGCCGGGTCGTCGGCGTTCATTCCGCGGCCAGATACCCCTTCGCCACCGCGTCATCCATCAACGCGACCGCGACATCCCACAGCGCTGACGACCCCGCGGCGATGGGGGCCATGCGCGCCTCCACGGCCGGGCGCGTTACCCCGTGGGCCTGCCACGTCTCGCCGCGATTGGCGACATTGTGCATGAGCGGCATGAGCCGATCCACCGCATTGGCCAGCCGCGCCTCGGGCGACGCCTTGGCCTCGAACTCCTCCCACAGCGCATAGAATTCCTCACTTTGGTCGGCGGGCAAGAGGCCGAAGATGCGGCGCGCGGCCACGGCCTCCCGCTCGTGCTGATCTTGGCGTCCGTCCATGTCATAGGCGTAGGTATCGCCGGCGTCGATCTCCACGATGTCGTGGATCAGCAGCATCTTGACCACATGCAACACATCCACGGGCGTGTCGGCGTGCTCCGCCATGACGACGGCCATCAGCGCGATGTGCCAACTGTGCTCGGCGCTGTTCTCGCGGCGGCTCTCGTCCATGAGCTGGGAGCGGCGCAGCACCGACTTGAGGCGATCCACCTCGCGGATGAAACGCAGTTGGGCGTCCAGGCGGGATGTGGGCATGGGGTTTCCTTTCGGGTGAAACGTGACTGAAACGTGATGCGTGATGCGTGAAACGTGATGCGTGATGGCGCAGTGAGACAGTGTGCTAGAGTTGGAGGTTGCCGTGGGCGTCGAAGCGCAGGGGGCGGAGGTCGCCGATCTGCTCGAGTTGGGGGGCGCGGGCCACGTCCGCGAGGAGGGCTTGGGAGACCCACAGCTCCTCCAGGTCCAGGGTGTTGCGGGCGATGACCATGCGTGCGTCGGCCGGCTCCAGGCTGGGCAGTGCGGTGACGATGGTGCTGCGCACGTCGGGCAGGGTGATGGGCACCTTGGCGCCGTTGAAGTTGGCCGAGGTCAGGCAGTTGGTGTAGGTGGCGGGCCAGTCGATCTTGTCGCGCAGCGCCTGGGGGATCACGTCGGCGTAGCCCACGCCGATGCCGTTGCCGTGGCTGTTCGGCGTCAGGTCGAGGACGGCCAGCCGTGCGATGGCCGGCTCCACGGGGCCGCCGCTGCGCCGCCACATGCCCACCACATTCAGGTCCATGCCCGTGCCGCTGATGTCCTTGCCGATCTCGCGCAGCACCAACAGGTCCAGCGGCGCCAGCGGAATGGTGGGCAGGTGGGTCCACGCCTCCTGCAACAGGTCCGGTTCCCGGGTCCACAATTCGTCGGCCGTCAGCGCCTCGATGACCGCGGGCTGATGGCGGCCGTTCTCCACGATGGCGACGCCGCCCAGCACCGGCAACGTGGCCATGACCACCTCGCCCGCGGCCGGCAGCGCGTCGCCGATGCCCCAGGCGTGGTAGGTGGCCGCGCCCTGGCGCTTGCCCATGCCCACGGCCAGCATCTTCATGAGGCCGCTTTCCCACTTGGCCCGAAACGACGTGTGCGGCTTGATCCGGTTGACCACCATGACGGCATCGGCTTCGGCCGCAAACCGGTCGAAGAAGACCGGCATGCCCCCGGCCGTGCGCCCGATCTCCACCGCCTCCATGTCGCTGTGGATGGGCGCGCCCAGGTCGCCGAGGCCGTAGCCGTGGAGCACCTCGCGCTGGCCCGCGGCCGTCCCGCCGCCGTGGCTGCCCATGGCGGGCACCAGGAAGGGCCTGGCCCCGTGCGCGGTCAGCGTGTCCAGGGTGGCGCGCACCACCGGCTGGATGCAGCCGATGCCACGGCTGCCCACGCCCACCGCCACCGCCATGCCCGCGTGCACACGCGCCGGGAGCGCGCTCGACTCCAGCGCGGCGCGGGTGTAGGCGTAGGGGTCGGCAATCGCCTGCTCGGTCAGATGTTGGCGCACGGGTGCAATCAAAGGAAATTCGCTCACGGTCGGTCTCCTATGCCGGATTGCTTTCGAAGTCGTTTCGATTTACACTCAATGTAACATCGATTCAATTCCACACAAAGCTGTTTTCACACGAAGAAGAGGACTGTCATGTCTGAAGCAACCTATGCGCCGCCGGTCTCCGTCCACCTGATCACCTGGGGCAAGGATTTCAAGACCGGACTGAAAGAAGCAGCCGAATTGGGCTACACAGCTTGCGAAACCTTTACCCACATCGCCCTGGAATACGAGGACAATCTCGGCGAGTTCAAGGATCTCCTGGCGAGCAACGGCTTCACCCTGTCCGCGCTCTACGGCGGCGGCCGCTTCAGCGACCCGGCCAAGCGCGACGACGTCATCGAGTACAACACCCGGGTCGCTCGCTTCCTGGTCGCCAACGGCGCGGACCGCATCGTCTTCGGGCCGTCCGGGCCGCGCACCGAGGGCGGCATGACGCTGGACGAACTCAAGGAGGCGGCCAAGACCATCGACGCCGCGGCCAAGGCCTGCTACGATCTGGGCGTGCTCGCCTGCGTCCATCCCCATCTCTGGACCGAGATCGAGACCCGCCGCGAGATCGACGTCATCATGGGCGAAACCAATCCCGACTACGTCTTCTTTGCGCCGGACACGGCCCATCTCTACCGGGCCGGCATGGATCCGGTGGACGTCATGTCCGCGTACAAAGACCGCATTCGCTACGTCCATCTTAAAGACGTGACACCGGACGAACCGGATATGTCCAAGTTCACCGCGTTCACCGGCACCGAGCAACTGCCCGTCTTCTGCGAACTGGGCTTGGGTCCGGTCGACTTCGACGCGGTGATGGCCTTCCTCAAGAGCATGGACTACCAGGGGTGGCTCACGGTGGAGATCGACAAGTCCACGAGCACGCCCATGAACAGTCTGCGCATCTGCCGCGATTTCATGGAAGAGGAGTTGGGCATCCCGATTCGCGGGCGATAGGCGCGCATCAACGAACAAGCCGGGCTTCTTTTGAGAAACCCGGCTTGTGGATAACCACACCCCATCCGTCACAACTGTGACAGAGGCAAGCGGAAAGACACCAGCCATGACGAACATCGGCATCATCGGGTGCGGCAACATCAGCGACATCTACTTCAAAGCACCCGGCAAATTCCCCATTCTCAACATCACGGCGTGCGCGGACATTGACGCGGCGCGCGCCGCGGCCAAAGCGGAGACCTACGGCGTGCGCGCCCTCGGCGTGGACGAGCTGCTGGCCGATCCGAGCATCGACATCGTCATCAACCTGACCATCCCCGGCGCCCACGCCGAGGTGGACCTGGCCGTCATCGGCGCGGGCAAGTCAGTCTATGCCGAGAAGCCGTTGGCGCTCAACCGGGAGGACGGCGCCGCCATCATCGCCGCGGCCGAGGCTGCGGGCGTGCGCGTCGGCAGCGCGCCGGACACCTTCCTCGGCGCAGGCTTGCAGACCTGCCGCAAGCTGGTGGATGACGGCTGGATCGGCACGCCCGTGGCCGCCACCGCCTTCATGACCAACCACGGCCACGAGCATTGGCACCCGAACCCCGAGTTCTACTACAAAGCCGGCGGCGGACCCATGTTCGACATGGGTCCGTACTACCTGACCGCGCTGGTCTCGATCATGGGGCCGGTGCAGCGGGTGACGGGCGCGACCCGCGCCTCCTTCCCCCAGCGCGTCGTCACCAGCCAGCCCAACTACGGCCAGATCATCGACGTGGACGTGCCGACCCACGTGACGGGGCTGCTCGACTTCGCCGGCGGCGCGGTGGGCACGGTCATCACCAGCTTCGACGTCTGGTCGGCGACCCTGCCCTGGCTGGAGATCTACGGCACCGAGGGCACGCTGCGGCTGCCCGATCCCAACACTTTCGGTGGCCCGGTTTATGTCAAGCGCGGGCGTGAGCAGGAGTGGCGGGAGATCCCGCTGCTCTACGCCTACGCCGACAACTCACGCGGCCTGGGCGTGGCCGACATGGCCCATGCGCTGCGCAGCGGTCGCCCGCACCGGGCCAACGGCGCGCTGGCCAACCACGTGCTCGACATCATGTGCGCCATCCACGACGCGTCGGACACGGGCAGCCACGTGACGTTGACGACGACCTGTGCGCGGCCCGCAGCGTTTCCGCTGGGGATGCAGGTGGGGGTGTTGGATGAGTGAGGTGTCTTGCGTGAAACGTGATGCGTGAAACGTGAGTGGGACAAACCAGGTTTTTTGGAGAAACCTGGTTTGTGGGTAGCGGAATACGAACGGCCCGACCGATGATCTTGGTCGGGCCGTTTTTGTTGAGACGGGTAGCATGTGTGGGACCGCTTCCCGGAAGGGGCCGGATGATCATTCCTTGGCGGCGATGCGTTTGGCCCCTTCCGGGAAGCGCCCCTCTCGGGACGTGGACGAACTCGCTAGAGACGCACCCACACCTTTTCGCGATGGGCTTGTTGTGCGGCGTCGAGCATGCGTTGGATGACCAGGCCGTCGTAGAAGCTGGCCGTGTCCGCCAGCATGACGTCGCCCATGGCCAGGGACGTAGCCAGCGTCTGGGCCAGGTAGAACGTACCGATGGCGAACGGGCTCTGGTTGGGCAGCGCGGACCGGTCCAGGCCGGGGTACTTGACGCGGATGGGCTGCCACTCGCCGCGCATGCCCTCGCCTTCCATGCCCCAGAGTTGGTTCTGGTTGTCGATGCGCAGCGCACCATGGGTGCCCACGACCTCCACCGTCATGCCGTAGCCGCCGGGCGTGAGGCCGCTGACGGTGATGCTGCCCGCCGCGCCCGACGCAAATTGCAGCAGCAGCCGCGCATGCTCGTCGGCGGACACGGGGAGTTCGCCGTCACCGTCCGGGGCGGGGCGATAGAGATGGCCCGTCTTCAGTTGCGCGGTCAGGGTGTCGATGCGCCCCCCGAGCCAGCGCGCCAGGTCCAGCAGGTGGCTGCCCAGCGCGTTCAACATGCCGCCGCCCTGGGCCGCATCGCTCCACCACGTCCACGGCTGCGTCGGGTCCAGCCGCTCGGCGCCCAGCCGCGTGAGCCGGATGTTGAGGACCGTGCCCACGTACCCGTTCTTGACCAGTTGGCGCAGGTGCAGGCGCGCCGGGTCAAAGCGCAGTTCGTGGTCGATGATGGCCAGTTGCTCCGGCGCGGCCTGGGCGGCGGCCAGCATGGCCTCAGCTTCCGCGGTGTTGAGCGCGGTGGGCTTTTCGGAAATCACATGCTTGCCCGCTTGGAGCGCGGCCACGGCGATCTCCCGGTGCAGCGCCGGCGGCGTCACCACGCTGACCAGGTCCACCGTGTCCGACGCGATGAGGGCGCGCCAGTCGTCGTAGACGTCGGGGATGGCGTGCGCGGCCGCCACCCGCTGTGCGTTGGCCGGGTTCCCCGAGGAGACGGCTTGGATGGTGAGTCCGCTCATGCGAAAGATGGGAATTTGGACGCGGTCGGTCCAGCCGGTGCCGATAAAGCCGACCCGGAGTGCAGCCGAGGGACTGTTTGGGGGTGTCATGGGATCATCCTCCTCTGACAGTGTAGCGCAAATGGCACAGCGGCGCCGCGAGTTCAGATCCACGTGGGGGAACTGCCGGCCCATTGCCGCCGGGATTTGCGCCGGGAATGGTGGGGTGAAGATTGGTTCTTGTGATGGTTGACAGTGCACAACGCGATTGCGTGCGCACAGAATCCGACTACGGCCGTCACCTCGACAGCCGCGGCGCCCGTCACGCAGGCTGGGGCGCGGCCGCCAACAGGCGTGCGTAGAGGGCGTCCAGCGTAGGGACGATGCGCGCCCAGCCGTACTGTTCCTCCACAAAGGCGCGGGCGTTTTGACCCAGCGTCACCCGCAGCGCGGCCGTGGCGTCGTCATCGTGCAGCACGCGCAGGACGGCGGCGGCGAAGGCCGCGGGCGTGTCCGCCAGCAGCAGATCGCGCCCGTCGCGCACCGGGATGCCTTCGACCCCCAGCGACGTGGAGATGGTCGGCTTGCCCGTGGCCATGGCCTCCAGCGCTTTGAACCGGGTGCCGCCGCCGATGCGCATGGGAATCACGTACGCGCCTGCGTGGCGAATGTAGGGCCGCGTATCGGTCACCGCGCCTGTGATCTCCACGTTGGGAT
>JAWKOK010000096.1:0-17410 GCA_041391205.1 Caldilineaceae bacterium
GCGGCTGGCCGAGTTGGGCGTCTTCAGCGAAGGGGACGGCGCGGCATCGGGACCGTTCGGCGCGGCCTTCGGCGAGGGCGGCGCCACGGAAGAGGACACGTCCACCATCCCCGAATCGCGCTGGGTCTTCATCCCCGTCTCCGAACATCTGCGCATCGACGGCATCGAAGGCGCGGCGCGCGTGGGTGACTACGACGCGCGCATGCAGGTGGGCGACGGCTGGCTCGACGCCTACTTCATCGGCATCGACCGCATCGACTTTCCCAAGGCGAGCTACTGGCGGCGTGACTTTGCGCCGGCCAGCCTGGGCGCGCTCATGAACTCGCTGGCGCTTAATCCCAACGGCATCCTGCTGCCGCGCCAGTTCATGGCGGACAATTCCATCCGCGTCGGCGACTCGGTGCAGGTGCAAGTCTCCACCTTCTCCTACGGCGCGGACATGTCCATGACCGTGGTGGGCGAGATCGACTACTTCCCCACCTGGTATGAAGAGGAGGACGGGCCGCTCATCGTGGGCAACCTGGACTATCTCTTCGAGGAATTCGGCGGCCAGGTGCCCTACGATGTGTGGGTGCGCACCGCACCGGGGATCGACTACAACCAGATGGTGCGCGACCTGGGTACACTGGACCTGCGCGTGGTCGACTGGCGCGCCACCCGCCCCGTCATCGTGGCGGAGCAGGAGCAGCCGTCCCGGCAAGGTCTCTTCGGCGTGCTCTCGGTGGGCTTCCTGGCCGCGGCGCTGTTGACCGTGCTGGGTTTCCTTCTCTATGCGCTCTTCTCCTTCCGCCGGCGCTTCATTGAGCTAGGCACCCTGCGCGCCATCGGTCTCTCGCCGGGACAGATGACCGCGTTCCTGGCGTGGGAGTTGCTCTTCCTGATCATGCTCGGTGTGGTCGTGGGCACATTGCTGGGTGTGCTGGTCAGCCAGTTGTTCATCCCGTATCTGCAAGTGGGGAACACGCCCGCCGACCTGGTGCCGCCGTTCCTGGTGGAGATCGCGTGGCCCGCCATCTTCCGCATCTATGCACTCTTCGGCGCACTCTTCGCCGTGGCGCTGACGGCCCTGGCCTTCCTGCTCCTGCGCATGAAGATCTTCCAGGCCATCAAACTCGGCGAAACGGTGTAGATTGGTAATTGCTTATCGGTAATTTTTTATTTTTAATCGATTGGCCATTGCGCCTTTCAATAAAAATTTAAAAATTACCGATAAGCAATGAGAAATACTATGAGCGAGCAGTTTATTGTTTGTGAAAATTTAGTCAAGATCTACCAGGTGGCCGAGTTGGAGATGGTGGCGCTGCAGGGGCTGAATCTGCTGGTCGACTCGGGCGAGTTGATGGGCATCATCGGCGCGAGCGGCAGCGGCAAGTCGACGCTCATGAACGTGCTCGGCGGGCTGGACCGGCCCACCGCGGGCAAGGTCAGCGTGGACGGCCAGGATCTGCTGCGCATGTCCGACCGGCAGCTCAACCGCTACCGGCTGGAGAAGGTCGGCTTTGTCTGGCAGCAGAGCGCACGCAACCTGGTGCCCTATCTCAACGCCATTCAGAACGTGACCCTGCCCATGACGCTCTACGGCACCACGGGCAAGGAGAAGAGCCGCCGGGCCGAGGAACTGCTCGAACTGGTCGGCTTGCAGGGGCGCACCCATCACAAGCTCCAGGAACTGTCGGGCGGCGAGCAGCAGCGCGTGGCCATTGCTGTGGCGCTGGCCAACAATCCCACGTTGCTCCTGGGCGACGAACCGACCGGTGAAGTGGACTCGGTCACGGCGCAGCTCATCTACGACACCTTCCGCATGTTGACGCGCGAACTGGGCATCACCGCGCTCATCGTCAGCCACGACCCGGAGATCGCCCGGCATGTGGACCGGGTGGTGCGCATCCGCGACGGCATGTTGGCCAGCGAGACGCGCAGGGCCCTGCGCGCCGCACGCAACGGCGCCGACGGGACAGAGGCGGCGGAGGCCGCAGTCGAAGAAGCGCACGAAGAACACTTCGAGGAGCTCGTGGTACTGGATCGGGCCGGCCGGGTGCACATTCCCCAGGAATTCCTGGAAGAGGCGTCCATCCGCGGGCGCGCCCGTCTCGAGGTGACGGAGGACGGCATCCTGATCCGGCGCGTCGACGAGGCGTTTGCCGGTGATGGCGTGGATAACGCCGTGTCCACCGCGACAGACGCGGAGGCCGGCGCGGTACCGTCCCCGCGCAAGGGCGGCTTTTGGCGACGTTTCGGGCGTGGTCACAAACATGGTGGCGAGAACGACGGTGGCGAGTCCCGATGAGTGACGACATGGCACAGCACACGAACGCTTCTCCCAACGGACAAGATACCCTTTCCGGCGGCCCGGAAATGGATGAACTGGCGGCCGCCCGCCGTGACGGGCTACCGGTCATCCACACCACCGAGTTGTGGCGCATCTACACCATGGGCAAGCAGGAGATCCGGCGCTGCGGGGCATCAACCTGGTCATCGAGCAGGGCGAATACATTGCGCTCAAGGGTCGCTCGGGCAGCGGCAAGACCACGCTGCTCAACTGCCTGGGCGGGCTGGACAACCCGACGCGCGGCTCGGTCAAGATCCTGGGCCAGGAGATCGGTCGCTGGAACGAGCGCAAGCTCACGCTCTGGCGGCGCGCCCACGTGGGCTTCATCTTCCAGTCGCTGGGCCTCATGCCCACGCTGTCGGCCTACGAAAACGTGGAGCTGATCCTGCGCATCCTCAATGTCTCCCGCCGCGAGCGTGACCTGCGCACGCGTGCCGCGCTGGACCTGGTGGGGCTGACGCCGTGGATCGATCACCGTCCCTTCGAGATGTCGGGCGGGCAGCAGCAGCGCGTGGCCATCGCCCGCGCCCTGGTCACCGAGCCGGCGCTCATCCTGGCCGACGAGCCCACGGGTGAACTGGACAGCAAGACCGCCACCGAGATCCTCACCCTGTTCCAGACGCTGGTGCACGAACGGGGCATGACCATCCTCATGGCCACCCACGACAGTCTGGTGGACGAGTTTGTGGACAAGGTCATGCACCTCCAGGACGGCGCCATCGTGGAAGTGACCAAGGGCACGCCGCTGGACGACACGCCGCTGGCGTCCGCACAGCCCGCGCTGGGCAAGGAGCGATGAGTCCATGGACACGGAACTCGACGCGCGCCACGCCGGCCAATGGTATGTGGCCGCATTCAGCGATGAATTGAAGCCCGGCGCCACGCTGGTCAAGACCGTGGCCGACCAGGAGTTGGTGCTCTGGCGCACGGCCGACGACACGCGGCTGGTGCAGGCGGCCAGCGCCGTCTGTCCCCACTGGGGTGGACCGCTGGGCGAGGGGCAAGTCAAGAACGACGGCTCCATCACCTGCCCGTGGCACGGCTGGCAATTTCGCCACGGGTATTGCCTGGAGCGGCCGCGCCTCAAGCTGCCCCGCTATCTGGCCCACGACGACGGCATCCTCCTCTGGGTGCGCCTGCCGTGGGACATGGACGAGATCAGCACGCCGCCGCTACAAACCCGTCCCGACGACGTCTACTCGTTCTGGTTCGAGGTGCCGGTGGAGTCCGACGTCTACCACGTGCAGGAAAATTACCTTGACTTTCTGCATCCGGCCGAGTACCACACGTCGGTCTTCAGCCACTGCGCCTACCTGGGCCGGGACGGCGACGTGCACCTGGTCGAGTTGGCCTACAAGATGCCGCTGGGGCGTGAACTGGTCACGCGCACGCGGGTGACGGCGCCGACCGCGTACCAGGTGCGCAACGAGGTCTACGACGGCCTGGGCACGGGCATGGTCATCGAGAGCCACTTGACGCCGGTCGACGCCGACCACACGATCATCCACGAGATCTACCACGTGCCGGGGCGGCTGGTGCCGGACAAGGGCTGGTCGTCCATGCGCTTCTTCATCGAACGGTCGGCCCGGCGCATCCGCGAGGAAGACGCGCTCTTTTCCAAGCGGCGCTACGAGTTGCGCAAGCGCGGCTTCGTGGACGGGCGCGGGCTGCCGGTCCAGGGCCGCGTCGCGCCGTACCTGGGCGAGTGGCGCGCGTCCACGGACGCGGATGACGCCGTCCAGCGGCTCAACGACCTCATCGGCAAAACCGCGCCGAGCCATTACTGAGCGAAAAAGAGCAGCCACAGATGGACACAGATAAGCACAGATTTTTTCAATCTATATCACCCTGAGAATTCTGATATAGCCAGAAATCCACCGGCGTTTTCTTCTGTTTTTTCTGCGTTTTCTGTGTTTCTGTTATCTGTGTTTATCTGTGTCCATCTGTGGCTCCGGCCTTTGTTTTTCACGGAGGATGTATGTCTCTGTATCTGTCTGGTTTGCGCAAGGAATATCGACGGGAGCGGCTGGACGAGGCGACGGCGGCGGCCGACCCGTTGAGCATGTTCGAGGAATGGTTCGCCGAAGCGGCGGAAAGCGGCTTGGTGGAACCCAACGCGATGACGCTGGCCACGGCCACGCCCGAGGGCAAGCCGTCGGCCCGGGTGGTGCTGCTCAAGGATTTCGACCCGCGTGGGTTTTCCTTTTTCACCAACTACGCGAGCCGCAAGGGCCAAGAGATCGCAGCCAATCCGTTCGCGGCGCTGACCTTCTGGTGGGGACCGCTGGAGCGCCAGATCCGTATCGAGGGGCGCGTCGAAAAGCTGGACACGGACGAATCGGACGCGTACTTCGCCAGCCGGCCCCAGGGCAGCCGCTTGGGCGCGTGGGTCTCGCATCAAAGCGCCGTCATCCCGGACCGGGCGGTGCTGGAGGCGCGGCTGGCCGACCTGGAGGCGCAGTACGGCGACGAAGCGCCGCCGCGCCCGCCGTACTGGGGCGGTTACCGCGTCATTCCCGCGGTCTACGAATTCTGGCAGGGCGGCCTCCATCGCCTGCACGACCGCCTGCGCTACACCCGCCGGGACGACGGCGCGTGGGATCTCGTTCGCCTGTCGCCGTAGGTCGCGTCCATCATGTCCCTGCACGAGTTGCTGGCCGATCTGCGCGGCGACGCCGGCTTCATGGCCAACGTCATGACGTGGCAGACGTTGCCGGCACGCCCGGCTCAGTTTGCGCCCATGCCCGACGCGCTGCACCCGCGGCTGCGCCAGGCTCTGGCGGCGCGCGGCATCACCCGACTCTACAGCCACCAGGCCGACGCCATTGACGCGGCGCTGGCCGGGCAGGATGTGGTGGTGGTGACGCCGACGGCCAGCGGCAAGACGCTCTGCTACAACGGGCCGGTCCTCAACAGCCTGCTGCGCGATCCGGCCGGCCGCGCCCTCTACCTCTTTCCCACCAAGGCGTTGGCCCAGGACCAACTGGCCGAACTCAACGGCTTGCTGGCCGCCGTCGATGCGACCGGCGCGGGCGACGAACCGCTGGATCTGCCCCAGGTCGCCACCTACGACGGTGACACCCCGTCGGCGGCGCGCAGCCAGGTGCGGCGCGGGAGCCGGCTCATCCTCAGCAACCCGGACATGCTCCACGCCGGCATCCTGCCCTATCACACCAACTGGAGCGCCTTCTTCGCCGGGCTGCGCTACGTTGTCATCGACGAGATGCACGTCTACCGCGGCGTCTTCGGCAGCCACATGGCCAACGTGCTGCGGCGGCTGCGGCGAATCTGCGCTTTTTACGGTAGCAGCCCCCGGTTCGTCCTGGCCAGCGCCACCATCGCCAATCCCCAGGAACTGGCTGCGCAGCTTATCGAGCGCCCTGTGACGCTGGTGGACCGCAACGGCGCGCCGCGCGTCGAGCGCCACGTCCTCCTCTACAACCCGCCGCTCTATGACGTCGAACGGGGTCTGCGCCGCAGCAGCGTGCTGGAGACCCAAGAAATCGCGGCGCGCTGCGTATTGGCCGACGCGCAGACCATCGTCTTCGGCCGCGCCCGCCAGACGACCGAGATCCTGCTCACGTATCTACGCGACCGACTGCGCCGCGTGCGCCCAACCGGCGCGACTCCGCGGCGACCGACGATCCGCGCACGGTGTGGGCCGATGCCGACGATCTCGCGGCCGGCGTGCTGAGCTCGCGGCGGCTACCTGCCCCTGGAACGCCGCGCCATCGAAGCCGGGTTGCGCAGCGGCGCGGTGCGCGCTGTGGTCGCCACCAACGCGCTGGAACTGGGCATCGACATCGGGCGGCTCCAGGCCGCGGTGCTCTGCGGCTACCCCGGCTCCATCGCGGGCACGTGGCAGCAGATCGGCCGCGCGGGCGTACCACCGAAGCGGCGTTGGCCGTGCTCGTGGCCACGGGCGGCGTGCTCGACCAGTACGTGGCCCAACACCCGGAGTTCATCTTCGACCAGTCGCCCGAGCACGCGCGCATCAACCCGGACAACCTCATGCTGCTGGTGGATCAGATTCGCTGCGCCGCGCTTCGAGTTGCCCTTCGCGCAGGATGAAGCCTTCGGTGAGTGCACGGTGACCGACGCGGTGCTGGCGCTGCTGGCCGAACAGGGCGACGTGCTGGCTGCGGGGCCGCGTCTGTCTGGAGCGGCCACGGCTACCCGGCGCGCCAGGTGAGCTTGCGCAGCGCGGGCAGCGAGACGGTCGCCATCGAGGCCGAGACGGACGGCGGGCGCACGGTCATCGGCCAGGTGGACCGGGGCAGCGCCACGCTCCTGGCCCACGACGGCGCGGTCTACATCCACGAGGGCGCGAGCTATCAGGTGGAACGGCTGGACCTGGAGCAGAACCTGGCCACGGTCGTGCCGGCCAATGTGGACTTCTACACCGAGGTGACGTCGGAGACCCAGGTGGAGACGCTGGCCGTGGCCGAAGAGCGGGTCGTGAATGACGCGCGCGTGGCCCACGGCGAGCTGCTCATCAGCTCCCAGGCAGTGGGCTACCGGCGCATCAAGCGCTTCACCCACGAAACGCTGGGCGTCTTTCCGCTGGCGTACCCGCCCCAGCAGTTGGAGACCAACGGCTACTGGATCAGCGTGCAGCCGGCGGCCCAGCTAAGCTGGCGGCGGCCGGGCAGTGGTTCGACTCGGTCAACGATTACGGGCCCAACTGGCAGGAGGTGCGCGCTCAAGTCCGCGCGGGACGGCTACCGCTGCGCCCAGTGCGGCGCCCGAGCCGCCCGGCCGCCAACACGACGTGCACCATCTCGTCCCCTTCCGCACCTTCGGCTACGTGGCGGGCGTCAACGAGCACTACCGCCTGGCCAACCGGTCGGAGAACCTCATGCTGCTCTGCCGCGCGTGCCACCATCGGCTGGAGTCGGGCGTGCGTGCGCAGCGGGCTGGACGGCCTCGCCTACGCTTGGCCAATCTCGCCCCGCTTCACCTCATGTGCGACGTCTCCGATCTGGGTTGACCGTCATGCGGGGCGACCCCATGCGCACCGGACAGATTGCTAAGCGTCCCAGGAGAACGATGCCGCGCGTCCGACGCACAACTCCCCACGGTCTACATCTACGAACGCATCGCCGCGGGCATGGGCTTCAGCGCGCCTCTTCGAACTGCACGCACAGTTGCTGGACGCGGCGCAGACGCTGGTGGCGCGCTGTCCCTGCGCGCACGGCTGTCCCGCCTGCGTCGGTCCGGTGCTGGACAATGACCTGGCGCGGCTGGAGACGAAGCAGTTGACCGTGCCGTTGTTGCAGGTGCTGCGCACGGGCACGGTCGACGCACGCCCTCCTGGTGCCGAAGTCACGTTCTGGTAACGCCACTTCGTATCCCCGAGAGACAGAACCACATCCCAGTCGCGCGGGCAATGACGCGCGACCGGTCTAGTTCGCACGAGGGCGTGCGAACGGCCGTGCAAGCCGGGTCGATGCCGCCGTCTCGCACGAGGGCGTGCGAACTGGACGGATGTCTGCACCAAATCTGTGATACACCCGGACGCAAAATCCATCTTGACAACAGAACACATGTTCTATACAATCAGAACAGATTCGCAGCACTCCCCGCTGAACCACTGAGATGCGCAGACGGCGACGGTCCCTTCGTTGCAGCCGATCACTCCTCCCCGTGCCGCCGCTGCGCCGCTTGCGCCGTCCCGCGCGCGATCGCCGGCGTTCGACTTGCCCTGGGGAGAGGACTGAACCAACATGTGCAAACAGGAACTGGAACTCATGGCCGACCAGATCGAGCTGGTGCTGGCCCGCCATAAAATTCAAGGGTACGTGAGCGGCGGCACGATCACGCCGCGGTTCATTCAATTTCACCTGACGCCGGTGCTGGGCACCAAGGTCAACAAAGTGGCGTCGCTGGCCGAGGAACTGGCGCTGGCGCTGCGCACGCGCGAGGTGCGCGTCTACCGCAGCAAGGGCACCATCAACATTGAGATGCCCCGGGCCAAGCCGGGCGAGGTGAAGCTGGCGGCGCTGCTGGCGCAAGTGGACGCGCCGCCCGCGTTCACGGCGCTGCTGGGCGTGGACGACCGGGGCAGCCCGCTGCTGCTCAATTTCACCGCACCGGACGTGACGCACGTGCTGGTGGCGGGGACGACCGGCAGCGGCAAGACGGCCCTGGCGCGCACGATTTTGGGATCGCTGGCGCACTACAACTCGGACGCGACCTTGCGCATCATTCTCATCGACCCCAAGCGGCGTGGCCTGGGCAAGCTGGCCGCGCTGCCCCATGTGCGCGCCGGTGTCATCAGCGATCTGGCCACGGCGACGGCGTGCCTCACCGACATGGTCGAGGTGATGGTGCAGCGGGACCACGGGCGCCTCAACCGACCGCTGGTGATCATCGCCATCGACGAGCTGGCGGACTTGATCCAGAGTGGCGGCAAGGGAGTGGAGGAGACGATTGCCCGGCTGGCCCAGCGTGGGCGCGAGGCGGGCATCCACCTGTTGGCGTGCACGCAAAAGCCGACGGCCGGGCTTATCGGTGGATCCATGTTGGCCAACTTCCCCGTGCGGCTGGTGGGCATGGTCGCCAGCAAGGACGAGGCACGCTACGCCACGGGCGTGGCCGACAGCGGCGCGGAGAAGCTGGGTGGCCGGGGCGATTTCCTGCTGGTCACCAAAGGCGCAACGACGCGGTTCCAAGCCGCCTGGCTCGCGCCGTCGGATCTGGTGGAGATCAAGAACAGCGGGGAGCCACAGATGGACACAGATAAACACAGATAACTGCAAAAGGCTTTGGTTTTATCTTCCTATTTGCACTATCGTCGAGAAATTTTGTGCAACTCCGTGTTTTTGCTGTTTTGTCCGTGTTTATCTGTGTTCATCTGTGGCTTGTCTTGTTTTTGCAGTGGAGTCATCTGTGTCCATCTGTGGCTCGCTTTTGCTTTTTGAGGAGGGACGCATGTTCAAGCAACTGAGTTTCGCGGCGGTGTTGGGATTTACCGCGGTGATGACGTGGCAGATCCTGGCGCGCATGAGCATGGACGCGGTCGCCATGGCCATGGGCATCGTGCTGGGCATCGGCGCGGGCGTGCCGGTGGCGCTCCTGTTCCTGGCGGCGGAACGGCGCGGTCGCCCCGGAGCGACGGTCCGCGGCGCCATGATGGCCGGTCCGACCGGGCACGGCGGCTACGGACAGCAACCGCCGGTGGTCGTCATCGCCCGGCGCGTACGGCGCCAGGGCCACCAGCCGGCGCTGACCGCCCAGCAGTACGGGATGCCTGTCAACCCGTCGCCGCGCCAACGCCGGTTCGTGGTGGTCGGTCAAGGGGACGAGGGGATTGAGGAGTGGTGAAAACGTGAAACGTGATGCGTGAAACGTGAAAAGAGATTGAGATTGAGAGATTGGGAGATTGGCATCGACAGGCAGAACTCAAGAAGTGCCCAATCTCCCAATCTCATTATCTCCCAGTCTCATCATCACGTTTCACGTTACCTCACGCTTCCGCTTCACTCAGCAACCCCAATCCGCGCCACCGTGCCCCCCGTCAAGTCGGTCACGTAGAGTTCGCCCTGTTCGTCTTCGCCAAAGGAACTGATGAAGAACGACGTGTCGAGGATCTGCGTGCTCTGCCAGGCGCCGGCCGCGTCAGGCGCCAGTGCCCAGATGACGCCGCTGCAGTAGTCTCCGTAGACGTAGATGCCCTGCATGGCCGGGAATGCCGTCCCCCGGTAGACGTAGCCGCCGGTCACCGAGCAGTGGCCGCCCTGGTGGCTGTACTCGGCCACCGGTAAGATGAGACCGTCTTGGTTGCAGCCGTCCCCGCGGAAGCAGTGCACGCCCTCCATGATGGGCCAGCCGAAGTTGAGTCCGGTGCGCTGTGATGCGGGTACGACGTCTACTTCTTCGTACTGATTCTGCCCCACATCGCCAATCCAGAGATTGTCGGCGGCGCGGTCGAAGCTGAAGCGCCACGGATTGCGCAGCCCGACCGCCAGAATTTCATCGCGCACGTCAACGCTGTTGCCGTTGGCGTCGCGCCAATCTTCGTTCACCCACGGGTTGTCGGCGGGGATGGCGTAGGGCACGTCCGGGTTGCTCACGTCGATGCGCAGCAATTTGCCCAACAGACTGGCGGGATTCTGGCCGTTGCCGAAGGTATCGTTGGCGCCGCCGCCGTCGCCCATGCCGATGTAGAGCATACCGTCGGGACCGAAGGCGAGCATGCCGCCGTTGTGGTTGCGCGCCGGCTGCTCCACTTTGAGGATGGTCTCCGCGCCGGCGGGATCGGCCTGATTTGGATCGGCCGAGACGCGGAAACGGGCGATGGTGGTGTCGCCGCTGCCGTCGGTGTAGTTCACGTAGAACAGGCCCGACGTGGCGTAGTCGGGCGCGAAGGCCAGGCCCAGCAGGCCCTGCTCGCTGCCGCCGTCGTTGACCATGTCGCTGATGTCCAGGAACGGCGTGTCCACCAGCGCGCCGTCGGCCAGGATGCGGATGACGCCGGCTTTCTCGACCACGAACAGCCGCCCCGAGCCGTCGCCGGCGTGGGTGACAAAGAGCGGCTGGTCCAAGCCGGAGGCCACGGTCTCCAGGGTGAAGGCGAGATCGGCGGGATTCGCCGGCGGGACAGGCGTCGCGGTCGGCACCAACACGGGATCGGCGGGCGCCGTGGCCGGTGTGGACGCGGCCTCTACACCTGTGTCGGTGGCGGCATCGGTGGCCGGGTCCGCGGCGGGAGTAGCGGGCGTGGCCGTCTGTGACGTGGTCGTGTTGACGAGCGGCGTGACGGCTGCCGGCGCCTCGGTTGACGCCGTGCCACATGCGCTCAACAGGCTGACAAGCACCGCGAACAGCAGCCAGTGACGAAGTCTGGCACTCATGTGTACTCTCCTTCTTAAGCTCATGCCAACGCCGGCGCAGTTGGACGGGCGCGGGCGGTGCCTGCAACAGGCAACGGTGATTCGGATGCGATCGCGCGCGGGCACACAAGGGAACTCGCGCACGTCGCCACGCTTTGTTTGACTCCTTTACCAGTCTAGCGGGTGGGACGTCCCAGGTGTGTAAGGTTCGCCCTGATTGCGGCCGCGCCGGGCCCGCGGTGAGCCGGCGCCGTCAATGCGGGATCGGTCGATCTCTGGTATAGTGCTCTACGACAGACGCGAGCATCGTACCGACGAGGAGAACACATTGCACAATGAACTGCTGATCATCGCCGGCGTATTGACGGCGGGCTTCCTCTGCCAGTGGATCGCCTGGCGCGTCAAGATCCCGGCCATTATTCCGCTGCTGGCGGTCGGGCTGGTGGCCGGACCGGTGTTACTCAACGTTCTCCACCCGCGCGAGGCCATGGGCGATCTCTTCTTCCCGTTTGTGTCGCTCTCCGTCTCGATCATCCTCTTTGAGGGCGCGCTGACACTCAACCTGCGCGAGGTGCGCCAGGTGGCGACGGTGGTGCGCAACTTGCTCGTCATCGGCGCGCTGGTGACGGTGCTGGGCAGCGCGGTCGCGGGCCATTACATCATGGGGCTGAGCTGGAACATGGCGCTGCTCTTCGGCACGCTCATCGTGGTGACCGGTCCCACCGTGATTGCACCGCTGTTGCGCAACGTGCGCCCCACGGAAAACATCGCGTCGATCCTCAAGTGGGAAGGCATCCTCATCGACCCGCTGGGCGCCTTGCTGGCCGTGCTCGTCTTTGACTACATGATCGCCGGGAGCGACGCGGTGGGGCACACCGTCGTGGGCTTCTTTCGCATCGTGTTCATCGGACTGACACTGGGGCTCGTGGCCGGCTTTCTCACCTACCAAATTCTGCAACGCTATCTGGTGCCCGACTACCTGCGCGATTTCGCCATCATCGGCGCGGTGACGGGCACCTTCGCCGTCTCCAACACGCTGGCCGAGGAATCGGGCTTGCTGGCCGTGACGGTCATGGGCATCTTCCTGGCCAATACCCAGTTGCAGCAACTGCGCGAGATCTGGTACTTCAAAGAGAAAATCAGCGTCCTGCTGATCTCGACCTTGTTCATCCTGCTGGCGGCCAACTTCACGCGCGAGGCATTGGGCATGTTGGACTGGCGCGCCTTCGTCATCCTGGCCGTGGTCATGCTGCTGTTGCGCCCGCTGGGCGTCTTTCTCAGCAGCATCCGCAGCACACTGGCGCGCAACGAGCGGCTCTTCCTGGCGTGGATTGCGCCGCGCGGCATTGTGGCCGCGGCGGTCTCGTCGCTGTTCACCATTGAGCTGCTCAAGTTCGGCTATGACGAAGCCGCGATCTTGGCGCCGTTGGTCTTCCTCATCATCGGCGGCACGGTGCTGATTCAGGGCGGCACCGCCAAGTTCGTGGCGCAGCGCCTGGGCGTCAGCGAGGCCGATCCCCAGGGATTCCTGCTGATGGGCGGGAATGCCTTCTCCTTTGCGTTGGGCCAACTCCTGCAAGAGCAGGAATTTGTGGTGCGGCTGGTGGACTCCAACCACGAGAATGTGGCCGAGGCGCGGCTGCGCGGCCTGCCCGCCTATCATGGCAACATCCTCTCCGAATTCACCGAGAGCGACCTGGACCTGGCCGGCATCGGACGGCTGCTGGCGCTCACACGCAACGACGAGGCCAACGCGCTGGCGTGCAAACATCTGGAGGACGAGTTCGGCTCGTCCGGCGTCTACCAGTTGCCGCCGCGCCATCCGGAGACGAGCAAGGATCGGCCGAGCCGCTTCCAGTTGGGACGGCAGTTGTTCGACGTGAATGCGACCTACGATCATCTGCTGGAGATGATGGAAGCCGGCGCTACGGTCAAGAGCACACCGCTAACGGAGCAGTTTCAATATATCGACTATCGCGCCGAATACAAGGACCAATTTGTGCCCCTCATGGCGATTCGTGGTAAGACGGTCACGATTGCGACCGCCGACACGCCGCTCGAACCGCAGCCCGGCTGGACGATTGTGAGCCTGGCCTACGATGCGGCGACGCACAGCGAGAATTCTGTGGACGGCGCGATGAGTCCGGCGGAGAGTGTGCCGCTGGGCGGCACAGCATCATCGACTCAATGACGGTTTGAAGCGGAGCTTGGCATGGGTTTCTTGCGGGAAGGTCTGACCCAGGAAGGGTACGACCGTGACTACACCACGCGCGAGTTGATGCAGCGCATCGGCAGCTATTTTCGGCCGTCGTGGGTGCGGCTGAGTGTCATCATGGTGCTGGTTGCGCTGATTGCGCTCATGGGTGCGGCGGTGCCGATCTTGGTGGCGCGCGGCGTGGAACAGATGGAACTCGGCGCCGGCGCCACGCGGGCAACGGCGATCCTCGTGGGCGTGGTGCTGGCCATTGGCGTGTTGACGTGGCTGGCCAACTGGGGCCGGCGTTTGCAGACGTCCATCCTCATCGGCGACGTGCTCTACCAGATGCGGGCCGACGCGTTTGCCGCCACCATGGGCCACGACATGAGCTTCTTTGACCGCCACCAGTCCGGCCGCATCGTCAGCCGCATCACCAGCGACACGGACGAATTCGGGCGCGTGGCCGTGCTCATCACGGAACTGTTCTCCCAGATTCTGCTGGTGCTGATCCTCTTCGTCTACCTGGCCAACATCGACCTGCGCCTGACCTTGGTGCTGGTCTGTCTGGTGCCCGTGCCCTTCATCATCGGCCGCCGGTTCCAGAATGTGGCCCGCCGGGTGACGCGCAAGAGCCAGCAAGCGATCGCCGACGTCAACGCCAGCATCCAGGAGGCGGTCACCGGCATCAGCGTGGCCAAGAACTTCCGGCGCGAGGCCGGCATCTACGGCGAGTTCGAGGATGTGAACAGCCGCAGCTACGACATCCACGTCAAGCGCGGCCTGGTGCTGGCCATGCTCTTTCCCACGCTGCAATTCTTCGCCGGGCTGGGCACGGCCGTCCTGCTCTACGTGGGCGGGATGAGCACCTACGCGGCCGTGATCACCGCGGGCGCCTGGTTTCTCTTCATGAACAGCGTGCAGCAGTTCTGGTTCCCCATGATCAACCTGAGCGCGTTTTGGAGCCAATTCCAGAGCGCGTTGAGCGCGACCGAGCGGGTCTTCGCCCTCATCGACGCGCAGCCCGAGGTGCACCAGCGGGAGCACAACCACGTGCCGCGGCTGCGGGGTGACATCAAGTTCCGCGATGTGGACTTTCGCTACAACGAGAAGGAACAGGTGCTCCTGGACTTCAACTTGCACATCCGCCCGGGCGAAAGCGTGGCGTTGGTGGGACATACCGGCGCGGGCAAATCGAGCATCGCCAAGCTGGTGACGCGCTTCTACGAGTTCCAGGGCGGCACCCTGCTCATCGACGACGAGGACATCCGCACCTTCGACCTGACCCAGTACCGGGCGCAGCTGGGCATTGTCAGCCAGACGCCGTTCCTTTTCGACGGCAGCGTGGCCGACAACATTCGCTACGCCACGCCGGATCTGAGCGACGCGGAGGTGGACCGGATTGCCCGGGAGATCGGCGACGGCGAGTGGATGGAGACGCTGCCCGAAGGCTTGGACACCGACGTGGGCGAGCGGGGCAGCCGGTTGAGCATGGGCCAACGCCAGTTGGTGGTCTTGGCGCGCATGCTGGCCCAGAACCCGGCCATCTTCATCTTGGACGAAGCCACCGCCAGCGTGGACCCCTTCACCGAGGCGCAGATCCAGCAGGCGCTGGACCGCATCTTCGCCAACCGCACCTCCATCGTCATTGCGCACCGGCTGTCCACGGTCAAAGCAGTGGATCGCATTCTCGTCTTGCGCAGGGGCGCCATCATCGAAGAGGGCAGCCACGACGCGTTGATGGCCCAGGGCGGACACTACGCCGATCTGTACAGCACCTATTTCCGGCACCAATCGCTGGAGTACATCGAAGCACGCGGCGCGGGTCAAGAGACGCCGGTCGCCGCCGATGATTAATATCCCAAACGAATGGTCGCTTCTTCCAGACTGTCCGGCTTGCCCACCAGGGTGATGTCGTCCAGCACATGGAGATGGGTGTAGCCGCTGGGCAGGATCGAGTGGCCGTTGCGCTTGATGCCCAGCACGAGCACGTCGGTGGGCAGCCGCAGATCGCGGATCAGCCGCCCGTCCACGTCGGGATTGGTGACCGTGCGCTGGACGATCTCGAATTGCTCCGGATCCCGGTAGAGCATGAGCGCGGCAGATTGCGGCGCAATCACAGCCTGTTCCAGCAACCCCACCATGGCCGACATGGGATCGACCACGAAGACGCCCAAATCTGCAAATTTCTCAATGTTGGCCACATCGTTGGGCCGCACCACCAGGCGCGGCACGTTGAACGTCTCCAGCGCGTACTCACAGGCGCGGAAGTTGTCGTCGTCATCGGCCAACATGGCGATGACCGCGTCGGTGTTGACCGTGATCAGCTCCGCCAACGTCGTCCTGTTGATGGCGGGCACGTGGCGCTCATCCACATCCTCCACGGCCAGGCTGCGGACGTGGTCGGCGTCCGTGTCGACCATGATGACCCGCCAGTCGTGTTTCTGCAATTCCCGCGCCAGTTGCAACGACTGGACTTCGACGCCCAGGATCAGCGCATCGCGCACGGGCTCGCGCTCGGGCAGATCGCCCGGGAGGTGCGCCTCGCCCGCGCGCTTGAGGGCCACCTTGAGCAGCATGGGGCCAAAGATCTCGTTGAGCACAATGACCGAAATGATGAGCGTGGCGAAGGCGGTGCCCAGGGACGGGAACTGCACCGAGACCTCGCGCGCCAGACCCAACGCGATGCCGGCCTGGGTGATGAAGGCCAGCCACGCATAGCGCTTGAACGTGTCCGACTCGCCGGCCAGACGGCTGCCGATGAACGTACCGCCGTAGATGCCGGCCATGCGCACCAGGAAGAGGGCGACGGCAAAGGGCAGCGTCTGCACGAGGATGTCGAGCTTGAGCGAAATCCCGGTCAGCGTGAAGAAGGCCACGTAGACCATGGGGCTGATGTGATGGAGCAGCGCTTCAAACTCGTCCCGATGGCGGGTGAAGTTGGTGACCATGAAGCCGCCGATGAGACAGATCAGCAGCGGTTCGATGTAGACTTCGTAGCCGACCAAACCAGGCGTCACCGTCTTGACCTGGTCGGAGAGAAAGTAGACACCGTAGCCCATAAGGAGAATGAAGGCCGTCTTGACCAGCGCGTGGGACTTGGTCGCCAGGATCAGTTGCAGCAGCTTGCCGACGAGAAAGCCGATCCCCACGGCCAGGCTCAAGTCCAGCGCCAACTGGGCCACGAAGAGCGCGCTGAAGTCGGCGTTCGTCAGCAGCACGCTGGCGAGCGACGTCGTCACCGCGAAGAGGACGATGATGAGCACGTCCATGAAGACGGTCACGCTGAGCACCGTGCGCGTGAAGGGGCCCTTGGCGCGCAGTTCTTTGATGACGGCAATGGTCGACGGCGGGGAGAGCGCCAACAAGACCACTCCGCCCAGCAGCGCCACGGCAAAGCGCTCGCTCAGCGGGCGCCCCTGGGTGAAGGGCAAAACGGCCGTCAAGCCGAAGATGGCCACGGTGCCCAACACCAGGCCCACCACGGTGATGCCCAGCGAACTGTAGACGATGCTGTGAACGCGCGCGCGGATCTCCTTGAGAAACAGCTCGCTGCCCGCAACGAAGGCGATGACGGCCAGGGAGAGTTGGTCGACAAAGCGCAGTTGGCCCACGGCTTCGGCGGGCAGAAAATCGAGCATGAAGGGACCCACAAGCGCGCCGGTGAAGAGATAGCCGGTGATGTAGGGCAGGCCGACCCGCGTAAAAAACTTGCCGATGATGAACGCGGCAAAGGCCACGACTGCGAAGCCAACGAAATAGGTGAGCACTTCCATCCGGACTCTTCTCCCCCCAGTGCTGATTGTACCGTGCTGATTGTGCTGCGCTGATTGTACTGTGTTGCGAATGATGACTGCTTTGCGCGTTGTTCAGCCGGATTATGCCTGTTCGCCGAAGGATGCACCGTGGTGAATCTCCCCTGTGGATTTCTTACAATTTGAGAGCCTTACAGGCGGAAGGCGGCGATGGTTTGGTTGAGACCCAGCGGAAAACAAAAGGAGAGACCGGTGTCATCCGATCTCTCCCGTGGGAACAAGCTACTTTCGTGCGGTG
>JAWKOK010000097.1:0-16924 GCA_041391205.1 Caldilineaceae bacterium
CGGCGGTCGTAGAGCTGTTCCAACGCCAGGCCGGGCCACGCGCCCAGCATCTGCCCGCCGTTGACTTGCCCGCCCAGCACCATCATCAGGTTGCCGTGGCCGTGGTCCGTGCCGCGGCTGGCGTTCTGTTTGAAGGTGCGGCCGAATTCGCTCATGACCACCACGCTCAGCCGCTGCGTGTAGTCCGTGCCGCCGGCGTTGCTCAGGTCGGTGTAGAAGGCGTTGAGCGCCCGGGAAAGCTCGTTGAGATGATCGGCGAAGTAGCCGCGACCGTCGTTGCCCTGGTTTTCGTGGGTGTCCCAGCCGCCGAAGTCCACCGTGGCCACGCGCAGGCCGAGCTGCATCTTGATCATCTGCGCAATGGTCTGCAGGTTGTTGCCCAGGCCGCCGCCGGGGTACTCGGCCCCGTTCTCGGGCGTATAGTCGCCCGGATCGGCCAGCTCGACCACGTCCAGCGCATTGAGCGTCTGGGTGCCGGCCTGGTGCAGCCACGACGCGCCGCTATACATCCGGCGCATGGCCTGCCGCTGCCAATCGCTGTATTTCCAATGGCCGTCGAGGGAGAAGTCGCGGGGGCTGGTCATGCCGATGGCCTCGCGGCTGCCGTTGAGTGAGGTGGGCGCAAGATTGCCCGCGGCCAGCGCCGGCATGATGATCTGGTCGGGCAGATTCGGCGCGCTCTGCAGGTGGCGCGTCAGCCAGCCGGTGGTGCTGCTCTTGCTGTCGGGCGTGCCCAGTTCGATGAACTGCATGGCGTCGAAATGGCTGCGTGTGTCCGACGTCAAGCCCGCGGCGTGGACCAGCGCCAGATGGCCCGCCTGGTAGAGGTCGTGGAGCGGGGCGGCCGCGCCGTGGATCCCGAATTGGGCGTTGAGGGGCAAGGCCGCGTTTTCGCCCGTCAGCGGCAGCGCGATGTCCTCGCGACTGGCCTCGTAGAGACCGCGGTCCGGCCCGGCGATGGGCGCAACCACGCTCAGGCCGTCCATGCCGCCGCGCAGGAAGACGACGACCAGAATATCCTGGTTGGGCTCGTCTTCCGGGCTGCCGAAGGCCACGTAGCTCAGGCGACTGCCGGCCATGGCCGCAATGGCGGACGAACAACCGATCATGAAACCGCGGCGGGAAAGTTTGAACATGGGATTGGCTCCGAGATGCAGATACGATACGACTGCGTGCGTTTGAGACTGGGAGATCGAGAGATTCAGAGATTGTCGGATGGCCGGTCAGCGCCACTGGAAGGACGGCGAGACCAGGATCAGGCCGACCATGTAGCGCAGGCGCTCGTCGATCTGGTCGGCCGGCAGCTCGGCGCTGATGCTGCGCCCGTACGCCATGAACTCGATGATGGGCAGGCGCTCGGGGTCGGGCAAGGTGCGTCCCAGCAACACGTAGGACCAGTAGTCCACGATGTCGATGGGCGTCTTGTAGGCCGGCGGATGGCTGAAGCGCAGGCGGTACTCATCGCTGTCCGCGTATTTCCAGCCCAGCAGCCAGTTGACGAAGCGCCAGCGTTGGAGCATGGGCATGGTGCTGCTCCAGTCCTCCTTGAAATCGGGGAAGCCATTGGGTGGATGCCACTGGAAGAGCGGCTGGCCGATGTTGTTGTAGCGCCAGAAGAAGTGATCCTCCGGTGTGAAATCCGTCGCCGTGGCGCGCATGGCGCTTGCGCAGAACTCGAACGGACGCTTGATCTTTTCGCCCCACGTGCCTTTGAATTCGTCCGACAGCAGGATCGTGCGCACAACCTGCGTGAGTTGATCCGGGCTGTCTTTGTGTTGCAGGAACGTGTCGGCGGCGGCCTGGACGACCGCCTCGGACGGCGTGTCGCTGATCAGGCGGCGGCACAGTTTGCGCGCCACGTGACGCGCCGTACCCGGGTGGTTGGCCAGCAGCCGCAGCACATCGTAGCCGTCCTGGATGCCCTGGGAGTCGGGGATGGCCTGGCCGAGCACCAGCTTCTGGTAGGGGAAGTGGGCGCCGGCGTCAAAGGCGAACTGGCCGGTGTCACTGTCGACGCGCCAGCCGGTGAAGCAGGTGGTGGCGCCGTAGACATCCGCGTCCACGTAGAGCAGCGGACGACCGTTCTCGTCCTTGGGCGCGGGGTGTTGGAACGAGCCGTCGCTGCCGATCTGCAACGGCACGACGCCGAAGTAGTTCTCTGCGCCCAACGTGTGCAGTTCGAAAAGCTCGCGGGCGTAGTTCTCGTTGGGGTTGCCGCCGGAGTTCGACTGGTTGTCCAGATAGTAGAGCATGGCCGGACTTTGGGCCACGGCGACCAGCATGTCGTAAAAGCGGCCGAACATGTTGCCGCGGATCACGTCTCGGTCGTAGTGCACCCACACCGGCGCGCTCCAGTAGTCCCAGCCGTAGACGTTGAAGTGGTTGTGCCAGAAGTCGGCCAGGACTTCGGTCAACTGGCGCTTGCTGAAGACGGCGCGCAGCAGGGTGGCGCGTTCGACTTCGCGCACCGGCTGCGTGCGCTCCGTCCACGAAATGCCCTCGGCCTTGACGTGGTCCTGCCACAGCGTTGCCAAGGGTTTATCCAGTGTGGCGAAGTTGTAGCCGGCGATAATGGCGTCGCACGCACTGTCGTCGATGGCGGCGGGGTTGAGTTGCTCTTCCACGTACGCGGCCAGGCGCGCGGCGTCATCGGCGCCGAGCTGGTTGAACGCGTCCAGATCACCGGGGCGCGGGCCGAACCCCATGCGGTTTAGCGCAATGACACCGGCTGCGGGCAGCGCAGGGGCCGTTGCCCCCGCGGCGACAGCATCCAGCGCATCGGGCAGCGTAGCATGACGCATGGCGGGCGCAGCGGTGGGGGGACCGTCATCCGCATACACGTCCACCGGCCGTTCCACGGCAAAGGCCGTCACCGTCAACCCGGCGGTGAGCAAGCCGGCTTGCTGGAGCAGGCGTCGGCGGTCCAAATTCAGCTTGGCGGCATCGTGCGACATCGAATCCTCCGAACACAACGAATAGGCGGCACTTCGGCTGCTATCCTAAAGCAAGGCACGCGGGCCGGGCAATCGGCGCGGCCCGCGCCGCACCGCGCCGTGCGGATGGCAAGCGTACGCCGGGCGCGGTCTATTCGTACGCTACAGGGCTTGGATTTCTGCCGGAGCGTAGCAGGAACGCCGGAGAACCCGGCGCTCGCCGCATGTAGGTAAACATCGATAGCCGGGCAAACGCCGGAAAGTGTAGGTTGAGCGTGGGGCGCGGCGCAGTTGTGTTGAGCAGCAAGCTGTGGACGGAGCGGAGGTGTGCGCCTGCACGCTAGATGCGCTCTCCAGCCTGCATGGGTCAAAAGTTGCGAACAAATTTTCATACTTGCGCCCGATCATAAATTCGAGTACAATGGCGCGAAGCCGTAAAGCATGTGGTTTCAACGTCAGCGCATAATTAGGAATATCATCCTACTCCGTTTTTTTTCTAATTCATTCCATCTTGTCAGAAGGAGAACTTCTAGAATGAAGATGCTGGTCAGAACATCGAGCTTCGTTGCCGTCATCGCCGTAATCTTCGCTTTGGTTTTTGTGCCTGTGGTCGCCTTTGCCCAGGAAAACCCTGCGGTGGACACGCCGACTGCTGAGCCCCCCACGCCGACTGAGACCATCAAGACACCGACGCCGGAACCGCCCACACCAGTTCCCAGCGCGACGCCCACGACCCGTCCGACCGAGTCGCCGTCCGAGCCGGTGCCGATTCCTGAGCCCGTGACCGTCGTCCTCTTCGGGACCGGTTTGGCTGCGCTGTCGGCTGCCGCTGCGGCCCGCCGCAAGAAGGAATAGTCGTCCGGACGTTGTTCCTGCAAGCACAAGCTGAGATTAAAGCCAGATGCTCGTATCTATTACGAGCATCTGGCTTTTTTCTTTCCTCATCCCAGGAATCAGGAGACCATGACTACAAAAGTAGTGTTGATCGGCGGCTTCCTTGGCGCCGGCAAGACCACATTGATGTTGAGGGCCGCCCAAGAGTGTGTGCGCCGGGGGGCGACGGTGGGGTTGATCACCAATGACCAGGGTGTACAGTTGGTCGATACCGCGCTGGCTGTCCAGCAGGACCTGCCCGTCCGCGAGGTGACCGGCGGCTGTTTCTGCTGCAATTTCCCCGATCTCATGACCGCGCTGACCCAGTTGCAGCAAGCTGTGCAGCCGGACGTCGTGTTTGCCGAACCCGTGGGCAGTTGCACCGATCTCATGGCCACTGTGGTGCGGCCCATCCTGCATTACTACCCGCAGCGCTACACGCTGGCGCCACTGTCCGTACTCTTTGACGGCGCACGCTCGCGCGGCCATGACACGCCGGACGTGACCTATCTATACGAACGGCAGTTGGACGAAGCCGAGTACATCTTGTTCAACAAGGTCGATCTTCTCGCGCACGACGCGGTCATGGACCAAGCCGCCCAGGTACAGCGCACCCATCCCGGCGCACGCGCGTCCTGCCCCTTTCCGCGAGTACGGGTCAAGGAATTGGCGACTGGCTGGATGCCGTGCTGTCCGAGGAACTCGGCCCAAACCGTGTTGAGCATCGACTACGCGGTATGCCCGCGCGCCGAGGCGGAGTTGGGCTGGCTCAACACGCAGGGCGAAGTCGTCGCCACACGACCGTTTCTGCCCCAGAACTGGATGACGCACTTTTGCGCACGTTCGATGCCGCGTTGCAGGCGCAACATGCCGCCATTGGTCATGTCAAGCTCCAGGCCGGCACGGACAGCGGCGCCCTCAAGGCCAGCTTGACGGCGTCAGGCGCACCCGTTTCTTGGGATTTGGATGACGAGCTTGAGCCGGTCGCGCAGCTTCGCTTCACCTTCAACGCGCGCGTGAACACGCATCCTGCCCAACTGGAACGTACGCTTCATCTCACCTTCGACCAAGTGACGCCGTCGCCGGCCTTCCGCGTACACTTCAATCATTTTGAGTGCTTCAGTCCGGCTGCACCACAGCCGACCTATCGCATGGTCTAGCAGAGATTTGGCATTGATCTCAATCATCCGAAGGACGGCGCATGTACCATCATCCCGGTGAGTATCTGACCGACTTCTGTGTGGTCGAGCATCAGGGGCTCTATCACTTGTTTCACATCCGCGGCGAACGCTGGACCTGGCCGCTGGGCTACCGCGATATCCATACCATGACCACAAGCGAGTAGGAGAGAATCACATGCGCGAGTTACTCTATCAGGGCGTCAAGACGGGGCAGATCAGCTTCCCGCTCGGTGGCATCGGCACGGGCGCGATCGGGCTTGCCGGGAATGGCCGCCTCATCGACTGGGAGATCTACAACCGGCCCAACAAAGGCAGCGTCAACGGCTTTTCTCACTTTGCCGTCAAGGTCGAGCAAGACGGCGACGTCATCGATGCCCGCGTGCTCAACGGCGATCTCACGACGCCCTACCAAGGCGAACTCAATGGACCCACGTTCAACTCGTTTGGCTGGGGCCCCCGCCGCGAGTACATGACGGGGCTGCCCCATTTCGACAACGTCGACTTTCGGGGCGAGTATCCCATCGCCGAACTGACCTTCAACGATGATGCGTTTCCCGGCAACGTCATGCTGCGTGCCTTCAACCCGCTCATCCCCCTCAACGACCGCGATTCCAGCATCCCGGCCGCGTTCTTCGAGCATCACATCACCAACTCGACGGACCAACCGTTGACCTATACGTTGGCGGGCGTGTTGAGCAACCCGCTGCCGGCCAACAACGTCAATCAGGTGAGCCGTGAAAGCTGGGGGCAAATTCTGCACCTGACCTCCGACGGCGTGGCGCCCGACACCGTCGAGTACGGCGATTTGACCCTGGCCACCGACGCCGTGCTCGACCCTGACACCGCCGCAAGTTGGCAGCAGTATTGGTTCCGTGGCGCCTGGTTCGACAGCTTGGAGGTCTACTGGAAAGACCTGAACACGCCCGGCGGCTTCGTCAATCGCACCTATCCTATGGAGGAAGCCGGCGCGCGCAACGAGGGCGTGCTCGCCGTCTCCTTCACGCTTCAGCCCGGCGAGACGCGGGTGGTCCGCTGGGTGATTGCGTGGAATTTCCCCCTCTGTGAAAACTACTGGTCGCCCCATGCCGTCACCGCGGACGACGGCCGCAAGCCCACCTGGAAGAACTACTACGCCACCCAGTGGGAAGATTCCACCGCCAGTGCGCACTATGCGCTGGAAAACTGGGACCGCCTCTACGCTGAAACCGCCCTCTATCGGGACGCGCTTTTCCGCTCCACCCTGCCCGCCGCGGCGCTGGATGCCGTCTCGGCCAATGTTTCAATCTTGAAGTCTCCCACGGCGTTGCGGCTGGAAGACGGCACCTTCTACGGCTGGGAAGGCTGTCACCCCACGTCCGGCTGCTGCGAGGGCAGTTGCACCCACGTCTGGAACTACGCCCAGGCCCTGCCCTTCCTCTTCCCGGCGCTGGAGCGGTCCATGCGCGACGCCGACTACGCCTACAACCTGCGCCCCGACGGCGGCATGACCTTCCGCATTCAGTTGCCCCTGGGCGCGCCGCGCTGGAACTTCCGTCCCTGTGCCGACGGCCAGTTTGGCGGCGTGCTCAAGGTCTATCGCGACTGGAAGATTTCCGGCGACAGCGACTGGTTGGCGTCGCTCTGGCCCGCGGTCAAGCAGTCCATCGACTTTGCCTGGTCGCCGGACAACGTGGATCTCTGGGATCCGGAGAAGACGGGCGTGCTGTGGGGGCGGCAGCATCATACGTTGGACATGGAACTGTTCGGGCCCAACTCGTGGCTCACGAGCATGTACTTGGGCGCGCTCAAGGCCGGGGCTGAGATGGCGGAGTACTTGGGTGACGACGCCACGGCGGCGGAGTACCGGGAGATCTTCGCCCGCGGCAAGAGTTGGGCCGATGAACATCTTTTCAACGGCGAGTACTACATTCAACAGATCGATCTCGGCGACAAGGCGATCGTCGAGCGGTTCTCTCAGGATGCGCAAGTGTTGCAGGGGCGCTCCACCATGGACGCCTACTGGGACGCCGAACACGCGGAGATCAAGTACCAGATCGCGGCCGGTTCCAGCATCGACCAGGTGCTGGGCCAATGGCATGCGGACCTCTACGGCCTGGGCGACATTCTCGACCGCGCGCAGGTGCAACAGGCCAGCGCCGCCATCTATCGCCACAACTACATTCCGCTCATGCGCGATGTCTACAACCCGTGCCGCATCTACTGTCTCAACGACGAGGGCGGCCTCGTCATCTGCGCCTGGCCCGAAGGCGCGACCAAGCCGACCATTCCGGCGCCCTATTCGCAGGAGACCATGAACGGCTTCGAGTACTCGGCTGCGATCCACATGATCATGAACGGCCTGGTGGACGAGGGCATGGAGTGCGTGGCCGCCATCCGCAAGCGCTATGACGGCGAGCGGCGCAATCCCTGGAACGAGTTCGAATGTGGCAGCAACTATGCCCGCTCCATGGCCTCGTTTGCCCTGCTCAACGCCTTTGCCGGCTTCGACTTCGATCTCGTGCATGGACGCATCGGCTTCAAGCCGGTGGCGGGCAATCCGGCCGTCGGCGCGGACAAGGTCTTCCGGGTCTTCTGGTCGTTGGGCACCGGCTGGGGAGAGGTGGCGATCGCCCCGGAGTCGTGTGTGCTGGAGGTGCACGGGGGGCATCTGTCGCTGGCGCGCTTGGGGCTGCCCCTGCCGGAAGGCGCCGATCCCACGGACGCTGAACTGGCGGGCAACAAGGTCGCGGTGACGCGGGAAGGGGATGATGTCGTCTTCGCGACGCCGGTTGAGATCAGCGCCGGGCAGACATTGACGGTGGTCTGGTAATGCAATGAAAAAAGGCGGCAGCCGGTCGAGCAGATTGCAACCGGCTGCCGCCTGACACTCAAAAATCGATGTTGACGCTGCCGCGCCGTTCGCGCCGTTTCTCGCGCTCAGACTGCTGTGTCTCTGCGGCGCTGCCGTCGATCCACTCGTCCAACAGCGCGCGCACGGCCAGCAGACCTTCACGCTGCGCCGCGTAATAGTGGACCCAGAACTCCTCGGGCAGGCCCAGGTCGTTGCGGCGCAGTTCCTCCACCAGCCCGGTGGCGCCGTCGACAATCCATGCCAGATAGTTGAAGGCGCCGGCCCGCTCGGCGGCGGGGCGCCGTTTGGGCGGCGTCTCGTACTCCGGCGTGTAGTCACGCGCCTGGGCCTGTATGCGCTTGGAGGCGTGCTCGCCCCAGTCGATGTCGTCCAACGACCGGCGCTTGGCGGCTGTGCTGCCGTTCTTCTCCGCGTCACCCACAATCCACCCCGTTGTCTGTCAACCCGCGCTACGCCGTTTGACCAACATACGCATGACGTTGTAGTCGCGGCTGCCGAACCGGTACTTGTACTCCTCGTCGCCCTGCATGAAGTCGAAGGTGTGGCACCCCACCGCGATGGCGTACTGGATGATGTAGGCCAGCAGGACCCAGCCCGGGCTCAGGTGCGCGTGGGCATCCGGGTCGTAGCCCGAATTGTAGAGCAGGTAGCGGCGGTCGTATTCAAACGCAAAGAGCGTGGCGGCCTTTTCGCCGTCCATGGTCAAGAAGGAAAGGCGCAGGTAGCCGGCGTCGTACATGACCCGGGCGATGGCGTTGAAGAAGCGGCGCATCTCGGGCGTCATGAAGTCGGCTTTGTCGTCGCGGCTCGCCCGCTGCAGCGCGATGAAGTCGTCGACTTCGGCTTCCAGGCAATGTTGCGGGCCGACCATGAAGAAGCTGGTGTCGGCTTCCCGCTCGGCACGACGCTGCTTGCGCCGGATCTCGTGGCGCTGTTTCTTGTCGACCTGTTCCTGCAAATAGGTGGCGTAGTGCGGGGGCAATTCGACCTGGGGCGCCACATCTTCCCGGAAGACCTCCACGTCCAGGTCATCGGCGCGCAACAGGTCGGCAAAGCGGCTGTAGGTGGTGCTCACCTCGGGCAGGTTGCACAGATCCAGGATGTCCCACGCGGGCGCGTCCCCGCTTTGCAGCCAGCCGGCGAGGGCGCTGTAGACCTGCTCTTCCCAGCCTTTGGCGATGATCAGGTCCAGGTAGTCGCTGACTTCCAGGCAGCCGATGAGGGTCAGGCGGGTGCGGCCGGCATGCTCGCCGTCGGCGTGTGTGAAATGGTAGAGCGGCGCGATGCCCACCAGCGCGTCCGTGTCGGCCCGGCGGAAGGCCACAATCCACAGCTCGCCGTGACCCAGGTAGGTCCACCAGGTTTTCTGCCAGGCGTGGGTGAGGAAGATGACGTTGCTGCGTGAGCGTTGAAGCAAGGTATCCCACTCGCCGGCTAGCGCATCAAAGCCGTCGGGCGACGCCTGCGGGCCATAGACCGTCGCGGTCAACGCGCCGGCGGTCGTCATGCCGCCTGAGGGAGATGGTTCGACTGCTTTTTCCCGGCTTGCGCACGGACTCTCCATTGTGTGTTCTCCTCGTGCCCTCATCCCATCTTGCAATAGACAGTGCTGCAATAGACAAAGGTGCATCCCTCTCTTCGGGGCGGCCACGGCGAGCGCTTTGCGCCTGCACGCGCGACGGCCCCAAAACCTGGTATGCACCACAGATAAGCGACGCCAGCCAGCGCGTCTCCATCAGCAACTTCTTGGTGAGAGTATAGCGTAGGGTACGGGTGCAAACAAGTGGTTTGCGCTACAGAGAGATGCAATGGGGCGCACGCCGGATTCGCAGCTGCGGCATCAAAACCGCATCATCAAAGTCCCGGCTGTTTACTCATACGGGCGCGACCGACCGGGCAGAAAGACGAAGAGGCCGCCCACCAAGAAAACGACCAGGAGGATCAGGTCGATGGTGGTCCACATGGGGCCGAGCGACTGGCGCGCGCTGAGCACGGCAAAGACGGCGAGCGCAAACGTGGCGATGATGATGAAGACCAGAATGGCGATGCCCAGTCGATCCTGCAAAAAGATGAGGAGGACGGCCAAGAGCCCAATCAGCGCCAGGATGCCCAGGAGCACGCCCCATGGCCCCAACGCAGACAGCAAGCCGGTGGGCGTCGGTCCGCCGGCCAGGTCCACGGTCGGCAAGGCCGCGGTGAGGTCCTCCGTCGGCTGCTCCTGTGCCGGCGGCATGAAGACGATGTCACGTGCGTCCGCGGAGCAGGCCAGGATGGAGACATTGTCCACGTACATGGCCGTGCGCCCGGCGATGCCGTCGTTGTTGACCGCAAAGCGCAACTGGATGTTCGTGCCCGCCAACTCGCTGAGGTCGGCGCTGCCCAGGAGCCACTCCCGGTCGTTGCGCTGTTCGCTCAGCACCCGGGTGACAAATTGTTCCGTGTCGGTGTCGTAGATGTCCAAATATTGCAGGTCGCCCGGCCCGGGATCCGCCGAATAGAGCGGATAGTAGCGGAATTCCAGGCGGATGAACTCGAAGTCCTCCGGCAGCTCCACCTTCTGCTCGACGACACTGAGCGTGGGGCGGTTGGCGGTATCGATGGTGCCGATGCGCATGGCCTGCCGGCTGTTGTCGTACGTGACCGCGGTGGTGTAGCCCACGCTGTCATCGCCGGCGGGGATGTCCCAACCGACGCCGCTGATCTCGAAGCGACCGTTCTGCACCAATTCCACACACCCCGGCGGCGCCTCGGTTCGTTCACGCGACGGCCGCTCCACCTCGGCCAGCGGCGGGCCGGCGGTCGCCGGTGCGACCACCTCGCTGGGCACGGTGACGGTCAGCGGCGGCGCCGGGCTCACAATCGACGCCGGTTCCTCGCCGTGCACGCAGACATAGCCGCATCCGTCCAGACAGCCTTCGTCGTCCGAACAGGCGGCCACATAGCCCGTGCCACAGACGGCCGGCTGGCACATGGCTGCCGCCTCCAGCAGGACCAGCGGCGACGGCTCCGGCGGTGTGGGTGTGAAGGTGGGCGTGGGTGCACTGGTCGGCGGCGGCATGGGCGTGGGCGTCTCCATGGCGCCGATGACCGTGCCCTCCGGGTAACAGACGACCAGCCGCACGTTGTCCAGATACATCCACGTGCGCAGCGAATTGGCGTCGTTGTAGACGTTGAAATAGACGTAGAAATTCTTGCCCAGCAAGTCGGTGAGATCGACGCGCTGGTCGGTCCAGTTGGAGTCGTTGACCAGCACCCGGTACTTGATGCTGATGGGCATCTGGTTGGGCGCCAGCGGGATGAATTCCTGGCGATCGGTCCAACTGTTGGGCGTCATCTGCGGCTCTTGGGTCAACGCCAACTGGGACCAGGTGAGATAGGCGATGGTCGCGCCCTTGGGAATGCTCACCAACTGGCGGATGGACGAGTAGGAGACGACGTCGCGGCTCCCGGGGTCCGGCGGATTGCCCAGCAGGATGGAGCGTAGCCCCGTGCGCCGCTGGTCACCGTTATAGCGCGGCGGCACCGGATCGTCGCCGAACTTCCAGCCGTGCATGTTCGTCTCGAAATCGCCGTTGACGATGATGTCCTGGCAATTGGCCGGCAGATTGGGATCGGGCGTCGGCAGCGGCGTGGGCGTGCCGGGCGTGGGCGTGAACGTCACGGTCGGCGTCAAATAGTTGCCCAGCCGGTTCATGTTGCCCGGCGTGTTGACCGCTTCCTGCGGGCTCGCACCGGGCACGCAGCCCACGCACGGCAGCCCTTCCCCGTCGTAATAGTTGCGCGTCCAGCCCTGGAACGGCCCCGGCTTCTGCCCGTCGGGGATGCGCGAGGCGCCGCCCGGGGGCGTGGGGACGGCGTCGAAGCCGGGCGTGAGCACCACGCCGCCGCCGCCTTGGTAGGTGAAGTCGCCGGGGTTGACCAGCACGGCCACCGAGTCGACCACGTCGCTCCAGAGCGCGTTGGGCGCGTCGATCTGCCCGTCGTTGTTGGCGTCGATATCCTGGGGCGCGCCGGCGAAGTTGCGCACCAAAAGGAAGGTGTTGGTGCTGTTGCGCAACTGCTGATTCAGGAAGCCGGTGAACCAGTAGCCGTTGCTGGGAATCTGGCTGTCGAAGATCTGGCGTACGAAGTAGATCTCGCCCGGATTGGCGTTGCGGTTGCCGTCCACCACCAGCACCCAGAACTGATTGCCCGTGCGCCGTGCCGGGAACTTGACCTCGATGTATTGGTGGTCATCGAAGCCGATGTGGTCGTAGACGAACTCGTTGAGCAGCGGCGGCGGGCAGTTCAACTGGTGGATGCCCAAGTTGGTGTAGTCGGTGTTGGGATATTGCAGCCACTCGTCCGCGGGATTGAACGGATCGGTGGCGTCGGTGCGCCCGATGCAGACGTCCGGCTTGCGGCGCAGGTTGGTGCCCTTGGTGGTGATGTTGCCGCCGGTCCACGCGGCGGGCGGCGCCGCGTTCAACTGGCCGAAGGAGTCGACCACCTGATTGGTGCCCCGGGTGCGCAGGACGATCGCGTCGTTGCCGTCGAAGATCAGGCCCGCCCACGGATAGCCTTGAATGGCCGCCGTCGCCCCGGCGTTTTTGATGATCATGGCCTGGCCGGAAGCCAGCGACGTCTGCACGTCGATCAAGTTGAGGGTCTGGCTGAGGCTGGCGATGCTGTTGTTGTTGGCGCTGTCATAGACCTCGAGCTTGTAGTCGTTGAGGCTGACCGGGCCGTCGGTGCCGTTGTAGATTTCGACGAACTTGTTGTTGCCGCTGCCGTCGATGTATTCGGTGATCATGAGGCCGGCGGCGTACGAGGGACCTTGCGCCAGGGGGGCGGCCGCCGCGGCACGAGCACGACCGTCAACGCGAGCAGGACGCTCAAACTGAGCCAATGGCGCACACCACCCCAGACCCTGCGGCTGCGAATGGCTGTATTGGGATTCACACTCGACCGCAGGTACAAGCCGTTCTCCTCTGGAGTGGTGGCGGTGGAATGGCTCGATTGTACCACAGCCAAGATCGGCAGGCAATCAACACGGGAAGCTGCGGGTGCCACGTCCCGGTGCCCCAAAACCGCGGGATCAAGTGCACGTGAATCTCGCCCGCTCCGTGGTATAATGCGGCACGCACTTGCCCGGACGTGCACCGGTTCCGGGCCGATTCTGTCGTCATTGGAAGGATCCCGTTGTGCTCGATCAACAGCGTGTGCTGAACGCCTTGGACGCCAAACGCAGCGCCTTTGCCGACTACGCGGCCGGCCTCTCCCAACAGTCGGCCCGCTTCGACGATTGGGTCGCGCGCGTCGAGGCTCTGAGCGTGGACGAGATCCACGCGCGGCTGGACGCGTTGCCCGAGGGGCAGCATCCCGGTGCGCTGCCCACGGCGGAATTCGACGCGGCTGCGGCCCTGCTCCACCTCCCCTTCGGCATGACGTGGACCGATCACCAGGACGCGCGGGCGTGGGCGCGGACTGCGCTCGAGGGGTGCACGACCATCGCCGTGGACGGCAGCCAGATCACGCCCGCGCCCGAATTCGTGCCGCCGGTGGGCGCCATCCAGGTGGGCTGGTTCATCAACCCCCACCGCGCCGACACGGCCTACGTGAAAGATCTGGAGTTCGACGTGCTCGCGCCGGGCGATCTGCGCGACACCAGCGGCGAAGGCGATGACAGCTACGCCGTGCAGACCGTCAACCAGGAACGCTTCGTGCGCGAATGCCGGCGTCTGGAACAGCTCATGGGTGACTACCGGCGGCTGCCCTTGGCCGAACGCCCCGTTTGCTTCTTCGACGGCTCGTTCATCATCAGCTTTGCGGGCAAGATCAGCCCGAACCGGGCCGAGCCGTACATCGACGCCATCCGCAGCTTGCTGGAGGCGTCCGAACGGTTTGAGGTGCCGCTCATCGGCTTTGTGGACAACTCGCGCAGCCGTGACGTGGTCACCATGCTCGGGCACGTGCTGGGCGAGACGGCCATCCCCGACGCCAATGACGGCGATCTGCTGAGTCCGTTGTTGCAGGCGTGGGGCGACCGCAGCCCGTTTCTCATCTGCGCCCGCCACGATGCGCTGAGTGTCGCGGGCAAGGCCGGCTTTTATCGCAACGTGGCCTTCTGCTACATGCGTCTCACCCAGGATCGGCCGCCGGCCCGGGTGGAGGTGCCGCGCTGGATGGTGGAAAACGGTGTGGCCGCGGCCGCCATGGACATCCTGCGCGCCGAGTGCGTCGTCGGCGCGGGCTACCCCTACGCCATCGAAACGGCCGACGCCCTGGCCGTCATCAGCGCCCGGGATCGGGAGCGTTTCTACGCGCTCTTCCAACAATTTGCCCAGCAGGCCGCCATCGAATTTCGCCAGGCGCGCAAGGCCTACAGCAAAGTGCAGCGGCGCTGACAACGCCGGGGACTATTCATGCCCAGTTTGGTGATCTGCGCGCGACCGATCGCAGGTTTTCGGGTTATGAGTCTTGTGGTTCCCGCAAAGAGAGAGCTACCTGTGTGCAGAAGCCGGCGTGCTCGGGGGCCGGCGCAATGTCCGTTGATCAGATGGTTTCGCATGACTGAGAAGAGCATGGCCGAGAAGTCTCCGCCAACAAAATGCGACCGCAACGCCGTCAGATGACGGCGCGGCCGCCCCAATGGCGAGGCGGAGTTGCGACTGCCCAGCAGTTCGGAATGGGATCTGCCCGCAAACGCACGGTTCTGGTGATCCTGCTGATCGGCCTGATTTTCGTGGTCTGGATCAGCCGTCCCATCCTGCCCATGCTGGTGGTGAGCGGCATCATCGCCTACCTGCTCAGCCCCATTGTGGACTTGGGCGAACGCCTGCGCTTGCCCGCACCGTCATGACGCTGATCCTCTTCGTGCTGCTTGTGGTGCTGTTGGTGCTGTTGCCGATTTTCTTTGTGCCGATCTTGATCCGCCAGTTGGCCTCCATCGCCAATTTCGACGTCCGGGGCATTGCGCCGTGTGCTCGGCCAGTTCAACCAGACGATCTACAACCTGCCCGACACCATCGTCATTCTGGGCATCGACGTCCCCATCAACGATGCCATCGCAGTTGCAGGCGGGCTATCAGGAGTTCAACTTTATTCCATCGCTGGCTGACGTGCTCAACTACATCCAGCAGGTGATCATCACCACGACCAACGTGGTCAGCACCACGGCTTTCATCAGCTTCAGCGTGGTCGGCGGCATCTTCCAACTGTTCATCACCATTCTGATCGTCTTCTTCCTGAGCCTCTACCTGACCAAAGACGCGCCCGCGATCCGCGCCTACGTCGCCAGCCTCTTCCCCTCGTCCTACCAATCCGAAGTCGTGGATCTCTTCCGGCGCGTCGGCTTTATCTGGTCCTCGTTCTTTCGCGGCCAGATCATCTTGAGCTTTGTCGTCGGCTTCGTTACCTACATCGTGCTGTCCGCGGTGGGGATGCCGGGGGCGCTGCTCTTGGCGATCCTGGCGGGCTTCCTGGAAGTCATCCCCAACTTGGGGCCGACCATCGCCATGATCCCGGCTGTGGTCGTGGCGCTGATCCAGGGGAGCCCCGTGTTGACGCCGCTGGGCATCAACAACTTGGGTTTCGCACTCATCGTCATCGCCATCTACTTCATCATCCAGCAGTTGGAGAACAACATCCTCGTGCCGCGCATTATCGGCAGCAGCGTCAATCTTCATCCGATTGTGGTGATCTGCGGGGTCGCGGTGGGGTTCAACATCTTCGGGATTCTGGGCGCGCTCTTGGCCGCGCCGACCATCGCCTCCATGCGTGTGCTCGGCAGCTACATCCACGCCAAGCTTCTGGGCTACGAGCCGTTTCTGGACCAACGCCCACCGCCGCGGCGGCAGCGCCGCATGACCTACCGGCGCACCGTCACCGGCGATGACCCGCAGCGCCGGCCGGTCCGCTGCCGACGCAGCCGCGCCCGCCGCCTATAGCGAAGAGGACGATGACGTGGCCGACGTGCGGCCCACCAAGGGCCACGGGGATATCGCAAGTCCGGCGACGTAACCGGTGATGCGTCAAATGTGAATTGACGAAAAGTTGAGTGCGCACGCCCACGTGCGCACGTGTCGGCTAGGATAGATGTACAGTGTGGCAAACGCGAAGGGTACCTCTGTCTATTCGAGGTCGCGGCGCCGCAGGTCGATGCCGGAAACCAGCACCCCCAGCGCCAGCAGAACAATCACCAGCAACTGCGTATGATCGGCCATGGCGGGATCCTTTTTGTGTGGGATGGGTGGCATGCCACCGTGGAATAAGCACTCAGTTCGTTCTGCTTGCTTAATCGCCCACCGCGGATTGATCCTTCGCTTTACGCAGCATGCTCGTCTTCATCCGCCCGTCCCCAACCACCGCCCCCAGGTGTCTCCACCCGGATGCGATCGCCCGCAAAGACGCGCCGGGTGAACTTGCTCGGCAGCACCTCTGTCTCGCCGTCTGCGCGCACAATGGTGTTGCGTCCGAGCTTGCCGTCCTCACCGCTCTGTAACCCCCACGGCGCCACCGCGCGTCGCTCGCTCAACATGGTCACCGTGGCCGGGGCCAAGATTTCGTACTCGCGCACAATGCCGTCGCCGCCCCGGTTGCGTCCGCGCCCGCCGCTTTCGGGCCGCAGCGCATAGCGACGCAGCCGGAAGGGAAAGGCCAGCTCCAGCGCCTCCACCGGCGTGTTGAGCGTGTTGGTCATGTGCACCTGCGCGCCGCTCAGACCGTCGCCCTGGGGCGCCGCGCCCATGCCGCCGCCGATGGTCTCGTAGTAGGCGTAAGGCGTGTGGTCCCCGCGCAGCCCGCCGATGGTCAGGTTGTTCATGGTCCCCTGGCTGGCCGCGGGGATGCGATCCGGCAGCGCCTGGGCCAGCGCACCCAGCACCACGTCGGTGATGCGCTGGGAGGTCTCCACGTTGCCGCCCGCGACCGCGGCCGGCGCGTCCGCGTTGACCACGCTGTTGCCCGGCGCCACCACCGTTACCGGCGCAAAACAGCCGGCGTTCATGGGCACTTCGTCGTCCATGAGACAGCGCACCACGTAGTAGCACGCCGACTGGGTGATGGCGATGACCGCGTTGAGCGAACTGTGGATCACCGGCGCCGTG